>DATGJZ010000090.1:0-156712 GCA_035294925.1 Candidatus Angelobacter sp. | reverse complement strand
ATTCTCGACTACATGAGCCAGGCCAAGTTACCCAAGCGCTCTAAACCGCGCAAATATCCACGAGCGGTGTGGTACACCCGACAGGAGTATCCCAGCAGAAGGGCTCAAAACAAAGATGCGCAAAGTAAGTGACATTAGCCGAGGGCGGCTGTGCCACACGTGCAATCACGTAAGAAGAGTAAATAAGCACTTGGCAGCTGGCAATTAGTTAGCAGTCAGCCGAATCAAAGTCAGAACTAAAGAAAAGAAAGAGCCACAGCCGAGGGCGCCTCAACCCCGTCATGCGCAAAAGCGGCGCACGTCGGGGGCCCCGTTGCCTGTGCCACGCGTGCAATCACGAAAGAAGAGCAAATAGCAGTTGGCAGCTGGCAATTAGCCAAAGCAAGTTCAAAAACCAAACAAGCCCCGGAGCCGAAAGCAGATTCCTCACTGCGTTCGGAACGACAAACATAAGCAGAGTCCGCGTCCGCGGCAGTGGACACGGAGTGACAATTCAAACCAACGGGCACACGCCGGTGGTATCAACACCAGCGCGGCCCTGACCAGCAGTCCGCGTGCTCGGAGGCACGCAAACGATGGCTACTATTGACGGTAATTCACCCCTTAGCAATTGGCAATTCCGCCCGATCAAGCTTCGCGCCTATGAAGCCCTTCATACCCTGAACCGCTGTTTTGAGGCTGCGCTTTTGAGCTTGCAGAACCTGGAGCGGTTGGGGATCTTTCCCGACGAACACCTCAATACCCATCGAGTTGCCAGGCCAATGAGGAGCTGATGGAGACGCTCCGGGGATACGAGAGGGAGGAGGCGGGCCGCTTTGACCAGATGCAGCGCGAACGGGAAGAGCTGGACCGCGATCCGGACGATGTTTTCATTCACGCCCGGGAGCGCCGGCAGGAGATCCGGTCGCAGATCCGGCTGCTGCAGGAGGGGCTGAAGCGGCAGAGGGTTCACAAGAAGGCGCGGGGGGTGAAACGAGGGCGAAAGCGCAGGGGACAGGTTACCCGCCACAGCGGGCTTTCAGCAGGTGACAGGTTATAGGGAAAGGCAACGGCAAAGGCAACACCCTTGAACCACGAAGGGCACAAAGGGACGCCGAGGAAAATCGACGGTTGAATCGGTGTCCCTTCGTTGCATTTGGGCTGCTGTTAGTGTCACCCCGCTGGGGTTCCTGGCGTGATTGTGTTGGGTATCGTTTTCCCAGCGTTGGCACGCTGGGCTACATTGGGTCACGCCTCCGGCGTTCTGAAACCAGGAGCAACGGCAAAGGCAAAACAAAGGAACACGGAGGAAAAATGGGTGTCCCTTGGTTGGGTTGAGCTGCCGTTCGTGTCGCCCCACTGGGGCTCATCCGCATCTTCCATTCTTTCCCCGCCGCTTGCGCGGTGGGCTCAGTAATTTCCGCCCGCTTTGCGGGCTGGAGTGATCAAGGCATCCGCATTCCGAATCCCTTAAGTGAGTGGTATTGGGGCACACGTCCGGCGTTGATGCGCCTCCACCCCGCTACGCGCAAACGCCACGCGCGTATCGGGCCCCCGGCGGCGGGGCTCCAGTTTTTTACTCGGCTTGGATGCGTTGTCTCTTTCTGTGTTTACGCACTGCCTGCGGGATTATTACCGGGCCGGTGAAGTTTGAGGCCAACTGCTGCAGGTAGGGGACGTAAGTAAAGGCGCAGGCGTGGTTCATGCCTATGTCGCCGGTCTGGGCGCAGAAGTTGACTACGTTCTGGGCCAGCGAGCCGTTGCTGTTGATTTGTACTGACGGAGCGGAGGCGTATCCGGAGCCGCCATTGGTCACGGTCACCGTTACGGTCCCGAAGATGCTGACGCTGGCGACTGCCACAGCTCCGGTCCCACCACCGCCGGAGAATTGTACCGAGGGCGGGAAAGAGCTGGAGTAGCCGCTGTAGTTATCATTCGTTATGGTCACGCTGGTCACAGCCCCGCCGCTGATGCTGGCTGACGCCAGGGCACCGCTGCCTTCGCCCTGGTATGCGTCTGTGACGTGAGCAAAATTCAAGGTGAGGGGACCTAACGTGGTGGACGTGGGACCAAGGATGGGGATGATGTCCGCGGCGTGGACGATGCGATAGGTGTTCGGCACATAGAACTGATAGCGGGAGAGAAAGCCTTCCTGGTTATCCAGCGTGGGAATATCCGACAGGCCGGCGGCCACGCGCGGGCTGGCCAGGCTGTACATGAAGAGCTGGGAAAAGTTGGAGCCGAAGTTGTAAGCGATATCCAGCGCGCAGAGCGTGGCCACCGCTCCACCCAGGCTGTGTCCGGTTACATAGAGGGGAAGGCTGTTGTTGAGCGGGCTGATATATTGGCCGATCTGGTAGGCAATGGAGCCGCTCGCCCGCTGATTCCATTGCGAATTTAGAGGGTTGGAGACGGTGAGGCCGTCTGTGCCATTGGTGTATAGTCCGTAGAACCCGGCGTGTACGGTGCCAAGGCCGATACTTAACTCCCCGACGCCTGCGAATGGAGTGGGAAATCCGTCGGCGTCATCGAACCATTCTTCCCAGGTCCTGGTGCCGCGCAGAGCGACAACCATGATGGTCTGCGTCTGGCCGCCAGCGGCAGGAGTCAACGCCAATTGCACTACGAAGCCGGCGGGCACTTGAACGTAGTCACCGATATCTCCGGCTGTTGGTCCCGGCTCGATCGCTTCAAAGACGGAGAGAGTATGTGCGTTCGATGCGGCTATGGTGTAGCCAGTCAGCTCCAGACTGGAGAAATCGGGTGACCAATTCAGGCCGGCGTCAAACTGAATGTAAGTAAGATTGCAGCATTGGCCCAGGAGATAAGCAATGACCGGGTTGAAGGGCGCGGGTGGCGGCGTCGGAGTCACGTTGCTGGTTGGCTCGACGAGGGGTGTGAAGGCGAAAGGTGCGGTGGCCATTTTGGGAAAGTCCTCCGGTACTTAGGTTACAGGTTACGGGCACCCGCCGCAGCGGGCTTTCAGCAGGGGACAGGGAAGGAGCAACGAAAAAGCCCTTGGCCTTTAGCCTTTGGCCTTTGGCTAAATCAAGCCAGCTGCTAGCGGCTAGCCGCTAGCTTCTAGCGAAGAGCAAGAACAAAACCAACGGCAACGCCGTCAACCACACGTTCGGCGTTGCTCAGTGCGGGCTCCGCATAGGGTGGGGCACGGAGGAAGAGTCTGCCGCCCCGCTGGGGCTCATCCGCATCTTCCATTGTTTCCCCACCGCTTGCGCGGTGGGCTCAGTAATTCCGCCCGCTTTGCGGGCTTGAGTGATGGAAACGTCCGCATTCTGAATCTCTCAGATCAACCGTAGACGAAACAGCATTCCAAGGATGGCGATGCGACTCAACTCGTGTTTCGTCTACAATCAGCGCAAATATGGACCAGGGTGAGTGGACTCAGCATTGTGAGAAGGTCAATCGACTACTGAGGCAGATTCTGCAACAGGGGTCTCCGCCGTTTACTCCAGAAGAGAACAAGCATTTCCAAGAGTGTCTGGACGCGAATGAATTGGGTGCCGCCTTTGATCTGCTTTGTTGGAAGTTTGGAGAAGCGGGACAGCAGATTTCAGAAGACGTTTATCACCTGCTTGCCACCGCCGGATCGATGATGGACACCTCGCCTAATCAGTGGACCGAACTCAAGGCGCTTGTTCGGGGTTCTGAGTGAAATCGCGTGCCCTCTCACCTGTTTTCTGGCTTGGGGCTCTTTGCCGTGTGGGGGTGAATGCTGGTAAATTTACGGTTTCAATTTGGATGGGAGATTCTTGACCTTTATGAATATTGCTAAAGATGTTACTGAGCTGATCGGGCGGACGCCGCTGCTGCAGTTGAATAAAGTCACTCAGGGCTGCAAGGGAACGGTTGTCGCCAAGCTGGAGGGGCGCAATCCGGCTAACAGCGTTAAGGACCGCATTGGCGTCAGCATGCTGCGGGAGGCGGAGAAGGCCGGAAAGATCCAGGCGGGCAAGACTGTTTTGATCGAGCCTACCAGCGGCAACACGGGTATTGGCCTGGCCTTTGCCGCCGCGGCGCTGGGCTACCGGCTCATTCTGGTGATGCCGGACACGATGAGCCTGGAGCGGCGGATCGTCCTGCTCGCGTTTGGCGCGGAGGTGATCCTGACGCCCGGGTCCAAGGGGATCAAGGCAGCGATCGCCAAGGCCAACGAGATCCTGAAGGAGACTCCCAACGGGTTTATCCCGCAGCAGTTTGCCAATCCGGCCAATCCTAAGATCCATCGCGAGACGACCGGGCCGGAGATCTGGAATGATACGGAGGGCAAGGTGGACATCCTGGTCTCGGGCGTGGGGACCGGCGGGACACTTACCGGGGTGGGCGAGTACATCAAGCCGAAGAAAGCTTCGTTCAAGATTGTTGCGGTTGAGCCGACAGAGAGTCCGGTGCTCTCCGGAGGAACGCATACGCCGCATAAGATCCAGGGCATTGGCACCGGGTTTATTCCGGACGTTCTGCGCAAGGAGTTGATTGACGAGATTGTGACCGTGAGCTCGCAGGAAGCTATGGACATGGCGCGGCGCACAGCTAAGGAAGAAGGGTTGCTGGTGGGAATCTCGGGAGGGGCGGCGGTTGCGGCGGCCGTCCGGGTGGCGCAGAAGGCGGAGAATGCCGGGAAGCTGATTGTGACGGTGATTCCGGATTTTGGCGAGCGGTATTTGAGTACGCTGCTGTTTGAAGATTTGCGGAATGAGGCTAGCAAGATGGTGGCGCAAGAAGTAGTTAGTACTTAGTATTTAGCTAAGAGAAGCAACATCTTGGCCATTGGCCCTTAGCCATTGGCCTTTGGGTAATTCAACACCAAAGGCAACACCTAAAAACCTTACCGGTGATCACGGTGATTGGACTGATCTCCACTGATTATTTTGATGTTTGCTCATCAGGCGTTAACAGTCTTGTGAGAACGCCTTGATGCAGCATGGCAAGGGCTCTAAAGAGCCCGCTCCTTGGACTGAAGTCAGACTTGAGTCCAGGGCTTCCACCTCTTGCTTTTTTTATTTTCCTGATAGTCTCTCCAGTTCTGAGGCGGCCTGGTTGATTTGGGTGGCTTCGCGTTGGAGGATTTCGCCTACTGTGGTTACTCCCTGTTCGGCTTCGGTCCATTTGGATTGTTCGAGGGCTTCGCGGACTGCCGGAATGGTTTTTACGGCGTAGCCGGTGTAGGCGCCGGGGGCGTAGATCTGGTGTTTGAACCAGGGGCGTCCGGGAAGGCCTTTTTCGCTCAGGAAGAGGCGCTCGGTTTTGTAGAGCTTTTCGTTCAGGGCGTTCAGTGAAGCGGCCGTCAGGTTTGCGCCGCCTGCTTCAAAAACTTTCTTGACCGTCGAGTCGTAGCGCTGAGCGGCGTGCGAGAGGGCTTCAGCGCCGTTTTCCAGTGGAGCAAAGTTGATGAATGGTGGAAGCTCCCTGCGGGCGGGTGAGGCTGCCGGCCGTTGGGGATCGGAGATGGCGGTGAAGACACCTTCATCGATCTCCTGGTTGTGTTCTTTGGCTTCGTCCTGCTCGGTCTTGAGGAGCTTGGCCAGCTCCTTTACATAGGTCTTGATGGTATCGGCCTGGTCGGTGAATTCGAAGGGAAGCAATTCCGCGTCTGCGAGGCGCATGATGGCGGTGCCGGCAGTCTGGGAGAGGGCGCGGCCATAGACGAACGTGGTATCAGAGTAGTGGGTGTACCAATAGAAATCGTCATAGGCGGAGTGGTACTGGCCTTCGCCACCTTCACCGCCAAAGCGCAGGTCCATGGCGGCGATTCCGGCATGATCGAGAAACGAGGCGTAGTCCGATCCATCGCCCAGGGCGCGGACGCGCATGTCCGCGCGGTGGCGCAGCTCGTCGCGGGCTTCGGCGCCGGTGGCATCGGCAATGCGGAGGGCGTGGGCGCGCTGCCAGATGGAGAGATGGGTTTCCGGATCATCAATATCGCGAGCCACACCATTCAAGAAACGTTCCAGGGAGTGAGAGCCGGAGACGCGCAGGAATCCGCGAGAGTTGTTATCTGAATTGATGTAAGCGACGGCGTGCTGCTGGAGGTCGTCGAGATGGGTTTCGAGGAATTCGGTGGAGCCGATCAGGCCGGGCTCTTCGCCATCCCAGGCGGCATAGATGATGGTGCGGCGGGGACGCCAGCCCTGCTTATACAGCTCGCCGAGCGAGCGCGCTTCCTCCAGTTCGGCAACCATGCCGCTTAGGGGATCACTGGCGCCGTTGACCCAGGCGTCGTGGTGATTGCCGCGCATGACCCATTGATCGGGGGCATCTGTGCCGGGAAGTTTGGCGATTACGTCATAGAGGCGCTTGATGTCCCAGTTGGATTTCACTACCAGGTGGACCTTGGCCGGGCCGGGACCGATGTGGTAAGAGATGGGCAACGCGCCACGCCAGTTCTGCGGCACGTTGACGCCACGGATGGCGGCGAGGAGCGGCTGCGCGTCAGCGTATGAGATGGGCTGCACGGGAATTCTGGTGATGAGCGGAGAATCCTTGATATCGAGCCGCCTGGCGCCGGGCACCGAGCCCCAGCCGGGGGTAAGGGGATCGCCGGCATAGTATGTGTCCGTGACTGAGCCGCGCTGTACCGCATCTTTATTGCGCCAGGGGCCGGTGGGGTAGACTTCGCCTGCGCCGTAGCCATCGTCAACGGGATCGGAGTAGATGATGCAGCCGACCGCGCCGTGCTCAGCGGCAACTTTGGGCTTGATGCCACGCCAGGAGCCACCGTAACGGGAGATGACGATTGCGCCCTTGACGGAGATACCTAATTTATCCAGCTGCGCGTAATCATCCCGGGTGCCGTAATTCACATAGACGAGAGGGCCTGTGACGTCGCCATCAATGGAGTAAGCGTTGTAGGGAGGAAGCTGCTCGGATTGCTGATTGGAAGTTGGGTCGCCGGGAATGGGAGGCTCCTCCAGCCTGGCGACAAACCTGTTGGGCTCCAGCAGTTCGACGTGGCGCTCTTTGGGAGTGGGAAAGAGTACATCAAAGTTTTCGATGTGGGCGTCCCATCCCCATTCTTTGAAGTGGGCGAGCATCCATTCGGCGTTTTGCTTATCCCAGGGCGAGCCGACATGATGCGGATGAGAGCTCAGCAGGCGCATATATTCCCGAAGATTGTCCGTGCTGGGAAGGGCGCGGAATTTGCTTTCCCAGTCGCGCTCGGCCTGGGCAGAGCTGGAGGAGAAGCCCTGAAGCGTGGAGGAAGGCTGCTTGCCGCCCGGAGTTTGTTCCTGGGAGATGGCGAACAGACAGATGAGCAGGGGGATGATGGATTTCATGAGGCCTCCAGAGAAAGTCAGGTCACCCACCACGGCGGGCTTGCAGCAGGGGACAGGTTACAGTAACAGCTTCTAGCGGCTAGCTGCTAGCGAAGGCAAAACCCTCCGAGCCCTTGGCCTTTAGCCCTTGGCCATTGGCCAAATCAACACCAAACCCAGGGGCAACGGCAAAACCCGTTTAGCCGCGAATTCACGCGAAGCGCGCGAATCGGCGGAGGATTTGGTAGTTGGGTGAGTTGAGGCCCGCAAAGATTCGTGAAAATCAACAGCAGATTCCTCGCTATTACTCGGAATGACAAGGCTTGAACTGCAATTGACCTTACGAGATGATTTTCGACCCTGGTAGTTTGGTAATTGAAAGCCAAGCCCAGCCGAGCATCCACGGCCTCGATTACCCGTTCACGGCGATAACGCGATTGGTTGGGTACACTATTTTGTGAGTTTTTCTGAGATTGTTCTTCTTTCTGGGGCGGCGCTGGTGGCGGGCGTGGCTAATTCTATTGCCGGGGGCGGCAGCTTTATCTCGTTTCCTGCTTTGCTGTTCACCGGCATGCCCGGGGTTACTGCCAATGCCACCAACACGGTTGCGCTGTGGCCGGGGATAGTGGCTTCCACGTCGGCTTACCGGAAGGCGTTCAGCCGGCCGTTGCTGATGTCCGTGCTGCCGCTGATTGTTGTCACGCTGGTGGGCAGCGTTCTGGGGGCGTGGCTGCTGCTGCACACGCCACAGATTACGTTCATGAAGATGGTGCCGTGGCTGCTCCTGGTGGGGACGGTTCTCTTCAGCTTTGGTCCACAGATCAGCGCGCGGGTGAATCGAAGACATGGCAATGGCGGGCCTGCGCCCTGGCTGGTTGCTGTGATCAGCTCGGTGCAATTCGTTTTGGGCGTCTATATCGGTTACTACGGGGCTGGGGTGGGATTCATTATCCTGCCGCTGCTATCGATGATGGGCATTGAGAACATTCACGCGATGAATGGCCTCCGGGTGCTGCTTGCCACCCTGGGGAACGCCGTCGCGGTGATTCTGTTTATTGTGAACCGCGCGGTGATCTGGCCGCAGGCGTTATTGATGATGGTGAGCGCGATTGTGGGCGGATATGTGGGAGCGCACTATGCGCAGAAATTCCAGCCCAGGACTGTGCGGTATGTTGTGATTTGTATTGGGTTTGGGATGACGGGGTATTTTTTTGTGAGAAGCTGACAGATGAGCCCTTGGCCCTTAGCCTTTGGCCCTTGGGTAAATCAACACCAAGACCAACAGCAACACCTTTTCAGCCGCGAATTTGCGCGAATGGACGCGAATGGGAAGAGATTGGCAATTTAGTACCCTTAGCCCTTGGCCCTTAGCCCTTGGCCCTTGGGTAAATCAACACCAAGACCAACAGCAACACCTTTTCAGCCGCGAATTAACGCGAATGGACGCGAATGGGAAGAGATTGGCAAATGTGAAGAGGAGTATTTAATACCCTTAGCCTTTAGCCCTTGGCCCTTTGCTCAATCAACACCAAAACCAACAGCAACGGCAAAACCTTTAGCCGCGAACCTGCGCGAATGGACGCGAAGCGAGAAGAACCGGCTCCTAGCTCCCAGCCGCTGGCTGCTAGCGAAAACCAGGAACAAAACCAGCGGCAAACTGTCGCCAGCAACATCTCAGCCCTTGGCCCTTAGCCTTTGGCCATTTCAACGCCAACAGCAAAGCCAAAGGCAACAGGAAAACCAATTTAGCCGCAAAACTGTTTGCTTAAAGAGTTTGGAACCTTTTGAGTCAATGACAAAACGCAAGGTCCCTCCGATTTACCCCCGCTGACGCGTGGGTAAACCCTCGGGATGACGAACCGTTCTTTAGTCGTTCACCTTATCTGAACGGTATTGAATTTTGCCGCGAATTTGCGTGGATGACTGTCATGGTTGTGATATAAGCAGCCTCGTGCCTGACATCGTCAGGCTTCAGGCGTTTTGGAGGTTCACAGTGAAACGAATTCTGACAGTTTTGTTCCTGCTTTTGTTTGGGGTTGGTTCGATGGCCGCGCAGAAGGCGGCTATAAAGTGCCCTGCCCCATCGAAACTGAAGAGCATTGCCGACTGTCCGAATACGGGCTGTGGCGCATCTATTGATCCGAAGCTGAACGAGCAAAAGAACATTCCTGAGGACAATCAAGAGCCAGTGGCAAAGACCCTTAAGGACTTGAAGGAGTTAGCCGACCCAGTACCCGGTTTCAAGGTTGGCGATAGCCGCGAAAAGCTCAAGGAGCTAGGCGAGGGCCAGAAGATTACGGTGGTTGCCTATGCGCTGGTAGCGAGATCGGGAGGCAAGGAGTCCTGCAATTGTGGACTGTCTAAACAAAAGGACACCGATAACCATATAGTGCTGGTGGAAGAGGAAACGCTTGCCCTGACGAGAAGAGCGACGCCTGCAAGAGACGCGAGCGGCACGACGAAAGCCGTGAAGGCAAGAACGGCGGCGCAGAATACGCTCGAGGTCCGCGAAAAACAATCCGAAACCGCAGAATTTACTCCGCGTGTCCGACTGGAGCATCCGAAGCTGGCGGGAGCAAGGTTGCAAAAGTTGATTGCCGCCGCTCCCAAGCAGGCGCTATTAGTACGCGTGACCGGCTTACTCATGTTTGATTCGGAACACTCTCTGGGACGTCATCTGAAGAGAGTGAACAATTGGGAAATCCATCCGGTGATGAAAATGGAGTTCTGTCCGGCGGGGGAGACGTGCACGGTGGATAGTGGGAACTGGAAGGATTTGGAGTTGGAGTGATTAGCCCTTGGCCCTTAGCCTTTGGCCCTTGGGTAAATCAACATCAAAACCAACAGCAACGGCAAAACCTTTTTTGGCCGCGAATCCACAGCTAGCCGGGATAGGTTTGCGCGAATGGGCTCGAACCCAAAAGGGTTCCGCCACGGGCATCCAATTGTGTCGCACCTACGGTGCTCTTCGTTATGTCTCATTTCCCCCCCAGCCCTTGCGGGCTGGGCTAACTTCTTGACGCGCCTCCGGCGCTGACTATCGACCCTTCCGGCTTCCGTCGTCTCCTTGTGATTGTCGTTTGTGTCTGCGTGCATTGATTTTCCGCACTTCGCTGGGTTTGACCATTTCGTTGCTATCACGTTAAAATTACAAGGTTTGCCGGTACTTTCGGTTCCTGCCTGTCAGAGCAAACCGTAGCGTTCAGCAATCATTTTAAGTCCCGATCAGGCCCTTTGTTTTCAAGTTGATGGAAGGGTCATGGAGAAAAATTATGTACGCGGTGATTCGCGCCGGGGGGAAACAGTATCGTGTTGCTCCCGGAGACATATTGAGAATTGAGAAGCTGCCTGCTAACCAGGGCGATACCGTTGAGTTCAACGACGTCCTGGCGATTTCCGGAGAAGATGGCAAGATTGGTCCGGGCGCCGGCGGGGTGGTCAGCGGCCAGATTCTGGAAAACGGACGAGCGGACAAGATCCTGGTCTTCCACTTCAAGCGCAAGAAGCAGTACAAGAAGATTTACGGACATCGGCAGCCCTTTACCCAGATCCGCATTACCGAGATAGCTTTTGATGGGCAGCGCTTTGCCGCGCCGGCGTTGCCGGAGCGCAAGAAGAAAGTGGCGCCTGCGCCCGCCGAGACGGAAGCAGCCGAGGCGGCTGAGCCAGCGGCGGAAGGCAAGGCCCATGCAGCGCCGCATAAGAAAGCGGCAGCCAAGAAAGCTGCGCCCAAGAAGGCGGCAAAGAAGAGTCCGCCGAAAAAGAGCGGCGGCGACACGAAAAAGAAGAAGTAATTATTTAGAGCAGAGGATTTCCAGTTATGGCACATAAAAAAGGTTTAGGCAGTTCAAGGAATGGACGCGACTCGAATGCACAGCGTTTGGGCGTGAAGGCATTTGGCGGGCAGCTCGTCCCCGGTGGAACGATCATTGTGCGGCAGCGCGGCACCCGCATTAAGCCAGGCGCGAATGTTGGCCGAGGCAAGGATGATACGTTGTTCGCCAAGGTCTCTGGGGTGATTAAGTTTGTGGATAAGGGTAACAGCGGGCGGTATGTGCTGGTGGAGCCGGCGGAAGCCGTTTAGGTTACAGGTCACCCGCCGCAGCGGGCTTTCAGCAGGGGACAGGGGACAGGGGACAGGTTGGACGATCTGAGAACTTGGTAATTGGGTAAGTTGGTAAGTGGGTAATTGAAAGGCAAAAACCACGATCAGGCAGACACATTTGTTGAGTCTCCGTTTGGTCAACAGCAGGTCTGTGCCGCCCCTACGGGGCTCGTCCGCAATTTCCTTCTTTCCCCACCGCTTACGCGGTGGGCTCAGTAATTCCGCCCGCTTTGCGGGCTGGAGTGATTGAGGCATTTGCATTTCTCAATTCCATAAAGGGAACGGTATTGGGGGCCCAAGCACTGCGCTACCCAATTCCACCCCCTGGGGCTTGCGGGCTTTCGAGTGCCGTCCCCCCCCTTTCTTGAGTAAACAGTATTGGCCCTAGCTCAGATTTTTCCTTTCTGCCTCTCTTGACTACCTTGATTTTCCTTTTGGCTATGGCGTTTGTCTGCGGTGGCTTAACGTAAAATCAAATCTATAGATCTACTCACGCGTATGTTCATTGATGAGGCGGTAATTCGGGTTAAGGCTGGGGATGGCGGGAATGGCTGCATGGCCTTTCGGCGGGAGAAGTTTGTGCCCCGCGGGGGGCCTTCCGGCGGGGATGGCGGGCGCGGCGGCGATGTGATTATGGAATCGAGCGAGCGCCACAATACTCTGGTCCACTTCCGGTTTAATCCTGAATACAACGCGCAGCGCGGACGCCATGGCGAAGGCTCAAACTGCACCGGCCGCGATGGCGAGAACGTTATCTTGAAAGTGCCGGTGGGGACGATTGTCTATGACAAGCAGAGCGGCGAGAAGCTCTACGATTTTTCCCAGCCGGATGAGCGCCTGATTATCGCGCAGGGCGGACGCGGTGGACGCGGCAACCAGCACTTTGCCACCAGCACGCACCAGGCGCCTCGCGAGCATGAACTGGGCAAGCCGGGAGAGGAGCGCGTGCTCCGGCTGGAGCTGAAGCTGCTGGCTGATGTAGGGCTGGTTGGGTATCCGAACGTAGGAAAATCCACTCTGATCTCGCGGATTTCAGCGGCACGGCCGAAGATTGCCGATTATCCGTTTACCACCCTCCAACCCAACCTGGGCGTGGTGACAATTGGCGAGATGCCGCACGAAGAGAGCTATGTGGTGGCCGATATTCCCGGGCTGATTGAAGGAGCGCATACCGGGACGGGGCTGGGGACACAGTTTCTCCGGCATATTGAGCGCACGCGGCTGCTGGTGCATCTGATTGATGTTTCCGATTCGAGCGGACGGCCCGACCCGGTACAGGATTTCAAAATCATTATGGGTGAGCTGGCCAGCTTTGGCGCAGGCCTGGAAGATAAGCCGATGATTATCGTTGCTTCCAAGATGGACGTGGTAAATCCGGAGCGGCTGGCCCTGCTGCGCAAGCACGCGAAGAAGCTGAAGCTGGAGATGTATGAGGTATCCGCCGTAACCGGCCAGGGAATTCCGGAGCTCAAGTACGCGATGGGCCGGCTGGTAGCGGCGATCCGCGAAGGGACTTATGCCCGGCCTTCGGCACGGAAGAAGGCGGCCCACGGCACGCCGAGGCAGGCTTCTCCGCGCAAGGCAAAGAAAGCGCAAAGCGCGCGCCGCATACCGAAGCGCGCGGCTTTCAAGAAGAGAAAGAGCAGATGAAGCTGGCCCTGTATGGCGGCACATTTGATCCGGTGCACCGCGGCCACCTGGCGATAGCGCGCGCGGCGGCGCAGAGGTTCGACCTGAGCCTGATTTATTTTGTGCCCGCAGACCTGCCTCCGCACAAGGGAAACCGCGCCCTTACTGATTTTCACCATAGATATGCCATGCTGGTGCTGGCGACGGCGGACGACGATCGTTTGATTCCTTCACTGCTGGAGGCCAATTCCAGCCAGCCGAATTATTCGATTCAGACGGTGCGGCGGCTGAAGAGCACTTTGAAGAAAGCGGACAAGCTGTTTTTCCTGATTGGGATTGATGCCTTTATGGAGATCAGCACATGGAAGCAACCGGTGCAGTTGCTGGGGGAGTGCGATTTCATTGTGGCGAGCCGTCCAGGTTACTCACTAGGGGATGTTGGAGATGCGTTGCCGGAGGGATTGCGTCCATCCAAGACGGTGCTGCAGGCGTTGCGCCGGCAGCAGGCCAGCGGGACGATTGCGCTGCCCTCCACTACGATCCATTTGCTGCCGGAGGTGAATGAGCGCGTTTCCTCCACGCAGATCCGGGGGGCGGCGGATAAATCCCTGAAACAGCTTAGCCAGTTTGTTCCCGAGCCGGTGGCCGCGTATATCAAGAAGCAGCATCTATATACTGCAAGCTCCGAGCAGGAAGAAAAGGGGAGCGCAAGGGACGGCAAAGTGCTATCTTTCCGTCGAGCGCACCAACAGGAGTGATGAGAACGGGATGAGCAAAGAAACCAGGCAGCAAGTTGCCGCAGCAGTGGGCGCAGTGGAGAGCAAAAAAGGTGAAGAGCTGGCCATCCTGGAGATGGACAAGGCTTCCGGGGCTTTTACCGATTTTTTTATTGTCTGCACCGGGACCAATCCGCGCCAGATTCAGGCCATTGCCGACGAAGTGCAGATGCGGCTTTCACAGACGGGCGTCCGGCCGAATAGCGTGGAAGGTTACAACCAGGCGGAGTGGGTGCTGCTGGATTATGTGGACTTTGTGGTCCACATTTTTTCTGACCGTGCACGCAAGTTTTATGACCTGGAACGGCTGTGGAAGAGCGCGGCAAAGTTGACTCCGGCGGAGTTGATGAAGAAACGCGTGGTGGTGAAAAAGCCGGTGAAGAAGGCGGTGGCGCCGCCACGGGCGAAGAAGGCGCGGGTTGCGGTCGTGCGGAAGAAGAGGAAAAGATAGAAAGATTGCCAAAATTGCCAAAATCGCCGTAATTGCCAAAATTGAAAGTCAAAAACAAAAGCAGTTAGCCGCGAATTTGCGCGAATCGGGAAGCCATTTGGTAATTGGATAAGTTGGTAACGTGGTAATTGAAATTCGCGTGGCCTTCGGCTAATGCCTAACTAACTGCTAGCTGCCAGTTGCTAGTTGCCAGTTGCGTTCTCACAGCCATCCTTTCATTCTGGCGATTCTTGCGGCTTCTATGCGGTTGGTTGCGCCTAATTTGCTTATGGCTTCTGAAAGGTAGTTGCGCACCGTTCCTTCGGAGAGGTGCAGTTTGGCGGCTATATCTCCGCTGGTCGTGCCTTCCGCGGCCAGGCGCAGCACCTGGCGTTCGCGGTCGCTTAGGGGATCCTCTTCACTCCAGGCCTCCACGGCCAGTTCAGGATCAATTACGCGGCAGCCGGAATGGACGCGGCGTACTGCGTCCGCGAGCGTGGCTGCCGGGGAATCTTTCAGGAGATAACCTAAAGCGCCAGCTTGCATGGCGCGGCGCAGGTAGCCGGGACGGGCAAAGGTGGTGAGAATAATGATGCGGGTGGAAGAGCCGCGTTGCTTTAACTCGGCAGCCAGTTCAAGGCCGCTCATCTCCGGCATTTCAATATCGGTAAGCAGGAGGTCTGGCTTGTGTTGCAGGGTGAGCTGCAGGGCCTCTTTGCCATCCCGCGCCTGACCTACTACCTGCATATCGTTCTCAGTCTCCAAGAGCGCGGCCAGAGCGCCCAGCACCATGCTTTGATCTTCGGCGATGACGACGCGAATCTTCATGGCGTGGCCAATGGGAGTGAGACGACCAGGCGGGTGCCGGAAGAGATTTCACGGCGCAGGCTGCCTCCCAGGGCTTCCACCCGCTGACGCATTCCGGAGAGGCCAACGCCTTCCGGCGCCAACTGGCCGCAACCATCATCTTTGATTTCGAGTTCGCATGCGCCGTTTGCCTGCTGCAGCCGGAGATTGCAGGAATGGGCTTTGGCGTGGCGGATGACGTTGGTTACGCCTTCACGGAGGGCCAATGCGAGAACGCCTTCCTGCGGTGAAGGAAGTTTGGCAGGCGGAAAATCGCAGCTCACCTTTACCCCGGCTGATTCGAGCGCAGTAGTGGCCTGTTGTATCTCGGCTTGGAGGCTGCGGTCCTGGTAGCCGCGGACGGTGCTGCGCACCTGAGCGAGCGCGTCGCGGGAGATGCGTTCCACATCCTGAATCTCGCGGATGGCGCGGGCGGGGTCTTTCTCGGCAATCCGGGCTGCGAGTTCGGACTTGATGACAATTACGGAGAGCGTGTGCCCAAGGACGTCATGCAGGTCGCGGGCGATGCGTTCGCGCTCGGCGATTTTGGCCATACGCTCGATTTCATCCTGAGCGCGGAGAAGCTTTTCCGTGGCACGGCGTCTCTCCTTGTAGTGGATGTTAACGGAGCCAACCAGCAAGGAGAAGAGTCCCGCTGGTATCCAGAATTGTGGTCCTAGATGAAGGGCCCAGGTTTCTAATCCGATGATAGCCAGGAGGAGCAAGAGCAGGCGGAAGGCAAAACGCGAATCGCCGGCGTTGCAAAGAAAAGATGCGGCATAGATAAAATAGACGGCCACGCCGGCATTGAAGGGAGCAAATCCGATGCCGAGCAGGGTAATGGCGAGGACGATCCAGAGCAGTTTGCGACCGTTCAGCCAGTATCCCCAGAAATAGAGCACCAGGAAGAGGGCCATTCCCACAAGGTCCGCTACCGATCCCGCGCGCGATCTGACTCCAGAGAAAGCACCAAAAGGAACAAAGGCGAGGTAGACAAGCCACGCGTATGGCGTCCAGCCGACCTCGGTGTCTTTAGGGAGTAAGCGCATGGTTTTTAGCAGCTAGCAAATAGCAGCTAGCAATTAGCCCGCGGACGGCCTTGGCAATCCTTAAGAGGGTCGTCGGCATGGGAACGAAAGCTCCAAAAACCTTACCACTGATCCACGGTGACTTGACTGATTTCCACTGATAAAGCCCGCCAGAAAAGTCCGGGGCTTTCGCCCTTCATCGTCATCCGTACATTTTGACATCATCGCGGTTGTAACCCAAACGCGCCAGCAGCAGGAAGAATATGGAGAATCCGGCTAAGGCGGCCCAGTGCTGGATGGCGATGCGATCCTGAGGGACACCTGTGACCACTCCCAGGGCAAGCTGGGCTAAGTGATACGGCGGCAGGAAGGGAGCGGCGTGTTGCAGCAGTTTGGGCAGGAAGGGCAGCGGTATCCATAGTCCGGAGCAGAACGCCATGGGCAAGTAGAGCACGTTCACGACGGCCGGAGCGGAGCTTGGCCCGGCAAAGTAGGCGATGGCCAGACCGAGAGCGCAGAACGGAATTGATCCGGCAACCAGAACTGCCGCCAGTTCAATCCAGGTTGAGAGGGGAAGCCGCACGCCACCAACGGTAAAGCCCAGAGTGAAAAGCCCCAGCACCAGAATGACGCTGAAGAGCAGGCTCATGATGGCCTTGGCGGCGAAGTAAGCAAGCGGCGGCATGGGGCTGGCGCGCTTGAGTTGCGTCCAGCCGTATCCACGTTCGACAGCCACGCCGATGCCAAAGCCGAACATGGAGGCGCCGATCACACCAAAGGCGCCGTAGCTGGCGAGCATGTATGCGGCAGTGCTGATCGATCCAATTTGCTGGCTGCCAAATATCAGCCCAAACATCACGTAGAAGATGAGCGGAAAAGAAAGAGTGGGGACCACGTAGGCGGGCAGGCGCAGAGCTTTCAAGAATTCACACCTGGCTTCCATGGCGTAAACACGAAGCAGTTTTTTCCAGGAAAAATCAGGCAGTGCGGCGCTATAGCTGGTCATGCTGTCACCTCAGACGCGGGTTGGTGTTCCCTCGAGCCAATAATCTGCAGGAAAGCTTCTTCCAGGCTGCTGTTGGAGATATCCAGCGAGGACAGATTGGGGTCGCGGGAGAAGAGCTCGCGCAATACCGGTTCCACCTGTGAAGTGAGAATTTCTATGCGAGTATCCTGGGCCAGCACATCATTTACTTCTGGGATGGTCCAGATCTGATCCAGGGGCAGCCGGGTGGAGCAACGAATTTTTCTTAATGCGGTGCGCGATTTGATTTCCGCGGGTGAGCCTTCCGCAACCACCACGCCCTGATTCAGCACGACAACGCGGTCGGCCAGTGCGTCCACCTCTTCAAGATAGTGGGTTGTGAGAATGACGGTGCGGCCTTGTTGAATCAGGCGGCGGACCTGCTGCCAGATGAGATAGCGTGTGCTGACATCCAGGCCGACGGTGGGTTCATCCAGGAAGAGAAGCTCGGGATCGCCGCAAATTGCCAGGGCAAAGAGCACGCGTTGTCTCTCTCCGCCGGAGAGCTTGCCGAAGAGGCGATTTTCAAATCCTTCGAGCCCGGCGGCGCTTAGAACTTCTTTTCGCGAGAGCGGTCTGGGATAGTAGCTACTGAACAGATCAATATGCTCTTTGACTTTGAGGGTCTCCGGCACCTTGGAGATCTGGAGCATGGTTCCGACGCGCCTGCGGGTGGCAACGTGACGCGGGTTTTGCCCGAACACCGTTACCTGGCCGGCGGCTGGAGTTGACAACCCCAGCAGAAGCCGGATGGCGGTGGTTTTGCCTGCGCCATTGGGGCCGAGCACCGCGAGCAGCTCGCCCTTACGAACGTTCAGACTTACATCCTGCAAGGCGGTGACTGCGCCGTATTTCTTGGTGACGCCGGTCAGGGTTGCGACAGTCTCATGGTTTTCCATTGCAATGCTCCTTTACCAATTGGCAAGCGTTCTTATTCCAGCCCACCTTATTCCAGCCGCACGTTATCAATCAGGAAGGTGAAATGTCCGGGCGGGGCTACTGCGCCGAAGAGGATTCCCATCAAGTCGTGGCCATCGGTCTCGAACGCTGACAGCGGGATGGTGACTTTCTTCCAGTCCGGCCCGGCGACAAAGGTCTGCGTCTTGGGAATGTAGCCGGCACTTTGCGCATAGACCATGACGCGATAGGTTTGGCCGTCACCTTTGGTCCAGAAGCTGATAACTTTCTTTCTGGAAAGGTTTACGGGGGCCATGGGCGTGGCTCCGGGAAAGAACATGGCGCCTGCCCAGGTGACGGACCCGAAGACTATTTCTCCAGTGACTTGTAAGGCTTTCTTGCTGCCTTCGGCTCCGCCTTCCACGACGTTCATTTGTGCCGACGATTTGCCGCCCATGTAACTGTCAGTAGAGACTTGCCAGCCACTGCCGAATTTGGCGGAGGTGGTTCCATCGTCGAAGTCGCTGATCAGGCCGGAGTCGGAACCGGAGGGTGCAGGAGCGTGTTTTTGCGCTTCCGCGGCTTGCCTCTCCTTGTCCAGAGACGCACGGTAGGCGGCACGGTCTTCCTCTACGCCGAGCTTCCACACGGCAACGATATCGCGCGTGGCTTTGATGTCAGTGGTGGGATCGCCCTTGACCAGGAGGAGGTCTGCACGCTTGCCGGGCGCAATTTGCCCGCGATCGGCAAGATGAAAGGTGGCGGCAGGCACTGAAGTGGCCGCGGCCAAGGCTTCAGTGGGAGTCATCCCGGAGCCTACGAGCAACTCAAGCTCCTCGTGCATGCTGGCGCCGTGTGCGGTTCCGGGATTAGGAGCATCCGTGCCTGCGAGCACAGGAACATGGTGCGCCCTGAGCTGGCGAATGGTTTCCTGAGCGAAGGCCAGGTCGCCATGCTTGCCTTGAAATGACCGGCCTAAGTTGGACGCATCTGCATTCGATAAGTAGGGCTGCAAGCGCGGATCTCCTGCCAACGATTTTCCCGCCGGCACCTGGGCGATGGAGGCGAGCACGGAAAGCGTGGGAACAACAAAGGCATGATGCTGCGCGACAAATGCTGCAAATTGGGGATCGGGCGGGGCATCCACGAACAGGTGCATCAGACCGTCTACGCCGGCGGCGATAGCATCTCTGGCGCCCTGCAGTGATCCAATGTGGGCTACGGCGAGTTTGCCGCGCCTGTGAGCGGCAATAACGACGGCAGCCATGGTTTCCTTGCTGATGGTGGGCAAATTGATGCCATAGGTTTTGCCATCGTCGTAAATGATTTTTATGTAGTCAGAGCCTTCGGCGATGCGCGCATCAACAAAGGCCTGGGCTTCATCCGGGGATGCGATGGTGGGAATGGGCATGCCGTACTCAGTGCCATGGCCTTTAGCAGCGGTGACCAGCGTTCCCGCACTACGCAGATCGGCCATGTCCAGGCGCCGGCCTTCAGCTTGTTCCTTCTTGATCTGAGCGGCGTAGTGATAGTCAGTGAACATATCGAGTTCGGTGGTGACGCCAAAAACAAGGGCCTCTTTGAGGGCATCGCCGAAGACATGCACATGGGCGTCAATGAGTCCGGGCAAAAGCGTTTCGCCTGAGCCATCCACCACACGAACCCTGGCAGGCGCTTTGAGCTCCGCGCCGACGGCTTTGATCTTGCCATCCTGGACCCAGACATCGCCCTTGGGAATGATGCGTGAGCCATCAAAGATGCGCACGTTGCGGATCACGAAGCCATTGTTTTGTGGCGTAGGGTTTTGTGGCGCTGATGATTTCGCTAACGCAGAGACAATCAACAGAGACAGAATGAAGATTTGTGAAGCACGTAGAAGAGCCTTTTGCAAATGCATGATGCGACCTCTGAAGGCTAGTATCGAATGGGGAGAAGATGGCCACAAGTGGAGGATGTCAGGTTGCGAGAGTGACAAATGTCATGAAACCCTTAGCTGCGGTGGGAGCGATAAGCTGATGCGCGGATTCATTGGATGCTAAAATCCGTAGCGTGCATCTTCAGCTTGCCTGGATTGGGAAAACAAAAGAGCCTGCTATTCAATCGCTCACGGCGGAATATATGCAGCGGATCTCGCGCTATGTGCAGACGGCATCGCACGAGCTGGCGGCGGAGCCGGCGTTGCTTAAGCTGGCTAATCGTGCTTCCGGCCGCACGGCGCCGGTATTCGTGCTGCTGGATGCGCGCGGGCGGCAATTTACCTCAGAAGAGTTTGCCGGACTGCTGCGCGACCAGCAAGACCGAGGCACACAGGAGCTGCTCTTTGGCGTGGGCCCGACCAACGGCTTCAGCGACGAGGCGCGCGCCGCCGCCGACCTGATTCTTTCGTTCGGAAAAATGACTATGGCGCACGAGCTGGCGCGGGTGGTTTTGCTGGAGCAAATCTACCGGGCATTTACAATCTTAAAGGGACATCCGTATCACACCGGCCATTAGCGTGCGGATTTGTGAGTTTTGAATTCTGATTTTTGATTTTTTAGTTTCGAGCGGCTGCGTGGCTTTGAGAGTTGGTTATTGAGTAACTTGGTAAGTCGGTAATTGCGAATCGCATCGGATCATCGGAAATCCGGACGCTGGCTTGACTTTGAAAGATTACAATTAAACATTCGAGCACTACGGAACAGACGGTGCCTGGGCACCATGGAGTGTTAGTTGGCTTGGTTTAAGCGGGAATCGACGGAAATTCATACGCCTGAGGAAAAACGGGTGCGCACGGAAGGACTGTGGGTCAAGTGTGACGGATGCCGGCAGATTATCTGGAAGAAAGAGCTGGAAGAGAATCTGAACGTCTGTCCTAAGTGCAACCACCATTTCCGCATTGATGCGCCTGCACGCCTGGCGCTGCTGCTGGATGAGGGCAGCTACACGATCCAAGACGACAAGCTGGCTTCCACCGATCCGCTGAATTTTTCCGATACCCGACCCTACAAAGCGCGCCTGGAGAAGAGCCAAGCCGCTACCGGACTGAAAGATGCGATTGTGAATGCCGAAGGCACCATGCACGGGCGGCCGGTGATTGTGAGCGCGATGGAGTATTCGTTCATTGGCGGCAGCATGGGTGCGGTGGTGGGCGAGGCGATTACGCGCGCGATTGAGCGTGCCTTGAAGCAGAAGAAGCCGATTGTGGTGGTTTCGGCGTCCGGCGGGGCGCGAATGATGGAGGGTGTGGTCAGCCTGATGCAGATGGCAAAAATTTCTGCTGCGCTGGCACGGCTGGATGCCGCGCGAGTTCCCTACATCTCGGTTCTCACCGATCCGACCACTGGTGGCGTTACCGCTTCCTATGCGATGCTGGGCGACTTGAATATTGCGGAGCCCGGCGCGCTGATTGGTTTTGCCGGTCCGCGAGTGATTGAACAAACGATTCGCCAGAAATTGCCTGAAGGCTTTCAAACGAGCGAGTTCCTCTTGCAGCATGGAATGATGGATGCAATTGTGCATCGTAAAGAGATGAAGGGTTATATTGCTCGCGCGCTGGAGTTTATGACTCCGAAATCTGCCTGACCTCCGTGCCTGTCTCCTACGAATCCGCAGTTTCTAATTTGCTGGCCCTGGGTCATGAGCTGACAGGGACGCGCAAGTTTGAACTGGAACACATGCGCAGCCTGGCGCGGGCGCTGGGCAATCCGCAGCGGCGTTTGCAGAGTGTTTTGATCGCAGGCACCAATGGGAAGGGCTCGACCGCAGCCGCGCTGGCCGGGATCGTGCAGGCTGCCGGATACCGCACTGGACTCTACACGTCGCCACATCTGCAGGAGATCAACGAACGAATCCAGATCAACCGTGAACCCATCAGCAATGTGGAATTTGCCGAGATCTATGACCGCGTGGAACGAGCGGCTGGGGAGCTTGTGGCACGCGGCGAGTTGCCGTGGCATCCGAGCTTTTTTGAGATGGTTACGGCGATGATGTTTGAGTATTTTGCCAGCGCCGGGGTGGAGTTGGCAGTGCTCGAGGTGGGCATGGGTGGCCGGCTGGATGCAACCAACATTACCGACCCTTGCGTGGCAGTGATTACTGATATTGATTTTGACCATCAGAAGTTTCTGGGAAATACTTTGACGGAAATAGCGGGCGAGAAGGCGGGAATCCTGCGTCCTGAGGGCGTGGTGGTGCTTCTTCCGCAGCATCCGGAGGTGAACGATGCGCTAGGCCATGCGATTGTGGAACTCGGCGCGAGGCCGGTGAGCGCGGTAAAGTATATGCCCCCGTTAACCCCTGAGGCGAAAGCGCATGAAGATCTGACTTTGATAAAACGCTACCGGTATCCGCTGGAATACCAGGAGAAGAGAATACTGGTGGACTCGCCGCTGGTGGGGCGTCACCAATTCCGAAATCTGGCGCTAGCCATAGCGGCTGCGGAACAGCTCAACAGTTTTGGATTCTCGATTCGGCCGGAGCATGTGGAGGCGGGAATAAGCAGCGTCGAGTGGCCGGGAAGGTTTCAGGTATTGCCGGGGAGCACGGATTTTCCGGAGACGGTGCTGGATGTGGCGCACAATCCGGCTGGGGCGTGGGCGCTGCGTTCGGCACTCTCAACGTTCTATGACGACCGGCCCTTGACCCTGATCTTTGGCGCGATGCGGGATAAGGCAGTCCGGGAGATTGTGGAGATTATCTTTCCGCTGGCGCAGCGGGTGATCGCAACGCAGGCACAGAATCCGCGTGCAGCTACCGCCGATGAGATCGCGGAAGAGGCACAGCATACTGGAACGGAAGTGATCTGCGCGGAAAACGTGACAGCGGCGCTGGAACGCGCAAGAGAATTGACGGACAAGAATGGCGTGGTGGTAATTACTGGTTCGATTTACATTGTGGGCGAGGCGTTGGGCATTCTCAGTCGAAGCCCAGCCCGCCAGATTGTTTGAAGACTGTGTCCAATACCTCATCGCAGCCAGGGGCCGCTCCGGCAGTGCCCCGGAGAATTCCCATCTGGCTTTCACGGCTGCGCTCTTATTTGTTCTGGGACCTGCTGATCTGGTCTTACACCATCGTGCTGGGATGCCTGTCACTTCTGTCATCTTTTTTCGATAAGGACGGGCGCATTCAGCACGGGTTTGCAAGACTGTGGTCGGGGATGATCCTGGGGACAATTGGTGCGCAGGTACAGGTGGAAGGGCTGGAAAGAATTGATACCAGCAAGGCCCACATTTACGCTGTGAACCACCTCTCTGCCCTGGATATTCCAGTGCTGTACAAGCATCTGCCGTTTCAATTCAGAATTCTGGCGAAGAAGGAGCTTTTCCGCTACCCGTTTATGGGCTGGCATCTGCGGCGGTCGGGGCAGATTTCTGTTGACCAGCAGAACGTCCGCAGTTCAGTGCGCAGCATTGGCCGGGCAGTCGAGAGTCTGCGGGCCAATATGCCGGTTGTGATTTTTCCCGAGGGCGGGCGATCGGAAGACGGCCACTTGCAAGCTTTTATGAGCGGCGCATTTTATCTGGCGATCAAGGCGCAAGTGGATATAGTCCCGATGGCTCTGGTGGGCACCTTTGAAGCTTTGCCGATGAGCAGCTTTCACATCCAGCCGCGTCCCATTTACCTGCGGATGGGCGAGCCGATCGCTACTGCCGGAATGAATCTCCGCAACATGGAGGTGCTGGCGGAAAGAACGCGTGAGGCCATTGCTGATCTCTACTACCCGGGCGCTTCTGTGCCGGATAAGCGCGTCCAGTATCTGGAAAGGAAAGAATCCGAGAAGTAACACGTGGGACACGGCGCGGTTTCTGGACTTATCTCCCGCTGCTTTGCGGCAATTCTTCAGGGCAAATGGGAGTCTTTCCTGGCTCTGCCGGCGTTCTTCTCTTGCAGGCGTTCCAGGGCCTTCTTTGCTTCGCCAGCAAAGCGGCCATTGGGTTCGAGCTTCAGATAGGCTGCGTAATCCTCCCGGGCGGCGTCGGCCTGGTGAAGGCCTTCGAGTGATTGCGCCAGCCTGAAGGTGGCCAGGGGATCGTTGGGCTGGTGCTCGAGGGCGTCACGAAAGCGCATCATCGCGCCGGCATAGTTTCTTGTCTGGTTCAGGTAGAAGTCGCCAACTTCCATGTCCTTGGCAAATTCGGGATCCGCCACGGGGTGCGCGGGAGCTTTGGGCGGAGAGGCAGGCGGCGATGACCAGCAGGTATGAAATCCCCAAAGAACGTTCAAGCAGCTTGGGACCAGTTGCTCAAGCTTTCGTTTGACTGCGGATTGCCTTGGATCCTGCGGCGCCGGCAGAGCGCCCGGATCAGGCATAGAGACATCCGGTGGCGTGGGCGGTGAGGGCGGCTGCGCTTGTTTTGAGCTGCTGTCACCGGGCGCTGGAGGAGTATTGGGCGGTTGCGGGTTAGAACTCTGGCCATAAGCAGCCAAGCAGAGCAGGATCGATAGCAGCAGCGCGACAATACGGCCCATGACGCCACCTCACTTCTTGCTTAATTTTACTACCAGGGATGGATCAGGTTACAGGGCTTCCGGAACAGGAAGGAGTTTTGCTGGTAGTTGCGCTACCTTCGGGAGTCGCCAGAGAGCGCATTCATGGCTTCCTCTACCGTGATCATCAGCGTCATCGGGTCCACGGGTGAGGGAATAAATCCACATTTTGCATAAAACTGTTTTGCACGGTCTGAGATCGCGTGTACCAGGATTGCCGTGATACCGGCAATATCGGCTGCCTGCACAGTTCGCAATACTGCGTCACGCAGAAGGCTGCGTCCGATGTCCTGGCCTTGCATGGTCTGGTCGACTGCCAAACGGCCGAGCACCATCACGGGCAAAGGGTCGGGCATATTGCGGCGGACACGCCCAGGCGCGTCCACGTGAGTGATTGCGCCGACGACCAAGGCATAGTAGCCAACCACCTGCCTCGCGACACAGACAACGTAGGTGCGGGAGGCGCCGCTTTCTTCGTTCTGAAGAGCGCGCCGCCTTAGCCAGTCGTCCAGGGTGGGATCGCCACAAAGGAATTGCGAGAGGTCATGATCCGGGGAAAGCTTTTGGGGCGCGCTGATTCGTTCGGTGCGCGTACTCATTTGTCCCACGGCGCTTTGGTCTTGAGCAGCCGTGTAAGGCGGGGATTGGTTGCCGGCGGCTTGTCGAGCATAGCTTTAAAGCGCTTGAAGTCCTCGTCGGGCAGGGCGAAGTAACGGCGGTCGAGCAGGACGGCTTCGGCTTCCCGGCATGCTGATTCGAGCATGAAGTCGGAGCGGTTGCGTCCGAGTGCCTGCGCCGCCCGGTCGATGAGCGCTTTCTGGCCTCGGCTGACCCGGAGATTAATAGTTTCGCCCCGTCCCAGGGCAGGTTTGGGCGTTGTTACGGGCATTGGGAGCCTCCATGTGTATACACATGTAATATACGTGGTTGTATTTACAATGTAAATACATGGGATTACAACAACACGGGACGGCCCGCTATCGGCCTGGCGGGCTTGAGCAATCTGGGATCTTCACCGGAGAGAGCAGGTTATTGCTGAGGCCAGAATAAAACCGACGCGTACATTCTATTTCAGGGCATGCGCCCCAGGGCACCGCTTAAGGAAGCAGGGTTCCTCCCCTTCGGCAAGCTCAGGGTCGGGATAAACTAAAACATTGTGTTTGATCTTGCTGTAATCTGTTCCGTAGCTTTCATGAAACCTCAGATTGCCATTCCAGAACCGTGCTCGTATGACCGTGATTACAGCGGCCGGGCCTTGCCGCGCTATGTTGCCGCGATTGAGGCTGCCGGCGGAGAAGCGGTGGTGATTCCTTTGGGCATGGCTCCGGAGGAGATTGCCCGGCGCATCACGCAGTGCTCCGCGGTGCTTTTGCCGGGGAGCAAGGCGGATGTTGATCCGCAAAAATATGGGGCAGAGCAGCATCCGAGAACGACTGCGGCTGATCCGTTGCGCGATGCGGCCGACGAACTGTTGCTGCAGGACGCATACAACATGCGCAAGCCGGTCTTGGGAATTTGTTATGGCTTGCAATCCTTGAATGTCTGGCGCACCGGCACTCTGGTCCAGGATATTGAATCCGGGATCAACCATTCGCCGCTGGACAAAGGGGCTCCGGCCCACAAGGTAAGCATCGAACCTGATTCAATGCTGGCCAGGGAATTGGGGGTCAAACAAGCGGGGCAAGTAATTTCGGTAAATTCAAGCCATCATCAGGCAGCGGATGTCCTCGGGGATGCGTTGCGGGCGGTGGCGCGCTGCCCTGATGATGGGACGATTGAAGCTGTTGAAGGGACGCTTCCGGGGCACTATGTGCTGGCAGTGCAGTGGCACCCGGAACGGGATTTTCGTCAGGATGAAAATTCGCGGAACTTGTTCGCGCATTTCATCAACGCCGCTCAGGGGTGGAAGGCTCCGGCTTAACCTCGCCTGTGTAACCTGTTATCGTTATTTCATGACAGGAAACGGTGTTGTGCTTTCCCTGGAAGGGAAGACGGCGGTTGTAACCGGCGGGTCACGCGGCATTGGGGCCGCGGTGGTGAGGAGTTTCACGGCGGCCGGGGCGAAGGTGCTATTCAATTACCAACGGGCCAAGAGCGAGGCAGACAGGCTGGTCCAGGAGTGCGGGGGCACTACGTGGTGCGTGGGCGTTCAGGCTGAGCTTTCTTCGCCGGAGGCGTCAGGGCAATTGGTGAGCGCGGCGGTACAGCGCTTTGGCAAGGTGGATATCATCGTAGGGAACCATGGCGTGTGGCCTCCGCACGATGCGCCGATTGATCAGATGACGGACGACCAGTGGCGGCAGACCATGGCCATCAATCTGGACAGCATTTTTGGGCTGGTGAAGCATGGCGTGAGCCAGATGAAGAAGGGCGGATCCGGCGGACATATCGTTTTGATCAGTTCTACCGCCGGGCAACGGGGCGAGGCTTTCCACTGCGACTATGCGGCCAGCAAGGGAGCGATTATCAGCATGGTGAAAGGGCTCGCGACCGAATTGGCGCGCAATGGCATCTATGTAAACTGTGTGGCGCCCGGTTGGGTGGAGACGGACATGGCTGCTCCGGCACTGGGCGATCCAGAGATCAGTAAAAAGGTGTACGCAACCATTCCGCTGGGCCGGGCAGGCAAGCCGGAAGAGATTGCCGCGACGGTGCTTTTCCTGTGCACGCCCTACGCGGGCTTTATTACGGGAGAGATTCTGAATGTGAATGGTGGCGCGGTGCTCGTGGGGTGATTAGGGTGACTATGAGACGAAGCCTGGTTAAGACCTCGATAGGATCCTTCATGATTTGGTTCTTGTGCGCCGGGCTGGCCGGCCAGCAAACACCCTCAAATTCTACGGGTGATACGGCGCAGGCAAACCAGCAAAAGGCGCACGCCATTCTGGACCGCATGATTCAGACTTTAGGCGGCCAGGCTTATCTGAACGTTCAGGATGCGGAGAGCGAGGGCCGTTACGGGCGCTTCTACCACGAGAGATCAGAAGGCAGCACAGAATTCCACCGCTTCTGGCAGTGGCCGGACAAGGAGCGGGTGGAGTACACCAAACAACGCGATGTGGTCACGCTCACGGTGGGCGATGAGATGTACGAGATTACTTTTCGCGGCTCCAGACTCATCGATCCCAAGAAAGAGTACGACAACCAGATCTATCTGGAGCGGCGGCATCACGCACTGGAGATCATCCTTCGCGAGTGGCTGAACGCACCTGGAACGGCGCTGTTTTATGAGGGGCCAGCTCTGGCGGAAAACCACAGCGTAGAGCGGGTGACGATTATCAATGCAAAGAACGATGCTGTCAGCTTGTCAGTGGACAGCGACACTCATTTGCCGGTCAAGAAGACTTTTGTAATAAAAGATCCGCAGGGTTACCGTGACGAAGTTGGGGAAGTCTACGATAACTGGAAGATGATCCAGGGAATCAATACGCCGTACAACACGCTGGTAACGCGCAATGGAGAGGTTTCGCGGCAATACTTCCTGAGCTCCATGACTTACAACAGTGGTCTGCAAAGCTCGCTTTTTACTCCAGGAATCATGTTTAACATTAAGAAGAAGTGACTGGCGATAGTCGCTCCGTAAACAAGAAACGTGGTTTTGCGCAATAAACCTCATTCTCGCACGATTTATGGGGCAGGTTTCTGCGTTCTTGGGCAGGAACATTGTAGGAAGCAAAGACCAAAACTTGAAAAGTAGGGCGTGATATGACCAAGAAACAACGGGAGGCCCT
The DNA here is from genome assembly GCA_035294925.1 of Candidatus Angelobacter sp. GTDB lineage: Bacteria > Acidobacteriota > Terriglobia > Terriglobales > Acidobacteriaceae > Angelobacter. The sequence continues at coordinate 128,531 of DATGJZ010000090.1, read as the reverse complement.
TGAACGTGCAGCGCCGAATAGCATAGGCAAATCCGTCACCTTCAAACATAAGGGAGCAGACGAGCGGTACCGAGTAGGAAGCATTGAAGATGTGGTTTGGGTCGTTACCTCTGATTATAACCATATGATTCAACGGATCAAGCTCTCACCTGACACAGCGCTTGCATGGGGTGTCCGGCATGCGTATCGCACTTGCTACTACACGCTCACCCGCAAAACCAGAACAGTTGCGTGGGGTCAGTACCACGCCTTGGTCTCCGAAGCCGTCTACCGCCGGCTGGCCAGAAAAGCTAACGCTAAGGGCTGGTTGGGTTTGTCAAAGGCATAATACCGTATCTTCTACTTTGACTTTGCTTGTTCATTTTTAGACAGCAACCGTTGCAGGCGTCCTACAAGGCTCTCAGCCGCTTTTTGCGTTCAAAGACTCCGATTGAAAATTCCAAGTCTTGGATGCGCTGCTTGGTTTCTGCAATCCAAGCGTCCCAAGCCACCCAAAACGTCTACAGGAAACTTATATTTGTTGTTGACTTAGACTTAGACATTGTCTATTATCCATGTATAACCAAGAATTCAGAACATGAAGCCGAAAGAGACCAAAGAGATGATTGAAAATTCGCTGATGAAGCTCAAATGGCTGTATTGGGACAGAGAACAACGTGAGCGTGATATGGGAAAGCTGCATCTCGCAATTCGCGGGCTGCTGAATTTGGTCGAAGATAAAGCAGAACGGGAAGGCTACAGAGCGCTGCTTGATACTTACCGAGTGCGTACTGGATTGAGCGATTTGATTGTGTTGGCGCTTTCCACGTTCGATCATCCGCTAACCCCGACTCAGATACGAGACTTCATCAGAGACTACGGCAGTGAAGCGAGTGAACAGCAAAATCTGCTCCAATCCATCCACACAACACTTAAGCGGCTGGAAGATGATCGCGTTAAAGAGGTTGTGAACAAAAGTGGTGAAAAGGCTTATCAACTCATGCGATTGGGAGAGCGGATGCTGCGAATACTTAAGGGAACTGATTCGATGTACGCCGAGAGAGTAGGTAAACGCATGGAACGTCTCAATGAAATTCGCCGCATTCCGTTTGAGCAGAGAGAGGAATGAAACAAGCGCCCTGCTAACGGCGGCTACCGACAGCAGGGCCGAACGAAACATCGCGGGGATAGCCGCAATGTCAGCCGCCTGTCCTGCTCGACCTCGTGAGGCAGAGCAGCCTACCTCTGTCCGGTGTTGACGTTGACTTCGCCGTGGACTCTTCGGGTTCGGCACATCCCAGTTCACACGCTGGTATGACCACAAATACGACAAGGTGCATTCCCAGCAGCATTGGGTAAAGACCCTCATCCATGTGCGGCGTAAAGACCAACGTCATTACCGCAGTTGAAATCAGCAACGAGCGTTCCGGGGACAGCCCGCAACTCAAGTCGCTGCTCAACACGACGGCTAAGTCGTTCAGTCGTTCACTATTTCTGAGGTATCGGCGGACGCGGCTTATTACATCGGCAGGGGCAACATGGCCGCGATCACGGCCCAGCACGCTACCCCGTTCATTGCGTTCTACGGGCAAGGCATCACCCCTGTTGGAGCAGATGCTTTGCGGCTTCATGTTCAAACGGGAAGAGTTTTTGCAGCATTACCATAAGCGCTCGAACGTGGAGAGCACGTTTTCCATGCTCAAGCGAAAATTTGGCGACTCGCTCAGAAGCAAGACGGATACTGCGCTGGTCAACGAAACGCTTTGTAAGATTCGCTGTCATAACCTCGTAGTGCTCATCCACGAAATGCACGAACTAGGCATTGAGCCGGTATTCTGGCAATCGGCAACCGTCTGATAAAATGCCGTCCTATGACGGCTTGTTTAATTCTCTTTCTGCTACTTGTCCCACCCAATACTCAAAGCCGCCAAGGCCAGAATCCAGCAGGACAAAGCCAACAGCACGAAGCCGTAAGTTCCCAACAAAATCTTGGCCTGAGTCATTCGGTATATGCACCAGATCATCAAGCACAGCAGGAGAAAACCACACAGGGAGAATATGACCCTTACTCTGACCGTCTTTACCGCTGGTACCTTCGGGCAACCGTCATAGGCGTTTTTGTTGGATTCATAGGTATTAGCGCGTTGATCTGGCAGAACACTATCACCCGCAAAGCCGCCAATGCTGCCAAGGAAAGCGCCGACGCCGTTGTCAACAGTGAACGTGCTTGGGTTATGGCCGATCTGCATTGGGGAGCGGGTGAAGGAACAGGCCACATTCGGCATATAACGAAGGGCAGCGGTGAAAATCAAACTGGAGTCCATCTCATGCTGGTTTGTACGAATCAAGGCAGGACGCCAGGATGGATTGACGAGATTAAGGCGCGAATCGAAATAGTCACAAGGCCGTCCCCAACGCCTGACATTGATTCCATGGAAGTCATCAGAAACGAACCCGCGCCTCTTGGCGTAAACGGGAGATTGCAACCCGATCCTGACTTTAGCCTTATCTGCGCAGGCTGGGATGAGGCAGATAAAATGATTCTCGTTTCTGGAGTTGTTAAATACCGTGATGCTTTTGGTGGAGATCGTAAGACGTTTTTCGGATACGTCATCAACCCTGACTGCGAACTCCAACGCATAGCCGGATTTCCCGAATACAACAAGAACACATAGAAAAATTGCCAAGCAGCCGTGTCACGGCAGAGCCGCGCTGTCTAGTGATTTTTTGGGAGACCCCTGATTTATTGGGCAAACCGGAATTTTTAGGCAAAGCCACGAAATGTGGCAAAAATACAACACTGAGAAATTACACGGCGGGTATAATCTGTTTATCTCTAATAACTTGTAACTTGCCCTCTGAACAGACAATCCGCACGGCGGTGGAGTGCCGAGGCGTCGGACTACACAGCGGAGCTCCGGTCACGCTACGCATCCTGGCGGCCCCAGCAGGCACGGGGATTGTTTTTCGCCGTGTTGATCTGGACGGGTTCGAGGTCGAGGCTGTGGGCCGGAATGTAGCCAAGGTGAGCTATGCCACCAGCCTGCAAAAAAAAGGTGTGCTCATTTCCACCACTGAGCACCTGCTTTCCGCCTGCATCGGCATTGGCCTGGATAACGCGATTATCGAACTGGACAATCTTGAGCTGCCAATCCTGGATGGCAGCGCCAAGCCGTTTGTCGACCTGATATTGCAAGCCGGACTCAAGCAGCAGCGCAAGCGGCGCTCCTACCTGAAGATCCTGCGCGAGATTGAGGTGCGGGAGGGCAACAAGTTCATTGCAGCTTATCCGGCCGATGGCTATTCGGTGACTTACAAAATCAATTTTGCTCCTCCCATCGGCGAGCAGTCCTTTGAAATTGACCTCTCGCGAGACCTGTACCGCAAGGAACTTGCGGGAGCGCGCACGTTTGGATTTCTGCACGAAGAAAAAGCCATGAAGAACCTGGGGCTGATCCGGGGCGCCACGGAAGAGAATGTGATCGTACTGACCGCGGATGGCGTGAAGAACGGCCCGCTACGCTTTGCGGATGAATTTGTCCGGCACAAGACGCTGGACCTGATTGGCGATCTGGCCTTGCTGGGCAAGCAGGTGATTGGACGCATTGTTGCCGATCGGGCGGGACATGCTATGCACACGGCGCTGGTTTCACGGCTGTTGAAAGATAGATCGCTGTGGGAAGAGACGACTGAAACCGGCGGATCGAACGTGGCATCTGAGCCGAGCGTTCCGGAATCAACTGATGCGCTGCCGGCCAGTACGAGCCGGTAACTTCTAGCCGCTGATGGCGCGGGTGTTGGTTGCGTTGATAAACATTGCGCCGCGGTCCACTGCGAGGGCGCGCTGCTCCAGCCAGGACTCCAGTTCCTTCTTGGTTTCCAGCGGGAGCACCTGAAAGCGGATGCCGGCGCGACCTTCAGTATCCGACCAGATGATCTCTCCCTTAAGATCCAATTGTATTTTTGATCCGGGAAGCAGGATTCTGAGGCGGGCGGCCCCTCCTCTATCCAACTGGCGAGTACATTCAATGGAGACTCCGCCTTCACTGATGGTGATGATGCTTACCGGGAGTTCGGTGATTCCGTCGACGACGATGGCGCCGGTGGCAGCTACCAGATGGCGGTAGTAGCGGCGACGCTCGCGCATGATCAAACCCTGGGCAGCCTTTACGCTGCGCATGGTGCGCTCGACGGAGATGGGTTTGTCCAGAGCAAAATTCGCTCCCATCTCGAAGGCCTGGCGCACGCTGGTGCGGCCATTGACCAGGGCGAAGGCGATGCAGCTTTTGTTAGAGGTGCCTTTTCGCAGCGCTTGCAGGACGTCGGGTGCGTCGGGCACGTCGTCGCAATCAACGACAAAGGTGTCAAATTTGTGGCGGTTTAATATCTGTATGGCGTCGTCTGCGCTGGAGCAGATCTGGATATCGATGTTGGCGTCATCCAGGACTCGGTTCAGGGTGGTCAGAACCTGGGGATCGCGGCTGAGGACGAGAGCTTCAAGGGCCATAGACAACTGAAAATACATCGAAGTGTCCCGGAGTGCCAGTGACCAACGTAACCGGGGTGGTCGTGCGGGCAGCTATGAGGATTCTTTTCTTGCTTTTGGGGAGGCAGGATGGATCGGGATGAAGAGTTGGTAATTGGGTAGGTTGGTAAGTTGGTAATTGAAGGTCAAAGGCAAAGTCTTTACATTCTATTGGATGCTAAGGATATCAAGGGCGAAGTCTCTCGTCGTTATGCTGCCAGTTACGAGGATTCTGTTGTTGTTTTGAGGGACGCGGGATGGGTCGGGATGAGGAGTTGGTTGGGTAATCTGGTAATTGGTAATTGAAAAGCAACTGTGAAGAAGGTTGTCTATCTTTCGCTGGGATCGAACATGGGTGACCGCGCCACGAATCTGGAGGCGGCGATCGGGCATTTAGGAGCGTTGGGCACGGTGACGGCCCGGTCTTCCCTTTATGAAACCGAGCCGGTAGAGGTGGTGGAGCAACCCTGGTTCCTGAACTGCGCTGTAGCGATGGAGACGGAGCTGATGCCAAAGCAGTTCCTGGCGCGGGCAATGGCCATAGAACAGAAGATGGGCCGGCGCCGGACACAGAAGAAAGGCCCTCGAACCATCGATATTGATCTCCTGCTGTTTGGCGAGGCCGTGGTGGATACGCCGTCGCTCACGATTCCGCATCGGGCGATGCATGAGCGCCGCTTTGTTCTAGAGCCTCTGGCGGAGATTGCCCCGGAGGTCCGGCACCCGGTCTTCAAGAGGACGGTGCGTGAGATGCTGGACGCGCTGCCGGTGGGTACGGGCACCGTAAACAAACTCAGGACGCCCTGAACTACGTTTGTGGATACGAGCCAAATTTCCGCGTTGCTGCGCCCATTTATTTCATTGAGCGAAGAACAACTCACACAAACATTGATCTACATCAATCTACTTCTGCAATGGAATTCGCGCGTGAACCTGACCGCGGTGCGCCGGCCGGAAGAGATGGTGACGCGACATTTCGGCGAATCGTTCTTTGCCGCGTCCCGCCTGTTGGCCGCGGGTGCATTGCGCTCCGTGGTCGATCTGGGCTCGGGGCCCGGTTTTCCAGGGGTACCGCTGGCCATGTTAGCGCCGCAGGTCAGGGTGACGTTAATTGAATCCAACAACAAGAAAGCGGCATTTTTGAATGAGGTTGTCCGGGCGCTGGGCCTTGGCAATGTAACCGTGTTTAGCCGCCGGGGAGAAGATTATCCAGGCATGGCGGAATTGGTGATCATGCGGGCGGTGGAGAGGTTTGACGTCAGCCTAGCTGTGGCTCTGAGGATGGTTGGGCCGGGCGGCAGGCTGGCTCTTATGATCGGCAAGGGACAGGTGGAAAAGGCGGGAGAGCTAGGGAGCGCGATTGCCTGGTCGGAGCCGATTGATGTTCCCGGTGGACATTCGCGCGTTCTGCTGGTAGGAACCAAGGCAGTGAATGTGGGATAAGAAGACGATTGCGGATCGAAAAATTGGTGGCAAGTAGGATCCATTTACGTTTGAAAACGGGTTGAGTGGGCCTCTTCAGGTGGTAGGAACCATAATAGTAAACAGTCATCCGCTGGGATTGTTCCACGTGGAACAATTTCAGGAAGGGAGTGGATTGTGGACTGAATGGACGCAAATGGACCTGATGGACCAACCACCGGGTAACCCCGAGCGAAATGGTGAAGGTCGCTCGAGATTGTTGAAGGGCTGATGCCCCGTTGGAGTCAAATCAGTAATAGTGGAAGGAAGGCCTTTATTTGGCCGATATTTTTGTTGACTGAACCCAACTTCGCTGCGGGTCCATGGGCTGGAGTGGGACTTTTGCTTCGAGCCAATGGGGAGCCTGATGAACCAACCAATCATAGTAGGAAGTGGATAGAGGCAAATCGCTCAGAATTGTTCCACGTGGAACAATTTGAGGCTTAGATGGTCGCCATCCTCCATGCTTCGCTTTCCCATTCCATATTCTCGGCTACCTGTTGCGCCACGTCTTCACCCCACCACCGGGAAAGCAGGGAGAGGGACAGATCGATTCCGGCAGAGACACCGGCAGAGGTAGCCACTCGATCTCCAATAACTAAGCGAACATCCCTTTCCACTTTGACGCCCGGATATTCGCGCAACATTTCGAGTCGATTGTGATGGGTGGTAGCGTTCTCATTCTTCAGGACACCGGCAGAAGCCAGAACCAGGGCACCGGTGCAGACCGAGGCGAGGTAGCCCTCCTGCCGCCTAACAAACTCAAGGATGGCTGGATTTTCGCGAGCATGCTTGCGTGCGCCGGGGCCTCCGGGCACGATCAGCAGATCGAGCGGAGGACACTGATCCAGAGAGTGTGAAGGCACCACTCGCAATCCGTAGTGGCAGCGCACTTCGTGAACGGTTTCAGCAATGATCATGATCTCAAGTTGATTGGCGCAGGAGATCATGCCAAAGACCTCGAGGGGACCGACAAAATCCAGTTCTTCCACATCGTCAAAGATCAGGATGCCAATTCTCTTCAGCATTCGTCTCAATCCTCCAGAAGTGGCAGTTTACACTCGTTTGGTTGTGCAAAACGCAGGAAAGGCTGCCACGAGATTGTTCCACGTGGAACAATTCCTTCAGTAACTTAGGGGCGATTGTTCCACGTGGAACAATTTTCAACATTTGCACAGGGAACGCTGTATTGCGGATTCTTGATAGCTCCGCTACAGTCAAAGTGCTTTTCCAGTGAAACTTCCCCATGGGACGGGTAATCGCGGTCGCAAATCAAAAAGGCGGGGTGGGCAAGACAACCACTGCCATTAACCTCGCCGCCTCTTTTGCCGCGGCCGAGGTGAAGTGTCTTCTCGTGGACTGCGATCCGCAGTCCAATTCCACCAGTGGAGTCGGTTTTCAGCGCGATCCGGAGCGGATCAGCACCTATCACCTGCTTCTGGGTGAGGTCGAGCCTGAACTGGCCATCAAACCCACAGAGCTAGAAGGGCTCAGCCTGATTCCTTCGCACAAGAACCTAATTGGCGCCAACATCGAACTGGTGAGCGTGGAAGACCGGGAATTCCGGTTACGAAATGCGTTGCAAAAAATCCGCGACAGTTTCCAGTTCATTGTCCTAGATTGCCCGCCGGCACTTGATCTCCTGACTTTGAATGCGTTGGTCGCGGCAGATGCGGTTTTGATTCCCATGCAGGCGGAGTACTTTGCCATGGAGGGCATTAGCGAACTCCTGGACACGATTGAACGGCTGCGCCAGAGTTTTAATCCTAGCCTGGAAATCGAGGGCGTTGTGCTGACCATGTATGACGAGCGCACCAGCCTAGCGAAGCAGGTTACCCAGGAACTCAAGAATTTTTTTGGAGAGAAACTGCTGAAAACCGCCATTCCAAGAAACATCCGTTTAGCAGAGGCCCCCAGTTACGGCAAGCCAGCGCTGTTGTATGACGTGCGATCACGCGGCGCAGAAAGCTATATCCGCCTGGCAAAAGAGCTGATGGACCACATGCCGAGGCCGGGCGCAACAGAGGAGCTGGTGGAGAAGTTCTCCGGCGTTGAATCTCAATTGATGCGAGGAACTGAAGGTGATGAACGATAAACGAAAAGTGTTAGGCCGTGGATTGGACTCACTGCTTCCCGGAAGAAGCAGTGCGGCTATGGCCATGCCGGCTCCGAATCAGGAAAGCTCGACGCATGAGATCCGCATAGTTCTCATCGAGCCTAATCCGTACCAGACGCGGAGACGGATGGACCAGGAGGCACTCAAAGAGCTGGCCGAATCCATCAAGGTCACCGGTGTGATCCAGCCGATTGTAGTGCGGCCGCTGCCTGAGGGACGTTTTCAACTGGTGGCAGGCGAGCGTCGCTGGCTGGCCAGCAAGCTGGCCGATAAGTCCACGATTCCAGCGGTTGTCCGCGAGATTTCCAATGAGCAAGCCATGGAGATCACGATCATTGAGAACCTCCAACGCGAAGACCTAAACCCGGTGGAGCAGGCGCGTGCATTCGAACGCCTGAGCAGAGAATTTGGCTTGACCCAGGAGCAGATGTCAGTCCGCACAGGCAAGGATCGCCCGTCGATTGGTAACTTTATGCGCCTGCTCAAACTGCCGGAACATCTGCAGCAGCTTTTGGAAACCGGTGAGCTGTCATTTGGCCACGGAAAGGTTCTCTGTACCCTTACCGGGTTCCCCGATCAACTTCACAAAGCCGCCCGGGAGGTTGTGACCAAGAATCTTTCCGTGCGACAGACAGAAGACCTGGTGGCCAAGATCATCAATCCAGAAGCTGTCGAAAGACAGCAGCCGGAGCCGCCTCCGATCGATCCCAACGTGCGGGAAGCAGCGCGCACCCTGGAGCAGGCACTGGGAGTGAAGGTGGAGATACAGGACCACAAAGGCAAAGGCAAGATCATTTTGAAGTACGCTTCGCTGGATGATTTTGACCGCGTGGTGGAAGCACTAACGCACAGCCAGCAAAAATAATATTCCAAGTTCTTACTACGATTTTGACCGTCCAAAAGAGGTTCTATACATCGATATATATCGATGTAGTTTGCCGACACTTGCTGGGAGTCCACATCTTCGATGAGCGTTGCATCCGCAAGTTGGCAGCTATTACAAAGCAGGTGAGGGGTTAATTTAATTTTGCCGCCAAGTTTTGATGAATCGCGAACCGGTACATCGGGCCGTGGCTTTTCGCCCGCCGCGGGAAGTATCAAAAGCCCTGACGCGGGCTCGGGCGCTCGTTGCCTGGCGGCTGACGCACCATCATCTAAATCAGCTTTGCCGCGCGCGCACCTTCGTCCGGTCCGTCTAATATCGTCTTGGCATCGATTCTGATGTCGATCGTCTTGCCGACCACGACCCCGCCTTTCTCAACGCATCATTCCAACTGACTCCGAAATCGTGGCGGTTGATCCTCGTGTATGCGACGAATCCGGCTCGCACCCCCGGACCCTCGTCGACCGATTTTCCCCCTCCTCTTCCCCACCAAAGGTGTTAGCCATTCGCCGAAGTAGCTGACATTGGGTTCAACCTCGCGAGATACCCCCCGGATCATCAGCGCGCCTCTCAGGGTTGGTCTCTGAGCGACAAACCCACCGCACAGCGACCGGGCACTCCCCATCGACGCGAACCCGCACAGAACGCGCCGCTCCTCGAACTCTTTGAACGGGTTGTCTTCTGGCGCGATCCGTCGCGCGTCTTTAGAGCTTGGCCCTATGCCAATATGGAACTCTCTACTATTTTTTCCTTAGATGCTCTGATCATTAGACATCATTAACTTATTAACAATCTATTAATTTAGTTTCACTAATCCGGCCCAGACATCAGAGTTACAACTAAACATTCCCATTTTGGGATACGCTATTTTACTTAAGTAACTTTTTTAGCCACAACAGTGGACCCCGGCAGTATACTCACTGCGCAGGCTCCGGTTTAACACCAGCAATGCAGCCAGCCTGGCGACAGCATGACCAGTAAAGAACACGAAAGGAAAACAAATAAGATGAAATTCACCAAATCGGTTTTCACCCTCACGGGAGCCGCAATTTTGCTCCTGTCGAGTCTTGCCTCAATCGCCAACGCCCAGGTTAAGTCGCCCGCGGAACAAGCGACCGTGCCATGTGCCAACAACTCGTCTCTTGGGTGCACCCTCTTCGCCGCTTTTGATAACAATCTCGCGACGTTCTGGTATGCCGATTCGGGTTTACAACCTCAGAGCAACGGTCTCGGGAGAGACCCTGTGTTCATGTACATAAACGGAGTGCTGTCGAACGGCACACAAAGCCTCACGAACTCCTCTTTTCCGACCGCGGGGCTTTGGGTGGGGGTTGTTCCGTTGAATACCACTGTCGCCTATCTAGGCGGCCAGGGCGACAACAGCACCAGTTTCGGCACCTGCACCAACAATATTTATCCAAACACAATATCAGGACGAATTACGATGCCCTATGGTCCACCCTCCGTGGAAGGCACGTATGTGTATGCAACTCCGTACTCCTGTCGCTAGGCTTTGCTGCCAGACAGCCACCTTCACCTTTTTCTTACAACAGTCGCGTTTCCGAATCGGTTGAACAAGAACCTGAGCAGGTCAACTTGTGGTGGGAAGGGGACGTTTCGGGATCCGCCTCCCCACCCAACTTGATCTGCCCGCGTGGGTCGAACGGGGCGTTTGTAGCACCAATCCGTGGATGGAGAATCGTTAACCATGCCAATCAGCCGCACAGCCGTCGTGGGAGCGACCCTATTTCTCGTTTTACACCTCCATTCGACGTCGAAATCCTTCGCCGCAGAGACGCCGGCAACTGACAGCTGCGCAATCTCAGGCCGGGTGGTAAATCGAACAACAGGAAATGGCGTCGGGAACGTTAGCGTCAAATTGCTCGATGCGAGTTCCCCGCCTGATGGCTTGTTATCACCGTGGGACGGTATGGTCGGTAACATTGGCTCCAGCACGATAGCAAGTTCCAAATACTCCACTGACACAAAGCATGACGGTGCGTTTTGCTTCGCTGCTCCAGAACCCGGACAATATAGGTTGTTCGCCAGCAAGGCTGGCTATCTTAACTCCAGCTACATTGAAGACGGGCCCATTCTAGAAATATCTTCGCAGCAAGAAACGCTGCCTCCATTGCTGGTGGGTATCGCCCCGCTCAGTGGAATCAGCGGCACAGTGGTAGACAGCGCCGGCGAGCCGTTAATGAACGTTAACATGGTGGCGGTCAAGCGCTCAGAGGTTCAGGGCCGTGTCGTATTGATGCCGGTACAGGGGACCCAGTCGAGCGAACTCGGGGAATTCCGTATTGGGAACCTGGTTCCTGGAACCTACTATGTCTACGCTCAGCCGCTTCCGTCCGGGGTCACGGAGTCGGCCGTTTCGCTGGTTCGCACCTACTATCCAACATCGCTCACGTTAGCGGCGTCTACGCCAGTTCCATTAGGAGTTGGCGAGGAGGCGTCCGGGGTGTTGGTACATGTTCAATCAGCGAAGATGTCACACGTCGCCGGCAGGGTACTGGGACCGCCGGACTTGTGGGGCGGCAGCACGGTTGATCTACATTACGCGGACGAGGACCAGCTGGCGATGCTATATCATCCTAACCTGTCGGCGGAGGGCACGTATGACTTCCCCGAAATAGCGCCGGGAAGATATCTGCTTACGGTCCGCTCAACACGGGGCGGTGGCCATAGGGTGGTCGACGTAAGTTCCTCTGATGTAACAGCCGACGTTGAATTCATTCCAAATGCCACAGTTTCGGGCACATGGGTGGTCCAGGGAGCAAAAGTGGGTGGCGTTGCAGCGCCACGAGTTGACCTGACGGCTGCTGACGCCGTGATCGGCTCTAGTTACGTGGCGACGGTTCATTCAGACGGAACGTTTTCAGCGACCGGAGTCTTTCCGGGGAGGTATTTTGTGAAGGTCTCCGTGGCCAGTGGCACGTATCTAAAGCAACTTAGAATTGGGAACAGAGAGTCCTTTACGGGAGAGGTCGACCTGACGATGGGACGTTCCCCTGAAATCAAAATAGAGATTGCCGTTGGGGGCTTGACCCTGTCTGGAGATATCAAGGCAATGACGCAGGCAGGCGCTAAACCTGCTCCCAACCGAGCTCGTGTGGTGCTAGTGCCGCGTCGAGGAAGAACCGACGGGGCGGATATTCGATTTGGCGCGGCGGATGGAACCGGCCATTTCGTATTCGCGAATCTCGCACCCGGCGACTATCAGGTTTTCGCACTTTTGTCGGCCAGCGGCCAGTTCCTTCAGAATGCCAAGCTCCTACAAGAAGTCGCCTCGAACCTGGGCAAGGACGTTTCGGTGCGAGGAGGCGGACAAAGTGAAGAGATCGAACTGCCGTTGCTCTCGAAGGAAGCCATCGTGGGAGCCCTCCGCTCGCATGGAACAACCTCCGCAGTTTTGCAAGATAGAGAGTGAGATCCGAGGAAGCCGATGTGCTTGTCCATGACAAATCTGGTTCTAAGAAGTGCGTATTGGGCCATATTGGTAGCGAGCTGCGTCGCCTTGCCGGCATTCGGGCAGACATCGTTCGATGCCGGCTCGTCCGCGCAGCATAAAGAAGGGGCGTGCGCGATTCACGGGCGTGTAGTAAGGCAGACTACGGGAACGCCATTGAACGGAGCCAGCCTTGAACTCATCGCATTCAAAAAATATTCAGCTGGTCCCGGCAGCCCATCTGACGTTCAGGGTGGTCAAGGAATCTATGCGGCAAGGTCGCTGGAGGATGGCTCGTTTTGCTTCCGTGCGGTGGCGCCAGGTTCGTATTTTCTAACCGCAAAGAAGCCGGGCTTCCTGGCCTTTCACTACGGAGCCAAGAACTACCTTCAGTCCGGCTCGATTGTCGTCCCGCCCCAAGGAGGCGTGGGCGAGGATCTGCACCTGGCCTTGCGCCTGCCGGGAAGCATTGAGGGGACGGTAACGGACGCCGAGGGAGATCCGATTCAGGATGTGAATGTCGTCGCCATAAGGCAGGCTTGGCTTAACGGGCGCCGTGTTCTCGTGCCTATGTCAGAGACCACAGATGAGCGGGGCCGCTATCGAATACCCCTGCTGGAACCGGCCAAGTACTTCGTCTACGCCGCACCACGCCACCGCGAGGCCGAAGCCCGCAACCGGGGGCCCTCCTTGCCGTCTCCTGTACATTCCATGTTAAGAAACGTTCGTACCTACTATCCGAATGCCTCCAGCGTCGACACCTCGATCGGATTAGCGTTAGCCGAAGGCGAAGCAGTTCAGGGTGCAGATATTCGCGTTATACAGGCAAGAACCTTCCATGTTAAGGGCAGAACGGTCGGAGGCGACCTTCAATCAGGCGGTAAGGTGAAGCTGGCTTTATCAGGTGAAGAATCAAATCCGCTCGGGTACGCGGACGCCGATCTGTCCGCAGATGGCTCGTTCGACGTCCCTGAAGTTTCTCCAGGCAAGTACACCTTGACGGTTTTCTCCTTTTCCGGCGTTGGGACTACACAGGTAGAGGTATCGTCTTCGGACGTGTCGGTTACCGTTCCGGTAGTCGGGAGCAGCAAATTACACGGCGAAATTCGCATCGACGGAGAACGCGACAACTCCAAAACTCAGGGGCCGGGCGCTACAGTTGAGTTGATCGGTTTGGATACGTTACAGGGCCTGACGTCCCCTGCCAAGATCGATTCCGCGGGCAGGTTTCTTATCGACCCGGTAAGGCCGGGAAGATATTTTGTCGTGGTTACACCAACTACGGGACTCTACGTCAAGTTCTTGACTGCGGGCGACATGGAACTGGCCGACGGAGAACTTGACCTCACCAATGGCTTGCCCGTGACCTTAACCATCGTGCTCAAGCAAGGGGGAGCGGGCGTGGTAGGATCGATTGACTCCGGTTCACATGACGGAGGAGAGGCGCAACCTCTGCAGATATTGCTTGTACCCTCTCCCCACCGAAGCACTTCCCGCGTCTACGCTGATGTTGCGGACAGCTCTGGACACTTCTCAATCTCGCAGGTCCCGCCGGGAAAGTATCGAGCGCTGGCAGTGGAGCCTCTTCAACTATGGGCTCTAAGTATCCCAAGCCTTGCTGACAAGTTTGCCGCTCTCGGAAAAGAAGTCGACTTGAACGAAAACGAGATCAAGGCTCTCTCGCTCGACGCCGTGACGTCCGATACAATTGAAAGCCTTATTCTTGATGGCTCGTTTTGAGAACACATTGGTAAAGCGAATCTATCCTTGCAGCCTGGGGTAATCGATGACGTGGTAAGCATCCGCTCAGCGATGGACCAGGACTGGAATCCTGGAATGCGTGAGCACCTTCACAGTCACGCTGCCCAGAATAATTGCTGAAATGCCACGCCGGCCATGCGAAGCCATCACGATGAGGTCGCAGCCGTTGGATTTGGCCGCGTCAATGATCGCCTGATATGCATGCTCGTGCTCAACCTGGAGCGTGTCGCATGGAATCCCGGCCGCTTTTGCGGAGTTCAGAATGCCGCTCAGCAGTTTTGCCGCCTGCTCCCGCATGTGGGCCTTGTACTCTGCCGGCGTATCCTCGACCATCCTGGTTTCAAGTGTCCAGATGTGATATGGCGTCCAGACCGTTGCGATTGTGACTTTGGCTCCGAGCTGCTTTGCCAAGGTGAGGCCGTGCTCAACAGCTTTTCCAGCAAGTTCCGAGCCATCTGTTGGTATCAAAATGTGTTTGTACACGACTATCTCCTCTCTCAATCAGAGCTTCTCTTCCAGAGGGAGGATAGTTCGGATTCGTGAGTGTGACTGTGATAAAGATCACAATTGTTGCGGATGGTGAAGGCTTATGCGATCAGCCTGGGCCAGAGCTCAGTGTCTCAAACCGGTCCAGTTTTCCGCGATTACGATTGAATTGCCGGGATTGGCGGGGTCGTACTTGATGGAGGCTGGAAGGCCGACGCGGCAGGTGTGGAGATCCACCATGTGGCGCAGGTGGGTTACATCCTGGGAGGCTTCATAGCTGACGCCGGCAACGTCATACTGATAGATGAGCAATTGCAATTCGCCTGAGCCGTTCAATTCCATCTCGCTCACATCGATGACGGTACCATCGGTGATGCGTCCGGAACCGCTGATGCGCAGACGACGCTCCCGCTCACGCTGTTCCGGAGTCTTACGATGGCGGCGCACCCAAGTGGCCACCGCGAGCGACACGCCCACGGCAGCGACAGCGATAACGGGAACAAGACGAAGTGTTGAATTCATAGTTTCACGTCTCCAGCTGCCTTACTCAAGGAGACGCACAGCCACATTCAGTAGTGACAATAGAACGGCCAACGTTTCATGAAAATCGGCAGGAAACCTTATCTCTTAATTACCACGAGCATGGCCCATACTGCTAACTCGTCTATCCCACCTCCTTGCGGTGCGCACAAGCGGGTCAGCGGTATATCGGGTCATCTCAACGCCTGGCCGCCAAACCCTCGATCCATTGACTGTTCACTCATAATAGACGCCTTACAGAGCAGTTCGCAGAAAGCTGGATTGGCGCGTGAATCCATGATATCCAAAATCTCTCGTGTCAGGGTAGGTGCATCAGACTTCGTCGACTACCGGATTCTTTAGCGTCCCGATGCCCGGGATGGAGACTTCAACCACGTCCCCAGCTACAAGGGGGCCTACTCCGGCGGGAGTCCCGGTCAAAACCAGATCCCCTGGAACAAGAGTCATGACACGCGAGATGAAGCGGATTACGTGGTCCAGCGGGAAGATAAAATCACGGGTGTTGCCTGACTGTCTTACCGCGCCATTCACACGGGTTTCAAGCTGCACTCCCGTCCAGGGATCGAGCTCATCGGTGACCGTTGGTCCCAGAGGGCAGAAAGTGTCAAAACCCTTGGCCCGGGTCCACTGGTTATCCTTCTTTTGCAGATCGCGCGCCGTAACCTCGTTGGCACAGGTGTAACCGAAAATGAAGGGACGCACGTCCTGGCCGTCAGCTAATTTGTGGCAGGGCTGCTTGATGATGACGGTCAGCTCGCCTTCAAAATGGACATTTTGCGAAATCTTTGGCCGGACGATCTTTTCGTTTTGCGCAATGATGGAAGATGGAGGCTTAAAGAAGATCAGCGGTTCCGCAGGCGGCTCGTTGCCCAGCTCCTTTGCATGGTCCAGATAATTCCGCCCCACGCAGACAATTTTGGACGGCTGGGCGGGCGCCAGCAGGGAGGCTGACGCCAGCGGCAGGGCAGCCATCCTGCCGGCCTTTTTCAGGCCCGGCAGACCAACCGCATCAAGCGGCAGAGTATGGGTGATTTGCTCGATACCGGCGATGGTTTCGATCAAGCCATATTGCGGGCCCTGGGGTGAAGAGAAACGGCAATATTTCATGGAGTCTCCGTGGGTTGGGGTTTAGGTTCTTAGGACTCAACGGCACTTTTCGTCGCCCTTTTGTATTTTCGCAAATATGCGGAGCAGTACGGATATGTCTTGGTCGACTGCGCCTGGAGCGAATCGGTGCAACATTGCAAAGTGGCTCTTACATAAGGGGCTAGGCCGGAATTCTAAATCCTAGACGGTATAATCGTTTCATGGCTAAGCACGTGATTCAGATCTCAGAGTTAGAGGCAGCAAGCAACTTCGCTGCCTTGCTGGCGCGTTTACGTGCAGGAGAAGAAATCATCATTGAGGACAACTCCCGTCCGGTGGCCGTGGTTCATCCTGTCGGACCTGTGCGTCGGACCATATCTGAATGCATTGCTCTGGCCAAAGCGCATGAAGAGGAGACTGGAGAAGCGCCGGTATTAGACCCGGACTTTGCCGACGACATGACAGAAATTCTCAAGAACCGCCAAGCATGGAACCCGCCAGCGTGGGACTGATTCTTGATTCCAGCGTAGTGATAGTGTCGCCCCGCTGGGGCTCGCCCCCGTTTTTCATCCTACCCAGGCCTCACGGCCTGGGCTAAATATTTTCGCGCCTCCGGCGCTTGGGTCTTGATGGTTCCAGATCCTTTTTCGCCTTAGAGAAATCACAGTTGCTGTCTATTGCCTCGGAACCGACTCTGATGCCTCTTGCGACTTAGCGCTCTCGTTGTTGCGCAGGTCGACTGCGGATACCGAGTAGAAATATTTCATTCCCTGTTGTACCGTCTCATCGCGGAAAGAGGGAGCCTTCACTAGATCTTTGCTGATCCTGGCCGGCTGCGTGTCTTCTGTCCTGCGGTATATGTTGTAGCCCGCCAGGTCCGAGTCGGTGTTGGGAGTCCAGGTGAGGTCGATAAACGACCTTTGCCCGACCTGGGAGAATACGGCCTGCAATCCGGACGGGACTGCGGGAGGAAATACGTCCTTGGTAGTGATCGAGACCACGCTGGAATCGTCGCCCTCTACTTCGCCTTTTTGCTGATCGTCTTTTTCCCACAGCGTTACCGGAGTTATCCAGTATTGATACTGCTTTTCCCACTCAATGCCGGTGTCCATCACCAACGCTGCCTCATTGCCGACGTTCAACTGCTTAACCATCACGGACGGCTGCTTCGAGCCTTCGATGCGACGCATGATCCGGTACGCATATTGGACGCTCAGTTTTGTGTGCTTCTCCGGCGGCCAACTCTGGTTCCAGGAGATGCTTACCCCTTGAGGGACAACTTTGACTTGAACGTCCCTGGGCGTTGCCGGTATCAGCACCAGAGGGACAGCGGCCTGATTGGATTGTCCTCCGCTTTTGCCGGAGTTGTTGAGCGCTTCAACCGTGTAGATAGCGAAATCGGCGGAATTGGACGACAAAAGATCGGCAAGAGAGTTCTTCATGATCTGCGCTCGAGATTGCTGAGATTTGTGGACGGGCTCAAGGGGCACCTCTCCGACGACTGATGCTGGTTGGCCATCGCTGGACGATCGCCGCGCGATCATCTTTCCCGAATGGTGAACCAGCGCCCCGTCAGTTGTTTCTTCCGGAGCAGTCCAGGATAGGGTGACAGTATCGCCCTTGCGAACAGCATTGAGGTCGGTAACGGGTGCAGGAATATTGAGCGATGGCGGCTGGGGAGCGCCCTGGGTGCCGCAACCGGTAAGCGCAGCCAAAACTATGACTAGGCAGAAGAGGCGCATCTAGAGAATGTACCGCGACAAGTCCTGGTCTTTCACAATGTCGGCCAGCATTTTTTGGACGTAGGCGGCGTCTATGCTTACGTTTTTCTCTGTCAGTTCGGGGGCATTGAAACTAACCTCGTCCAGCAACCGCTCCATGATGGTATGCAGGCGGCGCGCGCCAATATTCTCTGTGGATTCGTTCACGCGAAAGGCAAAGTGGGCAATCTGGTCCAGGGCGTCGCGGGTAAACTCCAGTTTGAGCCCTTCCGTTTCCAGCAGCGCGGTGTATTGCTTTACCAGGGAAGACTTGGGCTCCGTGAGGATGGCGATGAAATCTTCCATGGTGAGCGACTTCAACTCCACGCGGATGGGGAAGCGTCCCTGGAGTTCAGGAATCAGATCGCTGGGCTTGGAGACGTGGAAGGCGCCGGCGGCAATAAACAGAATGTGGTCGGTGCGCACCATGCCATAGCGAGTGTTGACGGTGGTGCCTTCAACAATGGGCAGAATATCGCGCTGCACGCCTTCGCGTGAAACATCCGGGCCATGGCCGCTTTCACGGCCGGCAATCTTGTCAATTTCGTCGAGAAAGACGATGCCGGATTGCTCTACGCGGTCCACGGCGGTTCGCGTGACCTGATCCATGTCGATCAATCGCGATTCTTCTTCCTGAATGAGGTACTCAAAGGCTTCGCTGACCTTCATCTTTCGCTTTTTGGTTCGCTGGCCGAAAATGTTGGGCAGCATGTCCTTGATGTTGATGTCCATCTCCTCCACGCCCTGGCTGGAGATGATTTCAAATGCGGGCATGGAGCGCTCGCGGACGTCGAGCTCCACGGTGCGATCATCCAGCTTGCCTTCGCGCAGTTGCTGGCGAAGCTTTTCGCGGGTGCGAGAAGAAGAATCACCATCCTCACCGGAGGTGAGAACCAATCCGGCAGAACCGGATGGAGAAGCGGCAGGCGGCGGGGAGCCGGGCAACAATAGTTCGAGCAACCGCTCTTCGGCATTCTGCTCGGCCTTTTCGGCTACCTCTTCCATCTTTTCCTCGCGAACCATATCGATGGCGATCTCAACCAGGTCGCGAATGATGGATTCCACATCACGGCCGACGTACCCGACCTCAGTAAACTTGGAGGCCTCTACCTTCAAAAAGGGCGAGTTGGCCAGACGGGCCAGGCGGCGAGCGATCTCAGTCTTGCCCACTCCCGTCGGGCCAATCATGATGATGTTTTTGGGCATGATCTCTTCCGCCAGTTCCGGGGAGAGCTTCTGGCGGCGCATGCGGTTGCGCAGGGCAATGGCGACGGCCCGCTTGGCTTCATTCTGGCCGACGACGTGTTTATCTAATTCGGCAACAATTTCGCGAGGGGTAAGCTCGTCCAGAACAAGGTCGGTTTCTTCCGCTATTCCGGGTAGGTAAATGGCCATCTTTAGTTACAGCTCCGATTAGCGCGGTGGAGTCGGTGCGCTCTTCTTCTCAGCCTCTGAGAGTTCTTCTATGGTAACCGTTTCGTTGGTATAGATACAGATTTTGCCGGCAATTTTCATGGCTTCTTCGGCGATTCTGCGGGCGGGAAGGTCAGTATTTTCAGCCAAAGCGCGGGCCGCAGCGATGGCGTAAGAGCCTCCGCTGCCAATGGCAGCGACGCCACCATCCGGTTCAATTACGTCGCCGGCGCCACTGATCAAGAATGTCTGCGTCACGTCACTGACGAGCAGGAGCGCTTCGAGATGGCGCAGAACCTTATCGGTGCGCCAGTCTTTGGCCAGCTCTACAGCTGCCCGGCCCAAGTTGCCGTGATACTGCTCCAGCTTGGCTTCAAAACGGGCAAACAGAGAAAAAGCGTCTGCGGTGGAACCGGCAAAGCCTGCCAGAATCTTATCGTTGTAGAGACGGCGAATCTTCTTTGCAGTATGTTTGATTACGCCCTCGCCCAGCGTTACCTGGCCGTCGGCAGCCATGACAACGTTGCCATCGCGACGCACGCAGACGACGGTAGTGGAGCGGATTTTAGGCTGATTTCTCGAGGGCTTCACTGATGGTCCCAAAGCGCTTAGGGCAATTTTTGATTATACAGCGCCGGTCATCAGATGATTGGGATTCGTGTAAAAACGAAGCGCGCCCGATTCACGATTGCGGGAGGAGCAACTTCATTTAAGCAAATCAAGTTTATTGTTCTCGACGAGAGCGACTAAAGCCTGTTCACGAGTAACGGTGGGAAACCCTCGAAGAAACTCCTCAAGTCCTTCTTTTCCGCCTCCGTCCTCAACGTGGTCCAAGAGGGTTTGAAAGTCACGCGGGTCCCGCGAAATATCGGCTGCCAAACGTAAATGATGGTCAACCGGCATCAAATCTAACTCCAAAGAGATTGTAAAACAGGTTCGTGCGAAGCCGCTTCTGCATTCTGCCGAGACCTTCGTCTTTGACCTGTCGGTTTGGTACATTCTTTCCATGGCAAAACAGGTTCCGCTTGGTGTCCGCGGCGCGATTGAAGAGAAGGTCCAGCACCAGCACACGCTGAACCACCACAACCCGGCGCTGCCTCCCATTTTCTCAACTCCCAACATGATCGGCCTGATGGAGCAAGCCGCCTTCCTGGCCATGGCGCCGTTTGCTGATCCGGGAGAGATCAGTGTTGGCACGGCCATCAATATCGAACACCGCGCGGCCACGGGAATTGGAGCTACGGTGAAAGCAGAGGCGGTGCTGGAATCCCAGGATGGGCGCTTTTATCTTTTTCGCGTAACTGCGCACAATGGCGAAAAAGAAATTGGACGCGGGACGGTCACGCGGACGTTTGTGAAGACAAGCAACTAGCAGTTAGCAATTGACAATTCGCCAAAAACCTTACCACTGACGGCACTGATTAGACTGATTTTCACAGATCTAGAACCAAAAACAGGCGGTGGCAGGTTCGGGCCACACTCAATGACAGGAGTTGACTTTGTCGCGCAGCACGGCCACCAGGTATGAGTAAACATGAAGGAATCGAATCGCAGAGACTGGCGGAGTTGGAGGCCGAATGGAGCCGACTCTTGCAGCCATGTCTGGAGCAGTGCGCCGCCGGACGCTGGGGGCTGTTCGCTAACAGCCCGATAGCCTCAGCTTATGCAGACTGGCCGGAAGCCGAACGGCTGCGGTCATTGGCGCCGGAGATTACAGCCCTGCACACGACATTCGGTTCGATGCACCCGGTTTGCGAATTGTTCCTGCACTATTGTTCCTTGCGCGGCAGCAACATTCGCGGCGAACCCAAGCTGGCCGCCGAATTTTTGGAGGAATTAAGAGAGCAGGGCAGTTTGCGGTGAGCGTGACCTTTTCTCTCGAAGCGTACTCGGGCGCGGCGCGCGCCGGACGACTCATCACAGCACATGGTGCGGTGGAGACGCCGGTATTCATGCCGGTGGGCACGGTGGGCGCGGTGAAGGGTGTGCCCCATGACGTGCTCGAGGAGTTGGGCGCACAGATTATTCTGGGCAACACATACCACCTCTATTTGCGTCCGGGGCATGAGCTGGTGCGCAGCCTGGGCGGACTGCACAGATTCATGAGTTGGGAGCGGGCGCTGCTCACCGACTCAGGCGGCTTTCAGGTCTTCAGCCTGAGCGGGCTGCGCAAGATCACTGAAGAAGGAGTGGTGTTTCGCTCGCACCTGGATGGGTCTTCACATCTTTTCACTCCAGAGCGTTCGATTGAAATCCAAATTGCTCTTGGTGCGGACGTGATTATGGCTTTTGACGAGTGCACGGAGCATCCGGCCGACGCCAGCCGCACGCGGCAATCCATGGAGCTGACGTTGCGCTGGGCAAGGCGCAGCAAAGATTACTTTGAAGCCCACAAAGCCGAGGTCCCCTGGAGCGCGAGCGGAGAGCAGATGCTGGTCGGCATTGTCCAAGGCGGCATGTATGGCGATTTGCGGCGCGAATCGGCGGAACGCACGGTGGAGATGGAATTCGCGGGCTATGCCATAGGCGGCCTGAGCGTGGGCGAATCGCGGGAGAAGACGCGGGACATGATTGGGGAAACGCTGGAAGTGTTGCCGAAAGACAAGCCGCGTTACGTGATGGGGGTGGGTTATCCGGAAGAGATCGTGCAATACGCCAATATGGGGGTGGACATGATGGATTGTGTCTTGCCGACCCGCGCCGCGCGCCACGGGCTGCTATTTACCTCAGAAGGGCGGTTGAATATCAAGAACACCCGCTTCGCCCAGGACCAGAATCCGGTCGATGCCCGGTGCGGCTGCAAGGTGTGCTCACGGTATACGCGCGCCTATTTGCGGCACTTATTTGTGACTGGAGAGCCGCTGGCGGGAGCACTGAACACGGTGCATAATTTGGCCTTCTACCTTGACACCATGCGGACTGTACGTCATGCTATACAGCTTGGGGTCGGCTCAGGAATTCTCTCAGGCAGCGTCTCGTCAAATATACGACCTGAGCGTCCCTGATATTCAGGTGGCAGTGACCTCCAAATTGCTTCAGCATCAGGAAGCCAATCAATGCTGGGGGATCAGCGGTGACAATCAAATTTGCACGCTCCCCGTGGGGAGATGCGCGTGTGTTTGGCGGTTAGAAAACTCAAATGATACTGAGCGAGCTTAGTTGGTTTCTTTGGCAAGGGGGCGGCGCAGGCCAGCCGGGGGGCGGTGGAATGCTGTTATGGCTTCCACTGGTTTTTATCTTTGCCATCTTTTATTTTCTTTTGATCCTCCCGCAGCAGCGAAAGCAAAAACGCTGGCAGGCGATGGTCAATGAGCTGAAAACAGGCGATAAAGTCATGACCGGCGGCGGCATCCGAGGAACGATCATTGCTGTGAAGGATGACGCGCTTCATCTGCGCGTGCCCCCTGATAATCTGCGCCTGGAAGTGGCCAAATCATCAGTGGTCTCAGTGGCCCGAGAAGAAGATGCGGCCAAGAAGTAAGAAAAATCTGAAAAGAAGCTGAACTGAAGAATTAACCATGCAGAAGAATTTACTCCTCAAAGCCCTCCTTATCGTCGCCGTCCTAATGATCTTTGTTTACGGGATCTTTGGCATTCCCAAGAGCCTGAAGCTGGACGGCCTGAAGCAAAGCCTGCTGGAGCGAATCAATCTGGGGCTCGATCTCAAAGGGGGCATCCACCTGATTCTTCAGGTGCAGGTGAACGATGCGGTCAACGCGGAGAGCGAGCGGGCGGCTGAGACGCTGAAAGAAGAGCTGCAAAAAGCCAATGTTCCCTTCACCGAGATTACTCCGCCCGATCCAGTGAATCACCCCGACCAGGTGGTGATCAAAGGCCTTTCACCGGACGGCAGTTCGCAACTTAGAAAAATCGTGACCGACCAACTGCAAACGTACGACGTCACGGTTGGGCCCGATAAGACTTACATCGTTGCCATGAAGCCCAGCGCAGCGAACGACGTGAAGAACCGCACGGTGGAGCAATCTATCGAGGCAATCCGGCGGCGTGTGGACACTCTGGGCGTGAGTGAGCCGGTGATTGAAGAGCACGGGGTGGGAAACTACCAGATTCTGGTGCAATTGCCGGGTGTAGATGACCCGACACGGGTAAAAGATATCATCCAATCTACGGCGCGGCTGGAATTGCGCGAGGCCCTTGATCAGGGCAGGGCCTATGCCAGCGAGGATGAAGCACGGAACGCGCACAGCAACATCCTTCCACCCAACACGATTCTGCTGCATGGACAGAAGTCGGTCAATGACCGGGGTGATGCGGTCTTCATTGTTTCCAGGGTGCCGGTGGTGAGTGGAACTGACATCAAGGGTGCTGAGGCCGGCCACAAATCAGATAGTGGCGCGCCGATCGTAAATTTCTACCTGACTACCTCAGCAGGAGAGAAATTTGGGCGGTTCACGGCCATCCACCAAAAGAACGGCTCCAGCCCGAGCAATCTCGCCATCGTACTGGATGATCGCGTGATTGAGGCTCCAGGCATTGAGAGCGAAATCCACGATCAGGGGCTGATCGAAGGTGGATTCACTGAACAATCAGCAAACGACCTGGCCATGCTCTTACGGTCCGGCGCCCTGCCAGCGAGCATTCATTACATCCAGGAAAGCACGGTTGGTCCGTCGCTGGGCGCTGACTCGATCAGGAAGGGCGTGGAGGCAGCCATTGTGGGCATGGTAGCGGTGATGATCTTTATGCTCGTTTACTATCATGGCGCGGGCATCAACGCAGACCTTGCCTTGTTTCTAAATTTGGTGATCCTGTTGGGTTTCATGGGATTCAGCGGCGCTACCCTGACTTTGCCAGGCATTGCCGGAGTGATTCTCACGGTTGGTATGGGCGTGGACTCCAATGTTCTTATCTTTGAACGCATTCGGGAGGAGCTACGGCATGGCAAAGCTCCATCGGCGGCTGTAGACCAGGGTTTTGCACGAGCCTGGGTCACGATTATTGATACCCACGTGACTACCATCGTTTCCGCGTTTATCCTGTTTATCTTTGGCACTGGGCCGGTGAAGGGGTTTGCAGTGACTTTGACCTTCGGTCTGCTGGCCAATCTATTTACCGCAGTCTTTGTTTCTCGAGTTATTTTCGACGCCATTCTCAGCCGCAAACAGCGGGGAGAGGCTTTAAGCATCTAGTGGAATCCGGTGACCGGAAACCCGAGTACTGCCACGGGATTTGGTAATTGAGTAAGTTGGTAATTGGGTAATTTGAAGATCAAAGGCCAAATCTCGCGATAGTGAAGAGGGATCAACGGCGCGTTGTCGGTCGATTTAGTTAAAGGGAATTCAAAACAGTGGAATTTTTTCGCGATACAAACATAGATTTCCTGGGTAGGAAGTGGTATTTCCTGGCTTTTTCGCTTATTTTCAGCGTTGCCGGAATACTTTCGATGCTGTTCTGGCATGGAGTCCCGCTGGGCGTCGAGTTCAGGGGCGGAACGCTGGTCTACGTCCGGTTTGCCGATGCACCGAATGAGGACCACATCCGCGCCATGCTGGATAAGGCCGGGATTCACAATGCAAGAATCCAGCGGCTGGGCAGCGGCAGCGACAATGAAGAGCTGATTGACGTGGCCCAGAGTGAGGCTGCGGGAGCGGACGTAAGCCAGCCCCAAGACCAGATCATCCACGCGCTTGAAAGCGGCGCGGGAAACCCGCCGGATTTTACGAAAGACCTGAACTATGCGGGTTTTGACGCCGTCCGATCGGCCTTAGCAGCGCGCGATCCCCTGCATGCCAACCCCCAAGACTATGACCGCATTGCCAGGCAGACTCTGGATTACCGCGACAAGCAGCACAGCGGGCTCATCAGGAATTTCGACGAGCTTAAACAAGCCGGCATTCCAGCGGGGGCCGTGGACGCGCTCAAGCAGGATTTTTTTATCGGCAGTTTTCACGTTTTCGGCACGGAGATCGTGGGCCCCCAGGTGGGCGCGGAGCTGCGGAAACAGGCGCTGCTGGCGACCCTGTACTCCATGGCGGGAATGCTGGTCTACCTGTGGTTCCGGTTTGAGATGATTTACGGAGTGGCCGCGGTAGTGGCTTGCTTCCACGATACGTTGATCACCGTCGGCGCATTCTCCTTGACGAATACGGATATAACGCTTACTGTTATCGCCGCGATTCTAACGCTGGTCGGCTACTCCATGAACGACACCATCGTGGTGTTCGACCGCATTCGCGAAAATGTCAGGCTGATGCGACGGGAGAGCTTGTCTGAGATTGTGAACCGAAGCATCAACCAGACGCTGAGCCGGACGATTTTGACTTCCGGGTTGACCTTCTTAACGGTTCTTTCGCTGTATCTGTTTGGTGGAGAAGTACTTCACGGGTTTTCTTTGGCCCTCGTAATTGGCATCTTAATAGGAACGTACTCGTCGATTGCAGTGGCAGCTCCCATGCTGGTGGCCTATCAGGATTGGCGCATCGGCCGCTCCAGAAGTAGTGCGGTTCCGGTCACAGCCCCAGCCAGTAAGGGCAAGGTTCGGATGAAAGCTTAGAAAAGCCCAATCCAAGGCCGGCAATTGGGAGCAAAATATGCAGTCCCGGTGTCCAATATAAGTGAAGAGTTTCCCTAAGATTGGAGAGCAGGGATGTTCGAAGACAGCTTAGTAGAATCTGCCGGTCGGATCAAAACCAATCAAAGATGGACTACACCGCTTTCATTTCTGGTGCAGGCGTGCCTGATTGGCATTCTGGTCCTGATTCCATTGATCTTTACCGAAGGCTTGCCGACGCGTATGCTGATGGCGGCAATTGTAGCCCCGCCACCCCCCCCGCCCCCGCCGCCGCCTCCTGCGCCCACGATTAAGGTCCAGCGAGTGAGCGAGATTGTGAATGGCGAGCTGCGGACCCCAAGCAAGATTCCCAAGAAAGTGGAGATGATCAAGGAAGACGAAGCCCCACCGCCGAGCACTGGTGTTGTAGGCGGCGTGGTAGGCGGAGTTCCGGGCGGTAGCGCCGGCGGAGTGCTGGGTGGCCTTATTCAGTCGACCGCGCCGCCGCCGAAGGTTGCGGCACCGCAAAAGCTGCGCGTCTCTTCAGGCGTGGCGGAGGGCAACCTTATTAACAAGGTAGAGCCGCCGTACCCGCAGATGGCCAAGATTGCCCACGTGCAGGGCGATGTGGTACTCCAAGCCCTGATCAGTAAGCAAGGAACCATCGAAAACCTTAGAGCGATCAGCGGGCATCCAATCCTCATTCAGGCGGCCATGGACGCCGTGAGGCAGTGGAGGTACAGGCCCTATATGTTGAGCGGCGAGCCAGTGGAGGTTGAAACCACTATCACGGTGAAGTTCCACATGTGACCTGACGTTTTTGCTTGGGGGCGGCTCTGGCAGCACCGGCTGTCCCTCAAATCCCAATCCAGGTAAATCTTGCAGCACGCTCCGAGTACTTTGAGATTTTTCGTGCCGAGATTCAAAGCTGCTAGTGGGGCGGCGCTTTTTGTAAGACTAGAGTTCGAAAAAGTTCCTTGAGGAGGAAAACTTAACTCATGTTAGTAGCAAACCTAGCAACTCTCCTTTTGGCCAAGGCGCATCTGATCGCTTTTTGGCTCTTTCAAGATGACAACAGCGGCGCCGTAGGCTGGGATCCGATTTCGCTGTGGCGGCAGATGGCCTGGCTTGCGCGCTCGATCGTGATCATTCTCTTCATCATGTCAGCCTGGTCGATCGGCGTGATGATCGACCGCTGGATCGCATTCAACGCTGCGCGCAAACAGTCGCGCCAGTTTGCTCCCGCAGTGGCGGGCGCATTGCGCGAAGGCAAGCTGGATGAAGCCATTCGCGTTGCCGAGCGCAACAAAAAGAGCCATCTGGCCAAGGTAGTTACAGCCGGCCTGCAGGAGTTCAAAGCACACGGCGAATCATCCGAGATACCGGGTGAACAGATCGAAGCCAGCAAGCGCGCCCTGGAGCGTGCCGAGGCCATCGTTCACGCCGAACTCAAGCGCGGCCTGGGTGGCCTGGCAACGATTGGGTCCACTGCACCTTTCGTGGGACTACTGGGAACCGTAATCGGCATTCTGAACGCGTTCAGAAAGATGTCTGAAAACAAGGGCGCGACGGGAATTGGCGTGGTTGCCGGAGGTATTTCAGAAGCGCTGGTCACCACCGCGCTGGGATTGTTTGTAGCTATCCCAGCCGTGATGATGTTCAACTACTTCACTGGCAAGGTAGAGGCGTTCGATGTGGAAATGGACAACTCCTCCAGTGAATTGGTGGATTACTTCCTGAAACGGACGAACACGCTCACCCGACGGTAAGCGCAGGAGCAGAATATGTCAATTAACGTTCGGAACGAAGGCGCCAAGGTCAACTCCAACATCAACGTGACACCCATGGTGGACGTGATGCTAGTGCTGCTGATCATCTTCATGGTCATTACGCCGATGTTGCAGAAGAGCGTATCAGTGGAGTTGGCCAAAGCCCAGAATCCCTTGCCCATGCCGAAAGCAGACCAGGAAGATGCGTTGATTGTGGCTGTGACGAGCGACGGCAAAGTCTATTTTGATACGCAGCAAGTTCAGAATCCGGGCGACTTGACGCAAAAAGTGAGAGACCGCGTGACCAACCGGGTTGACAAGATAGTCTTTGTCAAGGCCGATGCCCGGGCGAAGTATAAAAACGTGGTTGACGTGGTGGATGACGTGCGCTCGGCGGGTGTGGACCAACTGGGATTACTCACCGACCAACGCACCGGCAAGGGCCCAGGCGGAAGCTAGGTGGTTATATCCGCCGCTACTGGAAATTCTCCTCGCGTCACGATGTAGGCAGAACTGGGATGAGAATCTGGTAATTGGGTAAGTTGGTAATTTTGCAATTGAAACGTAAAGCATGAGTTTTATAGATACGAGGTAAAGATTCTATGGCAATGATGGCTGGAACTTCGGGAGGGCAAACTGCCGATATCAACGTGACCCCGCTCATTGACGTACTGCTGGTGCTGCTGATCATTTTCATGGTCATCACACCGCTGACGCCAAAAGGGCTGGAAGCGCTGGTTCCGCAGCCGCCGCCCCCGAACCAGAAGCAGCCACCGCCGGACAACCGAACGATTGTGGTCCAGGTGCTGCAACAACCCAATGGAGCAAAATCCAAGCTCAGAATTAACCAGGATGATGTTACCTGGAACGACCTGGGAACACGGCTCACAGATATTTTCAAGACACGAGCGGAACGCGTGATGTTCGTGAAAGGCGACGATGATGTGCAGTTCCAGGAAGTCGCCCAAGTGATTGATATAGCAAAGGGTACGCAATCAATCGATAAGATCGGTCTGATTACCGCCAAGATTGAAGCAGGCCAGTAAGTCAGGGCAGTTAAGATTGAACTCCTCAAAGCTGCGGGGCATGCGCCCAATAAGACGCAAGCCCCGTAGTCGGCTGTCAGCTTTCGTATATTTCCAAGTTTTTTAAAATTCTCGAACTCCGGCAAGGAGCAACAAAGCCATGAACAGATGCGCACGACTTGCGACGGTATTGGCCGTCGCAGCCGCGCTCTTGAGCGCCGCTGGGTGCAACAAGCTGAAAGCACGCGACCAGCTCACGAAGGGTGTGCAGGCCTACAAAGCCAACAAACCCGAACAGGCCATTGAAAATTTCAAGAACGCGGTGAGCCTGGACAAGGACCTGAGGACTGCCAAGCTGTATCTGGCCACCGTCTACATGCAGCAGTATGTTCCGGGCATTGATACTCCTGAGAACAATGCGAACGCCCAGCAGGCCATAGAAATGTACAATGCTGTGTTGTCCGATAATCCCAGCCTGCAAGAGAAGGTTACCAGCCTGAAGGGCATTGCCAGCCTGTACATGAATATGAAGAAGTTCGATGATAGTGCGCAGTACTACAAGAAAGCCATTGATGCTGATCCAAACGATCCCGAAGCTTACTATTCCGTGGGAGTGATCGACTGGACAGCGGCCTATAAAGATACAGCCGACCGCAAAGCCAAGGCCGGCCTCGGCGGCGTGGAAGCTCCGATGAAGACCAAGCAGGACCTCAAGCTTTGTGAAGAGATCAAGGCGAACAATGAGGCGCGGATTGATGAAGGCCTGGATATGCTCAAGAAAGCCATGGACAAACGCCAGGACTACGATGACGCCATGACTTACGTAAACTTGTTGTACTTGCGCAAGGCGGACCTGGCTTGTAACGATCCTGAGGCCGCGGCGCAATACCGTAAATCCAGCGAGGAGTACTCAAATAAAGCCATGGCTGCGCGCAAGAAAAAGTTTGAAGAGGCTTCCAAGAAGAACAACGGCGGCATTGTTCTCGACCAGAAGAAGTAGAAAGGTTTTTCCGTGCACGGCCCCTCCCGCGGGAGGGGCAGCTTTTTGCACCGAATCAATTAGAATCGAGCCAACAGGGCAACCCCGTTCGAAAACCAGGAATTTGATCACTGAAAAAACAAAATCGAAACCTCACCACCGAGGTCGCAGAGGGAACGCCGAGGACTCAGCGAGTCAGAATCACCAGAAAGGGCACCCCGATTTTCCGGCGACCCGATGGACCGGCCAACTGCTTCCATGTTCAAAAAAGTTCTGATTGCCAATCGTGGGGAAATTGCGGTACGGCTTATCCGGGCGTGCCGGGAGCTGGGCGTGGCCTCTGTGGCGGTGTTCTCGGACGTGGACCGGACCGCACTGCACGTGAGCAAAGCGGATGAGGCCTATCCAATTGGTCAGGCGGCTGCTTCAGAATCCTACCTGAACATGGACAAGATCATTACCGCTGCCAAGCGCTGCGGCGCTGACGCCATTCATCCGGGATATGGCTTTCTTTCTGAGAATGCCGGATTTGCCCGGGCGTGTGCCGAGGCGGGAATCAAGTTCGTCGGGCCGCCACCCTCCGCGATGGAGGCGATGGGATCCAAAACCCGCGCGCGCCAGGCCGTTCAAGCTGCCGGAGTGCCTTTTGTCCCCGGATCGGTAAAGGGACTTTCGCTGTCTGAAGCTGTGGAGACGGCGGCAAAGATAGGCTTCCCGGTGATGCTCAAGGCTGCCGCAGGCGGTGGCGGCAAAGGCATGCGCGTGGTGCGCACCGCGGCCGAATTGCAGCCGGCGTTTGAGACTGCTCAAAGCGAGGCACAACGGGCGTTCAACAATGGTGAGCTTTATCTGGAAAAGCTCATTGAGAACCCACGACATATTGAGATTCAGGTGCTGGGCGATGAGCATGGCAACCTCGTCTATCTGGGCGAGCGCGAGTGCTCGGTGCAACGCCGCCACCAGAAGGTGATTGAGGAAGCCCCGTCTGCAATTCTGGATGAAGATCTGCGACAGCGCATGGGTCATGTGGCGGTCCAGGCGGCGAAGTCGGCGGGGTACACCAATGCCGGCACAGTCGAATTCCTGGTGGACTCTAAGCGTAATTTCTACTTCCTGGAGATGAACACCCGGCTGCAAGTTGAGCACCCGGTCACGGAACTCATTACCGGCCTAGACCTGGTCCACCTGCAATTGCGTATCGCCGGCGGCGAGAAATTGCCTTTTCGACAAGAAGACATCAGCATTCGCGGCCATGCGATTGAATGCCGCATTTATGCGGAGGACCCCGACAACAGCTTCTTCCCTTCTCCGGGAAAGATCACGAAGCTCCTGCAGCCCTCGGGTCCGGGCATTCGTGAAGATGCAGGTGTCTACGAGGGCTGGACCGTTCCGCTGGATTACGATCCCATGCTTTCCAAGCTGATTGCGTATGCTCCTGATCGTCCGGCGGCCATAGCCCGCATGAGGCGTGCTCTCGATGAATACTTCATTGGCGGGATCAAGACTAATTTATCGTTATTTCGCCGCATCCTGGAGCATCCGGATTTTGCCCTGGCACGCATCGATACCGGCTTTCTTGATCGCATGCTGGCCGCGAAGGAGGAGACGTCAGGTTCGGTTGACCGAGTGACGGAAATTGCAGCTGTCTCCGCGGCGCTTTTTGCCACAACCGCGCACACGAAGAACGGCATGAGCGGCAGCAGAAAGCCACCCACTGAAACGACCAGCGGTTCCAACTGGAAGCGTGCTGCGCGCTCGGAGGTTCTGCGCGGCGAATGATATACGAGGTCACGATCGGGGGAAAGGCCCGCAAGGTGGAGCTGACGCAGGACGGCACAGCCTGGCGCTGCAAGCTGGATGGCCGCGAGTTTCCGCTGGACGTTAGTACCGCACAGAATGGGGTTCTCTCAATCCTGGTTGATGGAAGATCCTACGAAGTAAAGCAGGACAACAGCGGGACGGAGAGCAACATTGTAGTGGGCAATGAGCGTTTTGAGGCCGTAGTGCGCGATCCACGTTCGTTCCGGTCAAGGAGGCGCTCCGGCGCTGGAGACGAAGGCCTTAAGAAAGTTATCGCGCCCATGCCGGGCAAGGTGGTGCGGATACTTGCTCCTGCAGGCACTCGAGTAGAAGGCGGCCAGGCTGTGCTGGTGATTGAAGCCATGAAGATGCAGAACGAGATGAAGTCACCTAAGAAAGGCACGGTCAAAAGGATCCATGCGAATGTGGGCGCGCCTGTGGAAGCGGGACAGGTTCTGGCGGAGATTGAGTAAAGCGGGGGCGTGATCAATTCCTACTTCTGTCCGGCGTCTTTCACGATTTGTTCGGCATAATAGTTGTGGATCTCGGCGCCATCGCGGACCACTTCATCGTAGGCCTGGCGTAAAAGCTGCTCACGCTGGTTCCGCAGTTGCGTGCGAATGAATTGCTGCACGTTAGGATCGTTCAGGCCACGCTGCCCAGCCGGCTCTTTTCCCAGCAACTTGACAATGCGGTAGCCCAAGACCTTCTGCGTTGCCGGATTTACGATCTTGATGATATCGCTGTACTGATTGGGCTTAAGCTTAAGTATCGCCTCGCGGGTCGGAGCGTCGCGTTCTTTCAGGGAAGATTCCGGCAACGGTTGTAGCTCACCGCCATTGCGTCCGGTATCCACGTCCTCAGAGTACTTCTGGGCGAGCAAAGCAAAGTCTTCCCCGCTATCCAGGCGGTTATGCACCATCCGGATCTTTTCGAATGCCTGAGTCTCACTCTCCGCTTTTCCGGGGATCTGGCTGGAAGGCACATTGGGCAGGCTGCTGACATAAATGTGAGCCAGAAGATATTGAGGCTCGATGACATTGAATTGGGCCTTATTCTGATTGTAGAAATTCTGGATGTCGACATCGCTGATGGTAACTTTGCTGCCAATTTCTTTGTTGAGCAGCTTGTCGATGGTCAATTTTCTTCGGATGTCCTGCCGGTATTCATCCTCCGTGTAGCCCATCTCCTGGAGCTTCTTGGCAAACTCTTCCTTGGTGTAAGGCGCTTTATCCTGGCTGACGCGGCTCTCAACTTCCTCGTCGGTCGCGAGCACGCCCAGCTTTTCAGCCTTTTGCAAGTAGAGCTGAAGGTTGATCATCTGCTGCAAGATCTGCAGCCGCATGGCACGTTCCTGCTCGAGCAGCGGTTTCTGCGGCGCTCCGGCAGTTTGGCGCTGATAGGCCTTGTCCACTTCGGAGCGCGTGACCTTGTAGCTATTGACCTTGGCCAGCACATCCGTGTCAGAATTCTGGTGATTGCATCCGCTGGCAAGAAACACCAACGCCAGGCTTATGGACGATACACTGCCCCAACGCTTGAGCGTCTGAATCAAGAATATCCCTCCCCGTGGGCGACAATCAGATTGGCTTACCTTAAACGAACCGGGCGTCATACGCTAGTCTCTGGTGCTACTTCTTGGCGTTGGCGGCTGGCGGCTTCTCTCCCGCATCGGCCAATGCACGATCTATCATGGAGCGCATCTGGTCTTCCGGAACAGCACCGGAGACCTTTTCGCCATTGATGAACAGAGTTGGAGTGGAGTCCACTCCAAGTTTGTCACCCTCAGCCATTGAAGCGCGAACGCTGCTCTCATCGGACTTCTGTACGCAGGCTTTCAGCTTCTGCGCATCCACATGATGCTTTTCCCCTTCATCCAAGGCTTCTTTATCCAGGTTGAGAAAGGCCTCAGCGGGAGTGTGGCCCGCCACCGCCTTGGCATTGGAGTGGATGTAATCGGCAAATTCCCAATAAGCATCACTGTTCTGGTCCCCCAGACAGTTGGCATCTACGGCCGCGTGCATGGCCCAGGGGTGGATTTCCACCAGAGGATAGTCCTTGTAAATGAACTTCACCCGGCCCTCGTATTCTTTCAGCAGGCCGGGAAAAAGAGTGGAGTGCATGCGTGCGCAGAAAGGGCACTGAAAATCATCGAAATTGACAATTGTGACTTTGGCGGCCTGATTGCCGCGCACTGGCCTGCCTTTAACATCGATTTTGGACATCAGGTCCTGGGAAATATCAATTTTTTCCAGCCGGGCGAGTGTCTTGCGATCCTTAGAGACCAGGAAATCAAACGTGGTCTTCTTGGCGTCGTGGGTAAAGGTGACTACCACCTTGTCGTACCCAGGAACGTCACTGGGCTCAGGGGAGGAAATGCCAATGTCAACCGGGGGCGGAACACTATAGCGAGAGCGGATCTCGCTCTGAATCCGATGTGTAACCTCTGCACTCAAGCCAGCCTGCGGTGGTGAGCTTTGAGCTTTACAACCGCCAGCCGCCAATACCAGAAATAGAAAAACGTTGAACGAAGCCAGATTCTTTGAAACCAAGGGAACCGCCTTTAAGCTCTATAGAGACTTTAACGTAAAGGGAAATACGTAGAGATTATCTCATGAGCGGATGGGCAAAAGCGCCTGAAGCCGCAGCTTTACGAGGAGAGCTTGACCAGGGTTTCCGCGGGCAAGGAGGCATTCATCGAGCCGGAACGAAAGCCTTCCGCATCCACAGTTACGTAAAGAAAACCAAGGGCCTTGAAGATTCGGGTGAAAGCCGCAAACATTTCCAGGGTCAAGGCGCGAGGTAGTTCCTCCCGGCCAATTTCGATCCTGACGATCTCGCCATGGTACCGTACTCTGAATTGGCGAAAGCCAAGTTTGCGCAAAGCTTCCTCGCCGCGTTCCACCGCCAGCAGCGCCTCTCGGGTGACCGGACGCCCATACTCAATACGAGAGGAGAGACAGGCGGACGCAGGCTTATCCCAAACCCGCAATCCGGCTTGTTGCGCGAGTTCGCGTATTTCCAGCTTGGAGAGTCCGGCTTGCAGCAACGGGGCGGCAACCTGATGGCGGCTGGCTGCTCTTTGGCCGGGGCGGAAGTCGCCTTGATCATCCACGTTGACGCCGTAAGCGATGGAACGGAACCCATGCTCCCGGGCAAATTGCTCCATGGTGCTGAAGAGTTCATCCTTGCAATGGAAACACCGGGCGGCATCGTTGCGGACGTATTCGGGCCGCTCCATCTCAAGGGTCTGGATCACTCGGAGAGGAAAATGTCGCTCCTGGGCGAAGGCAATCGCATCCTCAAGCTGAACACGCGCCAGGCTGGGAGAATCGGCGATTACCGCCAGCATGTCCTCGCCGAGCACGTGGTGTGCAGCATACGCCAGGTAAGCTGAATCCACGCCGCCGGAATAAGCCACCAGGGCGCGGCCCAAACGTGAAATTATTTGTTCCAGCAATTCGTGCTTGGCGGGTAGATCCATACTGCGATTGTAGCGAAAAAGGGAAAGATGGATATTGAGGTTAAATTAGAAGCCTAAGACCAGGTACTTTTTCAAAGTCCCTCTTGTTATGCGTTAGCAATGGAATCGAATGCCGTATCGCGCATACGGCGATCCAAAAATCATTGACTGGAATAACCTGGCCAGCCGGGAGTTGTGCTTTGATTCGCGCATAAGTCTTACAGAGCTCCAGATCATAAGGAATAATAACGCAGGCCTTCAGACGTTCCTCGAACACCGCCAGTTTCTGCGCTCCCCAGCCGCGAGTCGTTGCCCAAACGTAGAGCTCTGCAACCGAAATAAATGAGAGTGCCACAGTCTTCCCTTTGACAAGGGGACCATACAGATCACCCCGTGTATCACCAGGACGAATAAGGAAGGAAAACACGTCCGTGTCAAGCAGAACTGCGTCCATTCGGGGATTGTGCTAATCAAGCACTCCGTTCTCTATAGGTCTTCTCTAAAAACTCGTCCAGGTTTTCATCTGCTGGCCAACCTCCTATCAAGATCGAGGGGTCGTCTAGCGGCATTACCCCTTGAGCCTTTGTCAGCTCTGACAACGATCGGCTCGCAAAAAATTTCCGGGTTTCCATCAACAATTCGTCGCCGGAACTCTCGCGTTGATCTTTCGGATGGGGCAGCATGGCAATCGCTGCGGCGATGAATTCATCCACTGACCGGACAAAGCCGCTTTTGATAGCTTCCTGGATCGCGCGTTCCTGCTCGGGCGAGAGTTGAATCGTCATATAGTTTCTTGTCCCCAATAGCGTCAGTGTAAGGACGCTCCTTAATCGCTGTCAAACCGAATCGCCGACAACGCAGCCCAGGGGCGACCAGGCTCCGCTCGCGTTAAAAAAGTCGTTGCTGTCTTCTAAGATTCCCGAATGTGCCGATGTTGGCCAGAGTGAAGGCGAAGCGATAGGAATTCTCATTCCGCACCGAGCCCAGGGCGAAGCGGCGGTATTCAAAGCTGGCCCCGCAGCAGTCCCAGTTGTAGGCGGCCTGGGCGGCGGAGTACTGAATAAAGCTCAAGGTGGAATCAAAGCCCAAGTTTACGGCCGCACTCACACCACGCTTGCTCGGGCTGCCATAACCTGCAAGCACACGAAACTGGTTGAACTGAGTAGGGCCTGCGGTGGGAGTGCTGCCGGGGACAGGGGGGCTGACAAAGATTTCTCCCGGCACTTGCAGATAAGCATGGCTGCCGCCAATGAAAAAGTCGCTAATGTGGAAGGTAGTGAAGAAGGTACTCGCGTTGATGCGGCCCTTCTTGGTGTCGTAATCCAGCTCCCATTGCATGTCACTATTGGCGCTGGTGCGCATGCGCAGCCGGGAGACGATAGGCGCAAACCGGCGAGGGTCGGTGAGAAAAGCGATGCCGGCAAAATCAGCCGTGGTGGTCAAGACGTTGCGCACACCATTTACAACGGCGCCGCCAAAATTAGGGTCCAGGAAGTATTTTTGCTTCACTTCCCAGGTCACAAATTCGTTGGCGCCCGCGGGGGTACAGTTACCGGCACTGGATTTCTGGGAGGCGGGCGCGGTTGCGGCGGCGTTCTCGGCGTCCGCCAGTTTTTCCGTATTGCAGGCCTCATTCACATGCTTGAGATAGAGCCGCTGCGTGAGGCCGTATTCCACCTCGTTGGTGTCGCTAAGGATATCCCGATAGTCAAAGCGGATGATGGAGGGAAAATTCTCAACGCCGTTGGTATAGCGATAGATCAGGTAAGGCTCAATGGTGTGCTTGACTTTCCTGCCGGCCAGGGTCCGGTCAAAGATTTTCCCGAGGGTTGGCGGGCGCAGCTCAACAGCGGTCTCAACCGAGCGGCGGTCCACCGCCTGCTGAATGGCTGTGCCCGCACCTGATCCTGGCAACCGGGTTTCCGTGTACAAAGTATCCCGCACGGCAACTTCCGGGCGCAGCATCCATCCACCATAGAACAAGGGCAGGGAGACATCCGGCTCAAGGTCAAAGCGGCCCACGAGATTCGGGGTATCAAAGCCCGGCTCCGTCCGGCGCAGGCCCTCGCTTGAGGCGTCGTAAGACCAATACAAACGCGTGCGGCCCAGAGGCTGATCCACGCTGGAAAGCTCGATCCCGGGAGCATGGTAAATGGTGACCAGATCACCGTTTTGGATGCTCTGAAAATTCTGATACCGCGAGGCAAATGCGTTGATGGAGAAGCCCTGGTAAGTCTTTGAGAGAAAGGCGACGGACTTGACTTCTGAATTTATCGCCTGAGAAAAGTTCTCAGTAAATGCCAGGCGGAAGACGAAGGAGCTCAGATAATTGAGAGAGGCGACGGCGCGAAAGTCATAGGGCAAGATGGTTTCGGCGCTCAACTTGATGTCCTCGCCCCCCTGGCTCACCCTGGAGGTGCCAATGCCTCGATCCAACACTCCGAAATAATTGAAATTAATGAATGAAGTCTCGCTGGGGCGTGCCCTGAAAATTTCATGCAGCGACCATCCACGAGAAGAGAAGTACTCCGCTCCCACGGTGGCATCCATGCTGCGGTTGATAGCCCAATAAAACGAATCTCCGAGGATGTTACCCTTGGTGGAAGAGGTGCCGACAACCGGCAGCAGGAACCCACTCTGCCGTCCGACTCTTTCGACCGGCGGCGCGGCAAAGGGCAGATAAATCACGGGGATGCCTTTGAGCCAGAAAATGGTGTGATAGATGTGGGCCGAGTTGCCAACTTCAACCACAATCTTCGCAGCGCTGAAGGTCCACTTGGGATGGGGAAGCTCACAGGAGGTTATCCGGCCATGGTGGATGACGTATTCGTCTTCCCCCGTTTTTTCCACCATTTTCCCGGAAAATACGACAGGACTGGACGATGTAAGAGTGACGTCACGTCCTTTGAATCGCTGGCCTGTAGTTCCGGATACTTCGTAGAAGGTCCCGGTCCGGCGCTGGAGGTTATAGACGCCGTGGGTAGATGTGAGGTGGATGTCGTGCGGACCGCCGTCGAAAGAGACGTGGCCTTCAGCGGTGGCGTTGCCGGAGGCTCTATCGTAGGTAACGGTATCGGCACGCAAGGTGTAGCCGCGAAATTCCATTTCAACGTCACCGCGCAGGGTGTAGACATCACCCTGCTCCTCCTGCTGGTTGGCTTTTATGATGAGCGGCTCGCCTTCAGTGGCGGAAACGTGAAATTTGCTGCCGGGTTGTACGGGAATTGGGGCAGCCTGCTGAGCCGACGGAGTCTCAGGGCGCGCCTGGCTGATAACTAGAGGCACCCCTTGAAACAGATGACAAAGCACCGCTGCTGTGATAACAAACTTAAGTTGGGACCGCATTTGCTGTAAAAAGGTGTGAACGGGCAAGGTAACATGCCAGCTTTTGCAAAGGCAAAACCGGCCATACCAAAAAAGACGTGTTCCGGCGCTTCTGGCGAAGCTCCTAAACTGACGGATGGCCTGCCCGGTTTGCGGTAGAACCTCCCCTTGCCCGCACGAGGGGGATGGCACAATTCGTATTGCCGGTTCCGCGGTATCCACCCATGGCGAACAGAAAGCTGCTCGCCCCAGAGAGTATTCTTCGCCGCCTTCCAGCGTAGCGGTTCCTGACGGTGAAATTCTGAACCCTCTTGATGGCAAAGGACGCCCAGACGACAAGTTCTGGCGGCAGGAAGTAGTTTCGCGCGTGCAGCAGCATCGGGCCCGCCGCCGCAGGCGCTTTGACCCACATGCCACCATGGAACTGGATTTCCCACCGGGGATGGAGTTCTCTGCCGGTCCAGCACAAGAGGCCCAGGCTCCTACGCTTTCTTCCATCGTCAAGCCGGAGCCTTCCAAGATCATTAAGTTTCCTCGCATTGTGACAACGCAACCCGGCTATGTTCGCCAGAGCCAGGTACAAGAATCTGAGGACTTTAGATTGGCCAAACCGGTCGAAGACCTCGATTTGGCAGAACCTATTCAAGGCCTGGCTGAACCGATCGAGGACTTTGAGCTGGCTGAACCGATGATTGACACGCCGCGAATCCTCGACGCACCAGAGCCTCAGCCGGAGCAATTGGACTTTCTTCCCGCGTTTGCTGATATTCAACTGGAATCCGAAGAAAGCAGGCGAGCGCA
The DNA here is from genome assembly GCA_035294925.1 of Candidatus Angelobacter sp. GTDB lineage: Bacteria > Acidobacteriota > Terriglobia > Terriglobales > Acidobacteriaceae > Angelobacter. Next base: position 89,398 of record DATGJZ010000090.1, on the reverse strand, counting down.
GGAGGTTGAGGTGCCCCTGCAGCCGGCGACCGTCGGGTACAGGCTGTTTGCAGGGTTGGTCGACATGATTGTGGTGGTCATGGCCTGCGTGCTCTTTACTAGCGGGTTTGTGATGTTTACCAATGGGCTGCCGCAATCCCGGATGGCCCTTTTGTGCGGCTTTCTGGTGTCAGGAAGCCTGTGGTTGATCTATGAATACCTGTTCCTGGTGTACTCGCCGGGAACGCTGGGAATGCAATTGGCGCAACTCGAGCTATGCACCTTCAAAGGCGGACCGGTGAACGTTTCTTTGCGGCGCTGGCGCGCGCTGGCCGGGGTGCTTTCCGCTTTTCCAGCAGGGTTGGGATTCGCCTGGGCCCTAGTCGATGAAGATACCCTGGGCTGGCACGACCGAATCACCCAGACGCACTTAAGAAGATCGGGTGATCCGGTGACCGGATGATCTGCCTGACCGACAAAGTCAGCCGTTAGCCATTTCCAGCCACACCTTATCACTGATGACAATGATTCGACTGGTTTTCACCGATAAGGCCTACCAGAACAGAGAGAGATTCGTCCGCGACGGCAGGGTTACAAGGATCGGGTGATCTGCCTGGGGCAAATCCAACTCCCGGTTTGTTACTATCGAAGGAATGGCCCCAGACACAGATAAGAAAGACAAGAAAGTTCGCGTACGCTTTGCTCCCTCGCCTACGGGACAGCTACACGTCGGGAATGCTCGCACCGCGCTTTTTAACTGGTTGTTCGCGAGGCAGCGCGGGGGAGTGAACGTCCTCCGCATCGAAGATACTGACGTGGAACGTAGCGAGGCCCGCTACGAAACTCAGCTTCTTGAAGACCTCAAGTGGCTGGGATTGGATTGGGACGAAGGCCCGGACGTGGGAGGCGCTTATGCCCCCTACCGGCAATCCGACCGCATGAACATCTACCAGGCTGCGGCCGATGTGCTGGTGCAGGAGCGCAAAGCTTATTACTGCTTCTGCACGGTGGAAGAGCTGGAACGCGACCGCGAGCAGGCAATGAAAGAGGGCCGCCAGCCGGTCTACTCGGGTAAATGCCGGGAACTTGATGCGGTGGATGTCGAGCGCCGCCGCACGGCCGGAGGGCCTGCCGCAATCAGGCTGAAAATTCCTGAGCGTCCCATAAAGTTTCATGACATTGTGCGCGGCGAGGTGGAGTTTGCCAGCGAGTCAGTGAGCGATCCCATTATCCTGCGCTCCAATGGCATGCCGGTTTACAACTATGTGGTGGTGATTGACGACGCGGAGATGAAGATCACACATGTGATCCGCGGCGACGACCATCTCTCCAACACACCCAAGCAGGTAGCGCTCTATGAAGCGCTGGGGCTTCCGGTACCGGAGTTCGCGCATCTTTCGACCATCCTGGGCCCCGACCGGGAGCGGCTGTCCAAACGGCACGGAGCGACTTCGATTGCCAACTTCCGCGATATGGGAATTCTCCCGGAAGCGCTGATGAATTATCTGGCGCTGCTGGGATGGGCGCCCAGCGGCGGCACGCGTGAGACGTTTGCGCCTAAAGACCTGGTGAAGGAATTCTCCCTGAAGCGGGTCACTCCTTCGCCCGCCATTTTTGACATGGAGAAGCTCTACTGGCTGAACCGGCACTACCTCAAGCAGTGTCCGCCAGAGAGGACGGCGCAACTCGCCCTGCCGTTTTTTCAGCGAGCCGGCCTGCTCCCGGAACAACCAACGGCAGAGGTCTCTCAATGGTTCTTGAAGGTGCTGGCCCTGCTGGTTCCGTATGTGAATAAGCTCGATGAACTGCCGGGAAAGGCCTCACTGGTTTTCAGCTTCGACGCCTCGGCCGCGCTGGCCGCTCCTGACAACGCCGAGGCCCTTACGGGAGAGAAAGCCGGCGCAGTTATCCAGGCTTTTACCGGGAGATTGGACAGTGAGGCTGCGCTCGCGCCTGATCGCTTTAAGGCCATCATGAATGAAGTGAAAGAGACGACCGGGGTGAAGGGCAAAGATCTGTTTCATCCGGTGCGGATCACGATGATTGGATCGCATTCCGGGCCGGAGTTTGACAAGCTGATTCCCGTGGTGGAAGAAGGCAGCAAGTTGCCGCTTCCGGTCCACGTAAAGAGCGTGCGCGAACGGGTGGCGGAGTTCATGGCCGTGTGGAGACGCTGATGAGCGCCAGCAGCTTCGGCATTCATTACATCTTTCCCCACAACTACGAAGTGAAGGTGCTGGAGTCATACTCGTTGGTGAATCCCGCGGAAAAGCTCCACCAGTTCCCCGCCCAACTGGAAGCGCAGGACCGCAACGGCGTCTATCTTCGCGTCACCTCACAAACCGGACCCACATGGATCGGCTTTTTCGGCCTGGGTTTTGATTCCCCACAGGTAGCCAGTGGAGTCTACTCCTGCCCTGATTCCAATTCTCTGTGCGCCGTGGTGGGCGGATATGCCTATGTGGTGGACGTCCGCGACCCGCAGAGCTGGATGCAGATCGAGCAGCGGCCCGTGGTTGAGGTTAAGCCCGTGCCTGAGCTAAAGCTGCTGCTCTTTGTGGGTTTCACCAGCATCGCCGGTCTGGGAGAATCCGGCCAGCCCTGGACTACCGAACGGCTTTCCTGGGAGGGCCTCTCCATCACTGGCATTCAGGGTACAACGCTGCACGGGTTGGGTTGGGATGTTATCGCGGACAAAGAAGTTCCGTTTGAGGTTGATTTGCGCGCGGGCAATAGCAAAGGCGGGGGCAGGCCAGGACGTTAAATCAACCAGCGAGTTTCGCGAATCGTTATGCGTTTTGCCATTTTCCTTACTCGTAGCGTAGCGCAATCATAGGATCCACCTTTGTGGCGCGACGCGCTGGGATGTACGCTGCGGCCAGGGCGACGATTAGTATCAGCGCAGCCGCACCAGCCAAGGTGGGCAGATCGCCCGGTTTGATGCCGTAGAGTTGGCTGGCCAGCAGACGCATCAGAAAGAAGGACCCGGCCAGGCCGCAGGCTGCGCCGACCAGAGCCAGCACAACTCCTTGCCGCAGAATCAGGCGCAAGACGTTCGACTGCGGCGCACCCAGCGCCATGCGAATCCCCATTTCCTGCGTGCGTTGGCCGACCGAGTAAGAGATTACGCCGTAGATGCCAATCAGAGTCAGCGCCAGCCCGGCAAAGGCGAACGCGCTTAGCAACCAGGCGCGAAAACGCGGCTGGGACACGGATTCTGCAATGGCCTCCGTGATGGTTTGCACCTTGCCTAGGGGTTGGTCTTTGTCCACCGACGCAAGGGCGTTGCGAAGAGAGGCAACGGAGACGGAAGACTCCGAAGCAGTGTGCACCAGGATCGTCAGAAAGTTACGACCATTCGATGAGTCCTGGAGCAGGGGAAAATAGACTTGCAAGTGCGCCAAGGCGTGCAAACTTACGTCGCGCGTGTCCGGCACCTGGCCCACAATCTCAAATTGGTCGGACGGTTCGAGACCAAGCTTGAATATCCTGCCTATTGGATTCTGTCCAGGAAAAAACCGCCGAGCTACGGAATCGTTGATGATGATCACTTGGGTTGCGCCTTTCACATCGCGATCGTCAAAAGAGCGTCCGCGGACAAGACGCATTCCCAGCGTTTCGAAAAACCCAGGCGAGACCGAGCGGCTTTGCAGGTTGAGGGTTTCGTCTTTCAGGCCGAGTGCAGCCAGCGTCGACCGGTCCAGGCCCATTAAAGACGTGCCGCCTTTCATAACCGTGGTATTGCTGAGAGCTATTGCGGAGAACTGCGGCTGGGCGCGCAGTGCATCCAGCAGCTTCCGGGCAAAAAGCCAGTAAGCATCAGGAGTGGCATAGCGGCCTTTGGGCAGATTCAGTGATGCAGTGAGCACGTGGTCGATGCGCAAACCTGTGTCTACTTTGAGAAGGCGAACCATGCTTTGAACCATGAGCGCCGACCCGGTAAGCAAAATCAGCGACAGCGCCACCTCAGTGACTACAAGGAAGCTCCGCAATGAAAACCGCTGGGCTGTGGCAGCCGCTATTTTCTCCTTGAGCGCAAGGTTCAGGTTGGCGCGAGAGGAGGAGAGAGCTGGAGCAAGACCGCACAAAACCCCGGCAAAGGCCGTGATGGCACAGGCAATCAGGGCCGTGGCAGGCTCTACCTTGAGTTCTTCAAGCCGCGGGAATCCCGTCGGGGCCAGAACACGGAAAGCGCCCACGCCCATGGCCGCCAGGGCGCTTCCTGCCAGCCCCCCAGTAAATGCCAGGAGCAAGCTTTCCAACAGCAACTGGCGCACGATTCTGGCGCGGCTTGCCCCCAGAGCGGCGCGAATCGCAACCTCCCGCTGGCGCTTTAGTCCGCGCGATAGCGCCAAATTGCTTACATTGGCGCAGGCGATCAACAAAAGAAAGCCTACTGCTCCCGTCAGCACGAACAACTCGGCCTTCCCCTGGCCTACAGCCGCATCCTGGAGCGTCATGAGAGGGAACTTGATTCCCGAGGCCTCCTCGGGATACTGGCGGGCAATCCTGGCGGCGATCCCATCCATTTCAGATTGGGCACTCTTGAGTGAGACGCCGGTTCGCAGTTTAGCCAGCATGAAGTAGGACCAGTGCATCCGCTCGGCTAGCCATTTCGCCTCGATCACCAACGGTACCCAGGCATCCGTTTTTTGGGGATACACGAATCCTGCAGGCAGCACGCCCGCCACGGTATAGGGCTTCTGGTCCAGGATAATGCGGCTACCCACGATGTTGGCGTCACCGGCAAAGCGCCTTTGCCACAGCCCATAACTCAGCAACACTATATCGCCATTTTTCATTTCTTCGTCAGCGCCAACGAACTCCCTTCCTTGCACCGGATGCACGCCGAAGAAGGCAAAAAAGCCGGAACTAACTGCGGCCACTGAAAGCTGTTCCGGCTCACCGCTGCCGGTCAGGCTCTTGAGTTCCGGCTCATAGATGGTTGTAGTTTCAAACGAGTGGGACAGGGCCTTGATGTCGTTCATGTTAGGGACCGACTGTCCCATCTGAAATTCCGGGAACAAAGAACCCACAGTCCAAACATGGACCATACGCGACGACTCCTTATAAGGGAGTGGACGCAGCAGCACGGCATTAACGATGCTGAAGATGGCCGCGCAGGACCCGATTCCTAGCGCCAGCGTCAGCATGGCCACCGCACTAAAACCCGGCGCCTGTCGCAGTCCTCGCAGGCCGTAGTGTATGTCCTGCACAACGCTCTCGATAAAGGGGAACCCCCAGTTCTGGCGGCTCTCTTCCTGCTGCCGGGCGATGTTGCCAAGCTGCCGTTGCGCCGCATACTGCGCTTCTTGCGGGTCCATGCCCGCAGCAACGTTCTTGTGTGCCTTCAACGCCGCGTGCTGACGCATTTCTTCTGCCAGTTCGCGATCCAGTCGCCGGCGTCGCAGCAGGAAGATGAATCGCCTCCAAGTTTCTCCCAGCAATGACATGCTGCCTCCTCAGGCCGTGCGCATTACCCGCGCAATGGCCGCAATGACGCGGTTAAAGTTCTCGGCTTCCGTCCCCAGTTGCTTTCTACCGGCTGGAGTCAGAGTGTAATAACGCGCCCTCCGGTTGTTGTCTGAAGTGCCCCACTCCGCCTTTACCCATCCCTTCACCAGTAAGCGCTGCAACGCCGGGTATAACGACCCTTCTTCCACCTGCAACACGTCATCCGAGATTTGCTGGATGCGCTGTGCGATGCCATAACCGTGCATACGGCATCGAATGAGCGTTTGTAAGATGAGCATTTCCAGCGTTCCGGGAAGCAGTTCATTCTTGTTGGCAGAACGTACCATAGTTCTCCTCTATAGACTGTCTATGGGAATTAGACGGCAATCTCTGGAAAAATGTCAACCTGATAGGAGACTATCGAGGCCACACAGGAGCAGGCTCAAGTGGACCGTTGCTGGCTCCGCTTCAATTCTTCGGTGAGAACAATCGCGTCGGCGATTTCCCTCATGGGTTTACGTTTTTGGCGGCTCTCGCGTTGCAGGACAAGATAGGCTTGTTCCTCGCTCAAGCCCAGGTCGCGCTGCAGAATGCCTTTAGCGCGCTCGAGGATTTTCCGGGTTTCCAGTCTTTCCGAGAGAGCCAGATTTTGATTTTCCAGCCGCGCCATCTCGATGGCCGCGCCCACCAGAAAACCGATGGTCGAGACCAGCTTGATCTCACGCTTGTTGTGGACGTGGGGCCGCTGATGCTGGAGGTTGATGACTCCCACAAGTCCGTTGCGGCTCAGTACAGGCACGGAGAGGAAGGACTGAAAGCTATCCTCCAACAGTTCGGTGAAGCACTGAAAGCGTGGGTCTTTCGAGGCATTCGCAGATACTGCTACGGGTTGCCGATGCGCAGCTACCCAACCGGTAATCCCCTGTCCAAGCTGCAGCTTGAGACGGCCCACCGCTTCAGGATGTGGGTTTTTGGACGCCCGCAGCACGAGATCGTTCCCTTCCAGGACATAGAGAAAACAGGAGTCGCACTTCACTACCGCAGTGGCAAATTCAACTACCTGCGCCAGTACTTCATGCAGCGGATCCGCCATGGCCATGCAGCTGCCTATGGCGTGCAGAAAATCCACTTCCGGGCTTTCAACGGCACCAGCAGCCGGTTTTACAGTTTCGCCACTTGCAGTCTCCATGGTTCTGCCTCTCTTTCTCCTCCCTGGCGATTCTGACCTACCAACTTGGGAGCAGGATGAAGACCTGCTCCCAAGCGTTTGGTCGAACTAATTACTTGCAGATTCAGCCCGGGAAAGGTCATCTCTCTGCACGTTGAACCTTTCTTCCCGATGCGCCTCGTCGTGAACGACTGATGTGCCTGCAGCCGGCCTCGCATGGCTGGGGATGGTCACCATCCCGAGAGCCAAAATCATGGCCTTTACAGACCTGTATCCTTGAAGCAGTTTCAAACTGACCTCCTTTACGGCTAAGGAGTAACGCGCCGACACCACGCAACGTTGCTCCGATGTGTGTGTTTGCGACGACGAGGTCAGGGTTGGCTGTACGACGGGGACTGGCTATGAACTACAGCGTTCGGTGCTGCACGGAACTCAGTCTGGCAGAGAGCGGCCACGCAAGTCCAATTGAAAAAATCTATCTTTGATATGCGAAATCGAGAGATGAATGTTCTATGGGTCTTCTCAATCAAGGCAGCTAACCGAATCGTGAAACTACGTGATCTTTGCGATTACAATGACCGGCGCAGCTCTTCAGTTTGGGAGACGCTTATCCATGAACTTTGACCTTCCGGAGCCGCTCCAGCGCTACCTGGCCGTGCTGGACCGCTTTATTGAAGAAGAGATCAAGCCACTCGAACAAGCGGATGACAACATCCGGTTCTTTGATCACCGGCGGGAGTGGGCGCGCACCGACTTTGACCACGGTGGCCTGCCTCGACCGGAGTGGGAGGCGCTGCTGGGTGAGGCCCGCCGGCGGGCCGATCGTGCCGGTCACTACCGGTTTGCTTTGCCCAAAGAATATGGGGGCCAGGACGGATCTAATTTATGGATGGCAGTGATCCGTGAGCATCTCGCTGCCCAGGGGCTGGGGTTGCACAACGATCTGCAGAACGAGCATTCGATCGTTGGGAACCACCCGGTGGTCTTGATCTTTCGCGATCTGGGGACGCCCGAACAACAGCGCGAATTTATTCCTGGGGCGCTGGACCAATCACGCCGGCTGGCCTTTGGGCTTACCGAGCCTGAGCACGGTTCAGATGCCACCCACATGGAGACGCGAGCCATTCTCGAGGAGCGTGACGGACTTAAGGGATGGCGCATTGATGGCGAAAAGATGTGGACTACCGGCATGCATGTGGCCACGCACTGCATGGTGTTTGCCCGCACTCACGGTAAAGATGGCGATGCCGCGGGCATCACCTGTTTCCTCGTCCCTGCCCAACATCCCGGGGTGAAGGTTAAGGAATATTTGTGGACCTTCAACATGCCGACGGACCATCCCAGGGTGAGCTTTAGCAATGTGTGGGTAGCGGAGACCGCAATCCTGGGCCAACCCGGCAGTGGGCTGACGGTGGCTCAACACTTTGTTCATGAGAACCGAATCCGGCAGGCGGCTTCTTCACTGGGCGCAGGCACCTACTGCATTGAGCAGAGCGTGAGATATGCGCGGCTGCGTAAACCGTTTGACAAGCCGCTGGCTGAGAACCAAGCCATACAATGGCCCCTGGTGGAGTTGGCCACGCAAGCCGAGATGCTGCGGTTGTTGATCCGTAAGACCGCCTGGGAGATGGACCAGATGCCCAAAGCGGAGGTGGAGAAGCGGCTTTCCGATAAGGTATCCATGTGTAACTACTGGGCCAACCGATTTTGCTGCGAGGCAGCGGACCGCGCGATGCAGGTCCACGGGGGCATTGGCTACTCGCGGCACAAGCCGTTTGAACATATTTATCGTCATCATCGCCGCTATCGCATCACGGAAGGATCAGAAGAGATCCAGATGAGAAAAATTGCCGGCCATCTGTTCGGTTTCATGGGGCCGCGACGAAAAGAGTTTCTTCAGATGGAGGAGCAATATAGCCTGGCAAAAGCGGCAAGGAAGAAACCAGGCCTATGATCGACCCCGCGGAGGTCAAAGCCAAACTGCGCGACGCGGTAGCGCGTTTTCTGGGGCCGCCGGGCGACATTCTCGAACTAAAGCGGTTGACGGCAGGCGCCACCAAGGCCACCTGGGCTTTCACGGCGCAAATTGGCGAGACTCAACAGGCCCTGGTTCTGCAGGTGACAATGGCTTCGCCGGCTGAATCCTGCGCGGAAGGTACTGCGGCAAAAAGCGATACAGCGAAGGCCAGGCTGCCGCTGCTGGCCGGGAAGAAAGATGCAACGGTGATATTGGCCGCGGGCAAGGCCGGGGTTCCGGCGCCGCCGGTACGCGCGGTGCTGACCGAAGATTGCGGCCTGGGCGAAGGCTACATTATGGATTTCGTACCGGGCGAGACCATCGCCCGCCGCATTTTACGCGACACGCGCTTTACTGCATTGCGTGAGAATTTCGCGTCACAATGCGGTGAAATCCTGGCCCGCATTCACGCTATGGATGTGACGCAATTGCCATTCCTGACGCCGCTGGATGGAGCACGCCAGATCGCGCTCTATCGCAACATCTATGACAGTTTTGACTACCCGGTTCCGGCTCTTGAAGTGGGGTTTCGCTGGGCCGACGACCACCTGCCGACAGCCGCCCGGAGCACGATGGTACACGGCGATTTCCGCATGGGCAATCTGATCTGCGGCGAGCAGCGCATCCACGCCGTACTGGATTGGGAGCTGGCATGTGTTGGGGACCCAATGCAAGACCTGGGATGGCTGTGCGTGAAGACCTGGCGCTTTGGCGGTGGCCAGCCAGTCGGAGGCATTGGACGCCGCGAAGACTTGTTCGCCGCGTACGAGCGCACGAGCGGCATGGCCGTCGATCCAGCCCATGTACAGTTCTGGGAAGGATGGGGGTGCATTCGATGGGCCGTTATGTGCTTGATGAAAGGCCTGGCCCACCGCAGGGACAGGGCCCAACGTACGGTGGAGGCCTTTGCCATAGGCCGGCGGATGGAGGAGCCGCTCTTTGACTTCCTGGAGATTCTGCGATCAGCCAGGCCGAGGCCATAGTCCATAGGACAATCGGATCTGATACCCTCGTCTTCCTGCCGTTCCCGATCCTAATTTTATAGGCATAAGTTCGTGCACCCTCTCGATGTCCTCGTCAGTCCAGCTGTGTTCCGCTGCTACTAATAACTGAGATATAGTTATAATTGTCAAGCATATTTAACGACGGGTCCGTCCTGGAACAATAGTGTCGTGAGCTACTTGATTCGTTACACTTCGAATTTGCTGGTCACGCGCAAAATGGACGAGCCTTTACGGGATCCGTCGCCGGCGTCAGTGCTTCGGCCCCTGCCCCTCGCGCTCTCCCGGCCGATACTCCGCTTCAATATGTCCAGCAAGTTGCTCCTGGGTGAACAGCACGGGTTTGGTCTTCATCGCGACAAAAAGCGGCGACTGGTCTGCGTAATGGGGCGAGCTCTCGTCCAGGGTGGCCGAGCCGAACTGGTGGATGCTTTCCGATGAGAGTTTGCCTTCCTTATCCCAGGTGACGAACATGATGAAGGTGTCGCCACCCGCGGCGCTGAGCGTGCCGTCGGTCTGCTTCAGACCATAGACTGCGCGGTAGACATCCGGGCCGCCATCAATCGGGACATCCAGCTTTCCGCGACGCAGCCGGTTTACCTGGCCCCACTCGGGATCGAGCCTGCCAAAATGCGCCTTGAGAAGCTGGATTGCGTCCCGCAATCCAGCCAAAACTTGCGCCTGTGAAGGTGGTTGCGGCTTACCTTTGACCTCAATCCGCGCGCGGAGGACCGGCTCAGCCATCAGGATAGCTAACGCAGCGCTGCGGTTGGCAACGTTGGTCCGGTGGTCCCAGCGCTTGAGAATATCCTGGGCCTGCCGCACCTCGTCGCTGTCAGAGCTCTTGCCAGGATCAAGGGTTGCCGCCTCATTAACGAGTTGCACAGGGTCGGAGTGGACGCTGTAGTTCAGGTCAAATTTGTAGGCGCGGAACGTCTCAGCCGTAATGTGGGAATCGGCGCCATAGTTCTCCGCGGCGCGCCAGGCCCGGTTGGTCATGTTGCTCTGAATGCCGAGCGTGGGCGAGAAGTCCCGCGGCTTAAGATCGTCGGCGGGCGCGGCCGCGCGAAATGGCGTGTTGTTGGAATTGAACACCAGCCCGCCCTGCGGGTTCCAGATTTGCGGGATCTTCTCGAATGGCAAGTATTTGTGCCAGATCAAATCCGAGCGGTCGCCCGGCAGGACGTCCTGCCAGTCCAGCCCTTCCTGCCGCACCGGAAATAATCCGTTATAGACGTAGCCGATGTTCGCCTTCTCGTCCGCATAGACAAAGTTGATGCTGGGTATGGCCTGCACCTCCATGGCCGCGCGCCACTCGGCCAGGGTAGCGGCCTTGTTCAGGCGGAAATACTGGAGCGGCTGGCGCACCTCATCGATCCCGGCATAGCGAATGGCGAAGACGCCGCGATCGGTCTTCAACACCGGACCCTGGGCGGCGTGGAGCACCTCGCGGTGTACGGTCCAGACCAGCGGCCCCCAGATCTTCACGCGGATTTTGGCGTCACTCTTTTCAAAGTCGCGCCACTGCCCGTCAAGCTGGTACTGGTTGGGATTGGCCGGGTTGATGGTGAGCTTGTAAACGTCAATAAGATCGGGATCGTTCACCGTGTTGGCCCAGCCCAGGTGCGCGTTGTGGCCGTGCAGCATGAAAGGCGAGCCGGGGAAGAAGCCGCCGGCCACGTGCCAACCCTGGCCGCTCTCCAGCACTGCCTCGTACCAGGAGACCGGCCCGATATAAGGCTGATGGGAATTCACCAGTAGCCGCGTGGCACCATCCGCTGAGCGTGATGGAGAGACAGCCACGGCATTGGACCCCACGGGGATAGCGTCGCGTGTAATGAGGAAGGCGTTTTGCGAATCGTTCGAGAGCGAAAGAGAGGCGGCGGTGTTGTTGCTCTCCGGGCTGGTCAATTTCAGCAACACCCTGTCCAGGCCATAGAAGAAGGGCGTTTTGAAGACAAAGCCGGCATCCACGTCTTTGCCGGTCAGCGGCAGCACGCCCCGGATTACCTTGTCTTGATGAAGCGCCGCATAGTAGTTCACTCCGTCGGCATAGGCTTCCAGTACCTGCCGCACATCCGCCGGCAGGTCACTTTCGTATTTGGCGTTGACTGTCTCCCACACCCGCAGAAGGTGGACAAGATAGTCGGCCACGGCGGCCTTGCGCCCCTCGGTCGCGGCCAGTTGTCCCCGGGTGGCCAGGGCGACCTGCTGGATGGTTGTGAAGTCATCCTCGGAGTGTGCGAATCCCAGGCCGAAGGCGACATCGGCATCTTTGGGGCCGATCACATGCGGTACGCCAAAGGTGTCCCGCTTGATGCGGACGTCGTATTGCCGGGCCTTGGCAGCCAGCGTGGCCCAATCCGGAGGCGCAGGCTGGTCCATGCGGTCCACAACAATCAGGATCAGGACGGCCACAATCAGGAGCCCGGCAAGGGACAGACCGGTGATCTTGAGGGTGCGAATGAGCTTCTGCCAGCCACTTCGTGGTTTCATAAATGGAGGGACGAATTATAAGGCCGAGTGGGTGTACCTCGCCAAGACGGAAGACGCAAGACAGAAGACGCGGACGTTTCTTTGGGCCCCACGGGCGTCTGTGGCGTTTCCTTACCCTCGGGAAGAAGTTTCATCCCAGGTGCAGGTAATAAGGTGATCAATCCAAAATTTCCTGCACAAACTCTGTAATGATCGCCCTGCAAACGTCACTATACAAGCAGAGATAAGAGACAAGAGACAGACGAGCCGCTTCTTTCTTACACGAGAGGCCACAAGGGGGAAGGATGATAACTCTAACCACGCTCCGCGGTGGAAAATTCCCGCACACGCTATCGACCCGGCACACCTTGAAGTCAGTGCACGCTCATGGCCTGAAAATGTTGCTGTTGATCGCCTTGCTTGGCGTCATGGCGCCTGCAGCGCGGGCGACCAGCGATATTTCACAGAGTGCCGTCAACAGGGCTCACCAGTTCTTGAACACGGACAAGCGTGCGAAAGACACGCTTGCCTTCGTGCATGCTGGAACGACCTACCACGGCCAGAAATACCTGAGAACGGACTTCGTGACCGATGATTCGGGGCAAACGATCAACGGGCGGTTTGCCCTTGTATACCGGTTGTTTTGGAACGACGATGGTGTCACCGACATCGCCTACCGTTGTTATCCCAATGGAAATGTATACGCGGTGAAAATCATGTATACCAATGCCGAGGGTAATCAACCATTCCTTTGGGCGAATGTCTCAATCCAGGTATTAGGCAATCTTCTCATTGATGCGTACAAAGACAAGTTGAGCGTGGATGACCGGCGGCAGTTGCAGAAGCTGGTGGATAATGCGGACGCCAAGGGCCTGCTCGAATGGTCTCTCAAGCTGGACCAGTTCTTTTGGCGGGACTAAGGTCTTCTCGGCGCTTGCGTGCCGTTCGAATGAACAGTTCAGGCCGGGGTAGCCCCTTTTGTGGCAACCCGCAGGTTATGTTGGATATCGAACAAAATAAGGACCATTCTACATGGCGAGCGATTCCAATCGAATCTCATCACGCGGCCCGCGAGGGCTCGAAAGACGGAAACATCCTCCACCAGCGCAACACGAGCGCGGGGTTGCGGCGTCCTTAGCGCACGAGATCAATAATCCTCTGGAAGCGCTCCTCAATCTGCTCTACCTCATGGACCAGGACGCTGCTCTCACCGAAAAGAGCCACCACTATTTGGATCTGGCCCGGGACGAGGCACGCCGCATTTCCCAGATTTCGCACGCCGCCATGAATCAATTGCGGGAAACGGCGGGTCAGGAGAACACGGACGTGCCGGAGCTATTGCAGTCCGTGCTCGATTTTTACCAATCACGTTTTAGGGCGCACGGCATCTCGGTCATCACGCGCTATTGTCGCAATGGAAATCTTTTTGTATATCGCCTGCCCTTGCGGCAAATGCTCACCAATCTCTTGCTGAACGCCGCGGACGCTATGCCTGACGGTGGAAAAATGCAGGCCAGAATATCGCACGCCCACGAGTGGAGCGGGCGCCGAAGGCGCGGGCTGCGCTTGACCTTCGCGGATAATGGTTATGGGATCGCCGCACAAGACTTGCCCAAAATCTGGAACCCGTTCTTTACTACCAAGGGATCTGCCGGTAACGGCCTTGGCCTGTCACTCGTTACAAACACCGTCGAGAAGCATGATGGCGTGCTTCGCGTACGCAGCAGCACCAGGCCGGGCCGGAGCGGAAGTGTTTTTACCATATTTCTGCCTGCGAGTGACCTGCTCCTGGTTCATCACTAAATTAGCTTGTCTGCGCTTTGTAGTTTATCCCGAAGAGTAGCGATGGCACCCTGCTTTATAAGAAATACACTGGAGCGCATACCCTGAAACAGAATGCAGGTGGGTCGGTTTTCATTCCCTTCTGCAATACCTCGTCCCCTGCGCTGCAAGATCATGTGCTCTCGAGCGTTCCTCACTCAAACGGCGTGGGGCACCTATGAAGATCATTTGGATATTTGTGTTGCTGGTCGCGGGCTGTGTCATGATTCGCGCGCAGTCAGCCCAGCCTTCGTTGCCTCGTACGGTAACGGCGGTCTTTGATCGCAATGTCGCCAGTATGGAGCGAGCCATTCTCAGCGTCGCTGAAGCCATGCCAGAGGATAGATATGCCTTTGTGCCGGTCGACGGCGAGTTCACCGGCGTGCGTTCTTTTGCGCAATTGGTAAAGCACGTGGCGGTCGATAACTACGTAGACGCTGCTGCGCTATTGAAGGAAAAGCCGCCCGTTGACACCGGCATTCATGAAAACGGCCCTGACTCGATCAAGACCAAGAAAGAGATTTTGATCATGTTGCGGGACTCTTTCACCTACCTGCACAAAGCCATGGCAACGGTGAACCGGCGAAACCTCATGCAGCCGGTCGACTTCCCCGGAACACGAGGCGGAATCCCCCGGCTTATGATTGTGACGGCGGCGTTAAGCCATCCTTGGGATCTATACGGTCAGATGATTGAATACCTGCGGATGAACGGCATTGATCCGCAGAAGTAGGGTGAGAGGTCAGAGAGAGCAAAACAAAAATCTATTTTGCTCTCCTTCCGTTTCCTCGCGGGCCAGATCTTGTTCTTGCTGTAACGTGTCCTCTATTCCCTGTCACCTCAGTTGCGAGGCGGGGTGGCCGGGGCTGCGGATTCCGGAGCGCCGCCTGCATCAATGAGTTCTACGCCGTCTCCCACGCGAATTTCTTCCAATGCTGTCAGGATCATGGCGGTAGCGCTTCTGGGATGGACATGCAGGACTATTATGTCGCCCAGGGTTAATCGCGGCAGCTCTTTCAGCCTTTCTTTGGGTATCTTGGGCTTACTGTACATGGTGTCTTCCATGTCAGTGGCTTTGGCCGAAAGCCCCGACTCGAGTTCGCGATTACTATACTCATAGGTGCGGGTCACGCGCAGGTAGTCGCCCACCTTCAGGCCTTTATCCTCGCCAATATTCAAATACACCTTCTGCGTGCTGCCCACGCTGCTGTCAAATTCATTGGCCATCACGATCCGTCCTGTGACTTTACCATTGGGAACGGCAAAACGGTCCAGGGTGACTGGGTGAAACACCGGCTTCTCACGCTCGACCATCGGCACAGCCAGGTCTCCCGGTACGATGTCACCACAGCTCAGTTCGGGAACGGCAATGGCAACGTTCTTTTGCACTTCCCGGACGCGGACGTAGCCTCGCTCGAAATAGGGTTCTCCAACCTGCTTCACGGCCGCCCTCTCTCCGGCGTACCGCTCATACTGGTTGGGGTTCCTCACGTGGCGAACAATCTGCAAGCGGTCGCCTGGCTTGAGATCGGACCCGCCAAAAATGAAGACGCGATCGGTTTCCCCGCCAAAGTGGCTCTGGTCCGGGCTGCCCTGCCCGCCAATCACCGTGTGAGCTTCCGAAACTCGCTGCGTGGTAAGGAACCCTGAACAGTACATGTCGTCCGGAGTGGGGGTATTCGAGACGGCAATGTCATGGCCCCTGTGTCCATCAAGCGGCTTTTGCTGGCCGGCAGACGACTGCTGCGTTCCCTGTGCATAGCTGAAAATCGAAAACGCCAACAGCACCAAACCAAGTTGCTTCATATTTCCTCCCCATTTGCTCCCGGCGAATGATTTATTTTGTCTCGGCGCATTCCGGGTAAACTCAGGATTTCCGATCCGGAATTCCCCCAACAGGGCACTCCGGATTAGGCCGCTGCGCAGATGTGCCAAACCCTCGGCCACTCGTGCTTACATCGGCATCTGAACCAGCATTTTAAGCTGTAAGAAACTCATTCTTGGTTACTTACTAGATACTTTCAAGGCACTGAAGTACAGCTCACTCTTGCATTCCGTCCTTGCATCTGTGATTTTTCCTTGTATGATGGCGGCCTTTAGCGAATGAGCTCACTTTCAGGATCAGGCACATATACTCCCCGGTTTCTCCCCGTGAGGCTACCACGCATTTGTGTGCCCATTGTGGCCTCTAATGCGGCCGAAATGGTGCAAAAAGCGGATGCCATTGTGCGTGATAACCCCTTTATTGAGTTCAGGTTAGACTATTTATCCAAGCCAGCCCTGGCGCTACAGAAGATCAAGACTTTCGTGGAATACCATCCTGAGGCGCTCATCATTGCCACCTGCAGGCGGGCCGCCGCTGGAGGCAAATTCCGGGGCGCCGTCGCTGCTGAGGTTGACATTCTGGTTAAGGCGGCTAATCAAGGCTGCCACCTGGTGGACCTGGAACTGGAGAGTGCCGACCAGCTTAAGCAGGCGGATTTTGCCCGGCTACGCCGCTCCGCCAATCTCATTCTTTCTACGCACGACTTTCGCGGCACCCGTAAGCTGGAAGAGACCTTTGCCAGAATGAAGGAGTACCCGGCGGATTTCTTCAAGGTAGTCAGCACCGCGAATACCTTGTCTGACAACGTGGTGATGATGAAGTTCCTGGAACGTCACAGCCATGAGCATTCCATGATCGGCGTATGTATGGAAGAGCAAGGGATCATCAGCCGAGTGCTGGGGGTCCGCGCGGGCAGCCAGTTTACCTTTGGCGCTATCAATCCCGGGGAAGAGACCGCTCCGGGACAGATAGCGGCCCGGGCTCTTCGGGATGTTTATCGCATTGACCAGGTGGATACTGCTACCCGGGTCTATGGCGTGGCCGGTGATCCGGTTGCGCACTCGCTTTCTCCCATCATGCTGAATGCCGCCTTCAGGCGGGAAAACGTGAATGCCGTCTACCTGGCTCTGCACGCCAAATCGCTGGATGACCTGCTGGCATGCGTCCGTGATATTCCCATTCATGGCTTGAGCGTGACCATGCCCTACAAAGAAGAAATGCTCAAGCACCTGGACAAGACCGATCCTTTAACGGCGAAGATTGGGGCCTGCAATACGGTAGTGCGGTCGCAGGATGGCAAGCTTTACGGATTCAATACTGATGTTGCCGGCGTAGTTCGTCCGCTGGAGATGCGACTGCCGCTTCAAGGCGCCAGGACTCTGGTCCTGGGCGCCGGTGGCGCAGCGCGGGCTGCGGTTTTTGGATTGAAGGAGCGGAACGCCGATGTTTACGTGTTGAACCGCACTCCCGGCCCGGCACAGACGCTGGCCAAGAAGGCGCGCGCCAAAGCAGTGAATAAACTGCAAATCAGGAAGATGGCTTTTGACGTGATCATCAACGCCACTCCTTCCGGCATGGAAGGCAATCGCGACCCCATGCCCATCTCCGAGGAAGACTTCAAAGCTAAGTACTTTTTTGAGATGGTCTATACCCCGGCGGAGACCAAAATGGTCAAGATTGCCCGCAGCCGGGGCTTGCAGGTGATTCTTGGGGCGGAGATGTTTGTGCAGCAGGGTGCGCGGCAGTTTGAAATCTGGAGCGGCAAACCGGCGCCCATGGCGGAAATGCAGCGAGTGGTGGAATACGCCCTGGCCCAGGCCGCGAAAGCCAGCGAGAAAAAATAGGGACAGGCTAATCTCACTTTCTCTTTGGCCTTATCAGCGGAAATCAGTCAAATCACCGTCCTCAGTGGTAAGGTCTTTTGAAGTTCGCTCCCATTAAGAAAGGCTCTTGGCCATTGGCGCATGGTGCTTTGTCGTTACTCACCAGCAGCAACGTGATTCTGTCGCCGTGGCTCCTGTTCCGAGCTTGCCTGTGTCCCTTTTTCTTCGCGAACGGCCATCTCCAATACTTCAGCAAGATGCAGCGCTTTGCGCCCGGCCAGGCCCTCAATTTGCTGGAAGCAGCTAAAACCATCGGCGATCACCAGCGTCTCAGGACTGGCTTGGCGCACTGCGGGTAGCAGCATGCGTTCGCCTACCTTGACCGAGAGATCGTACTTCCCGGCCTCAAAGCCGAATGATCCCGCCATGCCGCAGCAGCCCGAATCCAGTACTTGAAAATCCAGGCCCGTACGCTTCAACAGCTCCTGCTCTGAGTTGAATTTCAAAATCGATTTGTGATGGCAATGCCCGTGGACAATCGCCATGCGCTTGAGTTGCGGTGGATGATAATCGGCCTTCTGGATCAGAAATTCGCTCAGGAGATAGGTCTGCTGCTTCAATCGTTCGGCGTCTCTGTTGTGGGCCAGCAGGTTGGTCATCTCATCGCGGAAGACGGAGACGCAGCTTGGCTCCAGGCCGATCACCGGAGTTCCAGCCGCGATCTGCGGGCGCAAAGTTTCTAGAATCTGGTTCAGCAGATCCTTTGCCTTGTCCAACATGCCGAAGTCGTACAACGGACGGCCGCAGCACAACGAGGCTTCTGGAACCATCACCTGATATCCGGCGTGCTCCAGCACCTCCACAGCGGCTTGGGCAATGTGCGGATGGAAATGGTTGCTAAAGGTGTCCGGCCAGAGCATGACCTGGGGATGGTCCTGATTGCGCACCCCGCGTTTGCGGAACCATTGTTTGAAGGTCTCACCGGCAAATTTGGGCACGCGGCGTTGCTGGGCCACTCCTCCCATAAATTTCACCAGGCTGGAAATACCGGGTGCTTGGGTGAAAAAGTTGGCCACTCCGGGCATGAGCGAGGCCATGCGCGACCAGCGGTGAATCAGCCCCATAGCGTAAGCCGAACGTGGACGCATGCGGCCTTCGTAATAGTGCGCAAGAAACTCCGCTTTATACGTCGCCATGTCCACGTTGACCGGACACTCGGATTTACAGGCCTTGCAGGCCAAGCAGAGGTCCAGCGCCTGGTGGACGGGTTCGCTTTTCCAGCCCCCATCCAGGGGATCGCCTTGAAGCATTTCAAAGAGCAGGCGGGCGCGTCCGCGAGTGGAGTGCATTTCTTCGCGGGTGGCCATGTAGCTGGGGCACATGGTTCCTTTTTCATCTTTACGGCACTTGCTCACCCCGACGCAACGCGCCGTGGCCTCAGGGAAATCGCCGTGCTCCTGCGGGAAAAAGAAATGAGTCTGGACCTTGGGCGGGTTGTAGTCTGTGCCGAGGCGGAGATTCTCGTCCAGCTTGTAAGGGTCAATCTTTTTGCCCGGATTCATCTTCCATTCGGGGTCCCAGATGCGCTTGAACTCGCGGAACGCTTCCATCATTTCCGGGCCGTACATCTTCACCAGAAGCTCGCCGCGCGCCTGGCCATCACCGTGTTCGCCGGAGAGCGTGCCGCCCAGGCCCACAACCAGCTCCGCAGCTTCTTCCATGAACCCGCGGAACGTCCGGATGCCGTCCGCTGTGAGCAGGTCAAACTCGATGCGCGTGTGGACGCAACCATCGCCAAAGTGCCCATAGAGGGCGCCCACGGGATAGCCGAACTTCACCAGCAGTTGATGCAAGCCGCGCAGGTAAGCACCTAAATTCTTCGGCGCCACCGCCGCGTCTTCCCATCCCTCCCAGGCCTCGGCCTGGCCAGGAACGCGGGCAGTCGCGCCCAGGCCGGATTCCCGGGCGCGCCAGATCATCTGCTCCTGGTTAGGATCGTCGCAGAGGATCATGCTGGGCGCGTCAGGTTTAGCCTTGAGTCTGGACATCAATGCCCTGGCCTTGGCGTCGGATTCTTCTTTCGTGTCACCGCCAAACTGCACCAGCAGCCAGCCTTTTCCTTCCGGCAGCAACTTGATGCTCTCCGGATGGAGGTTCATCTTCTTCATGTTGTCCACAAGAATGTGGTCCATGCCCTCCAGGCCGATCGGGCCCGCTTCCAGGAGTTCGGGCACGTGATCGCCGGCTTCATAGACCGTCTTGTAACCGAGCACGAGCAGGCTGAGTTTCTTGGGCCAGTCCACCAGCCGGACCTTGGCGCCCAGCGTGACAGCGCAGGTGCACTCCGAGCCAACCAGCGCGCGGGCCACATGAAAACCATTTTCCGGCAGCAGTTCGTCCAGGCTGTAACCGGAAACACGGCGGGGAATTTTGGGATAGCGCCGGCGGATGAGATCAGCGTACTTGTCGCGCAGCCCCCGCAAACGGCTGTAGATTTCTCCCTTGCGTCCGCCTTCCTGAATGATCTGGTCCACCTCCGCGTCCGATGCGGGGCCCACGCGCAAGCGCACGCCGTCATAGGTGAGAATGTCGAGTTCCAGCACGTTGTCCACGGTGCGGCCTGCCAAGACGGAGTGGACGCCGCAGGAGTTGTTGCCGATCATCCCGCCAAGATTGCAATATTCGTGCGTGGAAGGATCAGGCCCAAACGTCAGATTGTGCTGATTGGCGCGATTGCGCAGATGGTCCAGCACCACTCCGGGCTGTACCCAGGCGTATTTTTCTTCAGGATTGAATTCCAGAATCCGATTGAGATATTTGGAAAAATCCATCACCACCGCGACATTGCAACATTGTCCGGCCAGGCTGGTGCCGCCGCCACGCGCCAGGATGGGAGCGCCATGTTTGCGGGCCAGCGCCACGGTCTGCACGACATCGTCGATGCTTCTGGGAATCACCACGCCAATCGGGACCTGGCGGTAGTTGGAACCATCCGTGGCATACAAGGCGCGGCTTCCCTCATCAAATCGGACCTCGCCGCTGATAGTTCGGCGTAAATCCTTTGCCAGGGCATCCGCGTCTTTGCGCGGAAATTCCGCGGACTTGCGCAGGCGAGGATGGAATTCAAGATCCTGGATCACAGTCTCACCTCATCGTGCTGCTAAGCTTTGCCGGTTGAATTCAACTCTGTAGCGTGCAGAGGGACGGACTCAACATAACTATTGGGTACATGTACCGCCGCAGTCAAGCGCGGTTGATCATGACGGTTCGCACGGTCAAGCATGCCGGAGCGCTTATTTATAATGTGAGTGGGCTCGTGTCCACGTTAACTTTGCCATCCACTATCTCATCACCTGAGTCCTCGAATCCGGCCGCTGGACGGCGAAAGTTTTTCATTCTGGCCATTGTCCTAGTCTGGGCCGGCATATACATCAGCAGTATTTTTCAGCCCGCATTACTGGATGATGCTGACACAGTACACGCTGAAGCAGCGAAAGAAATGCTGACCCGCCACGACTGGGTCACGCTGCACATTAATCTTGGCTTCCGTTACCTGGAAAAGGCGCCGCTCATGTACTGGGCCGTGGCTGCCAGTTTCAAGGTCTTCGGGGTTCATGACTGGTCCGCGCGCCTGCCGATTGCTCTCGGCATTCTGGCGCTGCTTCTTGTGGTGTATCGTCTTGGCCGCAGAATTTACGGCGAAGAAGGCGGGTTCTATTCGGCACTGGCGCTGGCCACGGGCTTTGGTCCATTCATCTTTAGCCGCATTCTCATTCCAGACATGGCCGTCGGCCTCTGGTTGGCATTAGGGTTCGATTTTTTCCTGACCAGTCTGGAGCAGGAAAAGCCCTCTCGGTGGATCTGTTGGGGCCTGGCCGCCACCATGGCGCTGAATGTCCTGACCAAAG
This sequence comes from Candidatus Angelobacter sp., assembly GCA_035294925.1. Taxonomy (GTDB): domain Bacteria; phylum Acidobacteriota; class Terriglobia; order Terriglobales; family Acidobacteriaceae; genus Angelobacter. The sequence continues at coordinate 67,927 of DATGJZ010000090.1, read as the reverse complement.
GTTTGATTGGGCTGGCGTTCCCCATCGGGACGATTTTCATTTTTCTTCTTCTTACCGGAAATCTGCGCCACGTGCTTAAGCTGCGGTTGCTTTCCAGCTTTGTTGTTTTTTTGCTGATTGCCGCACCCTGGCACCTGCTGGCCGGTTTCGCCAATCCAGCCCAGGGACAAGCGAAAGGCTTCTTCTGGTTCTATTTCATCAACGAACAGTTTCTGCGCTACATCAACAAACGCTTCCCGAATGACTATGACACCGTCCCGTTGTGGCTTTTCTGGGGCCTGATGTTGTTGTGGCTGATGCCATGGACGGCATTTATTGTCCAGTCCCTGCGGCGGATTCCATGGCGTCCGCGGGAATGGCGCGCGGGACTTACAGAGCAGCAGCGCGGTACTTTGCTGTTCGCGCTGTGGGCGGCTGTGATTCTAATATTCTTCAGCTTTTCCAGCCGCCAGGAATATTACGTGATTCCCGGAGTGCCGGGGTTGGCTTTGTTGCTTGGCGGCTGGCTGGCGCGGGAAAATGCATCACTCGTTGGCAGCCAGGAACGGCGCAGCGGCATGATTTCCTCCACGGTGCTCATGGCTGTTGGAGTTGTTGCCTGTGTGATCGCCGTGGGATTAGCTGTGGAAGCGCAGGCTCCGCCGCCGAATTACGATATTGCCGAACTGCTGAAGAAAAATCCCGAAGCCTACAAGCTCTCTTTCGGCCACTTCCTTGACTTGACTCCCAGGGCGCTGGGCGCCTTCAAGCTTCCTCTGCTGGTCACCGGAATCGCCGTGGCAATGGGGACAATCTCGAATTGGTTGCTGCGGCGCTCCAACCGCGCATTTGCCGCCAATCTGGTGTTGACGGCCATGATGCTGGTGTTTTTGCACGAAGCCCAGGCCGGATTTATTACCTTTTCGCCGGTGCTCTCCTCCAAGGTCCTGGCGGACAAGATCGGCAGCGTTTGGAAGCCCGGTGATCTGCTTGAGGACAACGGAGACTACGAAGCTGCCTCCAGTCTCACCTACTATCTGGGCAAGCAAACGCGAATGCTCAACGGCAGGAATTCCAATATCTGGTATGGCTCGCTGTTTCCCGATGCTCCCCAGGACATCTTCGATGACGACAAGTCGTTTGAACAGCTCTGGCACACCAGCCGGCGGGTCTTCTTCTGGACAGAGGAGGAGAGAACGTTCCGCGATGCGGATTCCATCACCGGGTACTCGCATGATTGGTATTCAGACGAGCAAGACCGTTTGGAAGGGGAAAGGATCATCGCGGAATCCAATCACGCTTTGAAACCAGAGGAACGGCAGCAGGAGTATGAGCGCATCGAATCTAAACGCCACGCGGAGCAGCAGGAGTTTGAGAGTTGGAAAAAGGATGCATACCAGCGAGTGCAGCATGGACAAACTGCAACCCATGGCATCCCCCGTTACGTCAAAGAGTCCAATTGTGAGTTGGCAAAGTGGGGCGGGAAGTACATCCTTACCAATGAGCTGAAACTTTGTCCTCAACCGGCTCAGACGGGTGAGGCGCGCTGACCAACTCCGGCGCAGCCTCTTGCGCCAGACGGATCTTGCCATCTTCCAAAATGAAAATTTCACCGCGCCAGTGGACTTGATGTCCGGCATAGCTGGCGAACCAGACCCAGAATGCGATGAGATCGCGCAGAGGAACCAGCCAAAGGTAACGCAGGATGGAGCGGTCATGAACTACCCGCGCCACTTGCACAGCTACAGCGGTACGGAGAAGAGCAGCGGCGGCCAGAACGGCCCACGCCCACCAAGCGCCATGAGCCAGCAGGACGGTAATCATCGCCCACGGCAAGCCGAAGGTAAGCAGAATGCCAATATAGCCGCGGCGGCGGGAGTCGCGAGTGCTTCGCGCCCAGCGCATCTGGTGCTCAAAAAACCCGCGGAAGCTATACGCTGGAAGATGGGTCTCCACCACCAGATCCACCAGCACCACTTCAAATCCGGCTTGAGCGATCCGGCTGCCGAGCTCAAAATCGTCGGCCAGATGGTCTACCAGAGGCTCCAGCCCACCAATGGCTTCAAGAGCATTGCGGCTCATCGCCAGAGTGGAACCCAGGCCAAAATGCAGGCCGTTTTCAATCTTCCAGGCAGCAAGGACCCCGGCAAAGAAATCTGTGCTGATGCCCACTGCTTCCAATTTCGAACCCAGGGTATCGGAGGCGATTCCGCGATACGGGCACGTGACCATGCCGACCTCCGGTCTGCTGAAGGGGGCCATCACACGCCGCAAGTAGTCGGGAGTAACATAAATATCGCTGTCGTTGATTAGGATGTGGTCGTGCTGGGCATACCTCAGCATCTGTACTACATTGCTGGTTTTGCGGTTGGTGCCGAGAACGTCAGGACAGACCACCAGCCGGATCCGGCAGCCGGGAAATTCGCGCATGAGCTGGTGGACAGCATCCGCAGCTGGGTCATCGGCCTCATTCACGCCAAAGATGATCTCGTATTCGGGATAGTCCTGGACGCAATGGCTGCGAAAACTCTCATACATCTGCGGGTCAACCCCACGCAGGGGCTTCAGGATGGAGACCGGAGGAGCAAATTCAGTCTGGACATGCCGGCTGTGGCGGCGAAAGCTGCGCACACTCCACAGGCAGAGCAGGTAAAACCCCATCCCGCAGAGGGCCAGCAAGGCCGCGACAATACCTGAGATAAAAACCAGCATGGAGAACTAACTTTCTATTCTATGCTAATCGCCGGGCCAGACCCTAATCACAGGCGCTAAGCCCTTTGGTTTCAATTCGCCAGGATGAATCTTAACACTTCTTTGCAAAGATTCGGCAAAATTACTTCACACACTTGATGATCGACAGATGAACAGGCGTTTGCCGCACGGTATCGAGATTAACACCTTGCAAATTCTGGCCGCCTGAGAGTAGTAGGGTTATTCTTTCATTGACTTTGTTTCAGGTTCTTTTAGAATTCTCGGCCATCGGTACATTTCCCCGCTTTTTTTGCGTTTCATTAGAAATGGAAGCCCAAGGAGGGTCTCTATATGGCGTTTTGTGGGAGTTGTGGGAAGCAAATCCCGGATGGTTCAGGGTTCTGTCCAGCGTGCGGCGCTGCCGCTGGTGGTGGCGCTCCGCAGCCCGCAGCCAGTGCTGGAGGTGGAACTGCCCCCTCGGCCGCGGCTGCACAACGCGCCAGGCTTGAAGCGCAATTCAAGGCCGGATCTCAGGATGCGGTCCAGGCTTTCATGGTGCTTCTCAAAGACCCGGTGGGTGGGTTGGGCAAGTCATACGGCATGTTCGACCAGGGTCGAGCTTTGATGGTTGGGGGTATCTTTGCAGCAGTATTCGCTTTGGTGGCTATGCTTGCGCCTCTGGGATTCGGGGGCATGATGGCTATGGGTTCGTTAGGGGGCGGAGGCGGCGCAATCGCCAGCTCATCTGGTGGTGCAGAGGCAGCGGCGATTGCAGAGATGGCCAGAGCGGCGAGAGAAGCTGCGCGGGAGATGGGTGCATCTGTGCCTGGGTTCGAAGGACCAAGCACATTCAAGATTATGATGAAGTCTTTGGGTTACGGTCTCGTATTTGCGGCAGCTCTCATCGGAGCTTGTGTGCTTGCTCGAATCCTATTCAAGGGGACCAGCCAATTTGCAGGTGAAATATATATGGCGGGCGCCAGCCTTCTGCCGCTCGCAGTTGCTGTGTTGCTGGGCCTGTTGCTTGGGGCTCTGGGCTTATACCAGGTAATCTCGTGGGTGGGAATTTTTGCTCTCGTTTTGACGATCCTTATGCTCAACGCCGGATGTATGAAGATCCTGGGCATCTCGGACAGCAAGGCTTCGCTCGCGGTACCAGTCATACTGGTGATCGCGGCGGTTGCTGCCACGCTCGTTCGCGGCAGTTTGTAGCAGCTACTGCTTTGATAACTTTTCGACTTGACCCGGGGCCGCTCAAGGCTCCGGGTTTTTCTTTGATACTGCTCACTGGCGCTTGGAGTTTCTCGAGCGCATACAATTCTTGATGTCCTATGCAGGAATTTGCCGCAACCTGTGAGGCCGTCGCCGCCACCACCAAGAAGACGGAAAAGGTCCGATTGGTGGCGGAATATTTTCTCTTAAGGCCAAGTGAAGCCGCGCAGGCGGCGGTGTTCCTTTCCGGACGCGTTTTTCCCGCCTGGGAGGAACGCACATTGCAAGTGGGCGGACGTCTGCTATGGCGGGCAGTGGCTGAGCTTTCCAGCAAAGGAGACGTGGCGCTTACGGCAGCCTATCGCCGGCACGGTGACCTGGGGGCGGCAGCTCAAGATGTTCTGGCAGAGATCGCGCCGCATAAGAATTCTCTTTCTGTATCCGAAGTGGCAGGTGTGTTCGAGCAGTTGGCCTGTACCTCCAACACTGCGCGAAAGCTGGCCATGCTGAAAGAGCTGCTGCGGCGCGCAACCGCTCTGGAAGCCAAATACATTTTGAAGATCATTGGCGGCGACCTGCGCATTGGCTTGCGGGAAAGCCTGGTGGAGGAAGCAATAGCCACGGCATTTGATTGCGGGCTGGCCGAAGTGCAGCGAGCCAACATGCTGTTGGGGGATATTGGCGAGACGCTACGTCTGGCGACGGAAGACCAGTTGGAGCAGGCGCGCATGAGGTTGTTTCACCCCATTGGCTTCATGCTAGCCAGCCCCGCTGCGGATGCCAAAGAGGCTTTTGCCTACTTTCAAGAGGCGGTGGTCGAGGACAAATACGACGGCATACGCGCTCAGGCCCATTGCGGAGGCAAAGATAATCCGCAGGCACGCATCTTCTCGCGCACGCTGGACGAGATCAGCGAGTCCTTCCCAGAGCTTCCGCCGGCGCTGCTTGCCTTTCGCGATCCGGTGATTCTGGACGGCGAAATCCTGGCCTGGAAATCAGACATGCAGAACGGGCAGGCAGCCGGCCGGGCGCTTCCTTTTTCTGAACTGCAAAAGCGGCTGGGCAGAAAAAAGGTTTCCTCGGAAATGGTACGGCTGGTACCTACCGCTTACGTGGTTTTTGATGTGTTGTATGCCAGTTGGGAATTGCTGATTGAACGGCCTCTGCACGAGCGCAAGAAAATTCTCGAACAGCTTTTTGCCTCTGTCCCGAAAGGTGGATTCAACACGGGGCACATCATTACCCCTCAAACGGCCCAGGGAAGCCTGGTGTTTGAACCGGCAATCACCAGCCGGAGCGGGCCGCCACGGGTGATTCAGTCTCCCGTCGCCAGAGCCGATTCGGCAGAACATCTGGAAAAAATCTTCGAGGAGTCCCGCGAACGCGGCAATGAAGGCTTAATGGTCAAAGACATCCACTCGCCTTATTTGCCCGGACGGCGCGGCAAATCCTGGCTCAAGCTGAAACGCGAATTGGCTACCCTGGACGTAGTGGTGACGGCGGTGGAATGGGGGCATGGCAAACGCATCAAGGTACTGAGCGATTACACATTCGCGGTGCGCGCTGGCGAGCAACTCCTGAATGTAGGCAAAGCTTACTCCGGACTCACAGACGCAGAGATCGCGGAGATGACCCAATGGTTCTTGCAGCATACGATTGAAGACCAGGGATTCCGGCGTGTGGTGGAACCCCAGATCGTACTGGAAGTGGCGTTCAACAACGTGACCAAGTCAGACCGCCACGCCAGCGGCTTCGCGATGCGTTTTCCCCGTATTGTGAGAATCCGCACGGACAAGAGGGCCGATGACATTGACACGCTGGAGACGGTCCGCGAGATATATGAACGGCAACACCAAAAACCTACTGCAGATCCACGGCACGCGGCGACGGGCGACAAGTGATCTAACTGATTTGCAATGACGAGAATCTCACACGTGCTCGTGAGGGTGTCCGCCCACCGGGATTACACAGCCGTGGGCGATTTCACAGACCACATTCTCAAACTGAATCGTCGTGTGGTGAATGTGAAACCTGGCCGCGAGGACCTGCTTCACGCTGCGCAGAATGGCCTCGCTCTCCGAGGGGGGAATGTCTTCAATGCTGATGTGGCAGGAGAGCGCGTGAGTATCCGACCCGATGCTCCACACGTGAACATCATGGACATCGTTCACGCCGGCAACAGCGCTGATGCTGGCTATGATTTTTTCCACGGACATTCCGTGGGGAATCCCCTCCAACAGGATGTTGAGCGTCTCCTGGATAATTCCCCAGGATGACCACAAGATCAGAAAGCCGATTCCGATGGACAGCACTGGATCAACCCATGTCTGGCCGGTCCAGAGAATCACCCAGCCACCGATAATAACGGCCGCTGTCGAAAGCGTATCGCCAAACTGGTGCATGAAAGCGCTGCGGATATTTACATCTCGAGAAGCCCGGAGCAGGAACCAAGCAATCGCGCCGTTCATCACCACCCCAACAGCAGCCACCCAGATCATCAAGCTGGGTTGGACCTGGACCGGGTTATGCAGGCGCTGGACAGCCTCATAGAAAATATACAAAGCAACCACCACGAGAGTCAGTGCGTTGAGAAACGCTGCCACAACACCCGCCCGATGGTATCCAAAGGTCTTGGTGGCGTTAGGAGGGCGCATCTGAATGAACACCGCAACCCAGGAAAGCAACAAGGCAAGCAAGTCAGTAACGTTGTGTCCAGCCTCTGAAAGAAGAGCAAGACTGTGAGCGCGGATTCCGGCCACCAGGGTCAGCACCACGTAAACGAAGGTAGCCGCAACCGAGTAGCGTAGTACCTTGGCGCTACGTACCCCGTGTGAATGGCCGTGGTCGCTCATTGGTGGTTTTCGCTCCGCTTCAAAACGCTTTAAGTTCTTACCGTCCCGTTTCGAGCTCTAGTGCTCTCGGGCGGCGGGTCGGCGCGCAAGCCGAGTTTAGCTGCCCGCGTCCTTAGTCAAGTTTAACGCTGTTCCAGCGGAAAATTCGACTCCGACCGTTGCCAACCTCGTAATAGCCGGCTGCATCTGCCATATCAGGAACTGGCCCTCATAAGCACTGCCAACTGCGGGCGAGAGTGAACGGGTCGCGGTTCCAGGGCGCCTGATTCAATTCCTGCGGGTGGAAGCCCGCGCAATCTGCTTAGCCAGGAGAAGATCTCATGAGAAAAAGTCTCTACCTGCTGGTCTTTGTGCTGGCGCTCACGCTCGCGTATGCCTCCTCACAGACAGGCGCTCCTGGTTCCACTACAAACCAGACATCCGGCCAGACACAAACATCGAGTCCAGCGAACGCAGCGGACCAGACTCCAGCTTCGCCAACCCAGACGGAACCAGCCCCCCGGGCAGCAGTGTCCGATGGAGACTTACAGGCGCAGATTCAAAATGCGCTGAAGAACGAGCCCACTCTGAGCAATGAGAGCGTTCGCGTGGCAGTCTCGGACGACCAGATTGATCTTTCCGGCACCGTAGCCACCGCTAAAGAAAAGCTAACGGCTAAGCGTATTGTTCAATCCTATGCCGCGAATCGTAAGGTGAAGGACCACCTGACGCTGGGCGGCCACAGCCCAGACAACGGGGCCAATCCAGTGCACAACACCGAAAATCCAGCCACCAATCCAGACCAGAATAGGCACAATCCTCCTTCAGGCTCACCGCCTCCAAAGTAATAAGGGATTGCGACCTTGGAGCGGCATGGGGGGCCGTTTCAGCTGAACAGAGGCTGAGGATTCTCCAGGCGAAGGAGCTTTTGTTTTATTTCCAAACCGCCACCATAGCCGCCCAGGGCGCCACTAGAAGTAATCACGCGGTGGCAGGGGACGATGATGGCGATGGGATTGTGATGGTTGGCCTGGCCCACCGCGCGAAAAGAGCGCGGGCTGCCGACTTGCCGGGCTATATCAGCATAGGAGACAGTCTTGCCATAGGGAATGCGCAACAGAGCGTTCCAGCATTTTTTCTGGAATTCAGTACCCTTCAGTTCCAGTTGACAGGTGAATTCACGCAACTCACCGAGAAAATAAGTATTAAGTTGCTCTTCGCAAAGCCGAAGCATCTCTGGTGATTCGATCCAAAACTCATTCTTCTTGCGGCATGGTAGTTCCCCGCCAAAGTGAACATAACGCAACCCGCGTTCTCCGGCGGCGAGCAGGAGTTTCCCAGCCGGAGTCTCCATGCGCGAATAGTAAAGCGTTTCAGCGTGGTGCATGGAGGAAATGGTAGCAAAATGACGCTCGACCGCAACGAAAAAAACCAGCAAAGGAAACAGCTTAGGCTGACAACGCCCGCTGCAGAATTCTCATCTATTCCAACACTGCTGCCACTCAAGTTTGGCGGTGGCTTTTCCTGGATCAGCCGCAACAAGAGGTTGTTCGGGAGTAAGACACGAGCGAAAGCATTTGCTGGCTGTGCACGGCGGCAAGTCTTGTCCGTGCCATTTTATAGCCAGGGGGCCCAATGATTCTCAGGTATGAGCCGGTTTCAGCGTCTGCCTATTTCCAAGCTCAGGCTGATTGGTCAGATTTCTCTGGCCGTTCTCTAACCTCGCCCCTGTCCACTTCGCTAGCGCGCCAGCAGGGTGGTTGCGGGGGATAAGTATGGATATTCGCGCATTGGTTCTGGTGAAGACGCCGACTGAAATATTAGCGGACCCTACGCCCATCTCGTTGCTATCCCCGGCGCTGTTGGAAGTTGCAGGCAAATCCGCATTGCAGCGCACCACGGAGCGCTTGCAACAATTTGGCCTGAAGCCGGTAACCGTGGTAGCCGATTCGGAGGTCCCACCCACCCACACTACCAATGGACATGGGGCAGACTATTTAAATACCGTCCGGGAACGCTTCTGGCGTTCGGCGGAGAATGCTTTCAACGATATGGCTCAGGCGGGCGCTGAGCTGGTCCTGCTGGTGAGCCTGGGTGGGTTCGCGGAAATAGACTTCGAAAAACTGGTGCAGTTTCATCTGGATCGTCAAGCCCGGGTAAGCCAGGCATACTGGGGAGAGCAGCCGCTGCAAGTTTTCTGCATCAGTGCTTCACGGCGGAATGACGCCGCATCCCTGTTTCGCAGCCAACTGACCAAATGCCGGGTGGACTGTCCGCCCTTTGAGCATGCCGGATACTTTAATCCGCTGAACGATGCGCGCGACCTGCGGCAGTTTGCCATTGACATTTTGACTTTGAAGAGCGAGACGCGGCCAACAGGCACGGAAGTTCGGCCCGGAGTCTGGATAGAACATGGCGCAAGAATCGAAAAAGGCGCGCGACTGCTGGCGCCTGCGTTTGTGGGCGCCTTCGCTAAAATTCGTGCTCACGCGGTGATTACCCGTTGCTCTTCAGTGGAACATCACGCCCAGGTGGACTTAGGCACGGTGGTTGAAAACTCCACCATATTGCCTTATTGCCGTGCGGGTGCTGGTTTAGACATAGCCCATACAGTTGTGGGCGGAGGAACGCTTGCCAATCTGCGCCGTGATGTAATCATCGAGATTGTTGATCCCAAGTTGATTGGCTACATTCCGGCTGCTCCAGGGCAGCGCCTGCTGAGTGCCGCCCTGGAATTGGCCATGTATCTTCCAAGGCAAGCGTGGCAGGGGGTGTTCGGGAAATCCGAACCGCATCAGCCAGATCTACAGACGGCCCTGCAGCAAACGTCCCCCGCGCTGGGAAGCGCAGCAGGGTATCAGGCGCCCGCATGCAATAGCGAGGCGGCAGAAGAATTTCCTTCGAATCTGGTAGTGGCGAGGAGATATGGACACCAATAGCAGACCCGTAGTTGTGAAACGCATGCCGGAACGGTTGAATGTGCGAACCTCGCGTGAGTTTTTGCGGGACGTGCAGCCCTTCCTGACAACCGACCGCCCGCAGCTTGTCTTCGACCTTGCCCAGGTAAAACAACTGGATGCCGCGGGCGTGGAGATGCTGCTGCGCTGCATGTCTGAGGCACATAAGAGAGATGGGGACTTGAAGCTGGCTGCGGTCTCAGCTGCCGCCGGCGTTGTCCTTGAACTTACGCGAACGGAAAGACTCTTCGAAATCTACGAGACGTCCACGGACGCGGTACGAAGCTTTAGCGGGTTCCTGCCAAACGCGATGAAGCAGCAACTTCTGCACCACAAACATCCATCGGCGCCGGCGGCCGCCTGACATGAAAGGTGAGCAATGTCACAACCTCAGGGCCTAGTGAATTACGTCGGAAGAGCCAGCCGTATGGCCGCCACAACCGGTCAGTTAACGCAGAAGGAGTCCCACGCCCGTGTTTTGAGCGGCAGCATCGTGATGCTGCTGAGCACATCGCTGGTGAGCGTCCTCAATTTTGGCTTTAACGTTTCCATGGCGCGCATGCTTGGGCCAGCCAGATTTGGCCATGTTACGGCGGCGGTGACGATCCTGATGCTGGCTTCCGCCATCACCCTAGCCTTCCAGTTGGTATGCGCCAAGTTTGTTGCGCGCAATGAGATTCTGGGACAAAAGGTCAGCGTTTACCGCTCACTTCGGGGCAAGGCCTGGGTGATGAGTCTGGGGGTGGGCGCCGGCCTCTTCATTCTGCAGCGACCAGTCGCCGCCTATCTTCACATTCCCGATCCCTGGATTCTGGCTGTGCTGGCCATTGGTATATCCGCCTACGTGCCTCTGGGCGTGCGCCGGGGCGGCCTCCAGGGTATGTGCTCATTTGGGCGGCTGAGCGCGAACTTCATTGTTGAAGCCGTAGTCAAGCTGGTGATTGCTGTCCTGCTGGTTTCGCTCGGATACGGCGTGATGGGCGCGGTTGGGGCAATCTCCGGTTCAATTCTCGCCGCCTACCTCATTCCCCGCATGCCATCTGAGTTCGGGACAAGGCCGAAAACCGCGCTCCAGCCGGCTTCATTCCGGGAAGGCATGCAGGCCACTGTGTTTTTCGTCGGGCAGGTGATCATCAACAATATTGACATTTTGCTGGTGAAACACTTCTTTGCTCCGGAATTAGCGGGCTTGTACGCCGCAGTGGCTCTGGTAGGCCGCGTCCTCTACTTTGCCGCCTGGTCGGTGGTTAGCGCGATGTTTCCCGTCAGCGCCGCGGCCAAGCCGCGCGAGGAAGACCCGAATGTAATCCTGGTCCCTCTGCTCTTTGTACTTGCCATTTCCATCATTTTCATTATGGCCGCCAGTTTCTTCCCCGATCTCATCATTAATACGATCTTCGGTGGAAGGTTCTCCGAGTCCGGTTCGCTGCTGACGCTCTATGCAGCAGCTACAGGGCTCTACGCGCTCAGTGTTGTGCTCATGACCTATGAGATGTCCCGCCGAATTGCCAATACCGGCTGGCTGCAACTGATCTTCAGCGGCATCCTGGTGCTGGCCATCGGCGTTTTTCATAACACGTTGCGCGATGTCATCGTGGTTCAGATCGTTCTTATGGCGGCCATGTTGATGTTCGTCTCTTTCCCATTCTTTCGTCGCTACAAACAGGTCCTGGCGCCACAGGAGACCACATGAGAAGGCTGCTCCGAATCACCGAAGCTGAAGTTGTGGCCGAGTTTCTCAAGGCGGAGTTTTACCATCGTGAATATGATGGCGACCGTCAGAAATTCGAAGCCATCGTCGATTCCCCCAATTTGGCCGACGAAACGGAAAATGCGATCCGTCGGGCATTGCTGTTTCGCCGAAGGGGACCGATGTTGCGTGAATTGCCGGATGATGTTCAATGGTGGGAGGTTGATCTGGGACCGGACGAGTTGCAGCGGATCAACGTCTTTCCCCGCGCCCAATGGCGTCGCATCTCCGACGGCAATTTCCAGGCCATCCATGTGGCTGAACGAATCCGTGGCCAGCTTGACGACGGCAAGTCCAGCGAACTGCTGGCCAAGATCCATATTCTGCGCACCAACATGCAGATTGACGGCCCGAAATCCACAATCGTATTGATCGGGATCGACGAAGAACACCCGGTAACTCTTTTGGAAGGCAATCATAGATTTGTAACTTCTCTTCTGCTCCCCCGCGAAATCATGCTGCGGCGTCTTCGGCTGGTGTGTGGCTTTTCTCCCTCGATGGAGAGGTGCTGCTGGTACAAGACGGACCTGGCCAACCTCTTTCACTACACCAAGAACCGCATCAAATATTTCTGGGGCAGAGATGCTGACGTAAGCCGTCTCATGCTGCATGGCCGTGGGGCTGGGGAAGCCGGCGACTATGCCAACGCCGTCAGTTATCCAAACGTGAAATCTAAATAATCCATGGAAGGAATGTTCCTCCGAGAATATTATGAAAATTCAGCAGACAGTCACGAAAATCCTGAGCTCGATTCTGGCGGCCGTCCTTTGCCTTACTCCTGAAATGATGAGCGCCGCCGCACCGCAGAATAGTCAACCACCGGCGCAGGGCCAGCAGCAGAACGACCAACAGAACGTTGCTCCAGCCGCGCCCTCCAATTCGCAATCCGGTCCGCAGGTGGGCCAAACCCGTGGCACTACGGTGGATCCATCCCAGGGGCCGCTGCAGCCGGTCACGACGTATCCGGATGCTCCCACGCCGCAACAGGACGAGAAGCAAAATGCTTCGCAACCCGCTCCAGTCACCACCACGACAGAGCCGGCGGCGCAAACTCAGAAACCGGTCACCGAACCGGTGGGAGCAGCGGCTGCGGAAAAAGTTCCAACGGCAGGTGGAGCGGCATCCAAGCCTGCGGGTGCGGCGATCGCTCCCGCCAAACAGCATCAAACCCGCTCGCTCTTTCTGAAGATTGGAGCCATCGCAGCGGGCGGACTGGCTGCAGGAAGTGTTTATGCCCTAAGCCATGGAACCTCCTCGAAGCCTCCGGGCGCCGCGACGGCCGGAGCCATGCAGAAATAAGGTAGTTCATCGTAGAGCAATGAACTACCAACACTTATGAAAACAATGGTCACACCATCCTCCACAACGCGCACGCAGCAGCCTTTGCTCGTCAGCTTCTCCGGCGTGGATGGTTCAGGGAAATCGACGCAGATAGAGAACCTGCGCTCAGCCCTTCATGCTGCGGGCCTTAGCACGCACTTGCTCGCGTTCTGGGACCACGTAGTTGTGGGGGTAAAGTATCGGGAAGGATTTGTCCACAAAGTTTATAAAAGTGAGCGCGGTATTGGCGCGCCGGGGAAGCCAGTCAACCGGCGTGACAAGAACATGCGTGGCTGGCATTTAACCTTTGCACGCCATTTTCTTTATTTGCTGGACGCGCTCAATCTGTGCCGTATTCTGGCCCGGGAAAAGAAGGCCGGCTCAGACGTAATCATTCTGGACCGGTACATCTACGACGAGCTTTCAAACCTGAATCTCGCGAACCCTCTCAGCCGCGCTTTTGTGCGCCTGGTTCATGCCTTTGTACCCAGGCCAGATATTGCTTATCTCCTCGACGCTGATCCAGCCAGCGCCTATGAACGCAAGCCCGAGTATCCCGTGGAGTTCATGCAAAAGTGCCGCCGCGCCTATTTTGAATTGGCGAATTTATTGAAGACCATCACAATTATTCCAGGGCTGGACTTGCCGGAGGCTAAAGCCGCTGTGCTCAAAGTGGCGGAAGCCAAGCTGGCAGAGTGTGACGTTAAGTCCATAGCGGCTTCGGACGGTTTAAACGCGGCCTAACCACTTGCAGCTAACCTATGATCTCTTTGCCGGGCACTGTTGCCGGCTGGATCTGGTCAACGGGAATGAACTCAGTCGGATAGATTCCCGTGTAGCAGGACGTGCAATAGGTAGTCTTTTCGCCGTCGCCGCAAGCTTCACGCATGCCGGCCATAGAGAGGTAAGCCAGCGAGTCAGCACCAATGTACTCGCGAATCTCTTCCACTGACTTGTTGGCCGCAATGAGTTGGTCCTTCGACGGAGTGTCCACGCCATAAAAGCAGGGCGAGATGGTTGGCGGGCACGAGATCCGCATATGTACTTCTTTAGCGCCGGCATCGCGCACCATGCGCACAATCTTGCGACTGGTGGTGCCACGGACGATAGAGTCATCAATCAGGATCACTTTTTTGCCGGCAAGAATACTGTGCACTGGATTCAGCTTGAGCTTTACGCCAAAGTCACGCACCCGCTGCTCCGGCTCAATGAACGTGCGGCCAACATAGTGGTTGCGGATCAGGCCAAAACGGAAGGGAATGCCGGACTCCGAGGAATAACCCAACGCCGCGGTGACACCTGAATCGGGAACAGGTACAACCAGGTCTCCATCCACCGGGGCTTCGCGCGCAAGCTGGCGGCCCAGGGCTTCGCGGCTGACGTGCACCGAGCGCCCAAAAACAACACTGTCCGGGCGGGAAAAATACACGTGCTCAAAGATGCAACTTGCCGGCTTTCTCTCCCTGCCGAAAAAGCGTGAGGAGATGCCCTCCAGGCTTACAACGACCAGTTCTCCCGGCTTGACGTCACGTTCGTAAACAGCGCCGATCAGGTCAAAGGCGCAGGATTCAGAAGCAAATACGACGCTGTCGTGGCCGCCGCCGGCGCCTCCAGCAATGCGTCCCATGGTAAGCGGACGGAAACCCCGTGGATCGCGGGCGGCGAAGATGCGGTCGCTGCTGATCATGACCAGCGAGAATGCGCCCTCAATCTGGCACAAGGCATCACAGATGGCTTCAGGCAGCGTCTGCTCCCTGGATTGAGCAATCAGGTGCACAATTACTTCTGTGTCGCTAGTGGACTGAAAGATGGATCCCTGAGTCTCCAGGCGGTTGCGAATCTCCAGCGCATTCACCAGGTTTCCATTGTGCGCTAAGGCAATCATGCCTTTATTGCAATCCACCTTGATAGGCTGGGCATTGAGCCATGCGGAGTCGCCAGCAGTGGAGTAGCGCGTGTGGCCAATGGCGAGCGTGCCAGTGAGCTTGCTGAGAACATCTTCGCTGAAGATATCCACCACCTCGCCCATGTCCTTGTGCATATGGAGGCGCTCTCCATCAGAGGAGACAATCCCCGCGGACTCCTGTCCGCGATGCTGCAACTGGTGCAAGCCCAGATAGGCAAGCTTGGAGGCTTCCGGGTGGCTGTGAATAGCAACCACACCGCACTCGTCTTTGAATTTGTCGCTTCGCTCCAAACCGCTCAAGACCTTTCCCCCATCCGTCCGCAATCTGCTCCACCCGCTAGCCGCCCGCCGCGCAAGTCGGGCGTGCGCCTTACTTACCCAGCTTTGAATTTGTCGCTTCGCTCCAAACCGCTCAACGCCTTTCTCCCATCCATCCGCAATCTGCTCTACCCGCGAGCCGCCCGCCGCGCAAGTCGGGCGTGCGGCTTACTTACCCAGCTTGAATTTGTCGCTTCGCTCCAAACCGCTCAACGCCTTTCTCCCATCCATCCGCAATCTGCTCTACCCGCGAGCCGCCCCGCCGCGCAAGCCGGGCGTGCGGCTTACTTACCCAGCTTTGAATTTGTCGCTTCGCTCCAAACCGCTCAAGACCTTTCCCCCATCCATCCGCAATCTGCTCGGCTAGCGAGCCGCCCGCCGCGCTAGCCGGGCGCGCGGCTTACTTACCCAACTTTGAATTTGTCGCTCCGCTCCAAACCGCTCAAGACCTTTCCCCCATCCGTCCGCAATCTGCTCCACCCGCTAGCCGCCCACCGCGCAAGTCGGGCGTGCGCCTTACTTACCCAGCTTTGAATTTGTCGCTTCGCTCCAAACCGCTCAAGACCTTTCTCCCATCCATCCGCAATCTGCTCAGCTCCGTTGCAGAATTTCCGGCACCAGATGCTCCGAAACCTCTGCGTGCAGAGCATGACGCAGGGCGTCGTCCCACGCCTGCTTCAACTCAGACACCGGGGCCGAGACTGCTCGATGGCCGTCGATGCCGATTACCAAATTTTCAGGAACAGTACGCCCGATCCTCTCTGCCTTGATGCCCCATTTTACCGCTATTCCTTGGATGTTCTCCGCTTTTTTATAGTCGCAAGTAATTACCGCCCGGCTGGCATCTTCAGCAAAGAGAATGGCAGCGGGAAACAACCCGCTGGAGTCAAGGTCGATTTCAGCTCCAATACCGGCGACAAACCCAGCCTCAGCCACGGCCACGGCCAGCCCGCCCTCTGAGCAATCATGAGCAGATTCAATGTGATGGCCGTGGATAAGCTCGCGAAGGCACTTCTGCAGTGCGGCCTCCTGTTGCAGGTCCAGCGCGGGCGGTAAGCCCCAGGCCTCGCCCAGCACCTGTTTGGCGTACTCAGACGACCCAAGTTCTGTTTCTGCGTCGGTGCCATCTCCGGCTTCCGAGCCGCTGAGCAGAAAAATGTCCTTCCCAGCGTGGCGGAAGTGAAAGGTCATCGCGTCGTCCACGTCTTCCAGAATGCCCACCACGCCCACTACCGGTGTGGGATAGATACCTTCGCCCAGTGTTTCGTTATAGAG
Organism: Candidatus Angelobacter sp.; assembly: GCA_035294925.1. Taxonomy (GTDB): domain Bacteria; phylum Acidobacteriota; class Terriglobia; order Terriglobales; family Acidobacteriaceae; genus Angelobacter. The sequence continues at coordinate 51,688 of DATGJZ010000090.1, read as the reverse complement.
ACTCACGTTCCCGCCAGTGATGGGAGTTTCCAGCGCCTCACAAGCTTTGGCCAGGCCATCAATGACCTGGGAAAACTGCCACATGATCTGCGGTTTCTCCGGATTGCCGAAGTTGAGGCAGTTGGTAGCAGCCACCGGGACAGCGCCCGTGCAGGAGACGTTGCGTGCAGCCTCGGCAACGGCGTGCATCGCTCCCAGCTTGGGATCGAGCCAGCACCAGCGGCTGTTTCCATCCAGGGCCATGGCCAAAGCGCGTTTTGTGCCCTTGATGCGCATCAATCCGGCATCTGCGCCGGGGCCTTCCACGGTGTTGGACTGCACCATAGAGTCGTATTGCTCAAAGATCCAGCGCTTGGAACAGATATTAGGGGAGGCGAGTAGCCGCTTGAGGTCGGCGGTAAAATCGCCACCCTTCTTGAACTCAATATGATCCGGCCTGGTGCGGAGAACTGGCGGCTCCCAGCGCTCCATAGGGCGCTTATAAAGTGGCGCATCATCCGTGAGTGCGGCGTTAGGAATATCCGCAACCATCTCACCGTGTTCGCGCACGCGTAAACGGCCGGTATTCGTCACCTTGCCGATGATCACGGCATCCAATCCCCATTTTTCAAATACGCGGAAGATTTCATCTTCGCGACCGCTCTCCGCCACCAGCAACATGCGCTCCTGGGATTCGCTCAGCATGATTTCATAAGCGTTCATACCGGTTTCGCGCTGGGGAACGCGGTCTAGCTCAATCTCAATACCAACTCCGCCGCGCCCGCCCATCTCGCAGGTGGAGCAGGTAAGCCCGGCTGCCCCCATGTCCTGAATGCCGACCACAGCGCCAGTCTGCATGGCTTCCAGGCATGCCTCAAGTAAAAGCTTTTCCAGGAAAGGGTCGCCAACCTGGACGTTGGGCCGCTTCTGCTCGGAACCCTGGGTAAATTCCTCGCTGGCCATGGTTGCACCGTGAATGCCGTCCCGGCCGGTCTTGGCGCCCACGTAAATCACAGGATTGCCCTCGCCGGCAGCGCGCGCGTAGAAGATCTGATCACGCCGGACTAGGCCCAGGGCGAAGGCGTTGACCAGCGGATTTTGTGAATAGCAAGGTTCGAACCTGGTTTCGCCGCCCAGGTTAGGAACGCCAAAGCAATTGCCGTAGGAGGCAATCCCGCTCACTACGCCTTCGAGGATCGAATGGTTACGGTGAACGGTGCTCTGGTCCGCGCCTTTGCCCGTAACCACTGGACCAAAACGCAGGGAATCCATTACCGCTAGAGGACGGGCGCCCATGGTAAAGATGTCGCGCAGGATTCCACCAACCCCCGTGGCCGCTCCCTGAAACGGCTCAATGAAAGAAGGATGGTTGTGGGACTCGATCTTAAAGGCACATGCCCAGCCGTCGCCGATATCGATGATTCCCGCATTTTCACCGGGGCCCTGCACCACGCGGCTGCTGCGAGTGGGCAGGCGTTTCAAATGCACGCGTGAAGATTTGTAGGAGCAGTGCTCGCTCCACATCACACTGAAGATGCCCAGCTCGGTCAACGAGGGTTCGCGGCCAAGAGTGTTCTTGATCTTTGCGTATTCTTCCGGGGTGATTCCGTGGTCTTCCAGAACGGCGGGCGTGATCGGCGAAGCTTGCGTTGTCGGCATGGTGACAACCTCATTTTCGCATGATTGACGGAGAATGGTTCAGCCGGAAATCGATGTTTCCAGGGATTTACATGGGACTTGACCTAAGATATGCTTCGTGAAAGATCCAAGGACAAACCTGTGAAAGCTGTAACGCTGATCTGCGCAATTGTCTTTACCCTGAGCGCCGCGCTATCCATCTATAACCTCTCGCAAATGATCCCCCGGTATCGCTTGCCTCCCGTGCAGTACCTGAGCCAAGGTGCATGGATTGCTGGTCAATGCAGCCTGGTCGCTTTCTTTTTCACCTTGTACTCGCGCCAGAAATAGACAGCGCAGAGAGGAGAATCTATGGCTGATGACGAGATCAATTATGCATTAGGCATGGCTGACACAAGCGCTGATGCGTCTTCTGGCGGGACAGACTCCGCCATAAAGGCCGCCCTTCGCTATACGGACGGTTACCGTGTTGCCCGATTTACCGATGGCATGGGCACCGCCTTCAAGATCATTGGAGCTATCACCGGCATCATTGTGTTTGGACTTGGTGTATGGGCCAGTTCGAGCAATTTCGGCAGTTCGGTGGAACCCATACTCTTCCTGGTATCTCTGCTGCTTGGCGTTATGGCAGGTGGAATATTGTTTGTGCTAGGCGTGCTGGCGTCAGCCGTTGGCCAGCAACTCAAAGCCACGCTCGATTCCGCCGTCAACTCTTCGCCTTTCCTGGATGTTCCAGCCAAGGCGCGGGTCATGTCTCTTGATTGAATGGCAACCTACAGCTGCAACTCCCGGAAGCTGCATGGCATCGAATGATCCATAACCGCAAGTCCAGTCCTGATGATTCAGGGCTGCTCAGAGGAGCCGAGAACCTGCGGTGCCTCTGAGCCCCAAGCGGGGAAAGGCAGCTTTTGGCTGCTAGCTCCTAGCTAAACCAACCTCAAAACAAATATCAAACCAGCCACAACAGCGGGTCTCGCCGAAATCCGTCGCGAGCGAAGCACCACGCCATTGGGTAAAAACGCAAGGTCCCTCCGATTTACCCCCGCTGACGCGTGGGTAAGCCCTCGGGATGACGACCGTTTTTTAATCGTTCACCTTAGTGAACAGTATTGCCATTAGGCCCCATCCTTTAAACTGTTCCACACATGAAGTCCATCATCATCGGCACGGCCGGGCATATCGATCATGGCAAGACTGCGCTGGTGCGCGCCTTGACCGGAATCGACACAGACCGCCTGGAAGAAGAAAAGCGGCGCGGCATTACCATTGATCTGGGCTTTGCTCATCTGGAGCTGGCTGGCGCCAGCGGAGAGAAACTCCGTTTCGGCTTCATTGATGTGCCCGGCCACGAGCGTTTTGTGCGCAACATGCTCGCCGGAGTGGGAGGCATTGATCTGGTGCTGTTAGTCGTGGCCGCAGACGAATCCATCAAGCCACAGACGCGCGAGCATTTTGAAATCTGTCGCCTGCTCTCCATTCCCCGGGGCATTACCGTGATTACCAAAACGGACCTTGTGGATGAGGAAATGCTGAATGTGGTCCGCCTGGAAATTGAAGAATTCGTGCGCGGCTCATTTCTGGATACCAGCCGGTCTCCCGTGGTCGCGGTGAGTGCGCGGACGGGCGCCGGCTTGGAGCAACTGAAGCAGGAAATGTCGCGCCTGGCAGCAGAGGTGCCCGCGCGCGATACCGAAGCGCTCTTCCGGCTTCCCATTGACCGGGTGTTCGTGATGAAGGGCTTTGGCACGGTGGTGACGGGCACATTGATAGCCGGAAGAATTCAGAAGGAAGAGGAAGTTGAGGTGTTTCCCGGCCGCCGCCACGTGCGCATCCGGGGCGTCCAGGTTCACGGGAACACCACGGATAAGGCCAGCGCGGGGCAGCGAACCGCCCTCAACCTGGCGGGCGCTACGGTAGAAGATCTGGCGCGGGGCATGACCCTGGCAGCACCAGGAGTACTGGAACCATCGCAGGAAATGGATGTGCAGCTTTCACTGCTTAAGGACTCGAAACCGCTCAAGAACCGCGCCCGGGTCCACCTGCACGCATTTACGTCGGAGACGATCGCAGAAGTAACGCTGCACGAAGGCAGCGAGCTGAAACCGGGCGCATGCGGTCTGGCCAGATTGCGCTCAGTCGATCCCCTCATGCTCCTTCCTGGAGACCGTGCTATCCTGCGCCAATTCTCTCCGGTCGTTACTATCGGTGGCGCGGTTGTGCTGGACGCCTTTCCCGTGTCCAGGCAAAAACAAAAAAAGGACGCGCGCCTGGATTTCCTGAACATCCTCTCCAATGGCACTCGCCAGGACATTCTTGCGGCCCGCATCGTCCGCCGGAGTGCGGACGGCTTGTCTGCCGATGATGCCGTGCGTGAAATGGGAATCAAGAAGAACACCCTTCAACCCGTCATTGCGAGTTTGCTGCAACAAAAAAAGATTTTGCAGGCAGGTGACCGGATTGTTGCCGTGGAAGCGTTTTCTCAAGCGCGCGGGCGGGCCGTCGCCGCTTTGGATTCATTCCACAAAGCCAATCCGCTGGTGGGAGGCATCAGCAAGGAGGAGCTGCGGGAAAAACTGGGATTGCGTCCGGAGGTCATGCAGGCAGTCCTGGACGAGCTTGTGAATGGCAAAAAGGCTGAGGTGACGGGAGAGCAGGTGCGGCTCGCAGGCAGGGGCGTGGAGCTGAAAGATGAAGAGGCCAAGGCCAAGAAGGAAATCGAGCAGGCGTTTGCCGGCGCAGGACTCAAGGTCCCCTACATGGATGAAGTACTGGCCAGACTGCCGGTAGACAAGACCCGCGCACAAAAGCTGGTAACTTTGTTGCTCCGCGACCGCGTTCTGGTAAAGCTGGCGGACAACCTTGTATTCCACCAGAGCGCCCTCCGCTCGCTGCGCCAGACCCTAACGGAGTACAAGGCAAAGTCGCCCAAAATCGATGTCGGCAAGTTCAAGGACCTGACTGGCGTCTCCCGCAAGTACGCCATTCCCTTATTGGAATACCTGGACCGCGAGCGAGTGACGCGCAGGGTTGGGGATGAGCGCGTAATACTCTAAAGAAGCCTTTAGCTCTTGGCTGTTGGCCCTTGGGCTTCGCTTATCAGCATTGATCGGCAGTCTGGATTGTTCTCAGTGACTCCGCGTCTCTGTGGTTAATTCTTGGGTTTGGGTGTTTGTATTCTCCAAGAGCCAAGGACCCAAAGCCAAAGGCTGGAGCGCCTGTTTTCGCTAAATACTAATTAAGTACTAAGAACCGCTGTTCTTCATCGTTCCAGCCACGCCCTCATCGTGCGTTTGTCACCAGGTCGGCGGCGTCCTGTTGCACGAAGTGCCCGGCATCAGGAATCGTGACCAGCGTGAGATCTTTGCCCATCCAGTCCCAGGTGTTGTTAAGCGCGTCGGAGAGCAGAGCCGTATCCTTGAGGCCATGGAACATGAGCACCGGCATTTGCGTCTTGACCACAGGTGACGGGTCTTCCTGATAGGGCGGCGTCGGGTAGTTGCGCTTGTAGTAAGCCAGCATGGCCTTAATATCCGAGTGCTGGAAGGCCTCAATGTATTTCGGTTTGGCTTCAGGGTCGGTCACCCAGAAAGCCAGTTGCTCCGGCTTGATCAAGGTCTCTGCGCCTTCTTTCTGAAAATTGCGCGCATACTCGCTGGCCGCCTGCTGCTTAGGATTGTGCGCCAGCTCGCGCGTAATGCCGCGCGGATGCGGCAGGTTGAGAATGATCAACCGGTCTACGAACTGGGGCGCATTCAAAGCCAGCTGCCATGCCACCACGCCTCCCCAATCGTGGCCTACGATGATGGCTTTGTCTTTGCCGAAATGTTTGATCACGGCGATCACGTCGCCCACCAGCAGAGGCACAGCATAGTTATCTACGCCCGCAGGTTTGTCGCTCAGGTTGTAGCCGCGCTGGTCGATGGCCACGCATTGGAATTTATCCGAGAGGCCCTCCATCTGTTTGCGCCAGGTGTACCAGTAGTCGGGGAAGCCGTGAATCATCACCATGAGCGGCCCGCTGCCAATGGTGGCGTAGTGGATCTTAACCCCATTTGAGTCCACATAACCCTGTTTCACCTTGGACTCGATGTCGGCGGCACGGATGGAAACCGCGGCAAAGGTTACCAGTACCAGCGAAAGCACGACAGCGCGGGTCTTCATGGGGAACCCTCCTTGGATTGGCGACTCACGATTGACGGCTCAGTATAGCAATTTCCGGAGAACCTTCATCCGAAGCGTGTATGCGTTCCATGTTCATCAGCGGTAAGAATTGTAAGAATAGTGCGGCGAAGAGTGACAGGCGTTCCAATTAAAGGCATCATATTCCAGCAGCAGATGGCACTGAATCTGGATTTACGGCAGCTCGTGCTGGCCGCGGTCTTGCAGGCCAAGCGGCGAGCCGCCACGCCCTCCACGTCGCTCACGCTGGTGCGCCACTACGGCGGCATTGTGCTGATACCGCTGGCCGTACTGGATAGCAGCGTCATTCCCACCTTTGGCAGTCTGGATCTGCTTACCGCGTGGCTCGCCGTGGGCGATGCCGAGCTTTGGTGGTACTACGCGCTTATGAGCACGGCGGGCTCTCTGATTGGCGCTTTCATCACCTACCGTCTGGGCCAGAAAGTGGGCGAGGTATGGATCGAGAAAAAGATCGGGCACAAGCGTTCGCAGCGGGTGCGCGGCGCCATTGAACACCACGGCGCCGGCGCCATTTTCGTCTCTTGTGTGGCTCCGCCGCCGTTTCCCACGCCCTGGTTTTTCGTGGCCGCAGGCGCATTCTCTTTTTCACGCAAGAAGTTCATCGCCGCAACCCTCCTGGGCAGGGCGCTACGTTACGGCCTGCTGGCCCTGGTAGCGGCGCACTATGGACGGACGTTCCTGCGCTATCTCCGGCATCCCCTCCATTATCTGCTGATCTCGGTCATTATCACGGCGTCTCTGATCGCGGCTGCGATTTTGTTCAGCAGGCGCAAGACTGCCCCGGAGACGAGAGCTAGCGTGAGAGCGTGACAGGAAACCAGATTGCGTTTTGGGGCACCAACGCTACAGCAGATGAAAATCTGCGCCTATCCGGTCAACCACGGCATCTCTCAGGCCTGCCTGCTTGGCGGCCTCAGGCCAGTTTTCCAAGGCCGCACGCACATCGGCTAATGCGCGGTTCGGTCGGCGGACCTCAAAACGATCTGCCTCAACCAGAAGGTCCTTGCGCTTGATGTCATCGAACTTGCCATTCACACTCATCAGGTGCTGATACGTCCACTCGCCTTTGGGGTTGTAAGCGTGAGTTACGTCATACGCCGGGGCAAGTTCCCATCTCTCGCCTTGCTTCAGGCGAAAGCCAAAGTTTTTTGTATGGTCATCGCAGTTGCGAGCCATAACATTGAACACCATTCGGCGAAAAACCTGTTCCAGGACGGCATGTCCCAGTCTGAGCTGCGCGACAACCATGAAGAGTTGAGCGTAGGCGTGCGTACCACGTTGCTTGAAGTCCAGGTGGTCCATGGCGCACAGCGTTTGCACATGATGCTTGATGGTCCTGCCTTTGACTATTTCGCGGTCAAAGCGGCGGGTCATGAAATGGGCGCGGCCATTCTCTTCGAGCAGACGACACGGAGACATCTCAATGCCCGCTTGCTTCGCCATCAGGTAGTATGCATATTCAATTCGCCCGTAATCGGCTCCTGTGCCCAACTCCGCGTACTTGCCTACGCCATCGAACTTCAAAAGCCAATGCTCGAAGCCCTTCGCGGCATCGAACTGTCCGCTCCGGATTGTGTTTGTCCGAGGATTCCAGGCGATCACTGCCTTGGCGCGCGCGCCACCTGCCGAAGCGCCCACCTGAATGATGTTGGCAAGCGCGGCCTTAGCGTGCGCATCCACCGAAAGATCTGCCTCGATCAGTTTGCGTACATTCTCAACGAGGGACTTCATTTCCAGGGGAGCTGTGCTCTCGCTGTGGGAGCCCCGTGCCGGTTTGAACTCCAAAGCGCCTACTCCTCGCTTTCCCATGTAGGCCAAACGGTCAAGAGGAGTCACTTCTCTCTTTCCGAGACCGTGTTCGGCCATCCAGGCATCGATGAGGGCGTTCCCGAAGTCATCGGGCAATGCATCGGCGAGCATTCCGGGCAAACGATGAAAGGTAGCCTCGGGCAGATTGGGGAAAATAAACGCCGGGCGCCGATCATTGAGCGGCATGGTAAGCGGCGTCAACTCAATCCCGGTACGCCGCCACGCAGGGTCAAAAGCAAAAGCATAGTGGCCGAGCCTGGGATCCAGAGCCACAGCGCCAGCCCGCCTTCCCCAGATTCGAACTTCAATGACCGTGACATGTTTCACGGTTCGACCCTTCGCCGCCGGCGGGGGCGCCGAACGCGCTGCTGCGGCTTGGGGTTGCGCAATAAAGCGAGCGGGTTAACCGTGACCTCGGGGGCCAGCATCTCTATGCCTTGCAGACAGTCTAGAGCTTTCAGAATTCGCAGAAGAGTTTCGACGGTTGATCCATGTCCTGCCTCCAGGTTACGTAGCGCTCTTTCAGAAACTCCTGCCTTGCCAGCGGTCGCGCGTTGGTCCAGATTGCGCATCAGGCGCAGCTTGCGGATGCGATCACCCAGAGCAATCTGCAATTTCTCAGGAGTACTGAATGCCGTCTCGCTCATAGTAAAGATTGTAGTACCATTCAGAAAGGAATTTCCATTTAATAGGACTAAATATACCAGTTATATATATTTATATTAAACGGCATAAATATGCCTCTACGCGATATCCAAACTTAATTTGGTAAGTTGATCATTGTGAATCTTAAAATGATCTCCATTCGCAATGCCACAGAGGCTGATGCAGGATTGATGCTTGAACTCATCCGGGGGCTCGCTGAATACGAGCGTGCGCCCAACGCTGTTGTGGCCACCGAGGAGGACTTGAAGCGGGATGGATTTGGCCCCGAGCCGAAATACCGCTGTGTGATCGCCGAATGGAACGATGTCCCGGCTGGATTCGCGTTCTTCTTCTATAACTATTCCACCTGGCGCGGCCGGCCAGGACTGTACCTGGAAGACCTGTTTGTCCTGCCCGAAATGCGCGGCAATGGCATCGGCAAGGCACTCCTGAAGCACCTGGCTCAAGTAGCCATTCAGGAAAAATGTTACGGCATCCGCTGGATGGTACTCGAGTGGAATGAACCGGCTGTTAAATTTTATGAGAGCCTGGGAGCCGAAATTCTGGGAGAGTGGGAGACGATGCTGCTCACCGGACCGGCATTGCAGAGCCTAGCGCAGAGTGATTGACAGCATGGGAATTAGGATCATCGGCGCGGGACTGGCGGGCTGTGAGGCGGCATGGCAGTGTGCCCGGCGCGGAGTAGAAGTGGAACTCTATGAAATGCGCCCCGTGAAGTCCACGCCGGCTCACCAGACGGACAAATTTGCCGAACTGGTCTGTTCCAATTCGCTTAAGTCAGAGAGCGAGAATACCGCTCCCTGGCTGCTGAAAGAGGAGATGCGCCGTGCCGGGTCGCTGCTGCTGGAACTGGCGCGGGAGACGCAGGTGCCTGCCGGACATGCGCTGGCCGTAGACCGGGAGGCATTCGCTGCGCGCGTCACAGAGATGATTTCCGGCGAGCCGCGCATCAAGGTGATCCGGGAAGAGGTCACGGGTATCGATGAAGAGAGAGGGTCGACGGTTGTCGCCACCGGCCCCCTGACCTCCGATGCTCTTTCGCGGGAGATTGCCCGGCTTTCCGGCAATGAGCATCTTTACTTCTATGACTCGATCAGCCCGATCGTGGAAGCCGACTCGATTGATATGTCCAGGGTTTACCTGGCCGCGCGCTACGGCAAAGGCACTGCCGACTACATCAATTGCCCGTTCAATAAGGACGAATATGACCATTTTTATGACGCGCTGATCTCCTCCCAGTCAGTGGATGGGCACGACTGGGAAAAGCTGAATTATTTTGAAAGCTGCCTGCCGATTGAAGAGATTGCGCGGCGAGGCCGCGATACCCTGCGTTTTGGTCCCATGAAGCCCGTGGGCCTGGATGATCCCAAGACCGGCAAAATGCCTTACGCCGTGGTCCAACTGCGGCAGGAAAATCTGCGCGCCGACTCCTACAATCTGGTGGGTTTTCAAAACCATCTCAAATACGGCGAGCAGGCGCGAGTGCTGCGTCTGATTCCAGGCCTGGAGAATGCCCGCTTCCTGCGCTATGGGCAGATTCATCGCAACACCTATATCAATGCGCCAGCACTGCTGGCAGAGACCCTCAACCTGAAGCGGTATCCGAACGTCTTTTTTGCCGGACAGATCTCCGGGGTTGAAGGCTATACCGAGTCCATAGCCATGGGAATGCTGGCGGGAATCCATGTTGCGCGGCTAGCTCACGGACTGCCCGCACTACCGCCTCCCCGTGAAACCGCGCTGGGATCGCTGGTGCACTATATTTGCCATGCCGAAGCCAGGAATTTTCAGCCGGCCAATATTACCTTTGACTTGCTGCCGCAACTGGATGATGGAGCGCGGCGGCGCGTTCGCGACAAAAAGCAGCGGCACAGGATGGTTTGCGAAAATGCCGCAAAGGCGTTTTCGCCCTGGCTGGAAGAGATTTCAGCGGGCATGCCGGCTTCTGATCTGGTATGTAAACCGATCCGTCGTTCATAATCCTCACAAGCCGGAGGCTGGTTATACTATTGAGCGACCAGGATGTTCTCTTCCTACCCATTGGGGTAGGTGGGAACTATTTCTTACGTTCCAAAGACTTTAAACAAACATGAAGGGGAGATATCTGATGATCAGTTTTTCTGAGAAGGACATGACTAAAAACGGGGATAAACAGGTGAGGAACTGGCTGGCTCTGTTCCTGCTTGCGGTTGTGACTGCGACTGTGCCCGCATCCGCCCAAACGCTCACCCAGGCAGACCGTGACAAAGCGGTGGCCGAACTGCAAGGATCTCGTCAGGCGTTTCTCGATGCCACGAAAGGGCTTTCACCCGCGCAATGGAATTTTAAGGCTGGGCCGGACCGATGGTCGATTGCCCAATGCGCTGAACACATCGCGCTAAGCGAAGATTTTATCTATGGAGTTGTTGCAAACCAGGTGATGAAGTCTCCCGTGACTCCCGAGAAACGCGATGCGGTCAAGGGCAAAGACGAAGCGCTGGTCAAGATGCTTCAGGACCGGAGCCACAAAGCCACGGCGCCGGAGCCGATCGACCCGGCAAAACATACGTTGTCCCCGGAAGATGCTGTGAAGCAATTCCTGGCCAGCCGGGCGCGTCTTATCGAATATATGAAAACCACGCAAGATGATTTGCGAGATCACTTCGCCGATCATCCCGTACCGGCGATCGGCACTCTCGATGCTTACCAGTGGATTCTCCTCATTTCTGGTCATTCGCGCCGCCATACTCTCCAGATTCTTGAGGTGAAGGCTGACCCTAACTTCCCGAAGAATTGATGAGGCATGATGAGCCCGAGAGAGAACGATGTTAACTGAGACGTAAACACTTCAAAGACCGGGGCCAGGTGAGTGGGATCTTGGACGGCCAGGGCCGAATCAGGCCCCGGTTTCTCGGAGAATTTGGTTTGCCGGAGAAATAGATTTTTGAGATTTACCTTCGCCTTGATTTTCTGGGCGAGAGTTCCACTTTGCTGCGTGGGCGGTTCTTGATCCAGATGGGCGTTCCCACAAAACCGAACGCCTTGCGAATCTGATTCTCCAAAAATCGTTCGTAGGAGAAGTGCAGCTTCACGTCTTTATCCGTAAAGAGAATGAAAGTGGGCGGTGACGCGTGCGCCTGCGTCATATAAAAGATCTTGACTTTCTGGCGGTGAGGCACAGAGGCGCGCTCAAAGTCCACTGTTTCGAGAAAGCGATTCATCTGTCCGGTGCTGATGCGCTTGCGCCGCTCGGCGGAAACCAGATCGAGCGCCTTGAATACTTTTTCCAGGTTTCTCCCCGCGCTCGCGGAGATGAAGAGTAACGGCGCGTAGTCCAGAAACTTTAGATGACGACGCACCTGCTGTTCATAGATATTGCGATCGGCAGTTTCTTCCACCAGGTCCCATTTATTCACCAGAATGATCACACTTCGCCCGCTTTCATGGGCGTAGCCGCCAATGTTGGCGTCCAGGGCATTCACTCCTTCCGTGGCATCCAGCACCAGCAGGGCAACATCAGCCGCCTCCAGGTGCTTGCGCGCCATCACTACGGAGAGCTTCTCCGCCATAAGCTTGGTTTTTCCCTTGCGGCGGATCCCGGCTGTATCGATAAATCGATAACGGGCGCCATTTCGTTCCACCAGTTCATCCACTGCGTCCCGCGTGGTGCCCGCGATGGGAGACACAATGGCGCGCGAAGTGCCGGTCAACACATTGAGCAGCGTGGATTTGCCCACGTTCGGATGGCCAATAATGGCCACCTTGGTTTCCGGGGTCTCGGCGTTTGGAGTTTCCAGCGGCTGGCCCTCTTCTCGGGCCGTGTGGTCCACCTCGGCCACGGCCTCCGGGATGGCGTGCAAAGCTGCTTCCAGTAGTTCCGCCACGCCCATTCCGTGTTCCGCCGATACGGTAAACAGCCGGTCAATTCCCAGGGTCCTGAAATTTTCTGCCGCGGCCTCCTGCCCGGTGGTATCGACCTTGTTCACCGCCAGGAAAAGCGGTTTGCTCAGCCGCCGGAGAAGCCGCGCCAGGTCGATATCGGATGAAGCCAGTTCGGTACGGCCGTCCACCACCATTACGATGGCGTCGGCCTCCTCCAAGGCAACGCGCGCCTGGCGCAGAATCTCTTTTGGAATGTGCTCCTTTTCGTCTGGGATGATGCCGCCGGTATCCACCACCCGCAGGCGACGGCCGTTCCAGGTAGTTTCGCCGTAGAGTCGGTCGCGGGTGATTCCCGGTTCGTCGCCGACAATAGCCCGCCGTGATCCGATAAGCCGGTTAAAGAGCGTGGATTTGCCAACGTTGGGCCGGCCGACGATGGCCAAGGTTGGGATGGCAGACAAAGACAAAATTTCCTCAGATCAAAAACTGTTGCTGGTTACGGGCAAAAGGGGTGATTAGGTGAGAAGATCATTGAAGAACTGGAATTACTCAATTACTCAATTACTCCATTCACCTGAAGCTTCAACAGCTATTATAGAGATACTCTCGCCGTGGCTTCGACCTCCAATACCGCAACCGCTGCCCGCGATCAATCGCAGCCGTCATTCCCTACGCTGCACCAGTTTTTTGCGCCCCACGGCATGCTCAGCAAGGCGCATCCGAATTACGAATTCCGGCGAGGGCAGCTACAGATGGCGGAAGCTGTGGAGCGTGCTCTCAACGAACGCCGGCATCTGATCGTGGAAGCCGGTACCGGCACCGGCAAGACCCTGGCTTACCTGTTGCCGGTGATCCGCAGCGGCAAGCGCGTGATTATCTCCACCGGCACCAAGACTCTTCAGGAGCAGCTCTTCTTCAAGGATGTTCCGTTTCTGGAGCAGCATCTGGGCAAGCTCCGGGTCTGCTACATGAAAGGCCGGAACAACTACCTGTGCCGGCAAAAAGTCTATGACCTTACTGACAAACCGGTCCTGAATGGCTTGGAAGAAATTGAGCACTACCGGCAAATCGCCGAATGGGAGCGGACGACCGAGAGTGGCGACAAGGCTGAGCTGCGGGGACTGCCGGAGAACAGCCAGCTCTGGCAGAAACTGGATGCCCGCGCCGACCGCTGCATCGGGCAGGATTGCAAACAGTGGCAGCGCTGCTTCATCACCGAGATGCGCCGCCGGGCTGTGGAGAGCGACATTATCATCGTGAACCATCACCTGTTCTTTGCCGACTTGCGGGTGAAGACAGAAACTGAGAACGAAGCAGGCGTTCTTCCAGAATTTGGCGCTGTGGTTTTTGATGAGGCGCATGAACTCGAGGACGTGGCCAGCGACTATTTTGGAGTGTCTGTGAGCAACCTGCGCTTTGAAGAGCTGGCTCGCGACATCCAGATTAACCTTCAGCAGAAGCAAGTCATCTCACCTGGGCTGCTTCAGGCGCTGGCGCGCCTGCGGGAACGGGCACGGTTCTTCTTCGGCGTTCTGCCGGCCGGTCAGGGAAGATTCGCCTTCGAAAACCGGGACCAATTCCTGGAGAAGAATGGCGAGGAGTACAGCTCAGTCATGCAAGCGGTGGGGGGCGTGGTTTCCGAGCTTGAACTGCTGCAGGAGAAACCGGACGACGTCTACAACTTTCTCCGTCGGGCCGGGGAACTGAGGAGCCAACTGGCTTTCGTCATGGAATCGCGCGATAAGAACACGGTTTTCTGGATAGAACAACGCGGCGAATCGCGAAGGGGACGCGGCGGACAGCAGCTCATCCTGCTGCAGGCAACGCCCATTGATGTGTCCCAGATCCTGAAGCAGACCCTGTTTGAGAATGTCGAAACCTCCGTCTTAACTTCGGCAACTCTGGCGGTGGGAGGCGGCTTTCAGTACATTCGCCAGCGCCTGGGAGTAGAGCACGCGCGCGAATTAATTGTGCCCTCTCATTTTGACTACGCTAACCAGGCGATTCTTTACGTTCCACCGGACCTGCCTGAACCCCGGTCAGAATCCTTTGTCACCAAAGCAGCAGAAAAAATCCGCCGAATCCTGGAAATCACTCAAGGACGCGCTTTCTGCTTGTTTACCAGCTACGCTCAAATGCATCAGTTGCACGATCTGCTTCTGGGCGAGATGGAATTCCCCATGCTGCTGCAGGGATCGGCGCCCAAGAACGCATTGCTGGAGGAGTTCCGCACCACTCCCAATGCCGTTTTGTTTGCCACCTCGTCTTTCTGGCAGGGCGTGGATGTGCAAGGGGAACAACTGAGCTGCGTGATTATTGACCGGCTGCCCTTTGCTGTGCCCAATGATCCGGTGGTGGCGGCGCGCGTCCGCGCCGTGAATGAGGCGGGCGGCAATGCCTTCTACGAGTATCAGGTGCCCTCGGCGGTAATCACGCTCAAACAGGGGTTTGGCCGTCTGATCCGTTCCATCAAAGACCGCGGGCTCCTGGTGCTGCTGGATAACCGCGTGCTCAAGCAGCGCTACGGCAAGGTATTTCTGGATAGCCTGCCTGCGTACAAGAAAACCAGAGACCTTGCGGACGTGGAGCAGTTCTTTGCCGCCGGACAACGTCCATCGCAGGAATTACAATAGGGTTTAAGGAATCACGCCGGAAAATCCACTATATGCTGCCGGTGAAGGGAGCCGGATGTACGAAGTTACCGTTGAGCGATCGTTTGCTGCGGGTCATTACCTGCGCAACTACAAAGGAAAATGCGAGAATCCGCACGGCCACAATTACAAAGTGAGGGTCACTTTGCGTGGCGCGGAGTTGGACAAGGCCGGGCTGTTGCTCGACTTCAAAGACCTGAAAGATGTCATGAAGGACGTGATCGAGCGGCTGGACCACCAGATGCTGAACGACATTGAGCCGTTTACCCGGCTGAATCCCTCCGCGGAAAACATCGCCAGGTACTTTTATGATGAGACCAGTGGCCGGCTTCGGTCTCTTACCAGTGGCCGCGTATCGGTGAAAGACGTGACCATCTGGGAAACCGATACGACTACGGCGAGATATTCGGAATAATTCCGCGGCCCGCGTCCCAGTGTTTGAGTTTTCCCTGATCGCATGCAGATCACAGAGATTTACCGTTCCATTCAGGGCGAGTCTTCCTTTGCCGGACTGCCATGCACGTTTGTCCGCCTCACGGCGTGCAATCTTCGCTGCACATGGTGTGACAGCGAGTACACCTTTACCGGCGGGAAGAAAATGTCTGCCGCCGAAGTCGAGCAAGAGATAGTCAGTTTGTCTGATTCAGGTCTAGTTGAATTCACCGGCGGCGAGCCGATGCTTCAGGAGCGTGAGCTGGTCCCGCTCATGGAACGGCTGCTTGCTCTGGGGTACACAGTGTTGCTGGAAACAAGCGGCGAGCGCCCCCTGGAGAGTGTCCCCAAAGCAGTGCACAAGATTGTGGATGTAAAGTGCCCGGGCTCAGGGGAGGGCGAATCGTTTCGCCTGAGCAACCTGGAAACGCTCACCTCCGGCGATGAAATCAAGTTTGTTCTGGCGGATAGGGCAGATTACAAATTTGCCCGGGATTTTATCCGGACGCACCCACTTCACGTCAGAGTGCAGAATGTGATCTTTTCCCCGGCGTTCATGAAGGCCCCCAGTTCCGAACGCGATACTTCCAATTGCCAGCTCGATCCCCGGCTATTGGCAGAGTGGATCATGGAGGACAAGCTGAACGTCCGGCTGGGCTTGCAGATTCACAAGTTCATCTGGGAGCCGGCGACGAAAGGCGTTTGAACTTTGAGGCGGTCTCGTGATGGGAAAAGGACATCTCATTATTGATTCGACGGATAAGGAAGCTGAGGACCAAAGGCTGGTGTTGAGCCTGCGATAATGATGGAGAGTGAGTAAGAACTTGAGATCGGTGGTTTTGTTGAGTGGAGGGATGGACTCCTGCGTGTGCGCCGCACTGGCTGCGCGCGACACCCAGGCCGCGGCCATGCACATCAGCTATGGCCAGCGAACGGAAGAGCGGGAGCGCCTTGCCTTTGAACGTATCTGCGATCGATTGCGGATTGACAGGCGTCTGGCGCTGAGGAACGAGGTACTGAAGGCGGTTGGCGGATCGGCACTCACGGATACCGCGATTCAGGTTCCGGAAGCAGAAGCCGAAATCGGCCGCGGCGGTATTCCGGTTACCTATGTGCCCTTCCGCAATGCACATTTTCTATCGGCCGCGGTAAGTTGGGCGGAAGTTTTGGACGCAACCCGGGTTTATATTGGCGCAGTGGAGCAGGATAGTTCCGGGTATCCGGACTGCCGTCCGACCTATTACGAGGCCTTTAACAGGGTGATTCAGGCGGGCACGCGAGAGGGTAAAATTGAAGTAATAACTCCGCTGATCGCCATGCGGAAGGTGGAGATTGTCAGGTTGGGGCTGGAATTGGGCGCCCCATTTGACTTGACCTGGTCTTGCTATAGCCGGGAAGATAAAGCTTGTGGGGTGTGCGAAAGCTGTATTCTTCGCCTGCGGGCGTTTGCCGCCGCCGGGTCGAACGACCCCATACCCTATGAAGCCCGCGCCGTGGTTGGCGCGTAACCTTGGATGGATGGTTTTTTGATGGAAGCCCCCACTTGAGTCGGGGCAAATTTGGAGGCTGATTAACAATGAGAAAGAATTCGATTTTTTGGGTGCTCGGAATCATGCTGTTTGTTCTCGGCTCGATGCCGATGCAATCGCAAACAGTGACGGCGCAAGTCGAAGGAACAGTTACGGACGGGGGCAAAGCGCTGCCCAGCGTGTCGGTTGTCCTCACGAATACGGGCACTGGCAGGAATTTCAAGACTAAGACAGACAAGAACGGAAAATTCTCTATGGTGGGAGTGCCTTACGGCGAGTACGAGGTCGAGATCACCAGTTCGAGCGGGGAAAAGCTGTTCAAGCAAAAGAATTCCGTAGCTCCTTCCGACAATTCCGTGGTGGCGAACCTGAAGATTGACATCAGCCAGACGAAGTCCGGCAGCGGCGGCACGGAGAAGGCTGGCGAAGGCGGGCAAGGCACGCCCGGACAACCTCCGGCTCCTAAGTACACCAAGGAGCAAATTGAGGAGATCAAGAAGCAAAACGAGAAAGCCGGAAACATGAACTCGTTGATCCAGCAGGCACAGACGGCAATGAATGCCAAGAACTGGCAGGATGCCATTGGGCCCCTGCAGCAGTTGACTACCATGGACCCCACTGGATGGCAGTTCTTCTCGGCCCTAGCCGATGCCCAACTGAACCTCGGGCAATATGACCAGGCAGTCGAAAGCTATCAGAAGGGCGTTCAGGCGGCCGAAAGCACGACCGCAGTTGATCCACGCAACCCGAGCAGTGATCCGGCGAAGAAGAAGGCCGGGGAAGCGAAAATGCTCACCAATGAAGGGAACGCGTATCTCAAGCTGCACAAGAACGCCGAAGCAGTTGCCGCCTATACCAAGGCAGCCAGCATGGACGCCAACCCCGGCACTGCATACTTCAATCTCTGCGCGACCCAGTACAACACCGGAAACGTAGAAGGCGCGTTGGATGCCTGCGACAAGGCCATTGCCGCAGACCCTAACAAAGCCGATGCCTATTTCATCAAAGGATCATTGCTGATTGCCGGAAGCAAGCAGGATAAGGACGGCAAAATAACAGCCCCTCCGGGCACCGCTGAAGCGCTCAACAAGTATTTGGAGCTTGCTCCTGATGGCGGACACGCCGCCGATGTAAAGCAGATGCTGGGGTACATAGGCTCCAAGATAGAGACCACCTACAAGAAGAAGGGGAAATAGGAGAGCAGGGGTCAGGTTGCAGAGCACAGGTGACAGGGAAATGCGGCTCTGACGGCTGCATTAACCCAAAAGACAGGGTTCAGAGCGTCCGCACCAGATCCCGTGCTGACGCGTCAGCACGCCTTCTGAGCGCCCCTTGGGACAGGGATAGTTCTCTGGGATGGGGAGCCCGGTCATCGGAGGCTGAGCGAACCTGTGGCGAAGTTTTTGGTTTTTCGGAAAACCTCGCGCCAACTGACTGCTTTAACCTGTAATCTGACCCTATGAGCGTCCTTCCATTTGAACAAGCCTATGAGGCGGTTCAGCGATATTGCCAGAAACTGACTCCCACCGGGCACGAATCTGTCTCATTGCTCGAGGCCCCGGGGCGGGTGCTGGCTGAACCGGTGCTTGCCGACCGCGATTTTCCACCGTTTCCCCGGTCTGCCCGAGATGGCTATGCCATTCACGCTTCCGATGTGAAGACCGTGCCGGCCCAGCTCCGTGTGGTTGGCCAGGTAAAGGCCGGTGGAAGCTACGAGAAAATCGTTGCCCGCGGGGAGGCAGTGGAGATTATGACTGGCGCCGCGGTTCCTGAAGGCGCAAACGCCGTGGTGATGGTTGAGCACACCAAATGTAATGGCGAACATCTTGAAGTCCTGCGCTCGCTGACAGAGGGAGAAAACATTGTGCCTCGGGGTAGCGAGGCCAGGGCCGGCCAGGAGATCATACGGCTGGGAACGCGAATAGGGTTCGCCCAGATTGCAATAACGGCGGCAGTGGGGAGGACCAGGCCCAGCGTCTACAAAAAGCCGCGAGTGGCGATTTTAGCCACTGGCGACGAACTGGTCGATGTTGCCGCCCTACCCTCGGCTCACCAGATACGCAACAGCAATACCTATTCTCTGGCAGCCCAGGTCATCATTGCCGGAGGGAATCCGGTTCTCCTGCCGGTCGCTCCTGACGACAAGGCGGCGCTGAACCAACTGATTCAGGAGGGTTTTTCATCTGATCTGCTGCTTCTTTCCGGCGGCGTCTCTATGGGGAAGTTTGACCTGGTGGAAGAGGTCCTCACCGATTTGGGAGCCAGTTTCATTTTCACCGGGGTACAGATTCAACCCGGGAGACCTGTTGTCTTTGGTGAAGTCAGGTCTACGCCGTTTTTCGGCTTGCCGGGAAATCCGGTATCCACGATGGTGACCTTTGATCTGTTCGCCCGGCCGGTGCTTCAGGCTTTGGGTGGCGCCTTTCCTGTAAGATTGCCGACGGTAAAGGCCCGGCTGGGAAAGGACTTCAAGACCAAAACCGGCCTTACCCGCTTTCTGCCGGCGCTGCTTCGAGGGGGCTTATACGATCCGGAAGTAGAGACAATCGGATGGCAGGGCTCGGGCGATGCTTCGGCTGCCGCACGAGCGGATTGCTACATGATCATTCCTCCCGACCGGGAGTCTATCGGTGCGGGAGAGACGGTTTCCGTGTTGTTGCGCCCATCATGAAGAAGCTCTCACATTATGATGCCTCTGGCCGGGCGACCATGGTGGACGTCTCGGGCAAAGCCACCAGCAGACGCGAGGCCGAGGCCTCCGCCTTTGTGGCTATCTCCGCTAAAGTGTTGAAGAAATTGCCACAAAACCCTAAAGGCAATCCACTTGAAGTGGCCCGGTTTGCCGGGATCAGCGCAGCTAAACGCACAGCGGAACTCATACCAATGTGCCATCCGCTGCCCCTGACTTTCATTGATGTGAGTACGGAGCTATGCGAGAATGGCGTAAGGATTCGTTCCCGAACTGCTACCACGGCCCCTACCGGCGTGGAAATGGAGGCGCTGGTTGCGGCCAGTGTGGCCGCGCTGACGGTATACGACATGTGCAAGGCCCTGGATAAGGGCATTGCCATCCGCGAGGTCATCCTGGAACGCAAATCGGGAGGAAAAAGCGGAAAGTACCGGCGAAAGCGGGCTCGCACCCTTCGGAAGAAGTAAACTCATGCCATCCGACATCAAGGTCCTGCTCGTTGACGATAATCCCATGGTCCTGGAGATGCTGCGGAAGGCCCTTGCCCAGTTTTCGTCAGTCGGCACACTTACGGATGGGGCAGATGCGCTGGTTAAGGCCATTGAGGAGAAGCCGGACCTGATCATCTCCGACTACACAATGGAGACCATGGATGGCAAGCAACTTCTGCAAAAACTCAAGAGCCGCAGCGCCACCGCCCACATTCCGGTGATCCTGATGGCCAGCAAGACGGAGATCACGGAGAAACTTAAAGTACTGCAGGACACGGTGGAAGATTTCATTGAAAAACCCTTCTTTCTGAAAGAAGCAGCAGCGCGGATCAAGAAAGTGGTGGACAAGATTGCACTGGAAAAGATGGCGCGGGAGGCCCCTGGCGAATCCGTGCTGCGCGGCAATCTGGCCCAGATGAACGTGATGGACCTGTTGCAGTCGCTGGACATGGGACATAAGACTTGTTCCCTGGTATTGACCAATAACGGCGACAAGTGCGAGCTGTTCTTTGCCGATGGCCAGATCAACCACGCCACCTATGGCGATCACAAAGGCGATGAAGCTGTATACAAGGTGCTGCTGTGGACGAGCGGCAGCTTTGAAATCGACTTCAGTGGCAGCAGCGGGGAGCAGACAACCACCCACACAACCCAGGGGTTGCTGATGGAAGGGCTCCGGCTGCTCGATGAATCCAACCGCGATACCGAAGAAAACGTCCTGGAAGCCTGAGCTTTGAACACTGCCGCCGTACTTACCATCAGCGACTCTTCTTTTCACGGAACCCGCAAGGACCTTTCCGGACCGGCCGTGGTCCGCGAGCTTACGGCCGCCGGATTCCAGGTGACGCTCACCGCCATTCTTCCCGACGAGCGCGAACAGATCCAGCAAAAGCTTGTGGAGTGGTCCCGCCAGGCGCGGCTGGTGGTAACGGTGGGAGGGACCGGCATTGCTGTCCGGGACGTTACACCGGAAGCCACGCTAGCTGTCGTCGAGCGGCTGATTGAAGGTATTCCGGAAAAAATGCGCGCGACCGGGGCGGCGAAAACTCCTCTGGCGGCGCTAAGCCGGGGCATCTGCGGGGTCCGCGGAGAAAGCTTGATATTGAACCTGCCCGGCAGCCCTAAAGCCGCAGTAGAGTCACTGCAGGCTGTGGCTGAGATTCTGCCCCACGCTCTGGATCTCCTCGCTGGAAACACGGAACATAGGGAACACTTGACAGGGAACAGGTGACAGCTCCACCAGCGATTTTGATCGGATTGAACAATTTGTGACAGGGAGATTGCCAAAATCGCCGTAATTGCCAAAATTGAAAAGCAACAGCAAAGACATTTTTGGCGGGTTCTAATAGATTTAGTGAGCGGCCAATAAGGAGTCACAGAGCAGGGGCTGCCACGTGAACGCCCGCGGTTGGCGGGTGCTTCGACGTTGAGAGTAGTAGTAAGGCGGGGTTAGTTAAGACGAATCTTGGGCACAGCGACAAGGCGGATGCTCGAGAAAGCTCGAGGCCCTGTCACCTGTAACCTCACACCCTGCTCTTACGCGTCGGCGGTCACTTCAGGGAATTTCAGTTTGCTCTTGGCCAGGGCTTTGTTGAGCATGTCTTCGACTTCGGCTTCGTCGGAATTCCGAGCCATGGCTAATTCGGTCACCAGAAGGTAGCGGGCACGCTCCAGCATCTTCTTCTCCCGGAAGGAAAGTGGCTTGTCCTTGGCCAGCACCAGCAAACTCTTGAGGACCACGGCTACTTCCAGCAGAGAGCCGGTGCGCATCTTGTCAGAGTTTTCCTTGAACCGGTACTTCCAGTCGGTATTGTTATCGCACTTGCCGTCCGTCAGATAGGCCACGATCTTGGCCACCTCTCCGTTTTTCACCACCGGACGCAGGCCAACGCTGCCGACGTTGTTGAAAGGCACTTCTACCTTAAGGCTGCTGGCTTTAATCTTCAGGAGGTAAAATTTCTGGACGTTGAGCCCTATGGTGCGGCTGCTGATTTGTTCGATTACCCCCACGCCATGATTAGGGTATACGACTTTATCACCGATTTGGAAGCTTAGTTGACCATTCATGAATCACCAGAAGGGGATCTGCGGGGGAACGACACAGTTACTATTGTAAACCCAACTGCCTTTTTTAGCAATGACTTGAAGCCAATCAGAATACCTGAATTACTTTATTAGATGGAACAGGTTAGGGGGATCGGTTAAAAATTGGTGGGCGAAATTCTGCCCTATTCCTGGTGCAGGACAAAAACTTGACTGCACCAATGTACTGGCAAGCCTGTACTGGCAAGCCCAGAGATCATGAAGTGATCCGCGCCCGTCACGAAGAAGCTGTAGCACCGTTATTAAGAATGTTCTAATTCTGGAGATCCTGTAATCGGGTAGTCTTGGTTATCCTCGGCAAGCTGGGATCTGATGAGGAAACTGGGAATCAAAGGCAAGGCTCGGCTCCCGGCTAATTTCCGGGGCACTCAAGACTTCCAAACCGCGATTGATCACAGCACAAATTTACTCTTCTTAGACCCGGTGGGTCGCAGAGACATAATCATTAGGCGTTATAATTAAATTCGCGATTGGCCCGCCACACCGCGGAGGAGCTTCCTTCCACAGAATGCCTGAGCACATTAAAAGAAAACTTGAAGACGAAATACGGGCGCTGGAGCACGAATTGGCGCATGATCTCCCGAAAGAGATCAAGAAAGCCGCAGCTCTGGGCGATCTGAGCGAGAACGCCGAATATCACATGGCCAAGCAGCGCCAGGAGCTGGTGAATGCACGCCTGGGACAGCTCAAGAAACGCATGGGCGAACTGGCTTTGGTGAATCTGACTAATATTCCCCGCGACTGCGTTGCCTTTGGCTCTCGCGTGCGCGTATTTGACAATAGCAAAGAAGCGGAACTGGAATATAAGCTGGTGACCAGCGAAGAAACGGATGTGACGAAGGGGCTGATCTCCACTACGTCCCCGATTGGCAAGGCCTTGATGGGGAAAAAAGTTGGTGACACCGCAATCGTCGTCACCCCCAACGGAAGGCGTGAGATGGAAATCCTGACTCTGACCACCATCCACGAAGAAGCGGAATGACCTGGACCGGCGCGTTCGGACGGGGTTGCCGGGTGCTTTTGCACGCCATTGTGCGGGGCCTGGCCCTGACGCGCATCTCGCCCAATGTGCTGACCTTTCTGGGGCTGGTCATCAATACGATTGCCGGCATACTGTTCGGCTACGCGAACGCACAGAATTATGCGCGCCTGTTCATGTATGCGGGACTGGTCATTATAGGGGCCGGGATTTTTGACATGGTGGATGGGCGCGTGGCGCGCGCCACCGGTCAGGTGACAACCTTTGGCGCGTTTTTTGATTCCGTGATCGATCGCTACAGTGATGTCGCCCTGTTCTTTGGCCTGCTGGTTTACTACGCTCGCGCCAACCGCTTTTTCTATCTGGTCCTGGTTGCGTTCGTCATGGTCAGCTCGGTGTTGGTAAGTTACACGCGGGCCCGGGCGGAGTCGCTGATCGGCTCCTGCAAGGTGGGCTTCATGGAGCGTCCGGAGCGGGTTGTGCTGGTGATCATTGGAGCGTTGTTTGCGCGCTGGGGCGCGATGGCTCCGGTGCTCTGGGTGCTGGCCGTGCTCTCGACCACTACCATCATCCACCGTATTGCGTACACTTACCAGCAGACCCGGATCCTCGACCAGAAGTTGGCGGAAGCGGCCGCCGCGGCGCAACAACAGATCGTGGCCGCCGATCGTAATAATCCTCAAGCCCAGGGCGGCGCACAGCAAGTGCCATCCTTCAATTAGAAACTCCCGCCGACGGCGAGCCATCGGCAGTTGGCCGCTAGCAATTGGACAAGGGCTCAGGAAGATCGGGCGATCCCAAATTGAGCTGGCTTGTTTTTTCTCTGATAAACTCAAAAGTTTGCCAATTCCTTGTGAGGTCAGCTCTTGGGACAAACTCCTGTCTTGATAGTTCACGGTGGGGCATGGGCCATGCCGGACGACGTGGTGGAAGCTCATCTGCATGGTGTTCGACAGGCGCTGGGAGCCGCCTGGCGTTTGCTGGAGCGGGGCGCCAGCGCGGTGGAGGCCGTGGAGGCGGCGGTGGCGTACATGGAAGATGACGACACCTTTGATGCCGGATATGGCAGCTTCCTTACGCGCGATGGCCGGGTACAGCTTGACGCCATGATGATGGAGGGCGAAACCCTGCGCGCCGGAGGGGTCGGCTGCGTGGAACGTCTTCGGAATCCAATCCGGGCGGCGCGGCTGGTGCTGGAGAAGAGCCCTCATGTCTATTTTGTGGCTGAGGGCGCAGAGCGCTTTGCCCAGGAACATGGCATGGAATTGTGCCGCAATGAGGAATTGGTAATTGACCGCGAAGTCCAGCGGCTCAAGGAGGCCAAGGCCAAAGAAGCCGCAGGGAAACCGGATCTGACCTTTGCCGGCCCGGGGTTCGGTTGTGACACCGTGGGCGCAGTCGCATTGGACATGCACGGCAACATCGCTGCCGGGACTTCAACCGGGGGAACTCTGAATAAAGCGCCGGGGCGGGTGGGCGATTCGTCCATCGTTGGGCACGGCTGCTATGCGGATAACCAGAGCGCTGCCGTCTCGTGTACGGGATGGGGAGAACCGATCATGAAGCTGGTCCTGGCCAAGCGGGCGGCCGACCGCGTTCGAGAGGGGCGCACTCCTGAAGTGGCATGTAATGAAGCTATTACTTATCTCAAAGCCCGGCTCAATGCTCACGGCGGCATGATCCTGCTGGATGCGCAAGGCCGCTTCGGCATCTCTCACAGCACGCCGCGGATGGCGTGGGCGTACAAGAATATCTCTAAGGAAAACGCCGGGATCAACTGCTGACGCTACCTCCTGCCGGACCTGCGTTCCTCGCCTCCCATGTCGAAGAGCCGGACCTGGGTTTCAAGCTCGCTGGCTACAGGGGTGCTCCCGCACATGGCAGGAGTGTATTGCCATTTCTTCAAGGTCTCCAGAGAAGTGCTTCTGACTTCAGGATCTTTGGACAGCACCATCACATTCTGCAGGCTTCCATCCTTCCCCACGATGGCGTAGACATTCACGGTGGAGGCACCTTCGCTGCGCCGGCGCACGTTGCTGGAGAATTCAGGGTTGGGAGTCTTTACGGGCTTGGCCGGCTGCTGGTTCTCGCAGGTCTCAAATTCCTGCGAGTGCTCGGGTACGGCAAAAACGCCGGCGTCAAAATGCGCCTTCTTCACTTCAATGTTGTCCACCGTCAACACCGGACGCTCTTCTGTGGGCAGTTCCAGCAGGACGGTAATCTTGCGCGGGAACAGCTGCTCATCCAGGGAAGCGTAGTCGGAAAATTCGATGGCTTTGGTCTGATCCAATGATTCCAAAAGGACTTTGCGTGATGGATCGAAGCACAGCCGGTGTCTCTGCTCGGTTTTCACATCAAAGCAGTCCGCCTGGAGGTGCTGCACTTTTTTATGGGAGACGTCACTGAGTTTGGCATCGCCATCCTCGGCAGATCTGTCCCAGGCCCCGTCTATTCCCTGGAGCTGACTCAGCCCGGGCACCGGATACGGCAGAGACCGCGCCAGATAAAGTTTGCTGCCCAGCACCAGCTTGACCTCCCGGTAGTCTTCCACTTGCAACTCGTAACGGGACCTGTCCTTATCGTGGTAAACGGTGATCCGTCCGGTCTTGGCGCTGGGGGCGCCGGGATTGATCACCACGGTGGCAGATAGCTGATAGGGCGCAATTTTCTCCAGGCCGGAGGCCTGGTGCGCGGCTGCCAGCACTTCATGCGCGCGGGGCGATTCTTTGTCTTTATCTCTATCCTGAGCGCGAACCAATAACGAGCAAACGCAGACCGCGCATAACAACAGTGGACGGCATTTGTTATTTGTCATAGTGAAGAAGGGAAAAAACCTCAGTATCCTGGAATTTTTTGCGACCGTTCAGGAAGTCCAGCTCTACCACAAAGCCCAATCCGGCAATGTTCGCCCCCAGAGATTTGGCCAGTTGCACGCATGCATTGGCGGTCCCTCCGGTGGCCAGCAGATCGTCCACGATGATAACCTTCTGGCCAGGCCGAACCGCATCTTTGTGGATCTCCAGGGTATCAAGGCCGTATTCCAGTTCATAGCTCCACTTCACGGTTTCCCCCGGCAGCTTACCCGGCTTACGAATGGGGACAAAGCCGGCGTTGAGGCGGTAAGCCAGGGCCGGCCCAAAGATAAAACCACGCGCCTCAATGGCCAGCACCAGATCAACCTGAGAGTTGAGGTAATGCTCAGAAAGAGCGTCAATCAATCTGGCAAAGCCTACATTGTCTTTGAGGAGGGTGGTAATGTCGTAAAAGAGGATGCCCTTTTTAGGGAAATCCGGCACCTCGCGGATAAGTTGCTTCAGGTGCTCACAGTTGCCCGTCTGGCTGGGTTGCATCGTTACCACGCTCCTTCAATGCGAAAAGTGTTAAGACCTGCAACCGGCTCGGCCGGGGTTTCCTGCACTTCGTCCACACGCGCGGCCCGCGGCCCCTGCTCCAGCTTCCTGCGCAACGCCCCAAGCTGCTGCTCATTCCCGGAGGCTAGCACTTCCACGGAGCCATCAAAGTTGTTGCGCACCCAGCCGGCCAGGCCGAGCTGCCGCGCCTCATAGTCCACGAACCAGCGAAAGCCTACGCCCTGCACTCGGCCCCGCACAATATAACGTTTGGCCAGCATCTGGATTAAGCCCGTGAGAGATAAGCGCCTTCGGCCGTATCCACGCGGATCTTTTCGCCCTCGTTGATGAATGGCGGCACCTGCACCACCAGCCCGGTCTCGGTCTTGGCCGGCTTGGTCACGCTGGACGCGGTGGCCGACTTCAGCCCGGGCTCAGTCTCAATCACCGTCAACTCGACGGTTTGCGGCAGCTCAATGCCTACGGCCTTGCCATCATAGAACTCCACTTTGATCTGCAGGTTGGGAGTGAGGTAGTCAACGGAGTCACCTAGGACGTCCCGCGTGAGATGCGTCTGTTCGTAAGTCTCAGTGTTCATGAAATAGAAATCGTCGCCATCCTGGTAGAGGAACTCCATGGCGATTTCATCCACGTTGATTCTTTCAATTGCGTCGCCGGAGCGGAAGCGGTGCTCAAACATGGCGCCGGTGCGGACGTTCCGCAGCTTGGCCTGGATGAAGGCCCGCAGGTTCCCTGGGGTGCGGTGCTCGACACTGAAGACCAGGTGCAAGTCGTTGTTGTGCTTAATGATCATGCCCGGACGCATCTGGGTTGCTGGAATAGCCATGGATTGAAATCTTCTCCTTGAAACTGGGTGAGTCTTAATCTGTCTCTAGCGGGAACCGTGCACAGGAGCAATAAGGACCGTCAGGACAAATATAAATTTTACCGCAAACCGAGGGGACAGGTTAAAGCCCTGCCACCGGGTTGAACCGGATTGAACAGGCTGTGACTTTTGGCTGTAATTCATCATGGACACAATCGGGGCATCGGTGCATCTGAGAAAAATCAGAGCATCGATGCAACCACAAAAATCTTATTTATTTGGGGCATTCCTGATATTGGTGTAGCCTCTCTTGTTTCAGGAGCCCCAATGCCGCCAGTTCAGCGCACGTTTATTGATCGCAGCAACATTATCCGTCTCACGCAAGACATACGCCCCGTGCAGGTGCAACGCACTGCACAGATTGATTCACGGCTACAGCACGTGAAATCAGTGCTGGTAGCAGCTGGAATTGCAGACCTGAGTTCTCTGGGCAAAATGGCGCTTTCCGGGAACCTGCTGCCACGCACGGGTCTGGCCAAGCCATCGCCCAACGTGATCTCCGCTCAGACTCACGCGTTCCAATCTGCCTACAAGATGGATCCTGGAACCCGCACTCTGGTGCGGGCAGGAGGGACCGGAAATGAGGTGACTGCGGCCAGGCTTTCTCCCAGTCAGGGCGCCCAACCACAACCGCGCGGCACCCGGGAAATGATGGTTACCCCCCTCACTACAGCGTACTGGGCAGCCTCATGGATTGACCTGGCAGATGATACGCTGATCGTTCTTCAGCAGCCCGTGACTTCTCTGGTTATCATTGCCGAAAAGATCACCATCGGCCAGAACGTGACTTTCACCTATGAGCGCCCGCTTCCCGGAAACGTACCGGGAAAGCCGGCAAAACCTCCCAAGCCGGCGGCTGCCCCCACGGCAACAACAATCGACAAGCCCGCAGCCGGCGCGCCCGGAGTCGCGGGCACGCACGGTGATCCACAAGGAACCCACTTTCGAGGACTGGATGCTCCTGAGTTAGAGATCTGGACACTTGATATGAGGGGCAATCCAGCATTCGACCTGCGCGGCCAGGACGGAGTTGAAGGCGCTCAGGGCGGAGACGGCGGCGACGGAGGCAACGGCGCCCCAGGCAGAGCCGATGAAACGGACTTCTGGGGATTTTGCAAGAGTGGGCCGGGCAATGGCGGCGATGGTGGGTCGGGGGGACGGGCCGGGGATGGCGGGCCGGGGGGTGATGGAGGCAAGGGAGGACAATTTTCCCTGTTTGCTCCGCAAGCAACCCTGAACAGCTTTGCCCTGAATATATCGATTTCCATTGATGGAGGCTCAGGTGGGCCGGGAGGTATTCCTGGAGTGCCGGGAGCAGGTGGCGCGGGTGGTCCGCGCGGAGACAACTCCCGCGGCTGCAAGCCCGCGAGCCCCCGGAATGCGGGTTCGGCGGGCGCGCAGGGGGCTGCGGGAAACCGTGGAGCGGCCGGCAATCCGGGCACAAAGCGCGATCAGCCAGTTTCCCTGGTTCCAATCACGGCTGCGGATTTTCGCACGGAGCTCGACAAGCCTGCCATCGCTACCGTGGCGCCGGCTCACGCAAAGGCAGGTGCGCGGGTTGAGATCACCGGGGCACGCTTTAGCAATGGCGACACCGTGCTCGTCCATGGCGTTGCATGCGCGACGACGGTTGAGAGCGACACGCTGGCCCATTTCACTTTGCCCAATGTTCCCGGCGGTCTGGAGGGAATCCAGATGCGAAGGCCGGACAGCACTCTCTCCAATCAGGCTTCTATTTATGTTGAACCGACCCTGGATGCCGGCCAGGCCGCCGGGCGTTTTTTTCCCGGCGCCAGGGTCAAATTTCATGGAACGGGATTCGCTCCTGGAATTCACGTGCAAATCAACGGACAGGACATGCCCGGTGCAGTGTTCATCGATGCAGCCACAGTGGAATTTCAGTTGGTGCGGCCAGCTACTGTGGTTCCCAATGCAACCGGAGAAGTTGTGAGCGCCAGGGTGGTGTTGGCGGACGCGGGCCCGTGGAGCGCCTCCAACAGCGTGAACCTGACACTGGATACCTTCCGCATCCTCGTTTTTGGAGATTCTGTGGTCTGGGGCCAGGGGCTGGAAGATGCCAGCAAGTTTCACAGCCTGGTGGAGCAGGAGCTGCGCCGGAGACATGGAGGCATAGGCGTCTACAAGGATGTGCGAGCGCATTCGGGAGCAACTATCTCGCCGGTGCGCAGCGCCACTGCGTGGCAGAACAGGCTGAATGGGGAGATACCTACATCGTTTCCGACGATTTCCGAACAGGTGCTGGAGTTTGAAGGGATGGCGGATGCCTCGGATGTGGATTTCATCCTGCTGGATGGCGGCATCAATGATGTCAACGTTAGAACCATCCTGTGGCCGCTCACTTCTGCCGCGGACCTTGTCGCGGCGGTGAAAGCATCCTGCCATGACGCCATGCTCAAGCTCCTGGTAGAGCTGCTGGGTAAATTCACGATGGCCAAAATCGTGGTAACCGGTTACTTCCAAATCATCAGCGAACAGAGTGATTTGCTGTTGCTGGATGCCGTCCTCATCGCGCTGGGCCTTGATCTTGGATCGATTCCCGGGGCGATCGTAGGCGGCCTGCTTGGAGAAGCCACGCGACGCCAGATTGCCGCCAACGCCGCCACCTTCGTCGCGGAAGCCCACCGCCAGCTCAAACTCGCTGTTGCCGCAGCCAATGGTCAACTGGGGGCGAATATGCCTCCGCGCGTTTTCTTTGCCGATCCCGGATTTGGGCCGCAAAACTCCGTACTCGCTCCCCAGGCGTTTCTGTATGCGATACATGCCGACCTGAGTCCGGAGGATCCTACGGACGTCTCTGGCCCACGTGGCTCGGCCTGCGCCGCCGCAGCCGCACAGACCGATGTGAACGTATGCAAGCGCGCCTCAGTGGGCCATCCGAACGCGAGAGGGGCACAAGCGTATGCAAACGCGATTATTCCGCTTCTCTAAGCAATCGAGAGTTAACAATCAGGATTCATCCACCAACGTGGCGAGCCGAGGCTGCCGGTGTACAATCATCCCCGCTTGGACACCACCATAGAACAGCCCAGACTTGAGGAGCAGGAGAGAGCGAGATGCCCCGAATGCGGCATCGAGCTGCAGGGCAAGTATTGCCATGAATGCGGCGAAAAGAGACCAGACCATGACGACCTGCACCTGAAGCATTTCCTGCATCACGGCCTGCATGAAATCACCCACCTCGACTCAAAAATCTTTCGCACCTTGCTGGCTCTGATCGTTCAGCCCGGCTTTTTGACCACGGAATACCTTGCCGGGAGAAAGCATCGTTATGTTCTCCCGTTGCGCCTGTTCCTGGTGATTTTCGCGTTGAACCTGTTTCTCTACACGCGTCCGGGAGTCGCGGTTTACGATATCCGTTTCCTGGTGAAAAACGATCCGCAGGGATTGCTGGGAAAGAAACTCGAACGAGCGGCGGAGAAAAGACACATTACTACGGAAGCAATATTGGACCGCATCAACGAGCACTGGGAAAAAGACGCTTCTCTTTTTCAATTTGGAGATGTTTTTTTCTTTGCCGTGGTGTTGGCCCTGGTCTTCCATAACCGGCGCAGGTACTTTGTTGAACACCTGCTCTTCTCGCTGCACACGCTGTCCTTCGTATTTTTATTTGGCTCGGTCATCATCTGGCCGTATTACGCGTTTTCCGGACTCAGAATCACGTTTCTGGTACCCACGCTCAGCTTCATCGCCTACCTTCTCTATTCATGGAGAGCCGCCGCCAGGGCCTATGGCGCAGCAGGTGGGGAGGCGGTGCTGAAATCGCTGTTGCTGGTAGTTGGCCTGGAGGCTACTCGAATCTTCTTCATCATTTTTACTTTTGTGCTGGCGATGATTCAGACACTTCGATAGAGATTTGCGGAAATCTGCCCTTCGGCTCCGTGGTCTAAGACGGGCGTTGTTCGACTATATGGACCTGAGCAATTCATCAGAGATGTAAAGCCTGTTCCTCGCTAGGCCTGACACCATCTGCCGTACAGCAATATTGTGATAGTTAGCGAGCCACAGATATTTCTGCAACACGGTTTCATCTGCTCCGGCGATCGATAGCCTATTAAGTTCAGTTTCTATCATCACCTTATGTTCCAGCAGCGATGGGTCTCCTCGATGACCGCCCTTGCTTTCTCGACATTTGAATAAATAGTTAACAAAATACACTCCATCGTCGCTCTGTCGCACGAGGTTCGAACCTAATACAGCACTGCGATTGAATGGCGTGAGAAGGTTTAGTATTTTCCGGTCAACTACAATTCTTGGAAAGATGGCAGTCCTGCTCTCGAGCTCATATGCTCTAACGAGAGCAGGCCCAAATAAGAAGTCATTGGATCTTGCTGTTGTCTTGGAGTCTAGGGCACCGAAGGTCATTCCGCCTCTTATCAGGAGCGGGCGCCTACCTTTACCCCGGCATGCGAGTCTGCATTGCATGTAAGCCAGACACTCTGCTTCTGCCAGGAAATAAACCACATAGTCGATCTGCCGATCTCGGCTAGCGAGGTCCACGATCCTAACGGTCAAGTCTGAGAAGCCAACTGCTCGGAACACGTGGCGCGTGCGCCTCCTCTTGTCCGGGGACTTCAGCGTAAGCTGTTTGCTCTGTTCCCTCAGGGTGCGCAGAATCCCGCGAATGTCTTTAATGCGGGACGGAGACTTTTCGGACTCTCTGATTAAGCTGCGAAATCCGAGCACATCAATATATGTAATGTAAGCTCGCCTGTATCTTGAGGAAGGCATGACGGCTCACAGTATCTCAAATGTTCTTGTAATTTCGGCAATCGTGGGGATTCGATGATGCGATCCTCGATGTTCAGCAATCTCTGAACTCCTTATCGCTTTCAGCGAAGCAAGCGAAAACTGTTCAATTTAAGGAATCAGTTTGCCAAGCCTCGGGAGCCGTCCGTTACTACAGGAGGAATGCCGACGTTGTGGGCAAAGGAAAGAAGCTACCCAACAAGTTCCTTGGTGGCCGTATCGAACTGGTGTATTCTGTTGAACTATCGCACTCCAGGGAAGCAGGTATAGAGAATTAATGCCGTTTGGTGTGCAGCTTTGAGTAACCATCTGTTTGTCCTTCCAGGCGATTTGAATCTCAAATCTTGCGAGATGACCTTTCTGATGGCTGAAGTCGCCAGGGAATGAAGGACATTGAGCAGGTGGCAATTCTTCCGAGTGTTTCGGCCGAAGGAGATTTATCGTGACACTTCTAGAAAAACAACGCGCGCTACGATCGCGAGCTGCGGTTGAACAGGCGGCGTGGGAGCCTTCCAAAAGTCAGCTCGACGCTCTGACGGCAAAGTTCCTTCCCGAATCTCAGGGCTTCTGTCGTTTTCCCAATAGCTGCCCTAGCAGTCACGAGCCGCTGAATTGCGCGATGCGCTGCAATGCCAAATACTGGCGGGACCATAACCTCGGCGTTGCCCGTCTTATGGAGATCATTGCACATCATACAGAAGCTGACGTAAATCTTTACCGTATTGCAGGGCTGGTCCACGATCTCGATTACCTGCGTTACCCACACGATGATGGCGCGCGGCGAACGGGTCGTCTGTTTGAGATTCATCCGATGGTTGAGGTCGAAGAACTTGAGAAGCTTGGTGCCCCGGCGGAATTGCTTTTGGCTCTCATGGAGCATGCCCCTCATACTGGCTGTAAGCCCTCAGGTCCGATGAGCCACGCGTTGATTGCAGCCGACAATATTGCCACGTTCCGGGCGGTCGGCAAGGAGATGCCACTTCCAGAACTGGTTCCGACCCAACTTGCTGACGAACTTAAAGCGGTTCCGTTTGAACGCATTAACGATGACACTACGACCCAAACAAACCGTGGCGATCTAGGAACCCGATCACTCGATGCATTGCTCCGCTATCACGAAGTGCTGGGCGTGCTTTCTGATCTGATTCATGGAGACCGTCTGATTTGTTTGACTGGAACGGGAATTTCTCTCAACCTTAAGCTCAAAGATAGTCCTGGCGAGAAAATACCCGACTGGTTTGGCCTCGCCCGCACGCTTTATCGAGAGGCACTTTCTGAGCACGCTCAGGAACTGGAAGCCGAACCGTACGCAATCCGCGATCTGGAAGCTCTTCTTGGGCGTGAGCAGCAAAAGGTTACCGGCACGGATATCATTCAGGCGGCGTCTATTCTTCGCAAGTTCTTTCCAGAAGGTGAATTTGACAGACGGGTTAAGCGCGCTGTAACACCGGAGCCGGGACAGACAAGTGAGACGCATCGCGCCATAGTTGAGCTGCTTCCGCGTGGCATCGTCACGTGGAACTACGATGATGCACATGAAAATGCCCTTGTTGAGAAGCAACTTCACTGGGGAAAACCGTTGATGCCCTGGGATGAGCAGCGGCTCACTCATGGAATCCGTACTTCGATCGCTGAGCCGTTCCTGTTAAAGGCTCACGGATCAATATCGGAGGAAAGCGGGCGGGAGTATTCCGTGATATTGACCTCTGAGTCCTACCGTGACCTTTTCGTTCGGGAACCCGCCTATCGCGCCTTTTTGCAGCACTTGTTTACAAATTTCAACATGCTCATTGTTGGATTCGGCATGGCAGATCCTGACTTCGATTTACTGCTCCACGATGTCTTTGCTCAATTTGGCTCTCCGATTCAGAATCATGTATTGATCCGCTCAGCTACCCAGGAAGGTGAAATGCAAGGGCAGGAGGTTTTATTGCGTCGGTTATATGGGATACAAACGCTATACATTTCCAACTGGGGCTATCTTCCGCACGTTTTGCGCGATGCTGCAATAAGTCCGGGGCCGAGGTTGAACCTTGCGATCCGGGGTTGCCTCAATCACTCGAGCCTGCTAGCGAGGCAACAGGCGCACGCGACGCTGAGCCGCCTCGGTCCGGCCGGACGAGCATTTGCGACTAAGATTCTGCTCGGTAAGCTGCGGATTGAGGACCTTTCGTGGCGCGATGAGAGCGAACTTGTTTATTCTCTGGGATCGTTGGATGTCGCTGACCCGCAAATTAACCGGTTTCTGCTCAATCTTCTTTGTGAGAGATCCAGGGCAGAGCAAGCTGAAGCCGACAGCGTCGAGACGATCGCTCACATTTTGTCCATTATCGAGCCGGGGCTCAGGCGCGAGGACCTTCCAACCCTTGAAGAAGTACTCTATGAACTTTCGCAATGGAAAAGCGACGGCAATCCGGACCGTCGACTTGAGAAGTACGTTGAGGCGCTTATTTGTCGTGTTCGCGCCAAATTTGAGCTTTGGAGCGAACCTCGCGTCCGCCCTGTGCACCTCAGGATTGGGGTACCTGCTAGCTAGCTTGTAGGCCGACTCGGCATTTCCTGATAGCTGATTAATTCATCTCCTTTCGGCAACGTGGCTTGATGAAGCAGCTATGAAGGCACCGCTGCTGGGCAGGTGGCAACTACCTGCGGTGATAGCTATTCGTGGGAGTCACTGAAACTTAGCGCCCGGCAATGGCTTTGAGTTCGGGATTGTAGATGCCGTTTTCGTCCACGTGAACCAGTTGGCAATCGCTTTCGAAATTCCTTAGCAGCTCAGGCTGGCCGAGTATCTCGTTCAAGTCCAGATCTTCCCAGGCATAGAGTTTGTAGCTTCCGGGAGCAACGCCGTGGAGGATGAATCTGCCGTTGGCATCGGAGTGCACGGAGCGGATCAGGTCGGCGCTTACGCGGTAGGCATCCGGGGCCAACAGGACCTGGCCGGCCACCGGCTGGCCTTTGCTGTTGCGTACGGAGCCTTCAATGTGTCCTCCGGCGGGGCTGGCCACCAGGACCACTTGCGAGTTTTTGGCGTAGATGGCCACTTCGGATGTGAATACCTCCTGGCCATCCACCAGGACTGATTTCACGTAATAATCCTGTGGCAGAGTGGGAATGGTGACGCGATAGCGGTCGCCGGGATGCAGTTTGGCGGTGAATGAGGCGACAGATTTTTCCCCCACGCCCGGACGGCCGCCATGGATTGCGGCGCTGGCGCGAAAGGCGCTGGCGCCGGAATTTCTCTCAACTGGCACAAACTCCACCGAGACGCTCTGGGGCGCTGATTCCTGCCAATTTTCGAGCTGTACCTGGCCACGCAGATCGAAGTCCGGCATCAGCGCCAGTTGAACGTTTTTGAGTCCGCCCGCTCCCACCTCCACTACCTGAAAATCAGAGTAGTTGGCGCCGTCCTGCGAGGTGTTGGCAATCAGGGTATAGGGACCGGGCTCAATGCCATCGAGCTTGAATTCGCCAGTTGCGCTTACATCCACCTTGCGCGTGATCCCGGTGACCCTGTCTCCCCAGTAAGCGGTCATACTGGGATTCTTCACCGGCTCACCGGTGATGCCGTTCACCACTTTGCCTTCAATAGCTACTCCTGACGCCGACAGCAAGGAAAAATTAATGTGCAACTCAGCCCCGGCGGCCACGGAGACCCGCTGAGCCTGGCGCAAGTCACTGGTGAGGGGATAAAACAGCGGCGGATAGGTGGTCTCCGGCGGCGCATTGCGATACTGCACTCCGGGAAAGGGATCTTTCCGGATGGTCTTCACGTCATACTGCACGGCCAGATAGTAGTTGCCCGGACGGACGCCGAAAATCCGGTATTCACCGCGATCATCCGTGGTGGCGAAAGCGACCGGGGTGAGCGACTCACGGCCGCGAAGATACTCTTTGGCGAGCAGCCGCAACTGCGCATCCTGGACCGGGTCATCGTGTTCATTCCCCACGCGTCCGGTGATGGCCGCCAAGGGCAGCAGGCGAATGAGCACGCCCTGGATATGGTCTCCGGAGGCGACATCCAGCGCCGCATTCGGCGTCCTGTGCGGGTCGGCGTAGAAGCCCGGCTTTTCCGCCAGAATCTCGTAAGGTCCCGCTTCTACGCTCTTAAAGAGGAAATGCCCCTGATCATCGGCATTGATCCAGGTAACGTAACCATCTTTCTGGGCTGCGCGCCGGAGATAGACGCGCGCCCGCGGCAGCAGTTGTCCATTCGCGGCGCTGGCCACGGCGCCTTCAATCTGGGCCTGTGAGGGGTCATCGCTCCCGGCCTGCGGATGGGCCAGGGCGAGAGCGGAACAGAGTAAGAGCAGACTTGTAACCAAAGAAACCAGGCGGCATTGAGAAGAAACAAGGCCTTTGAAACACAGGGGAACACAGGACGCAGAGGAAGTGAATGAGACAAAGCGGGAGTTGGCAGAGAAGGGCGGAAGCCGAACAAAATTTCGACGCCCCACAAAGAATTCATTGGATGGTGCGACCGAGCATTTCATGATTCACAATCAATTCCGGGTGTACCGGTTTTTCTTTTTCTCCGCATGGCGCTCCAGCGCCAATTGAAGCAGGCGGTCGATCAGGTCCGGATAGTCCAGCCCGGAAGCCGCCCAGAGCTTGGGGTACATACTAATGGACGTAAAACCGGGCATGGTGTTGATCTCGTTCAGATAGATCTTTCCACTGCCGGGATCCATGAGAAAATCCACCCGCGCCAGCCCGGAGCAATCCACTGCCTGGAACGCCGCAACAGCCATTTCTTGCACTTCCTTCATCTGCTTTTTTGTAACTCTGGCGGGGATGATGAGCTGCGAGCCTTCGTCCAGATACTTAGCGTTGTAATCGTAGAACTCCGCTGCAGGAACAATTTCCCCGGCAACGGAGGCCCGCGGCTCGTCATTTCCCAGAACGGAACATTCTAATTCGCGCGCTTTCTGTTTTTTGCCGCCTACGCCCTGCTCGATGACGATCTTCCGGTCATAACCGGCGGCCGTGTCAATGGCCGGAGCAAGCTCCGCTCGGTTGCGGGCCTTGGAGATGCCCACGGACGAGCCCAGGTTCGCGGGTTTCACAAAGACCGGGTACTTCAGCTTACGCTCGATTTCCCGTGTGACTTTTTTGGAATCATCCTGCCAATGGCTGCGCAGCAGGGTGAAGTGCTTCACGATGGGCAGGCGGGCAGCGACAAAGAGGCGCTTCATTATGTCTTTGTCCATGCCCGCGGCCGAGCCCAGGACCCCAGCCCCGACATAGGGAATATCGGCCAACTCCAGCAGTCCCTGGATGGTTCCATCTTCGCCAAAGGTGCCGTGGAGCACGGGGAAGATCACGTCCACACGGATGCCATGGTCGGCAGCGCGGGCCTGGCTTTCAAATGGCGCCAGCGAATTCGCTTGCGGCACCGGAGGGACAATTACGTTCTCGCCCTTGACCAGCACCGCTGCCGCCATCGTCGCCGCGGGATCGCCGGCTCGCAGATTGCGTTCGCCCTGTTCCGGCAAATTCTCTCCTCGCAGCAGTTTTTCCGCGTGTTCGTGGCTTACCCACTGGCCTTGCTTTGTAATGCCGATGGGCACCACCTCGTATTTATCCTGATTGATCGCCTTGAGCACGGATGCCGCAGAAAGCAGTGAAACCTCATGCTCGCCGCTGCGACCACCAAAGAGAACGCCGACACGTAGTTTCTTCATTGAGATTAATGTATCGCAGAATGGCGATCAGCAGTCAGCGCTCGGCATTCAGTCCGCGTAGGCCTCGGCAATCACGCCGGCATGGAGAAGAACTTCAAAAAAACCTTACGACTGATCCACGGCCTGCCGGGACAGGTGACGGTGATCGGGATGATCCACACTGATGAAAGGCAATGGGTTCATGTTCTCTTCGTATCTTCGCAGGCTTTGCTGGCGTCGCGAACAAAGTCTTTTAGTCCGCCATCTTCCTGCCTGGATAAGAGGTCATCCAGGGCGTGAGATTTGGCATCCGGCTTGGTTTTCAGGATTGCTCTATAAACCTTGAGGGCGCTCTCTACGCCGGCCAGATATTGCGAGGACGAGTCGGCAGCTTTCTGCGGGTGTTCCACCAGATATGCCCCCATGCCCAGAACAAACTGGCCCCGGATTCTTGAGTCGTACCGGTACTCTTCGATGGTGAAGGGGCCCAGAGGATCGAAGCAGATGGTTACACTCACATCCGGAACATCCTGCAACCACTGGAGCGCCCAAGTGACTTCCGAATTCAAGGTCTGGTCCAGCGGCGCCTTTTCCAGTTTGTGAACCAGCGTGAGGAACCGTTTGCGTTCTTCCGGGGTGGAGGGGGCGCGCTTGGGTTCCTGCTGGTCCTGAGCGCCAGCGAACAAACACAGAAAAACGAGAGACACCCAAATACACACGGCCTTGCGCATGTAGCCTCCAAACTCCAAATAGCTGCCCTAGAACACCAGAAGGTGTTTCTTCTTTTTCTTCTTGGCCTGCTTGATTTCGTCGCCGTTGGTGTTGGCGGCGATGATGATAGGCTTGGTCTGGTTGGGGCTGGCGCCAGTATCCACGAATCCCTCGCGAATCTCAATGTAGGCTTCTTCGCGCAATTTGGTCAGGTAGGCGCGGGCAGCCGGCTCCAGCTTCTGGGCGTAAAGCAAGTTACGAATCTTGTCTTCTACTTGCTTCAGCGGCGGGACACCAGCCTGCGCGTGGTCCAACACTTTAAAGATGATGAACCCCTGGCGCGTGCGGATCACATCTGAGACTCCGCCAACCTTGAGCGAGAAAGTCTTGTCTTCCAGTTCCTTGGCCATCTCTCCGCGCTTGAATCCGCCGATTTCACCACCCTGGGCCGCGGTGGAACCGTCAGAATACTTCTTCGCCAGGTCCTCGAACTTGGCGCCCTTATTCAATTGCTCTAAAAGATCATTTGCCTTGGCCTGGGCTTCGGTTACTTTGGCAGGGTCCTCAGGAAGCTGAGCGGTGGGCGCGTTAGCATCCTTCTGCTTGTCATCTGTGGGCGGCTTGGGCGGCTGGGTTGAAATCAGGATTTCCGCCAGCTTCACCTCTTCAGGCGATGCCAGTTCCTTCTGGTGCGCGTTGTACCATGCCTGCACTTCATCGGCGCCGATGTGGAGGTGGGAGCCTACCTCCTGGCCTATGACTTTCTCGGTAATAATGTTGTTTTTGGTCTGCTCCTTGAAGTCTTCATACGAGACGCCCTGTTGCTGGGCGGCTTTTTCCAGCTCTTCCATGCTTCCCAGGCCCATTTGCTGGCGGATTTCATTCAGCCGCTTGATGGTCTCCGTCTCGCCGCTGATTCCCAGGTCTTTGCCTTTATCGATCAGAAGCTGGCGGTCGATCAGGTCGCGCAAGACGTCCTTCTGCCTCTCCGCCCATTTGGATTGCCAGTCTGAAGGCAATCGCTGCTTCAGATCCTCTTCAGCCTGTTGCTTGCCTTTTTCTATGTCCGCATGGGTGACGATAGAATCGTTCACGCGGGCGATGATCTCGTCCACAATGTTATCGGCGCGGAGGCCCGCAGTTAGCACCAGGAAAACGATAGTGAGTAGATATGACTTTTTGACCATGGATGACAGCCTTCAAAATTGAATTCTGGCGTGGAGGCGTTGCATTTTATTCTACCAGCCACGGAGAAGAATTGGGTAATTCAGTAATTTGGTGATTGGGTAATTGACCTACGCCAGAGACACGGACGAAGCATGGAGAGAGTGACGAGCAAAGTTAAAACATAAAAAAGGGAGGACACCCGATAGATTCCCGGAACTGCGCCCGATCAATACGCGGACCGGCTTTCCGTCCTAATTTACTGCTTCTTTTTCTTGTTGAGAAGATTGTTCAGCACGCCGCCCAGACCCTGCTGCTGTCCCTGTTGTCCCTGCTGTTGCGATTGGGAGTTACCTCCCAGCAATCCCGTGAACATGCCGGCTACGCCCGCGGCTGTGGGACGGAAAACAGGGTTGGAACTTGTGCCTTCAATCGTAAACGGTATGCCCTTGTTCTGCATGCCCGCGGCCGCACCCGTCAATTGCCCGAGCATGCCGCCGCCACCCACCAGCTTAAGCAGCATCTTGAAATTCAGCGCCTGATTGTTGGCCACGGTCCCATTGCCGGTAAGCTGGCCGATGGACGGCAGGTCGAGAAGGATGTTATTGGCTTGCATCCCTTCAGGCGCCACCCGCAATGCTGAACTGAAAGTCTGGATCAGGGTATCGTTGGAGGACTTGATGCCGGTAAAGGCCGCAATCGCACCCAGCTTGGAAGTGAGATTGAAGCCGATGAGATGGGTGCCGGAGACATCCACCGGGCCATTGATTACCAGGCGGTCCAGCGGCCCCTCCGCATCAAGGGCCATATTGATGGCCCCACCCTGCAGTGATGCTCCGGAGGGAAGGTTCACTCCAAACGCGGGCAGGAGGCCTTCCACGTCATTGACGGCCATGTTCTTGCCCGTGACTTTTACACGAGCAATGATGTCTGCTCCGTGCGCATTGAGCGTACCGTTAGCGTTGGCCGTGCTGTTGCCGGTGTGCACGTTGGCGTTGAGGGTGCCAGTGTCAGAATCCAAACCATAATCGGATTTGTAATCCAGCGTTACCGCGCGGCGCGATGGCGATCCTCCCTTGACCAGCTTCAGGCTGGCGGCCTGCGCCTTACCGCTCGAAACCAGATGGCGGCCGTCCGATTTGACCGTGCCATCAAAATCCACAACTCCACCCAGGCCGGGATCAAATAATCCAGTTGCCCCAAGGTCGGCATGTTTCAAAGTTAGCTTGGCGTCCAGCGGGGTCCGGGCGGCATCCTGCTGGTTTAAAGGCCCGGCCTGACCCTGCAGATTCAGAGAGCCTCCACCCGGGGTTACAGCCGTGAGCGAGAAGGGAATTACGGAGCCGGTGGAAATGTTGTGGGCCACCAGGTTCACCTTTTCGTAGGCATGCTCTTTGCCGGTGGCGTGTCCGGTAGTCTGGGCCACCCGGATCTTTCCATCCACGATTTCAAACTTGTCTACAGAAAAATCAGACGTGGAACTGGATGGCGCTGGAGTTTTTGCGCTCTGCGTGGAGCCGCCCAGGCTGGAATAGTTCCACTTGCCGGCCGCGTTCTGCAGCAGGAGGATGTCAGGACTCTTGATGGTGAGAGCGGTCACCTTGAGCTGCCGGGAAAATATCAGCGGCATCAACTGAAGACCGATCTGAAATGAAGACGCCTTGAGGAACGGCTCCTTGCTGAAGGCTGGATCATCGCTGATGGAGATATTATCTGCCTCTGCACCGCCGCTGAAGATGGACGCCGTGATTTTGCCGATCTGCACCTGGCGACCGAGTGCTTCGGAAAGTTTTTTCTCCACGTCTCGGCGGTAGCTGTCTACGTTGATAAACAGCGGAACCAGAAGAATACCAACGACAATTACACCTACGACAATTCCGGCGATAATCAAAAGGCGCTTCATAAATGAAAATGCTACCAGTAAATAGGATGCAGTAAAAGGACTTCGAGTCTCACCAGTCTTTCCACCGGGCCATCGGCTCAGCGGGCCATGGGAAAGAACCTCAAAAACCTTACCGGTGATGACAGTGATCTATCCGATGGGCGCTCATGAACGCTAAATTGGATGGGCGGTTCCACGGCCAAGCTTGTTAGATTGACAAACCTGTTGCTTAACTATAAGTTGAGCGCCATGAACCAAAAACTACTGGCGTTGGCTCTGACTGGGCTTGCCTTTTCCTTCAGCATGGCCGGCGGTCAGCAAACGGCGAGCCAGACCCAGGCGCCACTCCCAGTTCAACTCTCTCCATGGGTGTTGCATGCCAAGTTAAAGCATGAACTCATTCCAGAATATCCTCAGGTCGCGCTTGATCACCAGGTTCAAGGAGATGCCTTCGTTGACGTTGTAGTGGGTGAAAATGGCACTGTGGAAAAGGCCCAGTGGGTGGGTTGTGTGAACTGCTCTTCAATCCTCGGGCACGCCGCCCTGGAAGCAGTAAAGAAATGGGAGTACCGGCCCACTCTGATCGATGGCAAAGCGGTAATGGTCAGTTCCT
Organism: Candidatus Angelobacter sp.; assembly: GCA_035294925.1. Taxonomy (GTDB): domain Bacteria; phylum Acidobacteriota; class Terriglobia; order Terriglobales; family Acidobacteriaceae; genus Angelobacter. The sequence continues at coordinate 9,625 of DATGJZ010000090.1, read as the reverse complement.
GGATTGCATTTCACTTCCGATTGGAAGGCAAACCTTCTGTAGAGATACTCAGCAGGGCCGAAAGCTCCACGCCGGCCGCTGAACCACCCAGGGCTCCGCGGCCCGCGCATCTTCGCGTCTCTGCAGGGGTGGCTGAAGCCAACATGATTCACAAGGTCGTGCCCGTGTATCCCCCGGAAGCGAGAGCCGCTCACGTTCAGGGAGATGTCGTCATTCAATGTGCTATCGATGGAGAAGGACAGATAGCCCATGCGCGCGTCATTTCAGGCGATCCGCTTCTTGCACCATCCGCTCTTGAGGCGGTCAAACAGTGGAAGTATAAGCCTTATACGCTGAACGGGGAGCCGGTGGAAGTGGAAACAGTCATCACAGTACGATTCCACATGTGACCCGCTACTGCCCATAGTTTCGCTTGAGATAGTCTGCCAGTTCGCCTTCAAATTGCGCATACCCGCCATGGATGGTATTGCGCAACGCACTCTCAATCGGCTGCCCTTCACCCAGGCGCTGCAGAATTCTGGCCAGGTCCCCGACACCATAGTTGGTACGGATGCACTCGGCTGCGGCCAGGGCTTCCGCATATGCCACCATCGCTTCCGGCGCGCTATAACTTTGAAATGAGCCCTCGAGCTGGTTCAATCGGATTTGATTTCCGGAAGCATAGACGGCTGCCAGGCGCGTGCCCACGTGGGATGTGGTGGCCGGCTCTTCCAGTTGCGCGATTCCCTCATTCAGCCATTGCGGCACGTTTCCGTGCGTGACCTGGGCGATGAAAGAGTGGGTCAGCTCATGCCTTAGCACCCGGGTGAGCTCCGGAGTCATTACGGTGAGGCCGGAAACGGGAATGCGGATCTTGCCATCGTTCAACGCGGCCGTCCATGCCGGCGCTTGCGTTACGTCAAAGAATGCCTGCTCCGTATATAAAGAGACTGCGATGCTGTACCTGGGAGTCACGCCCAGATCGTTTTGCAGGGTGTTGTACTGCGTTTCCAGCACATTAAGGATCTCGCTGCGAAGCGAGTCCAACACATGCGAGCCTTCATAGCGCAGCACGAAGTGGCTACTCTCCTGCTGACGGAACTCTGCCTCTGCAGCGGATTCGCGTTGCGCACGCTCCAGCAGCTGCCGCACCTGGGCGCTGGGCCGCAGGTCCAGTGATTTTTTCCATGCCGCAATCGCGTCCCGATTGCGGTCGTTCTGGTAATACGCATAGCCGAGCACGGCAAGAGTCTCGCCGGACTGCGGGCTGGCGTGCGCGGCGCGCTCCGCAAACGAGACCGATTCGGCCTTGCGGTTCAGTTGCAGCAGCACTGCAGCATATTGTTCCAGCAGAACTCCATCATCCGGCTTGAAAGTCAACGCCGTTTGCAGATACCGGCCCGCGGCGGGAAAGTTGTTCTGCCTCTCTTCAAACTGGGCGGCAAGAAAATTGGCCGCCGCCGATCTCTCCGGCACACCCTGGTCTTCAATGGTCTTGAGCGCGTCTGCATCGATCCGGCCGCCGTGGATCACGGTGGAATTCAGCTCCTGCGCTGTCCCTGCCGGTTCGCGCATTTGCGGAACTTCCACAGGCGGGAGTGGCTCCCGGGTTGTGGGAACCGGCCGGGCTCCTCCAGTGTCTATTTTTTCCACCAGCGCTCCGGGGATGGCAAAAGAGTTGTCGCCAATGGTGTACTCTATCCGCCCATTACTTTCATGCGTAGAATCGGCAACAATAGTCTTACCGTTTTTGAGGCGAATTACGTCAGCATGTGCGCCCAGGCACACAGCTGCGAGACAGAGGAGTGTCAGGTTGAATCGCAAACGAAAAAATTGTAACAACTATGATCCTAGTCCAAAGCGCGCCATTTACCTGATTACCAGAGTACTCGCCCTTTGCGTATGCGTGACGGGAGCGTGCCGGGCGCAAACTTCAGCTCCCACGGGCCCGCTAATCCTTTACCGCCAGTTCCTGCAGCCAGTTTTTAGCGCGGCGGATGTCCACCACGTTCGCGGTGTGGCGATTGACCGCGAAGACCTGCACATTGTGCTGACGGACGGAGTGATCGGCCTGATGCAGGCGGTAGACGGACACGTTACGGGCGCGTTCTTTGAAGGTGATGGACAAATCCTGGTGATTCCCCCGGACCGCGCGGAGCGCACTTCTCTGGCTTTATTTACTCACTCCGGAGTATTGGACACACAGTTCCAGACCGCATATCTACGGTTCTTTGATGACAAGCTGGTGCAGGCGCTGAAGAGCGGCTTTCGTCCGCAGGACAATCCTGGCCAAAACGCCCAATATGCTGAGAAATGGCAGAAACTGGCGGAATCGCTTGCGCCCATGGATAGCCTGCAGCTCCTTCAAGCTATGACTAACTCAGCGGATTCCACGTCGCAATTGTTGCATTTGCGCCTGGCCAGCGCCACCGAGGGAATCTTTGATGTGTTCTTCAACACCAATCTTCAAGAGCAAATCAGCGTGTCGCAATCGACCACGGCTAACCGTGCCGACTTCTTCAACGTTTGGACGTCGTTTCCCATGCGCTCGGCCAGGGAAGGCGGGAAATCCGGCCCCATTCAGAGCTTGGCCATCCATCCTTCCGACTTCCGCATCCGTTCCAAAATCTCTCCACCCACTGATCTGGAGGGTGAAGCTGAACTCACGCTGGTGGCCCGGCGTGCCGGCCAGCGGACACTAATGCTGCAACTATCGCGCTACCTGAAAGTCTCTGAAGCCAGAATCGAGGGCCAGCCGGTGCAGTTCATCCAGAATGAGGCGATCAGCGGCAGCGACCTGTCGCGCCGGGGCAATGATATGGTCGCGGTTGTTCTGTCTGCGCCACTGGAAAAAGACCACCCGGTAAAGCTGCTGCTCAAGTATGCCGGGCCGGTCATGTACGACGCCGGAGGAGAGCTGATCTACGTGGGATCGCGCGGCACCTGGTATCCCAGCCCCGGACCTTCATTTGCCAATTTTGATTTGACCTTCGAATACCCGTCCGGCTGGACGCTGGCGGCCACCGGACGCCGTGTTACCTCTTCAACGCAAAATGGAGTTCAAACCAGCCGCTTTGTTTCCGATAAACCCATTCCCCACGCCGGCTTCAATCTGGGAAGGTTTGAAACGGCCGCGGCCACCAGCGGAAGTGTTGTGATTGATGTATATGCGGCAAAGACAGTGGAAAAGGCATTTGCGGAGCTGGAAGCCAAGGCACGGATTCACCCTGATCCAACCAAAGAGGTACAAAACATTGCCGATCAGGCATCGACCAGCGTCCAGTATCTTTCCCGTGAGCTGGGGCCGTTCCCCTATTCGCATCTGGAGATAAGCCAGTTGCCCGCGCTGTTGAGCCAGTCGTGGCCGGGACTGATCTATCTTTCCAGCGTTGCCTTTCTCACCGGCACGGAGCGCAACGCGATGGGGCTCCGCGACCCATTTGCGGAACTGTTGACCAGCCAGCTCATGCTGGCGCATGAAATCGGGCACCAGTGGTGGGGGGACGCCGTGGAGTGGGAGTCTTACCGCGACGAATGGATGATCGAAGCGCTGGCCAACTACTGTGCCGCAGCCATGCTGGAGCGCAGTGACCCCGCCAAGATGAAGATCGTGCTCGATCACTACCGCGCGGAACTGCTGAAGCAGACGCCGAATGGCATCGTGGCGGATGCTGGTCCGGTCACTTTGGGCCAGCGGCTTACCTCCTCCAGGTTTCCGGAAGCGTATGAGATTGTTCTCTATGGCCGTGGCACGTGGCTCGTGCACATGCTGCGTACCATGCTGCGACAGGCTTCGGGCCGGGACGATGATGCACTCTTCTTTACCGCCCTGAAGGACTTGTTATCCAAATCTGCGGGCGGAAAAGTTTCTACTCGCGACCTCCAGCATGCCTTTGAGCAGGTCCTGCCCCCGGCGCTCTTCTATGAAGGCCAGAAGTCGCTGGACTGGTTTTTTGATAGCTGGATCAACGGGGCAGCCATCCCCCAGTTTTCTCTGCAAGATCTCCGGTTTGTACGCACAGGCGCCAAATTGAAAGTGCAAGGGACGATTCGCCAGGACTTCTTCGCCAAAGATATGGTCACCGCCGTGCCGCTCTATTCGGTCGGCGAGGACGGCCATTCTCACTTTTTGGCCTTCGTGTTTGCCGATGACCCAAAGACGGAATTCGACCTGGCCGTACCCGCCGGAACCAAAGACTTGCTGCTTGATCCGGAGAATTCCGTCTTGAGAAGGTAGGCTGGCATGCTGATACGTGGCGTGCGACGGCCCAAAATCAGGACTGATAGATCGGCGGCTGTTCCGCTTCGAGAGGTTCCCGATTAACATTCAACGACAGGTGCGCGATGCGCGCAAGTGCTGTCGCAAGAGTCTTGCCGCTTACGGGCTTGGCCACGTAGTCATCCATACCGGCGGCGATACAGCGTTCCCGGTCTCCCAACATGGCATGGGCGGTCATGGCGATGATAGGAATGTGCGTTGCCGATTCTCCTTCGAGCGCTCTTATCCTTCGCGCGGCTTCCAGACCGTCCATTTCCGGCATCTGTACGTCCATGAAAATCAGATCGAAAGCATGACATTGATACATATCCAGAGCTTCCTTGCCTGAACATGCAATCATGACCGTGTGGCCCATCTTCTGCAGCATGCTCACAGCCAGCCGCTGGTTGATCGCGTTGTCCTCGGCAACCAGGATGCTCAGTTTGCTTTCGGGCAGCGTGCGCTTGATTCCGATGGCCCGTCGCAGCAATCTCTTTTCACGTCCCAAGGCCCTGCGGACAGCCGTCAGCACGGATTCCTTAATGGGCTTGATCAGATACTGATCGACTCCCAGATCACGGCAGCGCTTGGCGCTGCTCACCTGGTCTGCCGAGCTCAACATCATGATGGTTGCCTCAGCCGTTTCCGGATGGGAGCGCACTGACTCAATCACCTGGAACCCATCGATCGCCGGCATACGCTCATCCACAAGGATGAGCTGGAAAGGCCGGTTCCCTGCCGATTGTTGGAGCATCTGCAGTGCCGCGGCCCCTGAATCGGCCTTATGGACCTCCATATTCCAGCGTTTGGCGCTCGCTTCCAGAATGCGAAGATTGGTTGCGTTATCGTCCACGATGAGCACACGTAGTCCGCGTAGCTGCTCCGCCGGCACGGGCGACACGTCGGCCTGCGATACAATTGCAGTACCCAGGTTCACGATGAAATAGAAGGTGCTTCCCTGGCCAGGAGCGCTCTCCACGTGTAATTCCCCACCCATGAGCTGCACGATACGCGACGAAATGGCCAAGCCCAGGCCGGTCCCGCCATATTGCCGGGTGGTAGAGGTGTCCGCCTGCTCAAACATCTGAAAGATTTTTTCCTGCTTGTCGGGTGGAACTCCAATGCCGCTATCCTTCACCGCAAAACGCACGCAGGCTCCGCCATCATGCTGCCCCTGGAGAGTTGCGGAAAGCACCACTTCACCACTTTCCGTGAACTTGATGGCATTGCCTACAAGGTTCAAAATCACTTGCCGCAGCCGTGAGGCATCACCGACCATCTGTGCCGGAAGCGTGGGGTCGACGTCCAGCGCCAATTCCAACTCCTTGGCGTGCGCGGCCGGGGCCAATGTTTTCAAGGCATCTCCGATCACATCCGTGACATTGAAGGACGTCAGGTCGAGATCCACTTTCCCCGCCTCGATCTTCGAGTAATCCAGAATGTCATTGATGATGACCAGCAGAGAGTCTGCCGACATCTGGACCAGCCCCAGCAAATCGCGCTGTTCCTCGTTTAGATCGGTCGCCAGCGCGAGCTCGGTCATGCCCAGAATCCCATTCATGGGAGTGCGAATCTCGTGACTCATGTTGGCGAGGAATTGGCCTTTGGCGTGGGTGGCTCCTTCCGCCAGTTCTTTGGCTGACTGCAACTCCCGGGTGCGCTGCTGCAACTCGATGGTGCTCTGCTGCAGTTCTCCCGTTCGAGCGGCTACCATAGTCACCAGCTCGACCTCGCGTTGCCGGGTGCGCCGCTGGTTGTGCTTGTACACAGCCGAAATCAGAATAAGAACTGCAACCAGGACCAGGCCCGCAAACCAATATGTCTGATAGAAATGCGCCCTCAGATAGAACGAGAAGGATGCTCCGACGTTATTCCACACCCCATCATTGTTGCTGGCAATCACCTGGAAGCGGTACGAGCCAGGAGGGATATTGGTGTAGTACGCCGAGTATCGCGGACCGGCAACCACCCAGTCCTTATCGAAGCCCTCGAGTTTGTACTTTACACTGACCTTCTCCGGAGCCACAAAGCTCAGGCCGGCAAAACGGAACTCCAGCGCGCCCTCTCCAACCGCCACTTTGCTTTCAGGCTGGATCGCCACTTTGTTGGCTAAGACCTGTTCAATTACCACAGGTGGTTCCAACCTATTGAAGGGCAGATGTTCCGGATCGACTTCGACAACACCGGCGATATTGGCAAAAAGGAGTTTGCCCTGGAATGTTTTCCAGCCTGCCGGTCCAAAGCCGTCGCCATTGCACTCGGCATTGAGCATGCCGTCCGCAACGCCAAAGGACTGGTATGTAAGCTGCGTCGTTGGGTCGGCGGCAAAGCTATTGAGTTCGCTCTTGCGTACACGTACGATGCCCCGATTGGAGCTCATCCATAGAAACCCAGATGCATCTTCGGAGAACACTCCATACGTTGTCATCAAACATGCCCTCGTTTACGGTGTAGCGGGTGAACTTGCCGTCCGTATAGCGCAGGAGCCCGCTGCCAACGGTGCCGAACCAGAGCACATGGCTGGCGTCTTCATAGATAGCATCGACATCAGAAACAACCACGCCCTTTTCAGGAACGCGGATCACCGAAAGCTTCTCGTCGGTGATCCGAACCAGGCTTCCTGCGCCGCCGATCCACAGGTTATGGAGTGAGTCCTCTGAGATTACAACCGCCGAATTCCATGGCAGGCCATTCTTTTTTGAATAGGCAGTAAACTTCCCGCGCTCGAACTTGACTACGCCTGCGCCATCCGTGGCGATCCAAAGCGCATCATTATGGTCAACATACAGGTAGCGGACGGCGTTACCAGGCAATCCATTCTTTGTGCTGTAGGTCGTGAACCTGCCATCCTTTAAACGGTTCAGCCCGGCTTGCTGCGTACCCACCCAGATATTTCCTTGCCGGTCTTCAACAATGGCTGAAATGTCATTGCTTCCCGGGCCCAGAGGACTGCGATAGACCGCCACGTGCCCGTCCTTAATGCGATTCAGGCCCTTGGCCGTTGCCACCCAGATGCTGCCATCATGGCTCTGGTAGACGCCCTGCGCCAGGGGACTGCTCAGCCCCATGGCGGCTCCATAGGTGCGCATTTTTCCCTGCATCAAGCGGTTCACACCGCCGCCCAGCGTGCCCACCCAGAAGTTGCCTTCGCGGTCTTCGTAGAGAGACATCACGGCGTCATTGCTCAATCCTTGCTTAGTGTTGAGGCATTCAAAACTCTCTCCCTGCAGCCGGCAGACGCCAGCGCCCAGCGTGCCGGCCCAATGGCTGCCGCCACGATCCTGAAAGAGCACGTTCACGGCGGCAGCCGGTAGACCCTGATGAACGCTGTAGTGATGCGTCAGGCGCCCACCGTTCAAGACATAGACTCCCTGATCACTGGTTCCAATCCACAAGTCGCCTGCGCGGTCATACAGCAGTGAATTTACGGTCGCTTTGCGGGGAAATTGGATGTTGATTCGGGAAAATACACCATGAGAGTAACTCAGAATCTGATGCGAAGTGCTGACGAAGATCCGTCCGCCGGGGCCGGTAGTAAGGGCCGTGATGGCTTCTGAGAACCCGCTGTCTTTCCCATACTTGGTGACTTCCCCCGAGGAACTGATTCTGTTGAGCGCGTCCGGAGCCGTAATCCAGATATCTCCGTTGTCGCCCTCTGCCAGGCCCAGCGCAACGTAGCCGGCAAGACCGTCCGCTACGGAGTAGGCATGAAAAGCCCCGTTCAGGTAGCGCAGCACGCCGCCGCCGTGAGTCGCGACCCAAAGACTGCCGTCCCGGGCGACGAGAAGTGCAGCAATGTTATCGGCCTTGAAAGCGGGGGTCGTGGCTTTGTTAAATATCGTGAATCCTGCGCCATCAAACCTCGCCAAGCCTTCTTGCGTGCCGAACCATAGATATCCATCCGTGGTTTGCTGGATGGCCTGCACGCTGTTTTGGGGCAGCCCGTCGACAGGAGTCCACGCCCGGCGCGAATACTCCACAAGAGAATCCGAAACGCCCAAGGTCAGTCCTGGAAACACTAACAGGAACGCGAACGCCATCAGGGCGGACCGAAGACTCATTCTTACTTTGAGAATGGTTCGGTAAACGTCGAACACAAACGACCTCTAGAAGAGCTATCGGCAAGAGGACGAAAGACTTAACTTGAATGGAACTCCTCCAGGTGGCGGAAAAAATCACCGCAAGGGATGGTGCAAAGCAGCATCGAGCACGGGGTCACGACCGGCCAGAGCATCTTCCAGCGAACCACGCACGACTATATCCGGGGCAAGAGCTTGCGGGTCCTTGTGCTTAACGATTTTGAAGAACTTGGTTGAATACTGAACCTCAAGCTGGGTATTGGGCAGCGTGAGCGTCTTCACCTCGCCGTAAGAATTTGGCTTTTCGCCGGACGGCTCTCCTACGAGAATTGCGGCAAGATCATCGCGAAGATTGATCGCCGCCAGGAATCCGGAAGAAAATGTTGCCCGGCCCATCAGACCATAGAGATGCCCTCTGGCGCTCAAGGCCGTGCGAGACTTCAAGCCCTCGAGAAGCGGATTGATCACCGTGGAATTGCCGCCACCATTGAATCGCAGATCGATGACTACGCGCTGGAGTGTGTGCCCGTCGGCGAAGGTGAACAGATCTTTTGCGAAATCCGCGAAGGGAAGGTGGGGATCGTTCTGACACCGGTTGTATTGAATGTAGAGAGTCTGGGAGTCTGGCAAATACTCGTACCAGTAGTAGCTATTGGGATGCTTTCGATAAAGGGGCGGAGGAACGTGCAGTCCGTCGGCTGAGCTGACCAGGACAGTCTTCGCCTCGCCATCGACAGGCGCAACGAAAAGCGTGAACGGCTCGACACCGGACTTGGCCAGCGTGAATTCCACCCTGCCATCCGGAGAGGTAAGATGCAATTCCTGCAACACCTCTTCTGTAAGCATGTAGATCGTGCTTTCCTCCAGCAACCCAAAAGCATTTTCATAAGAGATGTAGGGTGCTACCGCGGACTCGAGTTGGCGGGGGTTCATTGAGCCGATTTTCAATACACGCGCGCCGAGGGCCTGGTTGTACTGCGGCGCAGTGGCTGTCACGCCAAGGCCGTCCGAATACCATTGCAGGCCCAGCGGAAGCCAATGAAACGCCATTGGCCCCTGCCGGGGAAATTTCACGTTTGTATGGCCGACATGCGCGCTTGCCACCAGCCGCATTAGGCGAAGAGTGATCTCCGCGTCGGACAGTTGGGCAAGATTGCGCCCGATTGCCGTAAGGCGGCGTGCATAAATAAGTACTTCAACTGAAAATTACAATGTGATAGCGTTTGCGAATGGTGATGTCTGCGGCAGGCATTCGGCGGCGTTACGCGGAATTATCGCCTGTTTTGGATGAACGCGGACGGCGTCGGTT
>DATGJZ010000089.1:0-19808 GCA_035294925.1 Candidatus Angelobacter sp. | reverse complement strand
AGCTTTGCAGCGAATGCGGGAACCGGGTTTCAGTCCCCTCTTCATCGGGGCACGTGTTCCAGCCGTTCAACTGCTTCACGGACGCTTCAGGCAACACAGTGTTTCAGTCCCCTCTTCATCGGGGCACGTGTTCCAGCCCAGCGGCAACTTGTATCAGACGTGTGATCTTTGCCAGTTTCAGTCCCCTCTTCATCGGGGCACGTGTTCCAGCCAAAAAACGGTGCAAGGCGCCTTTGCTGATTTAATCGCGTTTCAGTCCCCTCTTCATCGGGGCACGTGTTCCAGCCGCCGGCCGGCGTCTGCATCTCTGTGATGATGCCCAGGTTTCAGTCCCCTCTTCATCGGGGCACGTGTTCCAGCCAGATCCCCGCCCATGGCTCTATGCTCTGGTTATTTTCTGTTTCAGTCCCCTCTTCATCGGGGCACGTGTTCCAGCTTAAACCCAAGTTTCTCTACAACCCATGATATATCTTGTTTCAGTCCCCTCTTCATCGGGGCACGTGTTCCAGCTAGGTGAGGCTAGCGGTGACCCGTCAGCATCATTTTCGGTTTCAGTCCCCTCTTCATCGGGGCACGTGTTCCAGCTGCTATGATTATTATGGGCGTGGAAGTAACGGCCCGCGTTTCAGTCCCCTCTTCATCGGGGCACGTGTTCCAGCCATCGAATACGGGTTCACCAGCCAGCCGTGGTCTTGGTTTCAGTCCCCTCTTCATCGGGGCACGTGTTCCAGCGTTGTGGCCGGCTTTCTTTTGCTGTTTTTCATCTCAACGTTTCAGTCCCCTCTTCATCGGGGCACGTGTTCCAGCGGCAGCCTATTACGTGGCCGGGGGATGGAGTTAGGCGTTTCAGTCCCCTCTTCATCGGGGCACGTGTTCCAGCTTGCAGCAAGCCCGCCTAGGGCAGATTGCAGGCTCTCGTTTCAGTCCCCTCTTCATCGGGGCACGTGTTCCAGCTGAGATTCTGGTTGCAGTGGGAATTATCGCGGCTATAGTTTCAGTCCCCTCTTCATCGGGGCACGTGTTCCAGCGCCGAGAACGTTTTGCATCGGCGTGCCCTGCGTCCCCGTTTCAGTCCCCTCTTCATCGGGGCACGTGTTCCAGCTATTTGGCATGCCTGGATCCCAGAACGAACGGAAGTGTTTCAGTCCCCTCTTCATCGGGGCACGTGTTCCAGCCAGGGTGGCGTGGCGCGCTGTTCAACTTGTACTTGAGGTTGGTTTCAGTCCCCTCTTCATCGGGGCACGTGTTCCAGCAAGCTACCTTTTGAAGCCTCAGACCAACACGACCTTGTTTCAGTCCCCTCTTCATCGGGGCACGTGTTCCAGCGTGATCCATTCCCCACAATCGACGCATTGGTGAATCCGTTTCAGTCCCCTCTTCATCGGGGCACGTGTTCCAGCGCAGAGCGTATCGGCTGCGGGAATGTTCAGGTTCCGGTTTCAGTCCCCTCTTCATCGGGGCACGTGTTCCAGCTGACCAAGCGCCGGGTTGGTAACCGTGAAGTTTTGCCGTTTCAGTCCCCTCTTCATCGGGGCACGTGTTCCAGCTTTGGTTGTGTGCCCTGGCAAGCTGAAGCTTAATTGTTTCAGTCCCCTCTTCATCGGGGCACGTGTTCCAGCGACTGCTCAGTTTTGGTATTGTGTAAGCACATCTGGGTTTCAGTCCCCTCTTCATCGGGGCACGTGTTCCAGCCGCTCCTCTAACCTTCTCATTTTCAACAACTTGCAAGTTGCCAAAATTGGCCTTTCTTCGCAAGGTCTGGTCTTGCTCAAAACCCGGCTAGGTTTGCGAAAAAAAGCTCCCATTATGCTCCTTTCAGAAGATATCGCCACAATAATTTCGGAACTCGCATTCATTGCATCTGGCTCTGACCGGCGTAGGCTGCGGCAAGAGCTCTTCCCGGATCATGCTCCGAATCTCGGCCAGCCGCTGCGGAACCTCCTCCTTCAGCTCAGCCGTCATCTTTATTGCCACCAATTCACCGATCGGAGCAAGGTAAATGAATCCGGTCTCCACATTGGTATTGAAGTGGTCTTCCACCAGCACCGAGTAGCCGGCCAACTGACTAATATGGTTCCGGCGCGGACGCCCACGAGTGTACTTGAAATCGACGGGAAAATAACCCTGCTGCGAGACAATTAGCAGGTCCATCTTCCCCGAAAGACCCAAGCGCTCCGAGTGCAGCCAAACGTGAAAGCGCCTCTCGCCGTCGGCTAAGTTGTACCGGCGCAAACTGCGTCTCTTCTCCAGTGCGTCCAGGCGAAATTCGGCCTCACTCCCCCGCTGCATTTTGAAGCTGACCTTTCGCTCCAGCGGCATCACCGTATTATAGAAAACGATCCGAGGACAGTATTCGAACTGCTTCAAGTCATTCACGCGCAGCGCTGTCAGTTCGCCGGCTTGCATTTACGTTCCGCCCTCCGGCTTGGCGGTCATTTTCCTGCCATCCGGCTGCGCCGTCTGGGCAAACTCCGGCACATCCATGTACATGTAAGCGTATGTGGCCGTGCTCACGTCTTTCTCGCAGAGAGGCTGGATCATGATCTTGAACGACGGCTGCCATCGTCCCGTGGGGGCCTTGCCGGGAATGTCCGGCGATTCTGACGGCTCAAATCGTGATTGCGGCAGGTCCTTGTACCATTTGTTTTGCCAGTCCCTCTGGATCTTGCGGAAGCGTTCATACAACTCCTCGCGCTTGTTGCCGGAGAGTTTCCCGCGAAAACAACTGTACTGAATTCTCACCAAGCCGAAGTCTTTGCAGGCCTCGGCCACCAGGGTGCGCGCCCAATCGTCCTCGACGTCATAAATCACCATTGTGATCAGCTCAGCCATGGCCTACCAACGGAAACTGAATGGACGATAAGCGCCCTTGCGGCGCAGAAAACTCACCAGCGACCGCGCCTGCATCTGGATAATCGACCGAATCTGGTACTGCTGTCCTCGGAATGGCTCGCGCGATGCCAGCCGCTCCAGGATCTTCTGGCTGAGCGCCCTCTTGGTTGCTTCGTCCAACATGCCGTCATTCATCCCTACCGGCTGGGCCAGATTGGTGAACGCAATCACAGTCCGGTCTACGACCGGCTGCCGGAATTCTTCCACCATGTCCAGAACCAAGGAGGGCTTCCCAGGACGATCCACATGCAAATATCCGGCAAACGGTTCCAGGCCCGCGTTCACAACGGCTCCCCAGACATGCGCATAGAGGATGCCGTACCCATAGTTCAACAGCGAATTGAATGGGTCCGAAGCACCTTGGTGAATGCGGCCGGTGAATTCGGCTTTGCTCTCGACAATGGCTTTGACTCCTTCCCAGTAGAGCCGACCGGCTACGCCCTCCAGTCCCATCAGCTTGTCGCGGCGCTGCTCGATGGAAACGCCATCCACGGCTCTGACCTGCAACTCCAGCGCCCGCAACTTGGGAGCGATGGCAGCCAGTAACGCGTGCCGCTCCGGCGCCGAACTCTTCAGGTATTTGCCAAAGTACAACAGGAGGTGGCGCTGGTTTCGGATCTTGCCTCTCACGATCAGCCGGGCCAGCTCCAGTCCGCGCTCGTCATTATAGGCAAGCAATTGCTCGCGTCTTGATGCTACAGTCGCCATGAGTACCGGCGACGACAGCATGGCATAAGGACGTCCCGATGACTCGACAAACGTCAGACGGATGCCGTGTTCGCAGAGTTCCTTGAGCAGGTCAGAAGACAGCGAGACACCACGAGAGGCCACGACCACCTCGCTGATGCGGAAAAAAGGAAACTCATAGGCTACTTTGCCCTGGAGTTTGATCTGTAGGCGCTCGCTCTTCTTGCCCAGGTAGATGCCAAAGCCCGAAAGGATAAGCTGGGCCGCATCTTCTGTCTGCGCAACCCAGGGAGTTGCGTCAGGAAATTGATGACTTCCATTTTGGCCCGGCAGGTAAGCGGTCCGCGAGCCTCCAGTAATCGCAGCAGCGGATGCCATTCCCACGCTGGCCATACCCTTCCTTATAGTGACCTGTCCAAACTGCGTGCCGGCAGGAACCGGAAAAGCCAGCGTCACGCCTTCAGCCACAGCTATCTCGCGTCCAGCCACGTCTTCCGGCAGCACAATTCCGAAATCAGGATCAAAGAGCCATCCGGTTTCACGAAGCTCGGCAGTCCGCGACGGCTCCAGTTCGCCGGTGAAGAGATTGTATTGGGCTCGTCCTGCGGTGGCGTCTACTTCTAGCATAGCAGCAGTAGTACTCATTCAATCTCCTAAACAGCGCGCCGATAGTGCGTGAAGTGGCGACCAGCTGCCTTTCTTTCATAAGGTAGTAAGGTGGATTGGAGTATTCTGTGTTCTCCCAATTTAACATCGCCATCATGATATGTACTTATTCGCTCAAATCCATCCCTTGCAGCACAGAGCTTTGGGCCGAATTCATCCAAATACTCTGTTACACGATAGCGTCCAACTACATCCAAAGGATATTGTGCAATTTCGGTTGCAACGATAGAAAATCCGTATGGCAATCTACCTTGATGGGTCTGAGCGCCAAGGAATTGCCAATGCGAGCCACGCTTGCCGAAATAATTTATGTGCGTTAGGAGCGTCTGCATCGCTTCTAACGCCGATGAGTCCGCAGTAATGGCAATCTCCATTTCACCTCTAAAGAATACAAACTCCCGATAGGCGATAGTCCTGGAGAACGGTCCATTGCCCCCTTCTTCTCCGGTCACATCTCGCGCAGGTTGCAGTACTCGCAAAAATGTGTTCTGGACAATGCACTCTTCGGGTGGTTTTATACGCACTGGCCGTTCTTTCACCAAATTAAATACATCCCGAGCAGCTTTCTCTGCCTGTTCCGCCGGAAATACACGAAAGCAAGCGTCGATCAAAGCCATTTTTACCGCGTAAGGAGTCGGGGTGAGAAGGGTCTTCCCACCCTTGCTTGTGGCGTAAGTAGATCGCAAACTAAATAGGGTCACAGGCGAATACCTGCAGATGAGCCATTCTCCGGGATTTACGGGTTGCTTCATGGCTCCTCCTAGGCGTGTGCTCGCGCAATTTCCGGACCGAGGATCATCGCAATCGCTTCGACAAATGCGGATAAGCTGTTAAACTCGTGAACATCAATCGCATCCAGGTGGATCTGATTGAGGACTTGAGCAATTCGCTTCGCCTCAGCAACATACTCAGAGTTTAAGGCACTGACGTTGGGAGCAGGGAGCGACGACGATGAACTTGTGATTACGCCCTGAAAATCAACAATATGGGGATTTTGGGTGTTTCGATGAGCCCCTGTCGGCTTTACAAACGTGTTCATCACACTTCTAATCAGAGCGGCCTGCCGATTCCGAACTTCTTTTTCGGTTCCGGTGACTTCCAATGAGATGTCGTTTCTGAGCACCCGGAAAAGGTCAACGCCAACCACAACCGCGTATTGCCCTGACGAAGCCGGACGGTGAAAGATATTCTGGCCTAGATTGTCCGAAGATTCAGAACCCTTGCCCCTGCCTTCAGGAACGTACTTTGCATGAAAATAGGACTCTGTACTCACAGCGCCCGGCCTGCCTACGGCCCACCCGAACTCCACACACGATTTTCTTGCAATTGACCGCTTTTTACCGATTTCAGATGTAATGAGAATCCCTTGCATGTCATCTACCACACACTTCTTTAGGGCAGCGGACAATATTGAGCTGTCAAGGGTCTCTTTATTGAAGGCTGGGTCTTTTACAAACGAATCATCGCCACAAATGCGGTTTGCGTCAAATCGCCGACAGCCTTCGCACAAAGGCAGCCCCATTTCTAGAGATTCCCCGATCAAATGGCCCGTCTGAATGTGCTTGAACATGTCACCAGAAATGGCATTAACCGTATGTTTTTTGCCTGAACCATCGACGATGTCAACCATCCTCGTCATCATCGTATTTCCCTCAGCACCTTCATTGTTTAACGCGTGCAGGTCGAGAGTGAGTAAGCCACTAATAGAAATCGATTTGTGTTTCATCAGTCTGCTCCTTGTGCAGAGACTTTCGGTTCAGCCTTAGGCGCTTGTGCATAGCCGTAGGCAAGCAACAACAATCCTACAGTTTCCGCTCCATGCCCTTGGATCAGCTGTGCCAATTGATCTAAATCAGTGGTCGATATCACGTGGTATTTGCGGTTGCGACGATGGATCACTTCCCAGTTGTAGTCCTGTATGAACTCGCCAACGGCACCTAAAAACTCGGAATCGCCACCTTTTAATTTTTGTTTCCATTTCTGAGCTAGCCCAAATCTAGTCTCGATGTCAACAGAGCCATCTCCCACTGAATAAATCGTTGCGTTGCGTACGGCTCGGGCAATGCTCAGAAAACCTGGGTTGGAAACGATTTCATTCATGTTGTACCCCCTAGAAAGAAGAAAAGTTAGGTTCTCGGTGGAAAAGGGCCGTGCCCATTCCTGCCGTGCTCGCCTTTGCATCAGGTGAAGTGCAAAAGCGACTGTAAATGATAGGAAATCAACTAATTCTCCAGAATTCAACCAATTGCGAAACTGCTGCAAGATTGCGCCGTCATCCGAATGCTTTTCGTCAAGGCTGTTCAAACAGCCCGGATGATCCTGCGACCCAATGAATTCCTTGATGAGCATGAGCATTTGTAGGGCATCATTTGAAGTGTGCAGATCAAACCAATCTGGAAAAGGCAACAGGGCATTATTCATCAGCGCTGCGGCTGTCCCAAGGCTCTTGAAATAGGCTTGGCAAAATCCCGCGATAACTTTTCGTGGCGACTTCCCTTTTATCGGGATCGATCCCTGAGGCATGAATTCAGAGTGTCCGATTAACGTCTCAGTCGCACGCAATACGGCAAGAATATCCAGCCGGACTCCGCCCCACAAGCTAAGATCACGAACCTTGGCGATAACTCTCTCTATTGCGGTATGCGCAATGTCAGTGGGTTCGATTACAAAAAACTTGAAATCATCACCGTCGCGATAGGCCAACATTGCTTTAAAACAGGCCCGGAGCCTCAACCAGTCTTCAAAAGGATCAACGAGTTCACTATTGATAGCGTTGGCTGCTTTGGCCACCGTCTTCGCGGAATGGACGCCTTTTCCTGTAATCGGGTTTAGAAACTGGGTATTGCTCCAGCTGGGATCGGGCACGCGATCAGAAGCCACGTTCAACCTGAATTTCGTCCAGGCCAATGCACGTGACGGATCTTCAGTTAGCCATCGGTAAAGCTGGCGGTCGCCGCTCCATCCTTTCCGCATTGATGCCAACATCGATGCAATCACCAGCTCAGGCTTCGGCCCAGCCGGCTTCTCCACATCATGCTGCTGCATCTGCGCGGCAACCTGCTTCCTAGTTTTGCCCTTGGTTGCTTGCTTTGAAAACTCTCGCATCGCATTCCGCCTATCTATTTCTGCGCGGTAATCGAGAACATCACCTGTCGGCGGTTTTTGCTCCTTTTGAGAATCCCAAATATACGGATATCCGGGACTTGGGGACGGCCATCTCTGCGGTGACCGTTTCTCAGCAACTACAACTTTGAATTCAGAACCTTGATCGATAATTTGCGGCAATTCTCCACACAGTTCGTGCAGGAGATCGGAGGCTCCGATGGCATGCAGCGCATCGGCGTAAGTGCCAGTTTTCTTAGGGATCGTGATCTCCATAAATCAGTCCTGAAAGCTACCTTGATCGGCCAAACGAAGCACCCTAATAACATTCGCATAAAGGGCCCACCAGCTTTCGTCTTCCTTCAAATGGAGCAAATATTCTTCTGAAAAGGATGCTAGATCACCCGCTTCGGGTCTCGGCTTAAGTGTGACGGAGCGAGGGGAGGAACCCGGCACGCATTGCTCGAGTATTCCTTCCGCCTCTTTTACGAATTCAAATTGATTGAGCTCTTTTGTATGGGTGCCATGATGCCGGGCTATTGCCGTGCAAAGAAGTACGGCCACTTTGTTGGGGAACTGTTCCAGGAAATACGGGAGCAGCGCAAAACCGCCGCATGCGGCATGAGGCGGAAATCTGCACCATTGATCTCCGCGATCCCGTTCCCAGTCAAAATCAGTATGCGCAAGTGGCTGAGATTTGTGATCCCTTCCAAGCTTTGCATCAATGTGTTGCTGCCATCGCTCCGCTTCATTTTGCCAAGCGCTCTGCAACTTACCCGTGTCATGCAGTGCGCAGGCGAGCATGAAGACATCTCTTACGCTAAAGCCCTTATAAATCTGGCCGAGTCGTTGCAATGCATGAGGACATTGCGCGAGAATACGCGAGCCGCAATCCGCGACACGCGTCGCATGTGTTACAAATGGTTCTTTCAGATATGAATAACGAGGAATCGGTGCGGAAGGCTTGTAACGAACTTCGGAAACTGTGTTGGACGCTTTTTCTAGCTCGAGACCGAACTCCTTGCTGTAATTGGCGTGGGCTGGATTGATCGCAACAAGCCAAGCAACTGCCGCAGGATTCTTAATCGTTCGCCACTGGAAATTCAAGGCATGATTTGATTCAGACTGTATTTCTTCGGGAACCTTGAGAACCCATTCAGAAGCCCCAGCCTTGGCACACGTCCCTTTAAGCCTGAACAGGCTGCTGCGGGGCAAGCTCAAAAGTTCAGGCCATTCTCTCGCATTAAATCTAAGTGTCTCTGGTTCATTTGTGAGCACAATATTGACCGAGCCGATTTCGCGTATCAAGCGTGAACAGGCGGACTCGTCCAGTCCGTCCATAGCCGCTAAGACATGTTGCCTATGAGCATGCAGATACTCTAAATGTGTCAGGGCCTTTAAATCAGGAATATCATGGATGCATTTGAGCCATTCAAGTTCATGAGGATAGCTGACTGATGGCAGCTCGCCAGTTGAAGTAAGCAGGTCCATCGTAGCGATCACGACCTCAGAGTCATCTCGGTAAGGCCCAAGCTTGAGCCGCCCTTGATCATCCGTTAAAGGCGCATATACCAGAAACTGTCCTATATTCCTGTTCAGATAGCGTGCAACACGACCGGCACGCTGGAGGAGACTATTGAGCGGCGCCAGTTCCGTCAGAAGCACATCGCCAGAAATATCGATGCCGGCTTCCACCACTTGAGTGCTGATCAGAATCGCATTGCCCAAAGTGGCGTTCGGCCCAAAATAATCTGCCAGCTTTGACTCCCAATACCTCCGATCTTCCGGAAAGAAACGGGAATGCAACAAGAATACCTGTGGAGCGCCTGATTGACCGCCTAAATCCTTCCGCACTTGTCGAACAAGTTCCTGGGCGAGTCCAACTGTGTTCACAATGACAATTGTGCGATTCTTATGCTTGCTGACAATGTCTTCTGCACTTAGCGGGGAGGGATGCCACTGAAAAGCGCGCTGTTTTTCAGCATGGCTCGGAAGCTGTCGGACCTCCGGAGGCGAGAGTGAAATTGACTTTGCTTCCAGTTTCTTTTCAAGCCACTGAATCACGGAATCGGGCATGGTGGCTGTCATGAGAACAAACTGGCTGAGACCCTTCAGCCGGTCCAACATTTCGATTGTGGTAGCAAAAGATCGCTGCGGATCGAGAAGGTGAACCTCGTCAAACACAAGGAGACTCCCAACCAAGGCGCCTGCGCCGATATTGCCTACGCGGTTCGGCAATGAGACAGGAGCAAACAGGTAGGAGGACAGCAATTGATCAATAGTCGTGAAGGTGATATCACCTTCAAAAAATGGGTCATCCTGTTGTCCGCCCATTTGCAGCCCTAGATAAAAAGAATCTCTCGACTGATACCTACGGCCTTTGGGGGATCGACAAATCTGTCCTTGGAATTCATTCGCCTCTTTCAATTTTTCCCACGTGCTCTCATAGATATTGCTGGCTAGTGTCCGCAAGGGCAGAGCATAAATAAGGCGGTCAGAGAACTTGCTGTTTATTGCGACAGAGTAAACAAAGGGCGCAACGGTTGCCCAGGTCTTCCCTGAACCTGTAGGTGCGCGCAAGATGATTGATTTCCCCTCGGCTAAGCTCTTAGCAAGTCTTATCTGATACGGATATGGCTCCTTTCCCGTGAGGCGTGAAAAAAAATGGTGGTACCGAGCTTCGTCGAAGGCTTCTACGACGCATGCGTCTCGAAGTATCGGTTGTAAGCCCCGTGTGGCCATATCAAATAATCCGGAAGTGCAAGGTTCTAGGCCAGCGCAAGACCATTTGTTGAAGTACTTCCATTGCTTCGCCTATTTTAAATCTTAGTTTCAGGTCCCCTCTTCATCGGGGCAACGACATCGGCATTCCCAGGTTAGGTCTGCATCTACTTTGACAGTTTCAGTCCCCTCTTCATCGGGGTGCCAGCCCGAAACTCATGGATTTCGAGTTTCTGAACCTAGAGATTTCCTTAGCGCAGTCCCAAATCCCACTTGACGGTGGGATTCAAACAGCTCCGTTACCATTGAGGCCATTGAAGTGAGAAGATCAGCGAGTGATGCATCCACCAGGGCTTGTTGTTTTCCCTTAAGCGATATATATGGCTTCCGGAACATTCGTTGCGCGGTCACGTTTTTTAGTTTGAGCAAGCTAAGCTGCAACTCGGGACCCTTTGCAAGCATTCCGGCACCTCTAGGCTGAGGAGCATAGCACTGGGATTCAACGCTTGTCAATAACCTTGTTATAGTAGATGCAGAAGGTCTTAAACAAAGCCAGCCGCCAAGCAAGTGGCAGGAGACGAGATGGCACCGATCCCCTTGGTTTGCGCGTAATCTATGGTTGCGCGAACCGCCTCAGCATTGAAGATGGAAACGGAAATCTCCTGTTAGATAGTGACGCAACAAGATCAATCGTTTCAAAGAAAAACATTAGAAATTTGGCTGGAAACTCCGCAAAAGCAGGCAGAATCAGGCCGAGCGAATGTGTCCCATCCCCCAGGCCGTGTGTTTGCCAACATGCACAAGCTCTCCCAATGTCAGCCAAGGCAAAAACTCGCCCAATTCACCTGTGTACACAGCCTCACCCACAAACCCGGAAAGCTCATGCCGCTGGAGGGTCTTAGATGAAGTACGAAAACGGTCTTCCCAACGGATACTACACGACACGGTGCGCACATGCTCAGCGTGTTTACCCAGGCCGGCAAAATCTACATTCAAGGGGCCGGAGCCGAAAAAAGTACTCAGGGCGTTAATGCGGTCGCGGAGCCTCTTTAATATGGGAAAGAAATCGGGTTTTCGTATCACTTGATTTTCAGATTTTATCCATGTGGGGCTTAGGAACTGGATTCTGATTGTTTTCAATGGCTCAGGGAAAGATATGATCCGCTCATTTATCCACTTTTCCACATTTAGCCCCTGCGGACCGTGGAAAACCTGGTCGGCTGCATCAAAAATCTTTGCTCCGGAGGGAACGGAGGGACGGAGAGCATCCTCTTCCACCCTATTCAGCTCGCACTTGGCCCGATTCAGTCCCAACCCCTGCGCGGCAAGCTCCCGGAATGACAGCACGAAATAAGGCAGATGATCGAGCGCACAGCCAATCAGGATTAGGCCGAACTCGAATTCCTCGCCTGGCTCGAACTTCGTCTTGTCGTTCAGCGGAGCGCGGAAGACGAAAGGGCGAGGCACATCCTGGTTTTTGCTCAGACGGTCTGCGTCTGGTGGTGGAGAAGGTTCAAAGATCGCCTTGTAGGCGCACGATGAAGCCAAGGGACACGCGTGAGCATTGGCGCACTGCGGTACGCAGCAGAGCCGGCGAAAGGCATTTCCGAAGGCGCCGCGCAGCATGTTGGCTTTGTTGATGGCGGGCACAAACAGCGTTTCACGAGGCACCAGCGTAAAGCGGAATACGCCTACGGGAAAGGCGCGGCTCAGCAATGTGATCGTTGGCTGATGTTGTGGAAGAGTCACCATTTGTTCTAACATCCGTCAGGAATACGGAAAGATCTTTGTTCAGCTCTTAGGCAGTAGTCCTCAGTATTTTGAAACCCTCAATTTCTGTTGCCGCCACCACCCTCATTGGTCGGGACATCTCCAAGTACCGGCACAGAGCATTAGCAAGTTGCATTTGCCTGGGACTGCGACATTCGGGTTCAAACAACCGAGGATTGCCAACTACAATACATAACGCTCGCGGTCGAGACGTAGCCACATTCAATCGATTCAGACTATATAGGAATTCCATGCCTCGCGGCGCATCTTCAGGAGAGGAGGTGGTCAGGGAGTAGATCACAACCGGCGCCTCCTGGCCCTGGAATTTATCAACTGTTCCAGCTCGCGCTCCCTTGATGCTGGTCCCTATATCAGATACTTGAGCGTTGTAGGGAGTGACGATCAGGATGTCATCTAACTGCAAACGACGATTTTTGCCCTCATGATTCAACCACATCACTTCGGGTTGAAGCAGCGAATCAATCAGTTCTGCAATACATTTTATCTCCTCTGGAGAGCTGTTCTGGTTGCCCTCGTGGTCGATTGGAACAAACCACAATCCCGACTCGGTCATCCATTTGTGACCACTGACAAATTGCCGCTCAAGGCCGGTGTGAGATCGAAGCCGATCGTCGTAGAACAACTCCGAGCTGAAGGAGCAGATCGCCGGATGCAACCGCCAGGTTTCCTCAAGAAAAAGGCCTCGGTCTGGAGCGATCGTCTTTGCACCAGCCAGAAGGTGCTCCAAAGCAGAGGCTTCCGCCCCCTCCAGATGGCTCCCTTTCAGTGGCTGTTGAAGCTGCTGTGGATCTCCCAGCAAAACGAGATTTTTCGTGGCCTGCGCAACCGACAAGACATTGGCCAGGGACATTTGTCCGGCTTCATCAACAAAAAGTACGTCTAGTTTCTCAAAGAATTCTTGTCGGGACCACACCCAGGCAGTGCCGGCAACTACCTGTCCACCAGCCAAATTCAATGTGTCAAGCAGCTCTTCATTCTTCGTAGTCTCATGAATTCCAGGGGGCGGTGCTTCGGATTTTTCGTTGACCTTTTCCAGGCAGCGCAGACCGGCCACATCTGTTTGTTTCCCGGCCCGAATCATTTCATCAAGCAGGTTTCGAATCACTTTATGGCTCAGCGCTGTGATTCCGACCTTTTTCCCGTTGCGAACGAGTTCACATATCATGCGCGCCCCGGTGTAAGTCTTGCCTGCGCCCGGCGGCCCCTGGATCGCAAGCACTGAGCAATCCAACGACATTGCTATGCGGCGCGCAGCCTGGACAACGTCCTTTTCGGCTGCCACAATGGGCTCTAGTGTCCCTGTTGTTAGCCGGGGAGACTGGCGCAACAGCAAATCCCGAGCGGCACGGTAGGCTCCCGGGGAATCTAATCCGTTCTTATGCACCCACAGGCCAAGCCGGAACAGAGATTCGGCGAGTGCTGTTGAATCCACTCTGGAAAACCCAAATACCGAACTGGGATGAGCGTCAGCCGTTTTTTGTGCTTTCTTAATATCGATGCTATTCGTCAGCAAATCAATATCAGCAACTGTACCGATTCTGTCTCCGCGATAATGAAGGGTCTCGTTGGTTCGAAGTTCCACCTCTTGCGGGTCAAAGCGGTATCGATCAATCGGAAGCTTGCCTTCCACTCCGATTCGCCTCTCCCATCGTAAACCCGATACTGCCGCTTTCTCATGAAGCAGCTCCTCATCCGATAATTCTCTGAGCCGAAAAAACTCCCACCATTCAGCCTTGTCTTCCCGGCGATGCCAATCCAATAGATTCGCCAGCAGGCAACGAGCTGCCTGCTCTTCGCTTCTGGGTTCGGGCGACACCGGGACATTGCTCACAAGGTTGCTGTACAACGCGGCCACGCGCTGCTGACGCTCGTCTACCTTTAACGGAGCCGCGCCATCCTCATAGACCGGACGCGATATCTGCTGCCCAGACGCAATGAGAGCTGCCCGCTGCTCTTCCAGCCAGTCGCGCAGTGAGAGAGTTGAAAGGCAGTCGTCCCGGTTGTAGCCTTCCACAATTCTCTGATCTGCTTGTTGAATATCGGCTGCGCGTTCAAGCTCAAGGCAATGTTCGATGGACCGTTTCGCGAATCCGACTTCGCCGAGCCGAACGTCGCGAAAGAACCCATATACCTGTTCCAACGCCTTGAGTGAATACTGTTCAACACCCGCTCGTATTGATTGCTTCACGACGCTGTGCAAATCCACAAAAATCGAAGCGCGTAAGAGTCTGTCCACCTCCTCCTCGCGGGATGCATATCTTCCCATCAAGCGCTTGATCGTTGATGGTTCATAAGGAGTGAAGTGGTATATATGAAGACTTGGGTATCGAACGAGAGCATTCGTGACCAAATCAATGAACCATTCAAATGCCAGCTTTTCTTCCACTGAGTCGCGTGACCATCGATACTGGTAGAGGGGTTCTCCATCTTCATCAAGCATCAGGACTCCAAGCAAGTACTCCAGTCCGGTATACCCAACAAAGGGATCTCCCTCGAAATCAAAGAAAATGTCCCCTGGAGAAGGCTCTGGCAAGCGTGTCAGACCATATCCCGGCTCCATTTCCAGAATTTCAAATAACGGCTTGTCTTGGTATCGGCTGGCAAGTTGCACCCTTGCCTGCTCGCGCACCGTTACGTAACCATCGACTGCCCCATGCAGCGGTCGCTCACGCAATGGCAGAGGCAACGCAGCCAATTGGCTCAGTGTGGGGGCCCCCCACATGATTAACTGCTTTCTCTGCAATTTGGTGATACCGGCTACGAGCGAGAGATGATCATCTTGTCGCCAACGAATATCGCATTCGCGCCACCAGCGACATACCTCACAATGAGGATTTGGTTCAGGATAAGTCAACGGGGCGCGGCCATCGATTGCCTGCTCCAACCTTGACTTTACCAACCGATAGTAGGCCACAAAATCCAGGACGCGATACGTTTCCGGTGAAAATCCCTCTCTTCTCGGCACCACATGCATTACCTCAGGAAGAACGCCCTGCAAATGGGCCAGCAACTCCGAATACAGACATAGTTGCAGGATCGTCGCCGCTTTTGTTTCACGCGCCAATTTGCAGTCATACACCTCGTAGGACCAGGAACCAAGAACACTTGGTTTGTTCACGCGACGCAAGACATCAGCCCGACCAAACCAGCGGCCGGTTTGTATGGTCGCCTGAGCAATTACTTCAGCACCGTTCTTCATGGCGGTCTGAGTTTCTTCACTCGCCCTGGCCTCGGATTCAATGTCACCAAGGTCAACAACAATAAGACCAGATTCCCTTAAATTATTAAGATAGTTCCGTTCATGCTCAAGACCATGTTGGCGTAGGACCCATGTGTCAGGGCTCGCCCATTCCGGGGCCGCTTTCTGGCTTCGGGCAACCGCGATCTCGTTAGTAGTCACGTGGTGGCAAGCCAAATGGCTACTAAGGTCGCTGGCTGACAGGCGGATGTTTCCGTTATCGGGCTTCATGAATACCTGTTGGCTTCCAAAGGATAGCGCTCATAACCGGTTCGCACAATACGCGTGGACCAGCGCGGAAGCGCAAGGACAAGCTTGCGACTTAGGACACCCGTCCAGACCCGCCGCGATCCTAAGCCGCTTGCTTCACCGCAGCATAGGCAATTGCGAAAAATACTCATTTCTCGTTAATTTGCCTGATGACCTGCGAAGCTGGAACGGAGCCGAGGCTGCAATTTAGCGCGAGGGCGGTGGGGTCTGGTAAACAATCACCACTGGCTGAGGTTGTTTGCTGGCGAGGACGAGGGCAACAATCCAACCGACCAGCGTAAAGCCAAAAAAGAGGTTGAGGATGACAACGGCCGTGGTGTGCGGACTGTTTCTCTTTATGGCCATGATGGAGGGGAAGAAGTACATGGCCAAACCCAGGAATAGGACAGCCACGAGAAAAAACATCTGGATCGGGGGAAGATTGCTCAGGTGCGTGTGGTGCATATAGTGCCTCGGTCTTAAAAAGATTTGTCCGAAGGCCGGGAGCAGCAGTATTGCTGTACCCGGTCCTCGGAAGAGCTGAAATGAAGTCGTAACTACGCTGTCTTTGCTCCCTTGGCCTGGCTCTCAAACTCTAGACGGACCTTGAACTCATTCGTTAGCACAAGGCGGGCGTCATAGGTCGCGCTTCCGTCCTTCCTTTTGAAGCCCTTGATGAGTCCCGTGCGACTTTTGGTAACCAATTGCCGGATGTGTTCTTCCGTGAGCGTTTTGCCGTTGATCTGTCCCCAAACGGAGAAATTGCAATTTTCCCTAAAGCGGGAGCACCCAGCGCCCTTGATGGTCTTGCGCACGGTCCCAATCTTGCATTTTGGGCAGGGACCATAAACATTGGGATTAGAAACGGCGGCCATGGGTGCGAGCCGGCTGGCAATGATCTGGGAAAAGATGTCTTGCACAAATTGAATAATGGCTGCGGAGAAGAAAGCAGCCGGCGTTGACCCGTCCTGGACATTAGCCAACTGCTGTTCCCAAGAGGCGGTGAGCGCGACATCCTTGAGGGTGGGATGGACCTGATTGATGAAGGCTTTGCCTTTTTCAGTGGGCAAGAGGGATTTCTTCTTGCGCTGAACGTAACCGACTGCAATCAGTTTTTCGATGATGGCGGCGCGGGTGGCCGGAGTTCCCAATCCGCTCTGTTTCATATAAGTGGCAAGGTCTTCGTCCTGGATGTCTTGGCCGGCATTCTTCATGGCCGTTAGCAGACTGGAATCGTCATAAGGTTTTGGTGGTGCGGTCTTACCTTCTTTAAGTTGGACGCTTCGCTTGGCGACGTTTTGGCCCTGCGAAAGCGTGGGCAATTGCTGGGCGTCGTCGCCGGCTTTGTCTTCTTCCTGTGCGGATTGGCCGCTCAATACCGTCCATCCCGGTTCCTTGATGACTGAGCCAAAGGCGCGGAATGAATGCCAACCAAGCTGAATGATGGCGGTGGTCTCATCGCGCACTTCGGCAGGCAGAAAGATGCTCAGGAAACGCGCTGCAACAAGTTCATAGATGTTGCGGTGCTTTGCCGGCAGATCGGCTGGCGCGGCTTTATGAGTCGGAATGATGGCGTGATGATCGGTCAGTTTTGTATCGTCCACGTAAGCCTTGGACAGGTGCAAGCCATTGGCGAGCGCCGTCAAGG
Organism: Candidatus Angelobacter sp.; assembly: GCA_035294925.1. Classification (GTDB taxonomy): domain Bacteria; phylum Acidobacteriota; class Terriglobia; order Terriglobales; family Acidobacteriaceae; genus Angelobacter. Next base: position 2,814 of record DATGJZ010000089.1, on the reverse strand, counting down.
CGGCCTCGATGGGCCATTCTTTTGGTAAAGCGCGGATAATGTTGGACAGTTCCGGGAGCATGTCGTGCGACAGGTAGCGAGATTCGGTGCGGGGATACGATAGCAATTTATATTCTTCGTAAAGGCCCTGGGCCAAGTCGAGGGTTTGCTGTGCGGTGTAGCCGAATCGCCTGTTAGCTTCCTTTTGCAAGGTGAGCAGATCGAAAAGGGGCGGGGCCTTTGTGGTCTTTTCAGTTGTGGTGATGGAGAGAACAGTGCCACTAGATAAGGTTGAGATTTGGTCCAGAATGGCTTGAGCAGTGGCCTGCTCCGGGAGACGTGTTTGCGGGTCGTCGCCTTGGGTGATGTACTTGGCGGTGAAACCGGGTTCAAAGACTGCGTGAATTTCATAGAACGGCATGGGTTTGAAGCTGTCAATTGCCTTCTGGCGATTGACGATTAGGGCCAGGGTGGGCGTTTGCACCCGACCTACGGTGCATGTCTGGCCATTGATTAAGGTATAGGCGCGAGTGGCGCTGAGTCCTACGAGCCAATCAGCGCGGGCCCGCGACGCGGCGGCCGCTGAAAGATTGGCAAAGGCGCTGGAGGGTTTGAGGTCACTAAGGCCAGCGCGGATGGCTTCCGGGGTTAGGGAGCTAATCCAGAGGCGTTGGACGGGCTTGGTTGAGCCGGTCAACTGATAAATAAGGTCAAAGATGTGCTGGCCTTCCCTTCCCGCGTCCGTGGCACAGATAATGCCGGTGGTATCGGGGCGCAGGAATAAGATCCTGATGCAATCGAATTGCTCCTGGGCTTTGTCGGCCACGCGATAGAGCCACTGCTCGGGAATCATGGGGAGTTGCTCCATCCTCCACGGTTTTCCCCATGCGGGGTTCATCTGTTCGGGTTCGGCGATGGCAACAAGGTGGCCGAAAGCATAGGTCACCTGATAATTGTTCCCTTCAAAGTAGCCGTCTTTCCTCTGATCGGCTCCGAGAACGGCGGCGATGTCGCGGGCGACACTGGGTTTTTCTGCAAGTACTACGATCATTGGTGTGACTCCTGGGCTGAATTCTGTTGATTGCGATTGAATACGGTTTCGAGATGATAGGCGTCGTCGGTAGGGGAATAACTCTGAATGGCAAGGATCTCATTGATGTAGCGCCGGGCGTGCCGGCGTTCGATGTGGACCAGCAGATGGATTGAGTCGGCAATGCTGGCCTTAATGGCTTTGTAAGGCAGCTCGATTCCGCTTTGCAGGACGCAACTGGCCAGCCGGGAGAGGGCCTGGCTGGCGGAATTGGCGTGGATGGTGGAAAGGCTTCCGCTGTGGCCGGTGTTGAGGGCCTGCAATAGGTCGAAGGCTTCCTCCCCGCGTATTTCTCCAAGAATGGTGCGCTCGGGCCGATGACGCAGGCTGGCTTTGAGCAGGTCGCGGATGGTGACGGCAGGGATTTTGGGTCCCTGCTGGCGGCGTGCCTCGAAGCGGACGAGGTTGGGTTTGCGGATGTGAATTTCTGCGGTGTCCTCGATCACCACCAGGCGGTCTTCGTCAGGAATGAAGTCGGCCAGGATGTTCAGTAAGGTCGTCTTCCCTGTGCCGGTGCCGCCACTGATGAGGATGTTTTTCCTCTCGATGATGGCGGTTTGAAGGTGAGCGGCCATCGCTTCCGTGATGGTGCCGATACGAATTAGGTCTTCGATGGTGAAACTGCGAGTATTGAATTTGCGGATGGTGAGGGTGATGCCGTGAATGCTGCAGGGCGGCAGGACAGCGGCGATGCGGCTGCCGTCCGGCAAGCGTGAATCGAGGATAGGTTTCTCCTCCGAGATGTCGTCTCCAAGTGAGCGGGCAATGTTTTGCACGGCCACGCGGAGCTGATCGGTGGGAATGGTGATGCCCTGGACCTGTTCCATGACGCCCTGCTTTTCAATGAATATGTCCGTGGGCGAATTGAGCATGATCTCGCTGATCTCGGGATCGAGAATGAATTTCTCGATGGACCGGAGGTAAGGCAGAATCATCCGGTAAGCCGGATGCAGTTCGTTCGAGGTTTTGGTCGCGGCGGTCATGGCTCATTTGCCCTTTGCCGTGGCGGTTGGGTCGGGCAAGGAACTGGACGGTCCGCCGACAGTTTGAGGCGTAGCTTTTTTCTTCGGTGGTGTTGGCCGATTGCCGATGTTCTGGTTCTCGGGTTTTTTCTCCCAGGCGACGAATTCCTCGTCTTTGTCGAACACATATTTGAGTGCCTCGCGAATGACGCTGCTCTCGCTGCCGTTGTTAGTGAAAGCGCAGTAGCGCATAAGCCGGCTGTAAGTGTTGCCGTCCAGAGTGAGTTTCATGGTGTGTGGTTTGGTTTTTGGTTCTACGGTCAACAATGGCATAACTGACGAACTCCTTAATTGGTTGAATTGGTTGTAAGTAAGCTGCCTGGATTCGGCGGACAATGCCGCAGATGGTAGACAGCAAGGACGCAGAAAACCTGAACAAAACGCGCAAAGATTGTCGGCGAGCGCCCGCAGCCCACGCGCGTTTTGCCGGCAAGCAGCTTTTCCGCGTTCGCCAGCGGAAAAGATGCGCGCAGGTTGCCCCAGCAACCGGAGCAGGGCAAGCCGCCTCTTTGTGAGCGATTCCCAGCGAACGGCGGCTTGGCCTCGCGCATTCGCGCCTTTGCAAGCGCATCCCAGCTTGCAGCGAATGCGGCAAGAACTTTCGCGCATTCCAGCGAAAGTTCGCGCAGGCTCCCCGGAGCCGGAGGGAAGCAGGCGCGAGTCCCAACGAGCGCCAGTGGAGGGAGCGGCCCCCGCCGCGACCGATGCGGTGCTTCGTCCAGC
>DATGJZ010000088.1:0-124668 GCA_035294925.1 Candidatus Angelobacter sp. | reverse complement strand
AAAACAAATATCCCAAGGGCAGGAAGATCTCCGATGTAGAACTGTCCGCCATTAACCTCGTGCGTCATTCCTTCCACGGGGATTGGAACTACACCATATCGGGGCAAACAGCTTGAATCATTTATTTATGCACAAAGCCTTAGGTTAGGATCAGCTTTCTCGACTCTTCTCGCTGGCTTTCTTTTGGCGCAATTTCTCCCTCACGGGCATCACGGCGTATTGTTTCCTAGCTGGTAGGCCAGGACCGAGATAGAAGACTCATACTGATATTTGGCTGTCACCGCGCCGATTTCAGCTTCCGTTTGCTGCAGTTGGGCCTGACTCAACTCCACAATCGAACTGAGCCCCAGGTTGTAACGGGCCTGCGCCAGGTTCAGTGACAGTGTGGCCTGCTGGAGAAGTTTGGCCGCTACATCCTCCCGGTCAAAAGCGCTATTCATATCGAGCCAGGCCACCCGGACGGCTCTGGCTACGGTGTCCTTCAGGTCGCGGACGTGTTCGGCTGCTGCTTTGGCGCGTTGTCTCGCCTCAGCGGCCCGCGCGGTGAATAAAAAACCGTTGAATATCGGGATGTGAACGTTCACTCCCACCGCACCATAGGAATTTGTTCCCAGCCGGTCGTTCGCAACCGGGGTGAGGCCGGTCGCTCCCAGGGCATTAATGTCCGGCAATTGCAATCTTTCTTCCGCCGTGGTGAGATGTTCAGCAGCGGTCTGTTCCAGTTCCAGCGCCTTGAGGTCCGGGCGGTTCTCCAGCGCCTGACGGATAATGCTGTCTATGTCTCCCGCCGGAGGAACAGGTGGCGCCGTATCAACTAACTCAAACGCGCGGTCATCAGGCAATCCCAATGCCTCGCTCAAGATGGCATAAGCCGCGTCCCGGTTGTTTTTGGCATTCACCAGCAGTAACTGCGATTGTGCCAGGGCCACGTTGGCAAAACTCACATCAAGGGAGGAACGGAGCTTTGCGTTCTCCAGAGCCTGGATTTGATTGGTCACGACCTGTCGCGCCTGCACAGTCTCCTCGGCCACCCGGACCAGGGCATCGGAAGAAAGGGCGTTGTAGAAGGCCTCGTCTGCTGTAAACACAATCTGCTCGCGCGTTGCCAGCGCATTTTGCTGCTGGGCCAGGGCATTGGAGTTGGCAGCCGCGGTTAAGTTCCTGGTCCGGCCAAAGTCTGTGATTAGTTGGCTGGCCACCAGCCCCGAACCCGCGCGGTCAAAGACGCTGGGATTGTTGAGCAGGCCTGCCGTAATGCGATTTCCCTCATTGAGGGTCTTAACCGCGGTCGCGTTCATCCCAATGGTGGGAAAAAACGCCGAACGCACCTCGCGCACCACCTCTTTGGACGCCAATGCGTTCAGCTCTGCAATCGTAATGCGCGGATGGCTCTTAAGCGCCAGTTGCTCTGCGTCATGCACCGTAAGTTTTGCTATGCCCGCCGACGAAGCCTGCGGGCCGGACTGCACGCCCCCTGTGCTGGCGCCGCTCTGCACATCAGTGACGGACGGCTGACTCATCTCGCCATGAACTGGCGCCGCCGGATCAGCAAGGCACAAGCCCGGGTCCGCGCATATCTTGGCCGTCGCCGTTCGCCTGGGAGTTGGAGCCGTAGGTTCCTGCGCTGGCAGGCTAAGAGTAAGGGCCCAAACGCATAGTGCAGTTTTCGAGAACAATCTGGAGTAGTTCATGTCTTTGCCGGTTCACTCCCCCTCAAATTCGCGCATTGCTCAGCCAGGAGCGGCCTTCCTGGCGGCTCACTGTGCGGCCTCCGTCGCCATGCTCTCAGGCGATGGGAAGCGGCTTTGATAAATCAACAGATAGGCAGCTGGTACCACGAAGATCGTTAGCGCCACGGACGCTATCAAGCCGCCTATGATCACGCGCGAAAGTGGCGCATAAGCCTCGCTTCCCGATTCCAGTTTCAGTGCCATGGGCAGCAGTCCCACGATGGTAGCTAAGGAGGTCATAAGAATCGGGCGCAACCGGATGCGGCAGGAATGCGAAACAGCCTCGCGCACCGGGCGTCCTTCGTTCCGTAGCCGGTTGGCGAAATCTACAATCAGGATGCTGTTGGAAACCACCATCCCCACCAGCATCACGATTCCCATCAACGACTGCACATTCAGCGTTGTGTCAGTGAATGCCAGGGTCAGCACCACTCCTATCAGTCCCGTTGGAACCGCGAGAATGATCAGGAAAGGGTCGAGGACAGATGAGAACTGCGCCACCAGCACCAGATAGACCAGCAGGACGGCAAGCAGAAGTCCCAGGCCGAAGCTGCGAAACGAAGACTGCATGGTGTTGACCAGGCCGCGAATGTCCACCCGCACGTTGGCCGGCAGTTGCACCGCGCTCACAATCTTTGCCACTTCATTGGCCGGGGTTCCCAGGTCTTCACCTGCGGGGGCGACATATACATCTATAGTCCGCTGCAATTGGTAATGGTCTACCTCGGTCGGAGTTTGAATCTGTTTGATGTCGGCCACCTGGTCCAGATAGGTAGGCAGCTTAAGGCTGGCCGCGCGAAGGGGCATGGCCTTTAAATCCTCCAGCGACTTGACTTGGTTCTCCGGGTATTGCACCGTGACGAAATAATTGTTGCCGGTTTTGGGATCCACCCAATAACTCGGAGCAATCATCGCGTCCGATGTGAGTGAAGTAATCAGGTTGTCGATCACCTCTTTGGGGCTCAGGCCGAGTTGGCTCGCCCGTGCGCGGTTCACATTCACCTGCAGTGCCGGATAATCCAGATCCTGGGGAATATAGACGTCCGCTATCCCTGGCCGCGCTTTGATCTTCGCCGCCAACTCCTGGGCGACGCTGTTGGCTGCCTCCATGTTGGAGCCGCTCACCTGCACGTCAATGGGCGCAGGCGCACCCTGGTTCAGCACCGCGTCCACCAATCCACCGGATTGGAAGTAGGTGCGCAACTCCGGAAGCTCCTTCGCCGTCTCGTTGCGCACGCGATCCATATACGTAAAGCTGCTCACCGAGTGTTCTGCCTTGAGTCCCACCTGAACAAACGCGGTGTGCATCCCCGAATTGGGCGTGAATAAGGACGATAAGTCGGGCATGAGGCCGATATTGGACACCACCGTGTTGAGCTCGTCCGCGGGGATCACCTTGTGAATGATTTTTTCAACTTCATCCACATACTTGTCCGTAAGTTCAATGCGCGTGCCGGTAGGGGCCTTCACATTGATGATGAACTGGCCGGCATCCGTGCGTGGGAAGAACGCCAAACCGATCAGGGGAACGAGCAGGAAGCTCAGGGCAAAAGCTCCCACGAACCCTCCCACTACCAGCATCGGACGGTCAAGCGCCCGCTGCACGAAATAGTCGTAAACATCCAGCATGTGCTCAAAGCGGGCATTAAACCAGGCATGAAACCTTGATCCCCACGACTTCCACGATTTTTGCGGCGGGCCCCAGACTACCTCCTCTTTCTTATGGTGCGCGATTCCGCGCAGAAAGTTCGCGCAGTAGAGGGGCACAACCGACATCGCGACGAAGTAAGATGCGCCCAGTGAGATCACAACTGCCAGCGCCAGCGCAGTGAACAGGAACTTGCTCACGCCAAAAAGAAAGGTTACCGGGAAGAACACCACCACCGTAACAATGGTGATGGCCAGTACGGAAAGCCCTACTTCTTTTGCGCCCTGTTCGGCGGCGGTGAAAGGGTCCTCCCCCAGTTCCAGGTGGCGGAAAATGTTCTCCAGCACCACCACGGAGTTATCAATGAGCCGGGAGAAAGCCAGGGCCAGCCCGCTCAGCACCATGCTGTCAATTCCTTTGTCTGCCGAATGCAATACGAAGAGCGTGGCCATGACAGACAGAGGAATGGAAAGAAAGACGGCAAATGTCGCCCTGGGACTTCCCAGAAAAACCAGGATCATCACTCCTGTGAGCACCAGCCCGGCGCCGCCCTCGCGCAATACAGTTGAGATTGCCTGCCTCACGAACACCGATTGGTCAAACACCACATGCGTCTTAAGTTGGCTGGGAATATCGCGCAGCGACAGGATTGCCTTCTTGATGCCCTGGACCACAGAAATCGTGTTGGTGTTACCGCCCTGCTTCAGGATAGGGTCATAAACGGATTTCTGCCCGTTCACGCGGACGATATTGTATTGCAGCGCAGCGCCATCCACCGCTTTACCTACATCTGAGACGAAAACTGATTTCTGGCCCTCCGTCTTCAGTGGAATGTCATTCAGGGCTGCGGGGTTCGGCACCTGGGCGTTGGTATAAAGGTTATAGTCCAGCGGACCGATGCGCACATCGCCCGCGGGCAAGATCAAGTTGGATTCGTTGGTCGCCCGCGCCACATCCATGGGGCTAAGCTGATTCGCCTGTAGCTTGAGCGGATCCACATAAACCATCACTTGCCGGTAACGCCCGCCATAAGGTGGGGGAACAGTGGCGCCCGGCACGCCGGCAATCTGATTCCGAATGGAGAACTGTAGATAGTCGTGCAGTTGGGTTTCATCCAACCCCTCGCCTTCCACGGTCAGCAGGCAAACTGGAAGGCTTGAAGCGTCCACCTGCATCACCACAGGCGGAAGCGTCCCCTGCGGAAGGCGTCGCAGGTCCGCCATGGCCAGATTGGAAATCTCCGTGACGTCTGCGTTGGCGTCTGTGCCCGGCTGAAAATACACCTTGATCAGGCTCACGCCGGCCATGGAACGTGATTCCATGTGATCAATGCCCGCCCCCAGCGTGAAGAAACGCTCAAAGGTGTCGGTGATGTCCGCCTCAATTTGTTGCGGCGGCATGCCGCTATAAAACGTGGCCACGTTGACAACAGGAATGTTGATAGGCGGGAACATGTCCACTGGCATCAGCACCAGGCTGGTCACGCCCAGCACGCAAATAAACAGGCAGATAACGATAATCAGGTAAGGATGTTTAAGAGAGAATGACGCCATAATAAGCCTTTATTGCGCTCGCGCACCATCCACCAACTGCGGCACAACCAGTTGACCGGGTTTGTATTGTGACTGGTTGCCAAACACCACCAGATCGTTTGGCTGCAACCCTTTTAGAATTTCAGTAGTGTTGGCGGCTTGAATGCCGAGCGTAACTTCTCGCTTTTCGATCCGGTTGTTGCTGTCTATCACCAATACCGAGCCGCTGTTCTCGCCCGAGCTCTGCACCGCCTGTACTGGCACTGTCAAGGCATCATGTACGGTGTGTAAGGGGATTTGGACGGAAGCGTACATCCCAGCAACCAGCTCACCATTGGCATTGGGAACATCAACCTCCGTGTGCATCGTGCGCGTGCCGGTATCAATTTGGTCCGAGAAACGAACGATCTTGCCCTGGAAGGTCTTCTTGATTGCGGTAACCTCTACCCCAACCGAAGAACCGACATGGACATCAGCCACCACTCGCTCCGGTACCGGAATCACCAGGCGAAGCACATTGTTCTGCGAGAGGCGGCACAGCGCCAGGTCACCCTTGCTGGAAGAAGTCCCCGCAGGCAGAAGCGCCCCGGTATAGGCGGAGAGATCGGTAATCACTCCATCGAAAGGCGCCACGATGCGGGAGTACGCATACATCGCCTGGTCCTTGGCCAGGGCCGCCTTGGACGCGACTAAAGACTGCTCCGCCGCGGACAGCGAGGCCTGAGCCGCCAGCACGGCTGCGCTCGCTTCCTGATCTTTTGCCTGCACTTCATCAACTTCCTGCTGGGCCACAAGATTAGGCTGCGTTTCTTGCACGTGTGCCAGCCGCGAGTACGATAGGTGGGCCACGTTGTAGGCAAACCGCGCGCGGTTCACTTCTTCGCGCGACCGGGCCAGGTCATGGCCGCTGCGCTGTACTGACGCCTCGTCCAGTTGGAGTTGTTGCTGCAGTTCAGGAATTTCCAACTCGGCCAATAGCTGGCCGCGCTTTACGTGGCTGCCCCACTCAATGTGGAGCTTGCGTATATAGCCGGACACCTTGGCGTATACATTGATCTCCTGGAAGGGCTGCAATTCTGAAGCGATTTCCAGCTTGCTGGAAATCGTTTGCCGTGTCGCTTTCACCACGGCCACGTGCGGAGCTGTGGATTGATTATCGGCATGCACTTTGTTGCTTGAGCTGCATCCCCACAAAAACAACGCCATGGGAAGGATCGCCGCCGCCCGGAAGGCCGTCCTCCAATGTCCGCCAGGAATCAACCATTGCATCATTGTCATCGCATCGCTCAATTCTGGTTTGGCCCCTTCTTGGGCTGCAGATCAATCTTCACAGCCTCTCGGAGCCGTTCGAGTGTGATGCCAGGCGAATGGCATATTCCCACCAAATGACGCCTGGTTTGCAGTATCTCGTTCGCCGCGCTAAGGATTTCGTCAAGCGCCTCTATGGGCACTGTTTGGATTCCATGCACATCGCCGTGAATCAGGTCTCCCGGATGAATCTTCAGCCCGCCCACCTCGACCGGTCCGCCAAAATCAAGCACGTGCGCATAGGCGTGGGAGACAGAAACGTTGCCGGCGAACATATAGAACCCCGTCGGCCGGACCTCAGGCAAGTCCCGGACTGCCCCATTGGTAACAACGCCAACGCAACTCATGGCCAGAAGAATGTTGGAATGGACTTCTCCGATAAAAGCGCCCAGCCCTGGATTTGTATCCATGTCCTGAATGACCAGAATTCGTGGGGCCGGGATAGCGAGCAAGTGGTCCCACCAGTCGGTCCGGGCGTAGGAATAGCGCCCGCCCTCGATCGGCGGCGCTGCCGTCCTCACCCGCGCCGTAGCTGCATGGGCCGCCACCGGGGAAAGCCCTTCGAAAATACATCGGATGTCGGAGTGGGCAAATCCTGTGTTAGGCAGCCGCACATTCGCCGTTTCAATGGCGCTGGCCACCACACATGTGCTCAACCGGCGGAGTTGCTCCAGTTGGCTCGGTAGCGGCAACTTCGATTGCAGCGGATGACTTGGTGCCATAATTCCTTCGCGTCCTATCGCGCGTCAAGCACAGTACGGATCATGAGCGCCTATGCGCTTGCACGCCGCCAGAAGAAAGCAGCATGGACTCAGGTTTTCTCAATCTGGCGGCCAACAGAGAAACAAACTCAGAAGAGCGGGGGAGGGCGAAACCAATGCCGCGAACCCGTAAACAAGTCCCGGGCGAGAAACACCGGCGTCAGGACTGCCTGCCCCGTCTGGCTTCGGTAGTAAACCGTGATAAGAACAAGGAAAAATAGACAGGATCCAGCCAGGGAAGCCATCTTGATCCGGGTATCCTGCTCGTGACTCGGATCAATCCAGACTTTTGCTTGCGAAGATGTGGTTGGTAAAGAATTCGGCTTGAGATTCGGCGCGACCTTTAGGTAAATCGCGAACACAAAAAGACATGCCACCAGAAGAAGAATAAAGCCTTTGCTGGTCCTGCTCGCGCGGTTTCGTGTCGCGGGAAACATCATGTTTCCCTCATATTACACCAAAGTCGTAAAGTTTGAAACGGCTGCAATATTACCTGCGTAAGGCCCCCGCTCCGTTGGCGGCCATCTGGGCTTTTGCAGTTTTTTGTAGTTTATCCCGAACCCTCAGCTTGCCGAAGGGGAGGGAATCCTTCCTCACAAGAAATTCCCTGGGCCGTATGCCGTGAAACAGAATGCATGTGTGTAGCTTTTTGTCCTGACTTCAGCAACAGCCTGCTCGGTGACTCTTTATTGGTCGCTCGCTAAACCTCTTAGAATCAGACCAGGAATGTCTTTAGCTGTTGCCTTTCAATCTTGGCAATTTTGGCAATCTCCCTGGAGTCTCTTTCAGTTCACCACCTGCACCAGCACCGCTGAAGTGCTGCCCAGGAAGTTGGAACTGCCCCCATAGACAACCGTGATGGAATGGCTGCCCCGGCTCAAGCTGGAAGTGGAGAGCGTGGCCTGGCCCGAGGACAAGGTCTTGGAACCAAGCGATTTGGTTCCATCTTTGAAGGTAACGCTGCCCGTAGGGACAGCCGTGCCCGGAGCGCTAGCCACCACCGTTGCCGTAAAGGTGACCGATTGGCCGTGGGTCGACGGGTTGAGCGACGAAGTCACCGAACTGGTCGTTCCATCCTTATTCACCGTCTGGGTCAGGACAGAAGAAGTGCTGCCGGTAAAGCTCGTGCTGCCGCCATCGACCGCGGTAATGGAATGCGATCCTACAGTGAGGGTTGAGGTGGTAAAGGTTGCGTTGCCGTTGCCATCCAGGGTTCCAGTTCCCAAAGTGGAGCTTCCATTCTTAAAGGTCACAGTGCCGCTGGGCACGCCGCTGCCTGGAGCCGTGGCCGTAACAGGCGCCGTAAAAGTGACTGGCTGGCTGAAGACCGATGGATTGGCGGACGAACTCACCGCCGTGGTGGTGGCGGATTTATTCACCACCTGGGGCGAGCCGCTATCGCTTCCACTGCTGTTCGCCCAGCCTGTGCCGCCGGTAAAGGCTGCAGTGATCGTGTTGCTGCCCACGGCCAGCGCCGCTGTGCTGAATGCTGCATGGCCATTGCTGTCGACTACAACGTTCGAGGCCAGCACGTTGCTGCCCTGGGTGAAGGTGACTGTACCCACGGGCGCCCCCGAGCTCGAGGTAACGCTGGCGGTGAAGCTGACAGATTGCCCAAAGGTGGATGGGTTAGGCGTGGAAGTCACCGTAGTGGTGGTGGCGAAATTCTGCACCGTCTGTACCGTACTGCCGCTGCTCGCTGCGAAACTAAAATCTGAGGCGTACGTCGCGGTGATGGTGTCGCTGCCCGTCGCCAGCGCTGACGTGCTGAAGGCGGCGGCGCCGCTCGAGTTCAAAGGAACTTGGGCCAGCACAGTGTTGCCTTGCTGGAACGTCACCTGGCCGGTCGGCGTTCCCGTTCCCGGGGGAACTGCGGTGAGCGTAGCTGTGAAAGTAACCGACTGTCCGCCATTCGAAGGATTGGGTGTGGAAGCCAGCGCGGTAGACGACCCGCTCGCGTGGACCGTCTGCACCAGTGACGCGCTGCCAGCGCTGAAGTTGGAGTCGCCGCTGTACTGCACGGTGATGAAGTGAAAATCGCCGGTCAATGTTGAGCTGGTAAACGTTGCATTGCCATTGCCATCCAGGGCCACGTTGGAAGCCAGCGTGGTGGTGGTAGTTTGCAAAGCCCCGCTCACCACTGAGTAGGTCGTATCGGTAAAGGTGACCGTCCCCGTGGGAATGGTGCCGGAAGTGCCCGTATTGGTAACGGCCGCCGTGAAGGTGAGCGATTGGCCCGTGACTACCGTGCGCAAATCGGGCGTGGAGGACGTCACGGCGATACCTACGCCGTTAATGTTGCCTAAGGCCGACAGCAGGCCGCCGTTGAGCGTGAACACCGTTCCATCCGGACCGATGATGGTCGGCACATAAGGTTCGCCAATGCCGGTGCTAAGCGTCACCCATTCCGTCAGGGAATTGGTAACCAGGTTCCAGCGATACGTGCGGCCATCCTCGCTGGGCGTGAAGATGCTGTTGGTGGCGGGATTCACCGCCGCGGTGTTGATGCACCATTCCCGTATCGCGTGCGGGAAACTGGTGGAGCGAAGCGCCGCATCGGCCGTGGGACCGATCACCGTCATCACCTCGCGCATGATCAGCATGCCGTTGGACGAAGCGTGCGCGTCTACCTCGGTGGCGTTGGGATCGAGCAGGGCGATGCGGTTGATGCCGTCACCATTGTCTCCGCCGCCGTCAGCATAATTGTTGTACTTGGTGAACAGCAGGTAGCTGGACGTGCCGGTATAGGAAGGGACCATGCTGGCCGGAACGATGGCCGCCGTGTTGTCCCAGCCAAAGCCTCCCGCAGGTTGTTCCACCGTAAGATCGCCGCTGAAGTGCAGCATGAAGCCGCGCGATCCATTGAACGGGTTGCCCATAATGCCAAAGTAGACATCGCCGTCCGGCCCCACCATGGGCGAAGCCGTGCTGTCGTCCAGCATCTCCGCATTGTTGGCGTTGTTATTGCGCGGGTCTTTCAGGAACACCTTGAATTTCGTCGCCAGCGTGGTGCTGTCCAGCCCCAGCAGGTAGCCATAAGTCTGGTTGCTGGCGCCCTTCACCACCACGTAGAGCGTCGTCTGGTCGTTGCTCAGTGCGGGGGCGGAGTTGTGGCTATCCTGCCCGATGTTGGCGTCACTGGCTGCGGTGCCGGCCAGAACAAAAGTAGCGTTGCCGTTGGGATCAATGCGGGCAAAGCCGCTCTGCGTCGTGCTCAATGGAGCCGGCGCGGTTCCCTGAACGCGGAAGCCGAAAAAGACGTTGCCGCTGCTGTCGCTGGTGATGGGAGTGTTGATGAACACCGTGGAATTGAACGCCGAAGCATTGGCCTGGTAGTTGGCCAGCGTGGTGTAAAACACCTGCTGCACCGGCGCGCCGTGGCTCACCGAATCAGGATTATCAATGTAGTAGATCGTGCCGCCATTGCCGGGATAGTACAGGCGCGTATCCACCGAGTTCACCGCCAGCCCAGGCTGGTATGAAAGGATCCAGTTGTGCGTGGGCTGTGTGTAATCCGTGGTGAGCGAATACAGCGCCGTGCCGTTGACGGCGTTGAAGACGTTGATTGCGAAGCCGCCGCTGCTTCCCGTCTTCTGGGGCACAATAATGGTATTCGCGGGCGTAATCAAAGGAGCGCCATAATGGGCAAAGGCTCCGGTATTGTTCAAATCAATGGACGTGGTCCAGTGAACCGAGTTCAGGTGCTGGGCGGCAGGATTGTAGACAGCCGTATGCTGGCCATTGCCGGCAAAGCTGGAGACAATAGTCTGTGCCCCAGCCTGGCCCACCAGCGCAAATACCGCCGCTAGAACAAAGACCATGGTTGTGATCGAAGGGCCCCCCGGCACGCGCCGGTTTTGCGCGTAGTGGGGTAGAGTGAGATTTCTCACAATAGAACTTGGGGTGCAAAGGCGCTGGATCATGCGATCTCCTTATCGGTTTCTCCTGGGACGGGATAGTTGAAGCGTTATCATTCCGGCACAAGAGGAATCTGCTTTGTTTCTTCAGATGACCCGCTGCACCGATCTCCTGCGATCTATCCGCGATTTTGTGTTGGGACCCGCTTTAGTTTGTAACGATTCGGCTGAACGCGAGTATACGCCGTTCCCAGACTTCCGCGTGTCTCATTTTGGACAGCGAAAAAACAGGTGGGTAATGGATAGTTGAGATCAACACTACTTCTTAAGTGAACAGTATTGGGGCCAAAGGCCAAGAGTCAAAGGCCAAGAGTCAAATACTAAATACTAGCTTTTAGGGAAACAGCGGCAAATAAGGCTTCAATCTGTCAATCGCCTGAGCCTCCGTAACCTCGTTCGCCGGTCGCGTTGCATATTCCACAGCACTCTTGAAGTCCATAAAGCTGAGGCAAAAGCTGCGTTTTTCCGCGGTTGTCAACTTCGAAAGGAGATCGGCAAAAGGGTATGTAACGGACAAGATTTTGAAATCCTCGGGCCGCGTAGTGCAGTTGCCGTTGTTGAAATTGTCCTTAGCGCCTTTTGACAGCGTGTCTCTCAGAAGAATAAAGCTGTTGGTGTAGTTAACCGATCCGCCTTTCAAGAGGTTATACATAAGCGTGATCAGCGCCAGCGAAGGCACTTTCTCTTCGTCGGCCGCGTATTGTCCCAGTCCGAACCGCCACTCCTTGAATATCTTTCCCGCCCGGTTGATGAGCGCCCGGTTCGTTGGGTTTGCATCGAACCCGGTGTTGAGCGTGGCAGTCAGATTCAACCGGTCGCTCGGCACCCACGAAGAAGGGTCGCCTCCAGGCGCTGGCGATCCCCAGCTTAACTGCGAGCAGGGCATGGTTGTGACCGGCGGCCGGACGCAGGTTGCTCTCGTCGGATTCGCCGTGTCCTTGAGTTCGTTGAAGAAGGCCACGTCAACGTGGTCCTGCGTTGGTGTCGCCGGCACATTGATCGCCACCACAGGGTTCTTGACCTCATACGAATACGGCGATGTCGGTGCCGTCGGCGGTGACGGCGGCGGCATATCGGTCCTGAAGACGTCCCTGGCGAGTTCTTTGAGCTTGATTGCGTTGAGCGTTCCGCTTGTCGGCTGGTTGTCGCCGCCATTGTACTTATAGAGGAAGGCAACATCGGCATCGGACTTCGCTCCATCCGGCTTGCCCAGCGCCATGTTGTACCCTATGCTCCCTTGAAACTGAAACTGCTGTCCTGCCGGCATGCCGATGAATCCGCTCCCGGCATCCCGGTTCCATCTCGTAATCACGCCGTTATAAGTTCGGCTGAACATCTGCTCCACTAGGGTCCGCAATTCGGTCAGCTTGGCCGGGCTCATCTGAACCTTGTTCTCGTAGTCAGTGGACGTCTTTTCACTAACCTCCGCGCGGGCTTGCGCGACTAGCGCGCACAGCGCAACCGTGACCATAACCATAACTATGACCAATCTCCATTTCATAAGCTCATTCTCCCATCACAAGCGATAGTGCACCACCCATAAAACTATGCGCCCAGCCAAGTTTATCATTTCCCCAAAACAGGAAACTATAATATGTTTAAGTTTACTGTTTATGAAATTGTGGAAATCCAAAACAGGACAGAATGTTTCACCTTAAGTTCTCAAGCGCGTGAGTTTCAATTACCAACTTGAGCCGTTTTACGGGCGTCCGAGCCTGCAGGCGAAATCCTGAGCGAAGCCGAAGGATCTTCTTACCCAATTACCAACTTCCACGGTAGTGTGTCTTCGCTGTTGCCTTTCAATTTTGGCAATTTCGGCAATCTTCCCTGTAACCTGTAACCTGTCCCCTGTTACCTGTAACCTAGAACCAACGGGACCAGGTAGCTGGTGCGCCCCAGCACCCCGATCCCGTTTGAAAGCCAATGGCTCAAGGTCCAAAGGCTAACGGCCACAAGCCAAGAGCCCGCTTTCCCTACCGGTCGTGGTCGCCGTGATCGTCATCACCGTCATCGCCGTGTTGGCGGTGAGATGGCTGGATGGCTATGGTATCGGCAAAGCGGCCAACCGTGATCGAATCGTCTATGGTGTTGGTCCTGGTATCAATCACGGCCACGGAACTGCCGGTCCTGCCGGTGTTGACGGCAAAAACCTTCCGGCCATTGTGGCTGATAGCAAGGGCGGTCAAAGACAACCCGGTGGCGTTGATGGTGGTGTCAATCGAGTTGTCGCGGGTATCAAACACTGTTACTGTGCTGCTGCCGGCGATCAAGAGAAAGTCCTCCACATAGACGTGGCGGCCATCGGGTGTTACTGCCAGCCCGGTAACAAAAGCAGGATTACTGGGACTGCCAGGCAAAGGAACGGTAGCCTCCACTCTGTTGGTGTCCGTATTGATTACAAGGACGCCACTGGGAAGGTGTGATGATGGTACCAGCCCCGATTCATCGGACGCATAGAGCCTTTCGCTGTTGGGACTCAGGGCCAGGTCGAAGATGGTGTGCCCGGCAGCAATGGTTGTCGTGGCGGCGTCACCGTCAGCGTCAACCACCAGGATTCCTTGTCCATTGCCCGACCCTACGTACACGTTATCGTTATCGCGGGAAACGGCCACGGTAGTGGGCAGGAACCCCGCTGGTGCAGGTATGGTTTGCAGCACGCTGCTGCTCGCCACGTCAATCACCACCAGGTTACCCGCGGAGTTGGCAAAGTAGGCACGGTTTCCACGCCGGTTAAAGGCAATCGTGGGTCCCGCGCCCTCGCTGGGAGCACCCACAGGGAAGCCGAAGGTGATGGTTCCCGTGACGGTGTTCGTTTCTGTGTCTACCACGGAGAACGTATTGTTGGCGTTGCGGACGTAGAGCAGCTTGCCATTGGGCGAAACCGCCATGTCGGACGGATGAGAAAAGGTAGCGCTGCTGATGGTGGCGACTATGGCGTCGGTTCTGGTATCAATCACGGACACCGTGCGTTCAAGGTTGTTGGCAACGTACGCGTTATGGTTGTCCTCGGCGAAAGCGCTGGCCGGCACGAGGGCCGCCAGGCTCAGGAACAAAACTGCAAGAAGGGCAGACTTCTTCATCGACATTTCCTTTCAATCTCCAAAAGTTTGGGCCGTTCCCAGATTCAAATCGGCACAATAACGTCATTGCCAATTGCAAACCTGCGCATACTTGGCAAAGCGCTTCTGCACGTATCTGATCATAACTGAGCAAGTATCCTGATCTTGGGGAAGACCATTCTGGGAAATGGTGGCATTTCGAAAACTATCAGTGGCCCATCTTGCTGTCAATTACATTTTGTGGCAACCAATGTTCATATGGGCATGATTAAGCATTGTTAATATTGTTTCAATATAGTTTATCCATACTTATCAATCACTTGACCACAAAACCAACAGGCATCCGCCATCACGTAGCAGTTACTTTAGTGTTCCCGATTTGATATCACAATAGTAAGCAACCAACAGTGACCACTACAGACCGTTTCACGATAGGCGTGTCACCAGGCCATGGGGTGCGGTGGATACCGATGCCACAAAAAAAATGAGTGGACCGCAGCCGCTTTCGGCTGCGTCACGGCTTTTTGATCCTGGCTCTGCCGGCTCCCTGCTGAAAGTCCGCCGGGGTGGGTGACCTGTCACCTAGCCGTTAGCTCCGCCACCTCATTCCGCCCGTGTGATGGTATAGATACCAAGGCTGGCTAACTACAGCAGACTCAGCGTAATCAGCGGAGATTATCGGCGAGATGAGGAGCTTGGCTCGGCAGTGGATTTAGCTTTCCCTATCCCCTGACCTCTGTGATCTGTAACTTTGGCTCTTGTACTAAATAAACAAGGGCCAACCAATGGCGAATAGTCAAAGGACGATGGTGTGATGTCGCTGGGCTCCGGGAAGCCAGCGGACAGTCAGCTTCCCTGTAAACTGTCGCCTATCGAAGGCCCTGGCATGCCGTGGGGTTTTGGTGTTGCTAAACTACCAAATACTAACTACCAACTCTTGTTTCGCTGTTCGATGCGGGTTTCGACAAAGAAAAATAGGGGACCGCCATCTTCTTTTTAATCTGTCCCCTGTAACCTGGATTTTCCGGATGATCGGATGATTGATAACTCCCCAGCAATCAATCACCCGATCCCGCTTTTTGGCCAATGGCCAAAAGCCAGCAGAAAAGCAACGATTGTTCGCAGATTATTGGAGTCGTTGAGCTTGTGTATGTGACGCTGATCACATTCGCTGATGGCTCACGATAGTTTGGCGGTTTGGGAAATAGTTGTATCCATCGACTCGGTGGAAGCCCCGAACTTCAGTTCGGGGAAAGCGGGCTTTCAATTTCACGGAAAAACTCCGGCAATTTTCACGAGCGCTTTAGCGCTGGTGCAGATGCAGCTGCCCGGTTGGATGTAATCAGCGAAAATCAGCGGTGAGACGTTGAAGCACGGTCTACAGAGACACCGAAGCACAGAGAAAGCAGCGTGGCTAAAGTCCGTTTTCCCGGTCTTTGCCTTTTCCCGGTTTCCTCTGTGCTTCCTCTGTGTCCTCTGTGGTAAATGGTTTTGATTTTGACTTTGCTAACTACTAACTAACTACTGATGCCCTAATCATCATCCCCATCGCAGTTCTGGCACGTCGAAACAGTGCCGCTGTTCTCGCCGATCTGCAGCGTCACCGTCACCGGATTGGGCACGTCCAGGTCTACGCGGCTGATGGTCACCGAGTAGTCGAAGGCAGTGCTGCTGCCGCGTTCCGCTTTCAGGTCAAAATCCACCCTGAGGCCGGCGATGGTTCCACGAAAGAGATTGCTGGTGTGACATACAAAGTGATGCTGCCCGCCCACCTGCTTGAAGCTGCCGGCAGGGATGGTAAAGGACAAAGTGCCCACGGTAAGGCTGACCGGCTGATGCGCCAGATCGAGCCCGCCGCTGGTTGCGCCCAGGGTCAGGTCGCCATCCAGGCTGACTCTATGCTCGCCGATGTCCAGGTCTTCCACGGTAAACGCGGCTAGCGCCGTGCTCAGGTTGGCAATGGCGATCCCCTCGGGATTGGTGCCTACTGTGATTGGGGGGCCCACGGTATTGCCGGTGGTGGCAATAATGGAGACGGTATTGTCATTAAAGTTTGTCACATAGACAAATGAACCGTCAGGAGTCGCTGCCATAAACTGAGGTCCGCTTCCCACCGTGATCAGGTCAGGTTGCACCGAGTTGTTGGCGGCATCAATTACGGAAACCTTGTTGTTGGTGCCCGCGATGTCCGCGACGTAAACCGTATCGCCGCCTTGCGTGACCAGGACGTCTCCGGCCCCTGGAACGCTGGTGGGTAGAGTGGTTACGGCGTTGGTGGTGGTATCGATTACCTCGACGGTTGACCCGCCGCCGCTCCCCGCATAGATGTGCCCGCTATCCGGCGTTACTGACAGAAAGATGGTGGCCGGGCCGGGAACCGACAAATTAAGCAGAGGAGGCACTACGGTATTGTTGGCAATATTGATCACGGAGACAAATCCGGTGATGTCCGCCACATACGCGCTCGTGGCCTTGGGCAGGATCACCACGTCGCTTCCCAGGTTGTTGATGGGAATGGTTGCGCTCACCGTGTTGTCGGCGGTGTTGATTACCGTCACAGCCGCGTTCCCCAGGTCGGTTACGTAGAGGCTTTTGCCGTCCGGCGTAATTGCAAGTTTGAACGGACTGGACGGATTGGGTCCGCTGGTCACGGCGATGGTGGTCATTACGGTATTGTTGCCCGTATTAATCACAGAGACCGTTCCGTCGCCGGAGTTTGCCACATAAGCGCGGGTGCTGTCGGGTGAGAACACCACCCCAACGGGGGAGCTCCCCACGGGAATGGTCGTCGTCACGGTGTTAGTCGCGGTGTTGATGACAGAAACTGAATTGGAGCTGCTGTTGGCCACATAGGCCACGGTTTGGGCCTGCAGGCTGGTAAACCCGAAAACTGCTGCAAGCAGGCTGAGCGTGAAAAGTCTTATGGGCAATTTTGTGCGAAGTGACATTGTGAATTTCCTTTCCTGAGTAAATATGTGGCAGCCTGGGGGTTTTGCAACTGCAAAATCACTGAATCTGGGGGAAGTGGTTCCATAGTGTACTGCATTCCTGAAATGGCGCAAGAGAAATTCCTGTCTCAAATTGGCTCCACGTCAATTCGGGAACCACTTTATTTCATGCTCTTCCGCATTGCGTTAATTTGCATTTTGGCGTCCCCAGTTCAGCTTTGACTGTAGAAAATCAAAAGCGAGCGGCTTGAGTGCCGGGAACGTGAGAAAAAATCCGATTCCTCAATCAAGCTCACTTTCCTGTTTTGGTCGTGTCAGTGGAAATCAGTCAAATCACAGTCATCATCGGTAAGGTCTTTTGAGGTCGCAGTTTCCATGCCGAAGAGGATCTCGAGGATTGCGAGATAGCACGCGGGCTCTCTCCGTGGACTGCTTCAATAGGTCATTTGGAATCAGTAAGGCCCTAACTACACCGAGACATTGGGTGTTTCCTCCGATGACCCGATGCACCGACGACCCGATGACCGGATTGCCTGCACAATCCAACTCTCGAACAGCAGTCAGTGGCTTCTGTGAACTGCGCTCTCAGCGTAGTGACCCGGCTGAGTGCTGACTGCTACTCTTGCAACAATATGTTGAAGAGTGAACCGCGAATTCGCAGTTCGCCGTTGTATTCAATGAAGCCCAGCTTCCGGAACCTGGTCATGAAGTAGTTCACTCGTACGGCTGGCGCCCACCATCTCTGCCAGTTCTTCGTGGCTGACCTTGGGAATGCTGATCGCAGCCTCGCCATAAAGTGTTTATAATCATATGTTTATAAAGAATTTTGTTCCCAGGCAGAGCCAGATTTTTTCCAGTTCTCCCCCCAAAGATAAAATCCTGGCCTCAATCGTAATATCCGCTCCGGATCAGCCGATTTACTAAAGCATGGACTCCAACTCTCCGCTGCTTCCGGTGGTTTCCGAACCATCAGCCATTTCCGCTGCAGTAGTTTCCGCGCCCCAGAAGCCTGTGATTTCAACCAACGCGATTCTGACTGCCATGTTGCTGGTTGCCCCCAGCGTAAGCGACTTGATTTTTTCTCCGGGCAAGGCCCCGCAGGTGGAGCTGAACGGCGAGCTTCTGGGCGTGAAGGTGGGCGATCTCTCGGTTTTGACCGCCGCAGACACAAAACGCATTGCGGCGGATATTCTTACTGGCAATCAAAAAGGCGCCGACCTCCTGCGCGAGCAGGGCGCCTGCGATGTTTCCTATAGCGTCCCAGGAAAATCACGTTTCCGGGTGAATATTTTCATGCAGCGAGGCACATGCGCCATTGTGATGCGGGTGATCCCGGGGGTGATTCCCGGTTTTGAATTGTTGAAACTGCCTCCCCAACTCAAGGAGATTGCTCAGCTTAAGAATGGCATCGTCCTGGTTACGGGGCCGACTGGTTCAGGAAAATCATCAACGCTGGCCTCCATTCTGGACCTGATCAATGAAACGTGCGCCTACCACATTGTGACCATTGAAGATCCTATCGAGTTCATCCACCGGCACAAGAAAAGCACGATCCACCAGCGAGAGCTCCACAGTGATACTCCAAGTTTCGGACTGGCTCTGCGCGCCGCGCTGCGGCAGGCCCCCAAGGTGATTCTGGTGGGAGAGATGCGCGACCGGGAAACCATTGAAATTGCGCTGGAAGCATCTGAAACCGGACACCTGGTGCTCTCGACACTGCACACGATTGACGCATCCAAGACCGTGGAACGGATCATTGGCGCCTTTCCTCCCGCAGAAGAACAACTGGTTCGTACACGCTTGGCCAACACTTTCCGCTGGATCGTCTCCCAACGTCTAATGCCCAAGAAAAATGGTTCCGGACGAGTGGCCGCATTCGAGATCCTCCGCTCCAACCAGCGCACCCGTGAATACCTGGAAAAAGGCGAGCGAGAAGGAAAATCTCTGCTGGACGCGATGCGCGACGCGAGCCTGGACGGAATGCAGTGCTTTGACGACGAGCTGGAAAAACTTGTCCGCAAGGGCAGCATCACCAGGGAAACCGCACTGGGCTACGCTACCAATCAGGGCAACCTGATGCTGGCTCTATCCGAAATGAGCGAAGAAGGGGCAGCCGACGCTTCCCGGACTGAGTCCACACCGGATGAGCAACCTCAAACTTCCAAGCCATATGTGGTCTAGCGTCACTAACTGTGTTGCCTTCTCACTTACCTGATGCGCATGACCATGACTTCAGTGGACTTGACCAGGGCTGCGGCGACCTGGCCTCTTTCCAGACGCATTTCCCGCACTGCATCGGCGGTAATGATTGATGTGAGATGCTGGCCCCCAATCGAAAGAGTGACCTGCGCCATCAAGCCATCAATTTTCAAGTCAACAATCCGGCCGACGAGCTGGTTGCGCCCACTGATCTTCCTGTAGTTGGCTCTCCGGTTTTGAACCGGGCCGCGCTGGGGAACCGCTGGCAGAAGGCGATCCAGCTCAGTTTCCGGGATACGGTGATGCCCGCCTGGCGTTCTTATCGTCTTGATCTTTCCTTTATAGATCCACTGCTTCAGAGCAGGATAACTTACCCCCAGAACTCTGCAGGCGTGACGAACGGGATATAACTTCGGTTGTGATTCGGGCTTCATACTCGCCTTTCTACTTCTATCTTCTCAATGTTGCGGAACCAGCGGTCCCACTGAAGATTGTCTGACACGGACTGCAGATGCACCGGCAAGCTGGTATTTTCCATCTCATCGCTTTCCTAAAGAGGAGCAAGGAGAGAGCGCAACAACGGGCTTGCAGGAGCGCTGTAGAGTTCGTCCCATGTGCCCCGCTGCATGATTTTTCCGTGTTCCAGCACGATTGCCTGCTGTGGACACAGTCTCTTGAGAACCTCAGCCTGATGATCGACGGCCACCAGGCTGAATCCGAGAGTCTGACGCCAGGAAATGAGATCGTCAATCAGGTCGCGGACCAGGTGACGGTCCAGACCCGCGAAAGGTTCATCCAAAAGGACCAGTGTGGGCTTGCGAGCCAGCATCCGCGCCAGGCTCACTCGCCGTGCCTGACCGCCCGAAATCTGCGATGCCGGCGCATGCCAAAGCGGGCCCAGTCCCAATCGGTCGCGCAGGGTCTCGGTCCACTGTTTCTGCTCTTGCGTCGCCGCTACGACCTTGGCAATGCCGAAGTTGATGTTTTCGCTCACACTCAGGTGGGGAAATAGTCCCGGCTCCTGCGTCAAATATCCCAGCGGACGCAGGTGCAACGGCAGGGAAGGCGGAAAGAGCTGGACATCATCCAACGTCACAAAACCATCGTCCGGCTCCTCGATTCCAGCGATGCATGCCAGGATGGTGCTCTTGCCCGCACCGGATGCGCCGAACAAACCCAACGACTGGCCCCGTTCCAACTCCACTGAGACATCAATGCTGATTTCCCGGCGCTTCTTAATGATGTGGGTTCTAAGCATGGCGCCGTCTCTGTGCCAGCACGTGGACCAGCCAGGGAAGCGGCAGGGCAACGGCCAGAAAGACCACGAGCAGCGGCATCACCGCGGGCAAGCCAAAGCTTTGCAGATTCACCCACAATTGAACAGGCATGCCGGAGGGATAGTAAGCCGTAATAACCACAGCGCCGAATTCGCCGATCGCCCGCACCCAGGCGATGCTCAGGGCAACGGCCAGCCCAAGCCGCGAAAGTGGCAACGTTACTCGAAAAAAGACTCGCCACGGCGTTAGGCCAAGCAGGGCCGCTTGTTTCTGGAGCATCAGCGGAACAGCATCAAAAGCAGCCACTGCCCCAAGCACGTAATAGCCCATGCCAACATAAACCTGCGTGGAGACGAAGGCGGTGGCGCTATTGGTCATTATTATCCCGCAGTGCTCCAGCCATGCGCCCACGGTTCCATAAGGACCAAAAGCCAGCGTGAGGAGTATCCCCAGAGCAAGTGGAGGCAACAAGATTGGAAGCAGCAACACAGCTTGCCACAAGACCCGTTCTCGCGCTCTGCAATGTGCAATGTAAGCGGCAACCGGCGTGCCCACAGCCACAATGATGATCATGGCGCAACCGGTAAGCAAAAGTGACACCCGAACGGAAGCCAATGCCGGCCCGCGCACATCTTCACCCCACTGCCAGGAACCGATGCGCGCGAACAGCGCAGTGAACGGATAAAGGAGCGCTAACGCGAAGAGCGTGGCGCCAACTCTGGGAATCCAACGCTGGCCATTTTTCATGCGTGAAGCGGCGAGGCGTCCCCCGGCGGGTCATAGTTAAACCGGCGAAATATGGCCTGACCCTCATCGCCTTTAAGCCAGTCTGCGAAAGCCGCTGCCCCTTTTGGATTGGGGGCATCCTTGAGAACAGCCGCATAATAAATGAGTGGCTCGGGATTATATGCCTTACCGCCAACCGACAGGGTCACATCCGGACGATCAGCATGAACATTTTGCCCGCTCAGGTTAATTTCCCTGGGCAGAGTTATGTAAGGCAAATTGAACGGACCGGGCTGGATCTTGTAAGCTGATGAGGCGTCCAACTCGCCACTCTGCAGGCGCGCCATAACCGTCGGCTCCGTAAATATCTGTTTCTCGTTGAGCACTGTGCCCAGGACCTTCTCCACCAGGTCTCCCTGCTTGTACATTTTCGCAGCCAGCATGATAGCAAAAATGATATTGCGCCCCTGCGGATCTGTAACCGGATCAGTACGCCCGAAACGGAGTCCGGGCTCCAGCAGGATTCTCCACCACTCGTCTCCGTCCTTGCCCTTGGCCGCGGCCTCAAAGCGGGAAGCAAAGCGGCTCTTGGGACTGTACGCAATCACCATTTCTGTGTGGGCGATCGCCTGCGCGGTCCCGGCTTTTCCAGCGCGCAGAATGGTGAGCGCAGGTCCCGGCGTGACGGGGATGAAAATATCCGGCTGGATGCTGCCTCCCGCAATCAACTGCGCCAGCGCGCTGGAACCCTGGGCGCGGCCGCGGAACTCCAGTCTCAGGCTCTGTGCGGCAGAGGTTTTAATCGGACCCTCCATCATCGAGCTCATGGAGCCGGCATACGCAACGTTGATGGCGGATAACTCTGCCGCCAAAGTGCCGGCAGGAAACCCGGCGATGGCCGCACCCAAAGCCATGCGGCTGCCGCGCACCAGAAGCTCTCGTCTGCTCAGGTTCTCTTTGTTATGTTTCATCAGGTTCTTATTTCCGCCACCGGTTCGCAAGGATAAAGTACGCTCAGAGGGAACGATTTGATACGATATTGACCGTGATTGTCAAACGACTTTATTCAATCCATTGCGTGCAGCTTGATTTGGGCTGCAACTCGAACAGCCACTCACAATGTGACTTGGCCGGTGTGCTGCAAATACTCCGGATATGGGAACCGTGCGGTTGTTTCCCGTTTGTGGTATTTTTTCAGATTGCTGCCTGGGTGCAGCAGGCGGAACCGGTCTTGATTGAAATCAGTGGCGATATTCCCCACCCTCAGAGCTTTCAGGAACAGCACTGGAAGCAGCTGAAACATACGTCTCTCTCGGCCACCAACACCCATGAGAAAAAGACGGCCACGTACAGCGGAGTGCCATTGCGCGACCTGCTCAAGGAGGCGGGTATGCCATCCGGCGTAGACCTGCGCGGCAAGGCATTGACGACCTGCATTATAGTCAGTTCGGCGGACGGCTATCAGGTTACGTTCTCAATTGCTGAGCTGGATGAGAGTATCGGGAATCTGCAGGTGCTGATCGCGGACAGCGAAGACGGAAAGCTTCTGCCGCAAGAGTCAGGCCCGTTGCACCTGGTTGTGCCAGGAGACAAGCGCCCGACGCGCTGGGTGCGATCGGTCAAAACCATCCGCGTGGTGGCTAATCCTTCAGGCGCGTCACCTCAGTAAGGCCCCTTTCCGGTGTCGCCTTTATTCAATCCAGGCGGCTCTACAGAGCCACGCGTCTGAGCCGCAGCGAGTTTCCGATGACAGAGACCGAGCTAAAGCTCATGGCGGCGGCGGCGATCATTGGATTCAGTAATAATCCGAGCAGAGGGTAAAGAACGCCCGCGGCAATAGGGATGCCCACAGCGTTATAAACAAACGCAAAGAACAGGTTCTGGCGGATGTTGCGCATGGTGGCCCGGCTCAGGGTTCGCGCCCTGGCAATGCCCCGCAGATCACCTTGAATAAGCGTAATATCTCCGCTCTCTATGGCGACATCCGTCCCAGTACCCATGGCGATTCCCACATTGGCCTGCGCCAGGGCCGGAGCATCATTGATACCGTCGCCCGCCATGGCAACCACGCGGCCCTGAGTTTGCAGTTGTTTTACTGCTTCCACTTTGGTTTCCGGCAGCATCTCCGCCCTGAAGTCGTCCAGCCCGAGTTGGCGGGCGATGGCGGCAGCAGTAACTTGATTATCTCCGGTGAGCATGACGATGCGAATGCCGGCGGCACGCAGGTCTCGAATGGCTTGCGGGGTGGATTCTTTTATCGGGTCGGCGATGCCGATCAGCCCCGCGACCTTGCCATCCGCTCCCACCCAGATCACGGTCTGGCCCTCCTGCCGCAACCGGCCGGCCTCCGCTCCCAGCGTGCGATCCGAGATTCCTTGTTCCATCAAAAACCGTTCACTGCCAACGCATACCGAGTGCCCTTCTACTCTGCCTGAGACTCCAAACCCGGTATGAGACTGGAAGTCCTGGAACTCACTCAATTGCAGGCTGCGCTCCCCTGCGGCCTTGACCACCGCGGAGGCCAGCGGATGTTCGCTGCTGCGCTCCAGGCTCGCTGCAAAACGCAAAATTCCCGAGTCGCTGTGGCCGGACGCAGCGCGGAGGGTAACTACGCGTGGCTTTCCCTCAGTCAGAGTTCCCGTTTTATCCACAACTACAGTGTCTACCTTCTCCAGCATTTCGAGGGCTTCAGCATTTTTGATGAGCACGCCTGCGGTCGCTCCCCGGCCTGTGCCCACCATGATCGACATTGGGGTTGCCAGACCCAGGGCGCACGGGCAGGCAATAATGAGCACGGCAACCGCATTCACCAGGGCATAGACAAACCTGGGCTCGGGTCCGATCAGCATCCAGCCGGCAAACGTCACTATGGCTGCCAGAATTACCGCGGGAACAAAGTATTGGGATACCTGATCTGCAAGGCGCTGAATCGGGGCCCTGGTCCGCTGGGCCGCGCTGACCATTTGCATAATCCTGGCCAGCAAAGTCTCGCTGCCGACGCGTTGCGCACGCATGATGAATGAGCCAGTCCCGTTTACGGTGGCCCCAATGACCCGCGAATCCTTTTCCTTGGCAACAGGAATAGGCTCTCCGGTGAGCATCGATTCATCTACAGAGCTGCTTCCCTCGACCACAACTCCATCCACAGGCACCTTCTCACCGGGGCGTACGCGAAGCCGGTCGCCGGGTTGAACAAGCTCCAGCGAGATATCTTCTTCATGGCCGTCCTCATACAACTTGCGAGCGGTTCGTGGCGATAGATCGAGCAGAGCGCGAATCGCGCTGGAGGTCCGGCTTCTGGCCCTGAGCTCCACCATCTGCCCCAGCAGGACCAGCACCGTGATGGAAGCTGCGACTTCAAAATAGACTTCCGGCAGTCCACGAGCGCCCAGGAATGATGGTGGAAACAGACCCGGCGCGAACGTGGCAACAGCGCTGTACACATAAGCCACTGTCGTACCCATACCGATGAGGGTGAACATGTTCGGGCTTCTGTTGACCAGAGATGCCCAGGCGCGCTGGAAGAAGATCCATCCTCCCCAGAGGACCACCGGAGTTGCAAGCAGAAATTCAAGCCAGTTCACCATTCTGGCCGGGAATATGTCCGTAATGGAAATCAAGAGCAGTGGGACCGTGATGATCAGCGAGATCCAAAACCGGCGGGTCATGTCACGCAGTTCGGGATTGACTTCTTCCTGTGCAGTGACGGTTTTTGGCTCAAGAGCCATGCCGCAGATGGGACAGGCCC
The DNA here is from genome assembly GCA_035294925.1 of Candidatus Angelobacter sp. Classification (GTDB taxonomy): domain Bacteria; phylum Acidobacteriota; class Terriglobia; order Terriglobales; family Acidobacteriaceae; genus Angelobacter. The sequence continues at coordinate 99,815 of DATGJZ010000088.1, read as the reverse complement.
CAGGCCCGCTCCGTATTACATCCGGATGCATGGGACACGTGTATTCGATCTTCGGGCGTGAAATCGGCGCCGCCGCATCCAGGGCCATGCCACATTTCGGACAATCGCCCGGCCCCGCCTGCTGCACCTCGGGATGCATAGGACAGTAGTAGCCGGACGATGCCGCTGGAACGGATGGCGGAGGCTGGGGTACTGCGCACGAGGGGCATTCTTGAACGGCGCGGCGGTTCTGATAATTCTCAGGTTCCTGTGAGAATTTCTTAAGACAGCCAGCACCGCAAAAGTAGAACTTCTGGCCATGGTACTCAGTCGAGTACCTGGCCGTTTCAGGATTTACATCCATGTTGCAGACAGGATCTTTTACCGTGATTCCGGCGCTCGACATTCTCCCAGGTCCCTTCACCTCGCGTGTTTGTAGAACAGATCCGTGAGCTCTTTGTAAGTTTGCCGCGCCTTTTCTTCGTCGCCGGAACGCAGGGCTGCGGTGGCGCAGTGCTGGAGGTGATTACCGAGAAGAAGCCTTTCCACAGCCCGCAGCGACTCATGAATCGCTGCGATCTGCGTCAGAACGTCCGGACAGTATCTTTGCTCATCCACCATTTTCTGCACGCCCCGGATCTGCCCCTCGGCGCGGCGCAAGCGCCGTTGAAGGTTGAGGCGCAGCTCTTCCGGCATCAGTTGGGCGCGTCGGTTCTTTTTCAGGGCTGCTTCCATCTCAATCCACAAATACCCCTGGGAGGTATTATACAAGATGGCCGCTTTAGGATGCCAGGTTTTCCAATAAATCTGTGACGGCGATGGGCCGCGAGGCTCGCAGGAAAGCGGTGAACAACCGCCGGGGATCGGCGCTATAGGAAAGAGCATATTCCCTGCCTCCGAACAATCTCTCGGAGAAGGTGTGAAAGTCAGACATCAGCGTTTCGCGGGTTGCTTCGGAATTTGGGGCCAGCAGGCGATCGTTGATCGAGACTTCCACATCCTGGCCGTTGAAGCGCACTTGTCCTGCCAGGCTTGCCTCCGTTTCAAGCCGCTGGCATGCATTGAGGGCGGCGCGCGCCGCCTGGTCCATGCGATCTTGATTGCTGCCGCCAAGCACGGCCTTGCGGTTGTAACGCACACCCAGGCGGTGGTCGGTGTTGTCGAGGCTATAGTTGCCTTCCAGGCCGATGAGCATAACGCCGGGGCCGCCGGGGACATGGCGGTAGTCGGCAACATCGAGCAATCGCTCCTCGCAGATCTGGCCCTGGATCCAGTTGTGAAATACCGGCACCAACAACTCCAGATCAACACCCTCGGGATCCTTAACCAGGAGCTTTACGTTAATGTGGCCAAGCTCCATCAACGGGCCCCCTTTGCGCTTGCCAGTTGGGGTGGCTCTCCTAGGCGGCTGCTGCAACTATGCGCCGCATCAATAAAGAGCTGGGCTTCATTGATGAGATAGCCGCTTGATTCCAAACTGTAGGGGCCTCCTGATTTCCGGTGGGCATCGAACAGGTAATTTGCGAACTTACCGCCGGCAAAGGGATCAAAAAACAACTGCGTATCGTAAAAATGGGTGCGAAACTCGGACACAATCCGGTCTGGATCGTTGGCAATGTCGGGCAGTTCGATCTTTACCAGGGCCTTCGCAGCCTGCAGCATGGATTGATAAGCTGCGTGTCCCGCCTGCTCTGCGTCACCTCTCTCCAAAGCCAGTTGCGCTTCGAACACCCCTCTTTCGGCGGCAGCCAGATCAAAGTCCATCGCCGACACCACTTCACCGGCACACTCGCCCACGCCCATATCTCCCAAGCTGTATTCCCGCGGGTCTCCCCAATCGCTGAAGTAAGAGCGATCGCCGGCGGGAGGCCGGGTGAGGTCGTCCAGCAAGCCCTTCAATTCAGATTTTCCGCTACGCGAGATGAAATCCCTGAAGCGCTCGCCCTTGTTCCGCCGGGCCACGTAGTGTTCGCTCAGCCGCGTAACTACCTCAGGAATGTTCTTGGAGGGGACGGCGACCACGGGCAATCCGTAAGAATGCGCGTTGTGCTCCCACTCGCCTCCCAGAACAACTTGAAAATGAGGTACTGCGTATCCCGCGATCTTGCGGCTGACGCCGTAGAAGCCTATGTCCGCCACGTGATGCTGCCCGCAACTATTGAAGCAGCCGCTGATCTTGATGTGGAGGTTTTGAACAGCTTCATCCAACTGAAAACTCTTTTCAGATAGTCTCTTGCGCAGCTGGGCGGCAAGGCCCCGCGAAGAGGAAATTCCCAGTTTGCAGGTATCCGTTCCCGGACACGAAACGATGTCCACAATCGATCCGGCGCCAGGCTCGCCTAGGCCCACCGCACACAGCGCTTCGTAAATCTCAGGTAAGTCAGCCTGACTCACCCAGCGAAGAACCAGGTTCTGTTCAACCGTCGCGCGGACGGTCTCTTTAATGAACCGGCGAGCGATGTCCGCTAAGGACCGAAGCTGGTTGGCGGTGATATCGCCCAACGGCAGGGTGACCGTGACCACCACATAGCCTGCCTGGCTTTGCGGACGCACGTTGGTCTTGAGCCAGCGCTGGAAAGGCTCCGAGGTCGCAGCAGGGAATGCACCCGGAGGCCGCAGCGGCGACTCCTCGAATTCCTCAGTTTGGGTCACATAGTCCACCCACCGCGGATCGTGCGGCAGGATTTTGCGTTCCTCCAGAACCAACTCTTTGAATCTCTCCATCCCTAAATCCTGAATAAGGAACTTGAGGCGTGCGCGGTTGCGGTTCTTCTTCTCACCCAGCCGGGCGAAGACCCGCGCGATTGCCTGGGTCAATGGCAGCAACTCTTCCGCAGGAACAAACGAATCGAACAACTTTGCCTGATAAGGGACGGTGCCCAGCCCGCCGCCAACATACATTTCAAATCCGCGTTTCTCTTCTCCATTCTCAATCCGCTTCGCTGCGATCAGGCCTAAGTCGTGCATGCTGGTGAGACCACAAGCGTGTTGCGAGCAACCACTAAATGCCGGCTTGAACTTCCTGCCGAAATTCTGGCAATCGGGGTGGCCCAGCAGGAATTTGGATAGCGCTCGCGAATACGGAGTGATATCGAAGGCTTCGTCGCGGCAAACACCGGCATAGGGGCACGCTGTAACGTTCCTGACGCTGTTGCCGCAGGCTTCACGAGTGGTAACGCTGGCAGCGGCGAGCCGGCGCATCAGGCTGGGGGTATCGTCGATTTGAACATAGTGCAACTGAAAGTCCTGCCGGGTCGTTACATGGGCAATGCCATCCGAATATTCCTCTGCCAGTTCGGCCAGCGTCTCTAACTGAGCGGCATTCAGTCCTCCGCCGGGGACCTTGATGCGCTGCATGCCCGGAGCGTCCCACATGGTCATCGGACCTTTGGTCAGTTCTCCGGATGGATAGGCCATTTTCTGCACCTTCTGCCCATCGTGTCGTTGTCCGTTGTCATAGCGCTGGCCGTACGCGCCCCGGCGTAGCCGGGTCTCGGCAAACAGGCGCTCGTCCAGCTTGCCCTGCTTCCTCAAAGTGATGTCCATTTCAAACGCGTCAATCTCACGCGCCAGGGCTTCCGGCACTTTCCCGCCTAAGTGTTCTTTCCAGAGTGAGTTCGAGGCCTTCATGATGATTTCATCCCTTGTCTTGCGCAAAAATGTTCTGCCCAAAAGATTTTCAAACCAAAATGCTTCGCAAAAAAAAATTCCCAACCCGCTTCTGGGTTGGGAGGCTTGAGCTTTTGTTGGATTAGAACCGGATCAAATCGAGAGCCTCTCATCCCAGAATAGTTGGGTGTGGCAACAACACATGAATCCGCTCTGGGTAAAGGCGCTCATAGAAATACGACTACTCAGTATGAAGGCAACCGCCAGGAAATGCAAGCGCAAACATTGCCGGTATTCTGCTTAATCCCGTTGCAGAATTTTCTTATACCTGGAGCGAAACGATGTTGTTGAGCAGCAATTACCGATTCACGGCTTCGTGGGATATGCCAACATGCGCCCAGATCAATGACCGTCCTTGTATCGTTTTGTGGAACTCGGATTCTACGTGGTCTCGAAGAAATGATGTGCGGGTGGAGACAAGCCTTTTAAATGGCTGGTGGCCAGTGATTCTCCGATTTTCCATGGACACCGACGAGATTGTTGACCCTGCGGTATGGTGACGCCCAAGGTCGGCATTAGTGTATTCGCGGGTCTTATCAGGAGCCCCAATGTCACAGTTGGCGCATTAAGGAATCGGATTTGAATGCTAACCTCTCGCCATCGTCAGGCTTAAACCGGACGATTCAGGATGTAAGAAAAGGAGAGCACTACATGAAGAGCGTTCGAGGTCTAATTGTTGCATTCTGTTTCATGGCGAGTACGAGTGGATATCTGTTGGCTGAAACCGTCCAGGTCGGCGCTTGCAGGAACCTTAATGCGCAACACACTTTCACAACCATCCAAGCCGCGGTGAATGGTTCGCCCGCCGGGGCCACGATCCTGGTGTGTCCAGGCGTCTATCCCGAGCAGGTTGTAATCGACAAGGACTTGACGATCGAGGGTGTCGGCAGCGGAACGTCGAGTGGCGCCATCATCGCTTCTCCGGCAGGCGGCTTGGTGGGAAACTTCACCAGCCTGTCAGGCACACCTATCGCAGTGCAAGTCGCGGTCGTGGGAACCTCGAAAGTAGATCTCAGCAACCTGACGATTGATGGCAACAACAACAAGATTGACGGCTGCAGTCCTCTTCTGATCGGCCTCCTTTATAAAAACGCTTCCGGGGAGGTAAGTCATATGGTGGTGCAGAACCAGGTTGTGACCTCAGGATTTGTCTTATGTGGGAGCGGCTTAGGAATATACGTGCAAACTCGAAACGGAGGAACTTCGACGGTATCGATTAAGGATAGTCACGTTCAGAACTATCAGAAGAATGGAATCACTGCAAATGAACCCGGCACCAGCGTCCAGATTGAGAGAAATACCGTGATCGGGCGAGGCAATAATGGCGAAGCCGAAACCTCCATCCAGAATGCCATCCAGATCGGATACGGAGCCCAGGCGAAGGTCATAGAGAACACCGTGATGGATAGCGTGTTTGGGCCCACCGTTATCGACAATTCAGGTGAAGGAGCCGTGGGAATTCTGGACTTCGCTTCACAGGGTGTGGTCGTCGAGGGGAACACGATCGGTAATACACAGTTCGGGATAGCCTTCGTCTCTGACGACACGTTTGGCTCGGCGGCCGGAGGTACGATCATCGCGAACAAACTGACCGCCACGCGCAACTACGATGCGATTTTGGTCTGCAGCAGCTCGACCCGGGTGCAGCACAACGTGATCAACGGGAGTGCTGAAGCCGGCATTCGCGTGGACGGCGTGGACTGCGACGAGGTTGAAGGCAATCAGATAAGCGACAATACCATCAGCGGAGCGTGTGCTGGAATCCTGGTGGGACCGACCGCGGGAGCCAGCAACATTGGCGACAACACATTCTTCAACACGCAAAGCACACTGCTGACCGCCGACGCGTGCCCGCCTCCGGCTCCGGTTCCACCATCATCGTCTTCCCGGCGCGCGAGCGCGGTCTTCTCCGGCGGCCCCAAATTCCAGCCGGCACGACCCTAGTTGGGAGATGGGAGTTCAACTTCGCATTCCCAGGCCCAGGAGGGACAGGGGACACGCTTGGCGAGGCTATGAATCAGCGCAACGTGGCTTTGTGGATGACGCGATCAGGATTATAGGTACTGGGGCGCACTTTGGCCCCAGTACCGGATTATGCTGTCTTTTAGCAAAACAGGGTTGTGCCAGCGGCGCCTACTCATGTCTCTTACCCATTTCTCGCTGCGGAGACTGTCGCGGTAATCGAATGTGGGGCCGTACTCATTCACTTCAGCGTCCACATCAATTGCCACATCATTTGCAATATTGCGGATACAGGCCCTGAAGTGCTCGCGCGCTTTATCATCACGTACAAATACGGCATGGCTCATTAGTTATTTTCTGCGACAGTGCATCAGCCTCCAGAATATTCCGAATCACAAACAGAAGCATGTACCGCGTCAATGCATACTGTGCGAAGAGCTTGTTTTTGATTTTTTGGGAATGTGGCTATTGCCTCATCGGCTACCACTCGGATCATCACTATACTATGCGATCTGCCGTAACTTCCGGCCGACCAAAAATCACGGCATATTTCACATCAAACACCTGATATTTTCTGTGTGTCGCCCATGGCTCCCCGGGGAAGACGCAGTTCCCTATCCCTTGTAACCTGTAGCCTGTCTCTATGGTTCAGTTTTGTAGAATAGAAGCTGGCATGTCAGTATCCACCAACAGCTTGACCGGCTGGAACGCGCTGCCCGAATCGTACCGCATTCCAGAATGCGCCCCCTCGCTTCCGGAAGCCCAGGCTTACTGCCGGCGTCTGGCCAATACGCATTACGAGAACTTCTCTGTAGCTACCTGGTTCCTGCCGGCAAGGCTGCGCCAGCATTTTTACAATGTCTATTCATATTGCCGCATCTCGGATGATCTGGGAGACGAAGTAGGCAATCCACAGCAGTCTTTGGAAATGCTCGACCAGTGGGAGGCGGAACTGGCCGCCTGTTATGCCGGATCGCCCCGCCACCCGGTCTTTGTGGCCCTGGCCGATACCGTGCGCCTGTTCAGCATTCCCCAACACGAATTTTCTGATCTGTTGATCGCCTTTCGCCAGGACCAGACAGTAACCCGGTTCGAAACTTTCAACCACCTGCTCGGCTATTGCCGGTATTCGGCGAATCCGGTGGGACATCTCGTGCTGTACCTGAGCGGTTACAGCGATTCGGAAAGGCAGCAGTTGTCTGACTCCACTTGCACGGCGCTGCAGCTCGCCAACTTTTGGCAGGATGTGGCCGTGGACTACCAGAAAGGCCGCATCTACTTGCCGCTGGAAGATTTGCGCCGCTACAGCGTGACGGAAGATGACATTGCATCGCGCCGCTTTACGCCCCAGTTCGCCGATCTGATGAAGTTCGAAGTGCACCGGGCTCGGGAATGGTTCAATAATGGCTTGCCTCTGATCAATAAGGTAAACAAAGAGATCGCTATTGATATTGAACTCTTCAGCCGCGGCGGTCAGGAGATCCTGAATGCTATCGAGCGCCGGCATTTTGATGTGTTAAGCGCAAGGCCGGTAATCTCCAGGTCGCGCAAATTGTGGCTGGTGGTGCGCGCGCTCGCAGGCAAGCTGCTGTGAGCCAGCAGATCACACATGCCTATGCGGTGTGCAAAGGCATTGCCCGCCGTTCAGCCAAGAATTTCTATTACGGTTTTCTTGTCTTGCCATCGGAAAAGCGCAATGCCCTCTGCGCTGTATACGCCTTCATGCGCCACGCCGACGATATCTCCGACGATCCCGGCCTGGATACTGCTCAGAAACGGCAAAAGCTGAATGACTGGCTGGACGCCGCAACCCAGGTCTTTTCCGGCAAATCGACCGATGATCCGGTGCTCATGGCCCTGGCCGATTCGCAAAGCCGCTTCAAGATCCCCATCCAGCTCTTCGAGAAGCTGGTGTATGGAACCAGCCTGGACTTGGACATACCGCAGGCATCCGGCGGTCCCGCGCTCATATGCCGTACCTTTGAGGAATTGCAGCGTTACTGTTACTTTGTGGCGTCAGTGGTTGGGCTGGTCTGCATCCGGATTTTCGGCTATCGGGATTCCAAGGCGGAAATGCTGGCGGAAGACTGCGGGCTCGCGTTTCAGCTCACCAACATCATCCGCGACGTAAAGGAAGATGCAGGCATGGGGCGTATTTATCTTCCTGAAGAAGACCTGGCTCGTTTTGGCCTTTCACCCCATCTGCTTGCTCCTGAAAACCTGAGCGTCGGCGGCGAATCCATGCAGTTAAAGCCCGTGCTGGAGTTTGAGGCCGAGCGCGCCAAGCGCTATTATGCGTCCGCTCAATGGCTCATGGAGCTGATCGAAGAGGATAGCCGGCCCGCACTCTGGGTCCTGGTGGAAATCTATAGCCGCCTGCTGAACAAGATTGCGGCGCGCAATTATGATGTCTTTACCGAGCGGGTCCAGCTTAGTTTTTGGGAAAAGTTGAAAGTGCTTTTCCGTGGATTCCTGCAACGCATTGCATGACGGCGGACTCTCAACACAACAAGGTAGCAATCATCGGCGGCGGGCTGGCCGGACTGGCTGCCGGTTGCGCCCTTGCTGATGCTGGGTTTCAAGTGAGTCTTTTTGAACGCCGCCCGTACGTTGGCGGCCGGGCCTCGTCGTACGAGCATCCAGGTACCGGTGAGGTGGTGGACAACTGCCAGCACGTGCTGCTTGGCTGCTGCACCAATCTGCTGCGCTTCTATGAGCAGCTCGGCGTCAGCGACAAGATTCAATGGTATGACGAGCTCACGTTCATAGAACCCGGAGGACGTGCCAGCCGGATTTCACCCACATTTCTTCCCGCTCCCTTCCATAGCATGCCATCCTTCTTTGCTGCGTCATCGCTGGCGCTCGCCGACAAGCTGGCGATTTCCCGGGCGCTCAGCGCCATGATGCGCATGTCTAACGCGCCGGATGACCCCCAGGAAAACTTCCTCCAGTGGCTGCGGCGGCACGGACAGACTGAGAGGTCGATTGAGCGGTTCTGGAAAGTCGTGCTGGTGAGCGCGCTGAATGAAGACCTGGACCGCACCTCCGTACGTTATGCAACTCAGGTTTTTCGCGAATCGTTCATGAAGTCGGCAGCTGCCGGAAGAATGGGAGTGCCAAGGGTGCCGCTCTCTGATTTATACAACAGCGCCGCCGAGTACATTCGCCGGCGCGGGGGAGAAGTCCTGTTGCGCTGCCCGGTTAGCGCGATCAGCCTTGACGCGAACAACGTGAAAATCTCGATCAGCGGAGGAGAGCGAGAGTTCGCAGGTGTTGTGCTGGCCGTCCCCTTTCAATCTGTTGCGGCGCTCCTGCCGTCCGATGCCGCGGCCGAAACACTCAAGAAGAATTTGAGCAAGTTTGAAGCCTCTCCCATCACCGGCATTCATCTCTGGTTTGACCGTGAAATCACGCCCTTGCCCCACGCGGTGCTCTTGGACCGCACCATTCAATGGATGTTCCAGAAAAGCAAGTTTCACGATCGCCAGGGCAGCTACATTGAACTGGTGGTGAGCGCCTCCAAGTCGTTGGTGGAAAAGTCTCGCCAGGAGACCCTGGATCTGGCGCTGGCCGAACTGGCGGAATTCTTTCCCCAGGCCAAAGAGGCCAGGCTGATTAAGGCGGCGGTGATCAAAGAAGTATTTGCCACCTATTCCATCCTGCCCGGATTGGACCGGTACCGGCCCTCGGTTAAGACTGAATGGCCACGCCTCTTCCTGGCCGGCGACTGGACAGCCACCGGCTGGCCTGCGACCATGGAAGGCGCAGTGCGTAGCGGCTACCTCGCGGCCGAGGCACTGACAGAGACCACAGGAAACGCCAGGCGATTCGTCGTGCCGGACTTGGCCGCACAGGGATTCATGCGGTGGTTTAGCTAAGTTTCGGGTTGGACATTGTGGAGATTTGACTAATCTGCGTCCCTTGACGCGTCCAGCACCTCGCGCAATTTTGCGGCAAGGACCTTGATGGAGAACGGCTTCTGCAGAAGAATCGTGCCCGGTTCCAGCACGCCATGCGGCGCAAGAACGCCCTGGGCATACCCGGAAACGTAAATCACCTTCATCCGCGGCCTGCTGGCCAGCAACTTTTGCGCCAACTCCGGGCCTTTCATCTGGGGCATCACCACGTCGGTCAGCAGCAGGTCAACTTCGTCTTTGCAGGACGCAGCCAGGGCAAGGGCTTCTTCTCCACTGGCAGCGGAAAGGACGCGATATCCAAGCTGGCCCAGCGAGTCGGAGATCACTTGGCGCAATGATTCCAGGTCCTCTACAAACAGGATCGTCTCCATTCCGGTTTCATAGTCCAGCAAGATGTTGTCCTTGCTGTGTTCCGGTGATTTGGAACGGGAAACGGATTGACCCGCAACCGACGCGTCCGAAGGAAAGTCACTGTGCTCGATGAAGCTAGGTAAGCTGAATTGAGGGTTGTCCTTGATCATCATACGGTATCGGGATTGTTTTTTTGGTGACCTATTTTAGTACTTGTAGAATCCCCTTCCACTCTTTCTTCCAAACCAGCCGGCATCCACCATTTTGATCAGCAGGGGGCAAGGGCGGTACTTGGGATCGCCGAGCCCGCTATGCAGGACCCGCATGATGTCCAGGCACACGTCAAGGCCGATAAAATCCGCCAATGCAAGCGGTCCCAGCTGGTGCGCCATTCCCAGTTTGAATACCTCATCTACGGCTTCTGCGGAAGCTACTCCCTCCATGACCGCGTAAATCGCCTCATTGATCAATGGCATCAGAACGCGATTGGAGACAAATCCTGGAGCATCGTTAACTTCCACAGGAGTCTTCCCTAGTTTCTCCGCCAGGGCCTTGGTAGTGGCGTACGTTTCGTCGGAGGTGGCCAGCCCGCGAATTACCTCCACCAGTTTCATCAGTGGCACAGGATTGAAAAAGTGCATGCCAATGACTTTGTCGGGACGCTTTGTATTAGCGGCAATCTTAGTGATGGAGATGGAAGACGTATTGGACGAAAGAACTACCTCAGGCCGGCAGATCTGGTCCAGTTCCCGAAAGATTTCCTGCTTGATCTCATATCTTTCAAACACTGCTTCCACGATAAAGTCACACTTGGCCAGGGTCCTGCGATCGAGGGCTGGTTCAATTCGTTGTAACGCGGACTCGCGGTCCGGGCCGGTGATTTTGTTCTTGGCCACCTCGCGTTCCAGGTTCTTGCCGATGGCCTGCATCCCGCGATCCAGGGCGGCTTGGTTCGCCTCTGCCAGCACAACCTGGTAGCCCGATTTTGCAAAGACGTGGGCAATACCGTTGCCCATGGTTCCCGCGCCAATCACACCCACGGTTTTGATTTCCATCATCGTCATTTTAGGAACGGATGAGTGTAACAGACGGAGGGTGCTCGGCATCCTTCGATTTTGCAAGCTCAGGATAAGCGCAAACCCACATTGATCGCAGTTACTCCTGCAGAGTGAAGGCCGCTTTTACTCCTGCCACTTCGAGGATGTCTCCTTCATTCAACTCCCGCTGGCCTGAGACATCCTCGCCATTGACCTTTAGTTTGATCTTGCTATCGGAAGCCGCAATAAAGTATTTGTTGTCGCGCTTGCTGATGAGCGCGGCAGTCTTGGGCGCGAACAAGCCCTTCAACCGGATGGTAGCCATGTTTGATTTCCCAATCATGGTCATCTTGCCCGTCAGGACGTATTGGGACTCATCTGTCCGGCCTTCCAGCACATTCAGTATGCCAAAGCGTTCCTTTAAGGGAGTGGCGCTCGGAGCGGGCTTCGATAGTCCCAGCGGTCCGGATCCAGATTCAGCGGCAGCACTTGCCGCGATCATGTCCTGCGCTTTCTTGGTATCAAGCACCACTGTGGCATCGAGTTTAGGAGTGGCAGGTCCGGCGGGCTCCACGGGTTTTCCGGCCGGGGCTTGCTGTCCTTCATCCTTGAACTGCACCAGATGCTTGCCGATCGTGATCTGGTCACCACTCTTCAACGCCGATTTGCCCACTCGCTGGTTGTTCACGTAAGTACCGTTCAGAGAGCCCAGGTCTTCCACCACGTAGTGGTCCTGGTCCCTGTAGATCTTTGCGTGGTGGCCGGAAACGGCCAGGTTGTCAATCTGAAGCACGTTATCGGGCAATCGGCCAATGGTAAGCGGGTCTTGCGCAAGGCTGACTTCCTTTAAAATATTCTGTTCGAATCTCAAAATGAGTTTTGCCATCTCCGCCTCCAGATTTTGGGGTCCCCGGCACGCGCGGTTTTTGCGGGTGCTGGGGCCGAGATCCAGGGTCCCCATCCTGCGCCGTTTTCCGTACTCCCCAGCGAACACTATACTCGAGCTTGCAGAGTGCTGGTTACGAATGAAGGCGTGGAAGAGAACCACCTGTGAAAAATGTCCTTGTACCAGGGCCGCTCCACAATCTTCAGGAGCAGGCAGGTAATGTTGTCGTCCCCACCCCGGTCTTTCGCGGCCTGAATCAGCGTATCGCAGGCCTGCTCCAACGAGGAAGAAGCGGCAACGAGCTGCAGGATCTCTTCATCGCGCACGTACTTTGTCAGACCGTCTGAACACATAACCAGAATATCGTCCAACACTACTACCAGGTCTTCTACGTCAGGATCCACGCTCTCCTCGGACCCCAGGGCCTTCAGGATTATGTTTTGTATTTCTGAATGCTCGGCCTGTTCCCGGGTTATGTAGCCCCGGCGGACCTGTTCCATGACCAGGGAGTGGTCCTGAGTTAGCTGCTGGATCACCCCTTGCCGGATGAGATAAATCCGGCTGTCGCCTACGTTGGCGATGCAAAGCGCATTGCCCTTCACCAGGGCCGCAACTACGGTTGAGCCCATCCCCGCCTTGGACGCCTGCTGTTGGCCGGTTTCGTAGATTGTTCGATTTGCCAAATGGACTGCGCCCGCCAGCGCCCTGCCATCGCCGGAAACGGTGGGAGGTGCGGGAATCTGGTTATCCTCACCGGTTGTGATGCCTTCGCGAAAATAGGCGAGCAGGATGTCTACCCCCAGTTTGCTGGCCACCTCGCCCGCAGCCTGGCCACCCATGCCGTCGCACACGACAAAAATTCCGTGACGCAAGTCGTAACCGAAGTTGTCTTCGTTGTTCGCGCGCACACAACCAACGTCGGTTTTCCCGGCTACCTCAACGGCTAATGGCATGCTTGTACGAACCGTTCATGAGTCTTTAAGAAAATTTACCACTGATTCTCGCTGATCACACTGAAATTCGCGTGTAGCCGTTGCCGGCCCTTTCGCTGGCCGTGGAACGGAGCATCAGTCCACGCGCAGTAAGAGCGGCTTTTCCTCCCTGCGTCCTCGGACGTTCTCTCCGCTTCAGGTTTTTGACTTTGGTTTTCGTTTCCTCCGTGCCTCGGCGTCTCTGGTAGGTGTTGGGTTTCGCAAGTCACCCGCCGATGTGGACCATGCTGCGCGAAGGTTTCACAAAACCCGGCTCGCCAATGTGATGGCGTGCCTCCTTTTTTTCCACCACAGAGCGTATGTAGCCGGCCATCTCGTCGTCGGTTGCGCCTGCATACATGCGCGTGGCCAGGTCGTGGTCCAGAAGCGAGAAAAGGCAGGTCCTGATCTTGCCGTCGGAGGTTAGGCGTATACGGGAGCAATGGCCGCAAAATGGGTGGGACACCGGCGCAATGATGCCGATCTCCCCCAAACCGTCGTCAAAGGTGTAACGGCGCGCAGTTTCGCTCAATCCATTGGGAAGCTGGCGCAGCGGACGAAATCCGTTCAACGCTTCCAGAATCTCTTCCATCCTGACCACTACTTCCGGCGCCCAGACACGGTCTTCTTCCAGCGGCATGAACTCGATAAAGCGCACTACAACGCCTTCTTCCCGCGAGAAGCGGGCGAACTCCGCAATCTGATCTTCATTAAAGCCGCGCAATAGAACGCAGTTGACCTTGACCGGCTCAAGGCCGGCGCGTTTGGCGGCGCGAATCCCGGCCACCACGTTGTCAAATCCGTTGCTGACGCGGGTAATGCGCGCGAACTTCTCGGGATCAACAGCATCCATGCTTACGGTCACTCTCCCCAGGCCGGCCGTTTTCAGTGGGGCAGCCAGGTCAGGGAGCAGATGTCCATTGGTGGTGAGCGCCAGATCAAGCGGCTGGCCGTCAACCGTGCGGAGTTCCGCCAGTTCGCGCACAAAATCCACCAGGCCATTGCGCAGGAGGGGTTCGCCGCCGGTGAGCCGAACCTTTTCAATCCCAAGCTGAACAAAAATGCTCACCATGCGCAGATAATCGGCAAAAGGCAGATCGGCGTACTGCGCGCCTTCATTTCCCGTCCGGCAATAGACACACTTGTAGTTGCAACGGTCCGTGATGCTGATCCGCAGATCAGTAATAAACCGCCCGTGTTTATCGCGAAGGCGCATATTGGTTCTTAACCGAGATTGTGGGAAGGACGAGACAGGAAAGGAGGTAACTACCCTTTTGGTTCCTTTCCAAATCATGGGAGGCCCAGGCGTTTCCGCATGGACCCTCGTCCTTGCAAAAGCTGCAAGGAGCCGCCGCATCAGCCAGGGTATGCCTAACGGCCGGAAGCGGTCGGAACCTATGTAACCATTATAAGGGCTGAAGATGGGAAGACAATAACCTTAAGATGATTGGTGCTCGTCAGGCGAAATCAGCGGTAGACCGTGGCGTAATTCTCAGAATGTCGAATTCTACTTCCACCTTCAGGCCGGGGAACTCCAATTCGATCCGTCGCTTGAGTTCGTCCACGGTGGGTGCCCCGTTTTGTCCATTGAGGCCGCGAGCATCGTCCATCAGCACCACATGCTTTCCGGAATCGCGCAAGATGGCTTCCAACTCGGTGGTCAGCCTCTGCCTGTCACCTTGAAGACCGGACCAGCCGTAATATCCCGCGTCCAGCCAGAAGAGCGCACGCTCCTGGATCGCCTTCAGCAGCTCGGGGACAACCTGCTGGCTATCGCCCTGGAGAATATGAATGTGGGGATAACGGGCAAACTTTCTTATCGCCCTCTGTGCCAACTGGGGATCGTATTCAACGGAGTAGATGGCCGTAAAGCCGCCCCTCATGGCGGACACCATCTCGCCGTAGTACGTCCCGGTTTCCACCAGCACGCGCATTCCGTATCTCTCCGCGTACTCGCGCACCGTATGCTGCTTTAGCAGATGGGGCGAGCGCACCGGCTTCCCGCGAAGCTTCCAGTACCAGTAGTCGGGATAATGTCCCAGGGCTTTGTAGGCGCCGTAGAGCGGCGTGCGCTGGAGCAGTTTTCGAAAAGCCTTCAAAAGACCTCAGGTTCGCGCCAATTCGTAAAGGTATTCGACGTAAGAACGCGTGGCGCCATCTATACCTTGCACCTTGGGGTTGCGGGACTCGATCACGTAATATTCGTCGGGAGCGTGGGCGCCGCCTCCGTGGCCCAGGCCGAAATGTCCTGCGGGCAGCCGCAAGGGATCGCCGGTGAAGACGTATCCGGGCCAGGAGCCGGCCAGACGGGGTAGCATCACCGGATCAATGCCTGCTCGCTTGTACACTGCAACCTGGGCGCGAATGAGCGCGGAATTATCCGGAGTGCTCGTGGGATCGTAACCGCCGCTCATGTTCACCTCGACGTCACCGAAGCCATGCTTGGCCAGGTGTGCCTTGAGTGCCGCCAGAGCTTCAGCAGCCGTCATGTCTGGTACCAGCCGCAGATCGAGTTTGGCAATGGCCTTGTGAGGCAGTATGGTCTTGCCTCCAGGGCCGGTGTAGCCGCCTACCAGGCCTTCTATGTTGATTGTAGGTTTGGATACAAGGAGCTCAAGCGATTCCTGCCAACCCACATTGTGGATCCAGTGCTCCACGCCCAACTGCTTCTTGGTGATGTCCTCACTCAGACGGCGGGCTGCCTCAGCAATCATCTTCCTGTCGGAATCCGAGAGCGAACGCGCCTTGTCCGCGTAGCCTTCAACGTCCGGAGCATTTCCGTCGGCCGAAACCAGGGTGGCAAGCGCCTGCACCAGATGCCATGCCGGGCTGTCCACCCGCGCCTTGTTGCTGGAATGGATGTCAAGTTTCGGCCCGCGGCCCCAGCGTTCTCCACTGCAAACCAGTTCCAGCTCGACCACCCCTTTGGCGCCCAGCGTGATCGTTACCTGGCCATCAAGGCCCTGGGATGGGAAGGGCATGAACACGCCATCGCAACGCTTCAAGGCCGAAAGCACTTCCGGCTTGCGCACAACTTGTGGAAAGTGCGGCGAACCAATCTCTTCTTCTCCCTCAGCCACAAATACCAGATTCAGCGGCAGTTTCCGGCCTGCGCCGCGAAGCGCATGAAGAGCGGCAAGAAAGGTGGCCTGCGGCCCCTTCTGGTTCACGGCGCCGCGGCCCACAACGACCTTGCCCAGGCCGGCCTTGTCTACCAGCGCGGCATCGAACGGCGGGGAGGACCACTCTGCTGGATCCACCTGCTTCACGTCGTACATGAAGTACAGACCCAGGGTGCGCGGAGCGCCGGCATCCAGCGTGGCGAAGACTCCAGGATGACCATCCGTGGGGACCTTGGTCGCCTGATCGAAGCCGGCATCGCGCAGCAGGCGCATCATCAAGTCGCAACCCTCGTTCATGCCTCGGCTCTCGGCCGCAATCGAAGGCTGGCGAATCCACTGCTGGAGGCGCTGCACGGCTTCGTCGTGGCGCTTTTCAATCTCGCTCCAAACGGGATTCAGGTCCGGGTCTGCGGGAGCGCCAAGACGCGGCCAGGCAAAAGCGGCCGCGCCAGCGGCAGCGGTCGTCAGGAAATCTCTGCGATTCATGGCACCTGAGCATAAAGTAAATTCAGATTCGCTGTCCACAAAAGCCAGGCGCTGCGGCAGATTGTTACACTAGGAAATTAAACAGGTAGGGAAGGGAAGACCATGTCAAGTGACAAGCGCCGGTACTCATTCGTGACCCTGGATGTGTTTACCTCTGTGCCGCTGGAAGGCAACCAGCTGGCAGTCTTTCCTGACGCGCGCGGGCTGAGCGATGCTGAGATGCAGGCCCTGGCCCGCGAAATGAATCTCTCGGAGAGCACGTTTGTCTTCCCTCGTGACCTGGCAACGGAGCGCGACCGGGGCGTGCGCGTGCGCATCTTTACCACGGACGAGGAACTCCCCTTTGCCGGCCATCCGACCCTTGGCACGGCGATGGTGCTGCGGGGGAATACTGGCGCTCCGGCAGTCCATCTGGACTTGAACGTAGGCAAGGTTCCTGTACAGTTTTCCGAGCGCAACGGTGTGCCTTTCGGACAGATGACGCAGCGCGATCCGGAGTTTGGCCAGCGGCACTCGCGGGAGGACGTGTCCCGTGCTGCTGGAATTGCCATCAGCGAGATCGCTGATGATCTGCCCATCCAGACCGTCAGCACCGGCAATGCGTTTGCCATTGTGCCGCTCAAGTCGTTGGCCGCGCTGCAAAAGCTGGCGCCGGCGTGGCCGCAGATGCACTCCTACCTGCAAAAGACTGATGCCAAGTTTTTTTATTTCATCTCGCGCCAGGCGCTGGAGCCCGATGCCAGGATGCAGGCGCGCATGATTTTTTATCGTGGAGAAGATCCCGCGACCGGCTCAGCCGCAGGACCATGTGCCGCGTGGGCGGTGCAATACGGCGCGATCAACCCGGACGAGCAGGTACTCATTGAACAAGGCGTGGAAATGAAACGCCGAAGCAGAATTTATGTTGCTGCCGGCAAAGAAGGTAACAAAGTTGTTAACATTCGGGTGGGTGGGCACGCGGTGCAGGTGGCGCGTGGAGAATTATTCGTCTAAGGTGCGGCCCGCAAGGAGGCAGGTTTTCCGCGACCTTTTTCGCTTTCAGTCGCACGCGCACAATTTTCATGTCAGCAATTTGCCTATTGGCTTTCACGGTACTTTACAGGATTTTTTTTTGGACCTAACATTTGTTAGTCGTTTTGCTCAAGTTTCTTCCAGCCCAAAAAATTAAATTAAGGTCATCTGTTCACGGACCTTGCTCTGGCGCGTCTACGGATGCGAACTGATTTTCGGGGAAAATATGCGACCAAAAAGAACCATCCTGTGTGTTGACGACAATGAACAATCTCTTTCCATCCGCAAAATCATGCTGGAAACACGCGGCTACCGCGTAGTCACCTGCACCAGCGGCCGTGACGCCCTGCAGGTTTTCAAGAACGGTGGCATTGACCTGGTGCTGAGTGATCTGGTCATGCCGGACTTTACCGGAGACAAGCTGGTGGCGGCCATCAAAGATCTCTCGCCCGAAACTCCTGCGATCCTCTTCTCCGGAAAAATCAAAGCCTACGAGAAGGATACCCGCGCTGACATCTTTCTCCCCAAAGGTATGTACGCTCCAGCGGAATTGCTGGAAAGGATCCGCTTGATGCTGATAAAAAAGCGCGGCCCCAAGAAGTCAAGCGCGTTGGCCATGGAAAAGTTCAAGCAGGCCAGCTAAGGAATCTGATGATCCGGTGATCCGAGGCAATCCTGCCGAGGTGAAGTCCTTACTCCGGCGATGTATTTCAGGCCTACCTTGGTCGATTTGCCGGATCTTCTGATCACCGGATCACCCGGCTTCCCGCCGAGGATTTGGTAACATGAACTTACCAAGAGCGTGCCTCTCATCATCCAAGTCGAAAATATCACCAAGGTCTATCGTATCGGCAAGGTAGATGTGCCGGCGTTGCGTGGCGTAACTTTTGAAGTGCAGCGCGGTGAGTTTGTTAGCATTGTGGGGCCCTCGGGCAGCGGTAAGTCCACTCTGTTCTACATTCTGGGCGGTCTCACCGCTCCTACTGCCGGGCGGGTGCTGATCGACGGCGCCGATTTTGCCAAAATGTCCGACGGCCAGCGCACAGAGATGCGCAAGCAGAAGATCGGTTTCGTCTTTCAAAAGTTCAATCTGCTGCCCACCCTCAGCGCCAGGAACAACATTCAGATTGCCAGGGAAATTGCCGGAAGGGATGGCGATGGCCGGGACCGCGAATTCGAGGCACAGGTTACGCAAATGCTGGGTATCGCGGAACGGCTTGAGCACCGGCCCTCCGAGATGTCCGGCGGCGAGCAGCAGAGAGTGGCGCTGGCCAGGGCGCTGATTAACCATCCCTCTATCGTGCTGGCCGATGAGCCTACCGGCAATCTTGATTCCAGGAACTCAGAGATTGTGCTCAAGATGCTGCGGCAGACCAATCAGCAATTCGGCCAGACCGTTCTCATGATTACTCACAATCCGGCAGCCGCCGCCATTGGTGACCGCATTATTCACATGCGCGATGGCCTGATCGTTCCCGCGGCCGAGGACCCCCAATGGACGGCCCACTAACGGCCCCCTTCGAGGCTGCAGGTAGTTCAATCAGTTCTGGACGTTGAATTGGCGGTCAATATTCGCTGAGGACCAACGGCCCAGGGGCCATAGGGTCGTTTGATATAATCAAGACGAACTTCTGAGCGGGAGTAACTCAGTGGTAGAGTGCGACCTTGCCAAGGTCGAAGTCGCGGGTTCAAATCCCGTCTCCCGCTCCATACAAGCAAAAAGCCCTGCTATCCCTCGCCGCTGGCGAGGGTTTATCCTGTCAGGGGTTGATCTCAGGGGCGCGGTACCCAAGTGGTAAGGGAGAGGTCTGCAAAACCTTTATGCGTCGGTTCGATTCCGACCCGCGCCTCCAACAAACACCCTGCAATCCAGGTCACTTGGAATACTTATTTGCGAAAGCGGCAAGCCGATTAAGCATGTTTTGTGCTGCGGCTGTTTGAACAACAAGGATCCGTGCAATCGCGGACAAAAGTAACGCTGTTTGGTCCTTCGAACCTGCGGCATCTGCCTGATTGATTTGATCTATTGCTTGGTTAAGCTGTCCCAGGAATATCTGCTGTTCCGTGCTTATCCCTTCGTGAGTCGCCGGTTTCATGAATATTTGCTCGCAATTTCAGAACATCTGGCCCCACAGACGCTTAATTTTTCGTTTTGAGATTTTGACCGCCGTTTCAAAATGCCCGCTAGAGAGTCCCCAACGATTTTATTGAGGGGCGTCAGCGGGCGTTTAAACGCGATTGTGTGGCATTCTCGTTGGCTTAAGCTTACTTAAAGATAATTTGCGAAAAACAACGCGATTCGGAGGTTGTTTCGTCGTTCAATGTTGACGGTGCATCGTGATTCAGCCCGGAAAGGATCAACAAACAATCTCGAAATATGAAATTCAAACGAATGGGAATAATTGCGCTCTTTCTGTTTCTGTCGGTTGCGAATTACTGTGAGGCATGGGCACAGAACCTCACAGGCGCCAATGATGCGCGCCACGAGGTTCCAATCTGGAGCGCAACTTAACCGGGTTCTGGTGGTTCCCGCCCAGCTTACTGACTTCGAGCGCTATGCTTCCGCTGCCGACCAGCCGCTCGTCACCCTCATCTTTCCTGCGATCACGGCAGTTCTAGCCCCCAACGTCTCCTTGAGTTTGACGCCGCGTGGTCTCACTCCGTTCGGTGCACCTGATGCCCTTAAGGCTCTTGCCGTGGAGTTCCAGCTCGCCCAGTCTCTGCCGGCCACTCGCGGCGTCCAGCTTTTGCAATCGCACTCGGTTGACACGTTGCTGGATTTCGACGAATTGTCGGCATTCCGATCGTTGTTCAGTGCGCTGGCCGCTACAGGGATGCCACGGCCACCGTTCTCGGATGCCATGGCGGTTGTCCGCATGGCATCGAAAAGCGGCATGCGCTTGGAATTCACAGCCAGGCCGGACGGGCGGATTCAGTGCATCGTTGCAACTGACGTCGACTCCGTCACTCTTTCGCTTGATCCTGACTCAGCACAGAAATGGGCGGATGCATTCATTGCCGCCAGACGCACCCTGGATTCCGCCAGGGACTCGAGGGCACAGAGGGAGGAGACCCCCGCATTGGATGTCGCTTCGCATTCAGCATTTCGAACCGAAGAGGGTGTCTTCTAAGTGCGCTGCGAACCGACCGGCCATGCTGCTTGTCAGGCGATGCCTTTGAGCAGAGAGAACATGGATACATCTAATTCTTCGGCGATGGCCTTGAGGACCGAACAGCGCGGATTGGTTTCTCCGTGCTCGATCCTGCTGATATAGCTCGGGTCGATCCTGCACATCGATGCAAGTGCATTTTGGGACCAGCCCTTCTGCTTTCGTAACTGCCTGATTCGCTCGCCCAGAGCACGTTGTACAGATCGGAAGCTGCTGGAATTCGAATGCTTCATGAGATCACCTCTGCCGCCCGTTTTGGGCGTTCCCGGATCGGGTTTTCAGCGGTTATAACACGTCATATAATAAACAGCCCTAGTATAACAGGTTGTGTTATATACGGTGCAATATGAAAATGAATTCCCATGAAACCTGTTTTGGCGGCCTTAGGAACTCGGATTCGCGAGTTGCGCACAAAAAAGGGCTGGTCTCAGGAGTCATTTGCGGACGAGTGCGGCATTAACCGCAGCCACATGGGCCAGGTTGAACGCGGAGAAACGAATATGACGTTCGCCACCCTGTATTTCATTTCCCAAAGGCTTGAGATAAGCATTGCTGCCCTGTTCCAGGACATAGGTTAGATAGTTTTCTTCCCCGCCTTTAAGGAGTTGGCATATCCACACTGCCGGCTCTGCCTTCTGCGGCTGATAACCAGCGCAATAAAAAAAGCGTCGCAGCGGGAATATTTCCTCATGCTGGTAGTTATGTGATCAGGAACCAGGCGGGCATTCTGTACAAGCAGCCGTTCCGGGAGAACAGTTATGTCTGACAAGTCAAAAGACGAGATTTTGCACGATCACAACCATGATGGAATTGACCGCCGCGGTTTTCTCAAGTGTATGGCCTGGGCAGGTACCGGAGCGCTGTGTGTGGTCAAAGGCGGCGTCCTGAAGTCCTACAGCCTGAGCAGCCTTGCCGAGATGGGCTCCGAAGCCTCTCACGGAGAGCTCAGCTTTGTTCAGATCAGTGATAGTCACATGGGTTTCAATAAACCGGCAAATCCTGACGTTGTCAGCACCTTGAAGGCCGCCGTGGAGAAGATCAATGCTTTGCCTTCCACGCCGGATTTCATGCTTCACACCGGCGATATCAGCCATCTCTCGAAGCCGGAGGAATTCGATACGCTCGAACAGGTCCTTAAGAGTGCCAGCGTCAAGGATGTGTTTTACGTTCCCGGCGAACACGATATTCTGAACGACGATGGGAAGCAATACCGCGAGCGCTTCGCCAAAGGAAGCAATGGCGCTGGCTGGTACAGCTTCGAGAAGAAGGGCGTACACTTCATCGGCCTGGTTAATGTGCAAAACCTGAAGGCGGGTGGCCTTGGCAGCCTGGGCCAGGAACAATTGGAATGGATCGAGAAGGACGTCAAGCACCTCTCCAAAAGCACCCCCATTGTGGTATTTGCCCACATTCCCCTGTGGAGTGTGTATCCGGAATGGGGATGGGGAACGGAAGACAGCGCGCAGGCGCTTGGACTTCTGAAGCGGTTCGGCTCGGTCACCGTACTCAACGGTCATATTCATCAGACCATGCAGAAAGTGGAAGGCAACGTTACCTTTCACACCGCATGTTCCACCGCTTTCCCGCAACCTAAACCCGGCAGCGCACCCGCACCCGGCCCCATGAAGGTCCCCGCCGACCAGTTGCGGAGCGTCCTGGGTGTAACTGAAGTGAACTATCTCAAAGGCCGGCACGCCCTGGCCGTGATGGACTCACCGCTGGGGTAACCAGTAAAACGACAACAGGTAGCGACACCAGTGGAACGCAGGATACAACTGGCAGCATCTTCGAAGGAGAAGGTTACAGTGAAACGGACATTCTGGATTCTGATAGCAGCAGCGGTCGGGGCGGCGCTTATCGCAATGGCGAGTGGACCCAAAGTCTTCGGCGCCACTGCGGACGCGCCGCCGGCGCCCCAAACCGAAATCAAGATCGACAACTTCACTTTTGCTCCCGCCACCATCGCCATTCCGGCGGGGACGGCTGTGCGGTGGGTCAATCACGATGACATTCCGCATAACGTGGTCAGCGAAGACAAGAGTTTCAAATCCAAGGTGATGGATACCGACGAGGAATTTACCTACACCTTCAGCAAACCCGGAACCTATGTCTATTTCTGTTCCATCCATCCCAAGATGACCGGCAAAGTGGTCGTACAGTAATGTTCCGCCCGGAGAAAAAGTGAATCCTTTTGACCTGAAATCGGCGCTGCTGGCCAGACACGCGCAGCATGTCGTGCTCATCCACTTTCCCATCGCACTCTTTATGGCCAGCGTGGCCTTCGATTTTGCCGGCTATTGGACCAGGAAGGCCGCGCTGGCTGCAGTCGCGTATTACAACCTGCTGCTGGCGGCTGCTTCCTCGCTTCCGGTGGTTGCAACCGGCATTCTGGCTTGGCGGTGGCAGCTTGAAGGCCAGCGGCTCCACGGCGTCCTGCTCCTGCATTTCACGCTCGGATTTATTTCCAGCGCGCTGATTTGGTTGGTGTGGTGGGTCCATTTCCGTGCGCATCGAAGGCCGGAGCATCCTCTCTCTATATATCGACTACCCGTGGAGCTGCTGGCCGTCATGGTGGTTGCTTTGACCGCGCATCTCGGTGGATTTCTGAGCGGCGTGAATAGTCCCGGATAGAAGTTTTTGGCCCTTCCAGCAGTAGCCTGGCGTAGTGTTCGACAAATCTGCTCCGGGGATCGATTTCCGTATGAATCGCTCCCGCAAGCCAGGTTTTATTGAATGCAGCGCCAAATAGAGAATGCTTATCCGGTTGTCGCTGCTTTCCTCAAGCGGCGAATCTCTTGCTTGGGACCAATTCTCTCTGCAGGCCGGGGCGAAGCAACCGAAAGAGAGAAATCGATAATGTACCGGACGGTGTTAGGGCAGAACAGGCAAGGCGTCTCCTGGATTTTCTGCAAGTCTTCTGTCACCACGCTCAAGGGAAATGAGCGCAAGCAGTCAGTGCAGGTCAGAACCACGTAGGGTATCCCGTGCGAATCCTTGCCGTTCCGCGGTATCCACACCGGCGCCGATTCTTTCACATGGTCCACAGCGTGTGCCGCGGACGTCTGCACCAGATCCGCCACCAGGCGCAAGAGGACCTCCGGACTGCTTTGACCCTTGGGATAAAAAGCGTCTGCAATCACGCCACCAGGCACCGCGTCACCGGAGTGATAGGCGCCACTCATGGCGATCACAGATATCTTCGGGAACCGCCGGCGGATGACCGAGAGAAATTCAAATCCTGACATTTGCGGCATGTTCAGGTCGGAAATGATCACGGTGGGGAGCGCTTTGTGCAGTTGCAAAAGAGCGTCAAAGCCGTGTGTCGCGCTGGTGACGCTATATCCTGCCGATTGCAGCAACATGACGAGACTGTCACGAACGGCAGCCTCGTCATCCACGACTAAAATTTCATATTTGGCCGAGTTTGGCATAGGAACCTTGCCTGAAGAACAGATTTTCAAGTCACAATGATGACATTCAGCAACTCACAATGCTGTGCGAAAAGGAACAATTCCGGGAAAATGAAATAGTGTGCAATTGTGAACAGGACACCGTGCTGAAATGGAGTAATGGAGTACCATTGCGGCGATCAGGATTGGCCCGCCGGAGCCGGGTGGCCTAAGCGTAACTGCTATTTGACTCAAAATGCGAGCTTAGTCAGCGCCGGAGGAATCAGCGGTGGCGCCGGGCTGCTAAGCTGCGGCTTCTGCCTGTTTTGCGGACATAAAGCTACTTACGGTTTCCTTAAGCTGTGCATCCACTTCGTCCGCGATGATCATTACATCTAGCAGCACCTGGTTCTGATCGAGCTCGCCTTGATGAAGATGTAATGTGCCGAATGTGCTCACCTGGAACACTCGCGACTCCTCCACCAGCATGGGGGCAGAGTAGCCTTGCGCAAAGCGCATTTTTCCGTGGGCGGCGGCGGCGGCGGAGATGGATGGCTGGGCATCCCGGGGAAGACGAAGGCGGCAAATCAGGTCGTTGAACAGTTTGGGCAGATGGCCCGTGCGGTCCACATCGCTCAGCGCAATCTTGGTCAGGTCTGGCACCAGATTCACCCGCCTCAGCCATTCCTTGATCGTAGGATTGAGTTCCCGCTCGAGTATGTTTGCTATGGTCTCTACCTTCTGCGTCATGTAATGCTCCTATGGGTCGAGGGTACGCTCTCATTGGCATGCCCTGCTCCTGCTGCATTGTCGTACTGGGCCATTCAATAGCTGGTCCAAACAGATGATCTGCGGTCCCTGCCGGCAGGCCGATGCGGCCTCGAACAAGTTCGGCCAGGTTTTTCTTTGAGGCTTGAGGGCTTCATCTTAAGCGGTCTTCAATCAACTGACTTTCTTCTTGAGCAATCGCACAATACCTCCGGTTCAAAGCAGCGCTCAGGCGGCGCGCGTCGTAGCCGGCGTCTGTTCGCTGCCCACGTAGCTGCGGATCGCTTGCATGAGCTGCCAGTCCACCTCGTCTGCAATCACCATCACGTTCATCAGCAGCAGGCTGAAATCCACTTTGGCCAGATTGCTTTGCAGCGTCTGGAAGATGCTCACCTGGAGCATCCGTGACTCCTCTACGATCATGGCAGCGGTATATCCTTGTTGGCGCCGCAACGTTCCGTGCCCCAGCGCGCATGTGGAGGTGACTCGCCCGCTCTCCAGACTTTGTGGCTTGCGAAGCCGGTTAACCAGGTCTAGCATCAACCGGGGCAAATGGCCGGTGCGCTCCTTGGCTGTAAGGGTGATGTGCGCCAGGTCCTCGCTGGCATTCACCCGTTCCAGCCAATGCGCAATGGTGGCAGCACCCGTGCGCTCCAGGATTGTGGCCACCGTTTCCGCGCTGATTACGGTATCCACCACGTCCTTGAGTTGGGTACTGTCACGGTCAGCTATCTTTTGCTGAATGAGGTTGACAAGAGGCCCGATCTCAAGCGGCTTCAGCAAGACATGGTCGGCCTCCAGCAGAATGGCGGCCGCAGCGTCAGACATCTCTGGGTATGCGCTCATCACCAGGGTAATTGCCTGGGCATTGGCATGACGCATGGCGCTCGCAACCACCAGGCCGTCGCCACGTCCCGGCATATGCAAATCGCTCAGCAGCACATCAAAAGGCTCGATGGCGGTGGCAATAAGCCTCAACGCTTCATTCACGTTTGCCGCTGTGACTACGGCAAAGCCTTTGGATTTCAATATTTCCTGCATGGCCGTTCGCAAGGCTTCATTGTCATCCACTAACAGGATTCGGACTTTTGGCATGGGGGACCAACCTTCTTCTCTTACGCTTTGACCATGATCTCATCGGCTGCTCCCGCAAGTCTGACCACAATTGGACACAGGACATTCGTCAGCGTGAAATAGCAACCCCGGTTAAAACCGCCTGGGATCTGACTTGTCTACATAGGAAACCGCCGCCTTTGGAGCGAACTCTAAAAAGGCCAGGCGCGTACGACGGTCACGACAGGATGCACATAGTGGAGCGTTGCCTGTGCTGCCACAATCCACACAATTTCCTTTTAGGACAATCTTTCTGATTTTTACAGGTCGCACTTTTAATTCCTCATTCCTGGTTGCGATTTGGCTGCTCATAACGAGTGCCGCGAGCAGGCCATATCTGAGTTCATCATTGAAAATATTGTGGGCGAAGTTATTCTGAGCGCCCCAGTTTTTCTCTTTGCTGGGGCTATCGGCGGCGGGAAGCACGCACTTAAGGATTTGCAGCATCCGCAATCATGCTTCTTAATAAATCACGGGTATTTGCTGGGAATGGCCCACTGATGTATGAATAAAAGCATCATCGGCAATGTGTGCGTCCGCTCGGACCGAGAACTGCTCTTGCACTCGATCCGGAGTCTGAGTACGCTCGTTCTTTCCTGGTCATGACACGATCGACTTTTTTCTGGCTGCTCTTGGTTTGTTCGCCCCTCGCATTGGCGTCAGACTGCAAGCAGCCGCTGGATGCAGATACCCTCAACCGGCTGCAGTTGGGCGCGAGCGATGTGCAACTTCGTCCCGGCGAGAACCATCAGTTTACGCTTGCCATCTTGAGCACCTTTGGCCCGGCGCAGGAAGTGCCGGCGTGTGTTGCCTGGAAGATTGAACCCGCGGGAAAAGGCGCAACCATGAGCTCCGCGGGCTTGCTCAAGATCGATCCTGCAACCCCTCCCGGATCTAAATTTGTGGTTACTGCGGATATCGAGCATGGCCGCGCGCAGCGCCAGATCGCCGTGCTTGTCTACACCTACAAGACCCAGCCGCTGGTCGGTCTATGGAAGCAAAAAGCCAGGTCTGGCTGTGATGGAACACAGCAGACTCGGCTGGTACAACCCATCAACGAGCTTGAGTTCCGCGCGGACGGATGGTTTTCAGTGACCTGGGAACCGTTTGAAACCTACCGGGATTATTGGGGGAGTTACACCGCTGGCAACCCTGGCGGAGCGCTCTCTCTCCACCTGGAGCAGGGAAACTACCTGCCTGGAGACTTCCGTGGCGTAGGTAAGTACAGCCTCAGGAAAGGTGGAATTCTCGAGTTGACGGGGATCTACCTCGGAGACAAGCTGGCTGCTGGCCAGGCCGAGCCGCGCAAAAGCCCCACGGAATGCCGCTATCTCTTCACCCGGATTCCGTGACGTTAGCAGCGCCCCACCCATCAAGAAGCTCGCTTTGAATGGCCACCATCCAGGCATTTTAGCCCTTATCCCGGGCCGCCGGTTTTCATATCCGGCGGTTTTAGCTGGCAAGATTCATTTTCTTAGGCATGATATTATGACGGCCTTACTTTGCCTGATTTTGGGACTCCCAGACATTCAGGGTCGTCTGTTCCGCTGGCGTTCGCTTCTGCCTATAGCCCAGATAGGTATAACTACTCTCCAGACGTCTAAGTACCGAGCGAATAGCATGCCGAAAGTAGGTTACTCCAATGGAGTCTTCATCTTGCAGCACCCCGGTGATTATTAGGGTTCTTTAATTTTAGATTGATATTGGCGCTCCGCCCTGATAGCATGCTGCGCGAAGGAGCCACATGGATATCCACAACATAGTTTCTGCATTGCGAGATGAACGCGACCGTCTAGAGCAGGCTATTGCTGCTCTGGAGGGTGGAAACGGCAGAAAGCGCGGCCGTAAGGCCGGCTTTCCAGGAAACGGAAGGCGGGGGAGACGTGGCCGTCGTCGACTCAGTGCTGCAGCTAAGAAACGCATTTCCGAAATGATGAAAAAGAGGTGGGCGGAAAGAAAGAAAGCCGCGAAGGCCGCATAGCCCGCACACCAATCACCAGGTATAAGAATAAAAGCGCCGTACGGTTTTAGCACGGCGCTTTTGTTTTGTCGGCCCGCAATATTTTCGGCCAGGCATTCTTCTTCCGTCCGCAACCGGCAGATTTTCTCGTGCCTGCTGAACGCCATCCAGGTTATTTGCACCGCGGCTTTTTGGGAATGCCCCGGCGCATATCAGACGGACCAGCATAAATTTCTATATATTGGATAGCCGTCATGATTCGACATATCCTTTTCCTGTTCACCGCGCTGGCCGTTGCTTCACTTGCATCGGCCCAGGATAATTACGAGATTCAGGTTTATGGCGTTGATACCGTGGAACCCCGCACCACCATGGTCGAGTTCCACACCAACTTCACCGTAGATGGCAGCAAGACGGTTGTTGACGGCGTGCAGCCTACCAACCACGCTTTGCATGAGACCATCGAGATCACTCAGGGTTTTAATGACTGGTTTGAGACCGGCTTTTATATCTTTACCAGTGCGCGCTCCGGCGATAGCTGGGATTGGGTTGGCGACCATATCCGGCCACGGTTTCGCGTGCCTGAGAAATGGAAGTGGCCGGTCGGCGTAAGCATTTCCAATGAGATTGGCTACCAGCGCGCCCGCTTTTCTCCCGACACCTGGACTTGGGAAATTCGGCCTATTGTGGACAAGAAGGTGGGCCGCTGGTATCTCTCATTCAATCCCACAGTAGACAAGTCTTTGCACGGGCAAAGCGTAGTTAAGGGCTATGAGTTCTCTCCCAACGTCAAGATTTCCTATGACTTCACGAAAGTGATTACCGCAGGGCTGGAATACTACGGCAGCGTGGGCCCTATCGCCAGCTTTGATCCCCTCGCGGAGCAGCAGCAGCAGTTCTTCCCGGCCATTGATTTGAATGTCTCGCCGGACTGGGAGCTGAATTTTGGTGTTGGAGTGGGAGTCACCCGTTCTACCGACCATTTGATCGTCAAGGCCATCATCGGACGGCATTTTAATTGGGGTCACAAGCAGAAGAAGGCTGGCTGGTAGGAGAGTATCTGTGATTTTTTTGATTTATGAATTGTGATTTACAAAACTCCAGCCGGGGGCGCTCGCCTGGGGTTGATTTTCAGTCAAGAATCAGAAATCAAGAATCAAAAATTGATTTGGGGTGCGTGATGAGTTGGAATCGGTTACTGGTTATACTGCTTCTCGCAATGCCTACTATTGCCTCTGCGCAAGACCGCTCCTACGGCCGCTCCATGGTCATCACCGACCGCGGAATCGTAGCCACCAGCCACTATCTGGCATCGCAGGCGGGTGCTGAAGTCCTGGCGCGCGGCGGCTCCGCCATGGACGCAGCCATCGCCGCCAATGCAGTTCTGGGTGTAACCGAGCCCATGATGAATGGCATGGGTGGTGACTTGTTCCTGATCTATTGGGACGCCAAATCCGGCAAGCTCTATGGCCTGAATGCAAGCGGTTGGGCGCCTCGAAAGCTCTCAATCGATTTCCTCGCCCAACATGGCATTACATCCATGCCCCATGAGGGGATTCATACCGTAACCGTCCCTGGCGCTGTCGAAGGATGGGGCCAGTCCCACCAGCGTTTTGGCCGCTTGCCGTGGAAAGAGCTGTTCCGGAGTGCGATCTATTACGCTGAACACGGCTATGCTGTGCCGGAAATTGTTCACGATTACTGGGTTCCGGAAGAAGACAAAATGCAGAAGACCGAAGAGGCGCGCCGCGTCTTCCTGCCCGGTGGCAAGGCTCCAGAGCTGGGAGCGAAATTTGTAAACTCTGACTTGGCCAAAGCCCTGCGACTCGTGGCCGACCAGGGACGGGACGCATTCTATAAAGGCGCCATCGCCCAGGCCATCGTGCAGACCTCATCTGCATTTGGTGGGACCATGCAGTTGAACGATCTGGCTGAATTCTCCGCCGAATGGGTTGAGCCCATCTCGATTGATTATCGAGGATGGAAGATCTACGAGCTTCCGCCGAATGTTCAAGGCATGGCCGCGCTGGAGATGCTGAACATCATGAGCAATTTCCAGCCGGATAAAGACGGGGCGCAGGGAACCATCGAATTGCACAAGAAGATTGAGGCCATGAAGCTCGCCTATTCCGATCTTTATCAATACAATGCCGATCCCCGGTTCGCAAAAGTTCCCGTCAACGGCCTGCTGTCCAAAGAGTACGGGGCCAAACGGGCCGCACTCATCAATCCGGACAAAGCCAATTGCAATCCCGGGCCGGGCCATCCCGCAACCAGTGACACCACATATCTGGCGGCCGTGGATAGAGACGGAAACATTGCCTCACTGATCCAGAGCAACTACTCCGCGTTTGGCTCAGGCATTGTAGTCAACGGCATGGGGTTCGCGCTGCAGAACCGGGGGGCGCTATTTGAGCTTGATCCACAGCGTCCCAATGCGCTGCAACCTCGCAAGCGGCCCTTCCACACGATTATTCCGGCATTCATGGAACGTGGCGACGTGCATATTGGCTTCGGCATCATGGGCGGCGCCAACCAGCCATTGGCCCACGCCCAGTTCGTATCCAACTTTGTTGACTACGGCATGAACGTTCAGGGAGCGCTGGAAGCCCCACGATTCACAGTTGCCGGCAATCAAGTTAACTGCGAGATCGTCATCGAGTCCCGAGTCAAGCCCGAAGTTTTGCAAGCGTTGCGAGACAAGGGCCACAAACTGATCGTGCGCAAGGAGTACACCTCGCTCATGGGCCGGGGGCAGGCCATTCTGCACGACTCCAAAACTGGAATGAATTTTGCCGGATCCGATCCCCGCTCGGATGGTGTGGCTGAACCGGAACCACTGCCACAAAATCCTTAGAGAGCCAGGGCCGAGTCCGACAATGGGCCAACAGACCTTGGGTGTTAGACTACGGGAAGCACCCTTCAGAATGAGTGCGCTCATCATTGAGGGTGCTCATCCGGGAGAAGCAAGGAGGAGTTAGTAGTGGCAGTATCTTCCGTTGGCGCTCTGCTTGCCATTCTTCTTGCAACTGGCCCAGGCTCTTACCTTGTTTCCGCGCAGGGGCAGCGTCCGAACCCTTCCTCCCCTGGCGCATCCGCCGGGCCCGCGACTGTGCTCAAGGTCACCACGCGGCTGGTGATTGTGAATGTGGTGGCCACGGATCACAAAGGCTTGCCCGTGACCGACCTTAGGCAGGATGAGTTCAAGGTGATGGAGGAGGGCAAGCAGGAAAATGTTCGTGTCTTCAGCTTGCAGAATCCGCGTGTTAGTCAAGGCGGCCAGCCGCCGGCGGCTGGTCTTTCTGGCGCTTCGCTTCCACCAAATGTCGTAACCAACGTCCGCCATTTGCGTACATCCGGACCACTGAATGTTCTACTTCTCGATGGTCTCAATACCCGGATGAACAACCAGCAGTATGTAAAGGCGCAGCTTCTTGAGTTCCTGAAGAAATTGCCGGCAGACCAGACGCTGGCGGTCTATCTTCTCGGAACCAGGCTTCAACTGCTGCAGGATTTCACCAGTGATCCGGCGGTATTGAAGAATGTGATCGAACACCTCAAAGATCTCCATTCGCCTCTTCTGGAAAATGCTGTCGGGGGGCCAGTAAGATTCTGGCTTGAAGGCATGCCGTTGCCTCCGCAGCTCAAGCGCCAGGTGCTGGAGTTTCAGCAGGAGACCGAATCGGACGATACCGACAAACGTGTAGCCATTACCGTCTCGGCTTTGAGATCTCTTGCCCATGCTCTCGCGGGATACCCTGGCCGGAAAAACCTGATCTGGGTTTCGGAAAGTGTTCCAATCGATATTCTCCCCAACAAGGTTCGATTCGGTGAAAGTGCTGTGCGGGCCTCACGAAGTTACGCCCAGATTATCGCAACCACGGCAAACTTTCTTACGGATGCCCAGATTGCCGTGTATCCGGTGGACGCCCGTGCCCTGGTCAACAGTGATGTCTTCAATCCCGCTGTCCGATATGACACCCGCGGCGATCCCGTGGGGAGCGGAGCGGAAATGGGCCGGGCCATGGATGATATGTCAGACGAATTGATGGCGGCTCGCAGCGCCATGCAGGAGATTGCCGAGTATACGGGCGGCCGCGCTTTCTACAATCGGAATGATATCGGCAATGTTGTTCGCCAGAGCATTGACGATGGTTCCACCTACTACACGCTCGGTTACTATCCGGAGAACAAGTCCTGGGACGGCCGTTTCCGGAAGATCAGCGTGAAAGTTACCCGTCCCGGAGTGCAGTTGCGCTATCGGTTGGGTTATTACGCGCTGAATCAGGAAGACTCCGCCCAAGAGAGTCCGCAACGGCGCGAAGCCGAGTTTAGTCTGTCGCTCAGCCCCGAGGCTGCCATCTCGACTGCGTTGCGTTTTATGGCCGGCATTCTGCCACCTTCGCCGAAAACCGGCCTGAAAACGGTGGTCACCTTTGCCATCGACGCGCAAGCTTTGAGTTTTTCCGGTGCCAGTGACGGAAAAAAGCGCGCCAGGGTGGAGTGCGCCGTCCGTGTTTTCACTGCCAAAGAACCCGGCAAACCCCTTAAGACTGAAGCCGAGAATATTGATGCGGATTTACCGCCGGAGAGCTACGCCAAAATCCTCCAAACCGGCCTGCCCTGCCGGATTGCCTTTGATCTTCCCGCCGGCGAATACCTGTTGCGGTTGGGTGTGCTCGATGCGCATACCGGATTAATTGGCACTGCGAATG
Organism: Candidatus Angelobacter sp.; assembly: GCA_035294925.1. Classification (GTDB taxonomy): domain Bacteria; phylum Acidobacteriota; class Terriglobia; order Terriglobales; family Acidobacteriaceae; genus Angelobacter. Next base: position 67,309 of record DATGJZ010000088.1, on the reverse strand, counting down.
CCGAACTCGCGATTCCTGGTGAATCTGGCGGTAAGCAGAAGGCTGGCCAGCCCTAGCGTGCAAGAGTCCTGCCGGTGAGCTTTTCCATCTCTAGCAGGGCGATGTCCCGATTTGACTTCCTCTACGCTGCCGCACGATGCCTACCCGTTCGCGTGCCGGAGCCGTGATCTTCAATCCGCCTGAGTTCAAAGGGCCGGGTCATTACCTCGAATGTGGCGCCACAGTCAGCGCAGGAGACAATCTCTCCGTCAGAGATATCATCCTCCTGCAGGTCAAGATTGTTAGCGCATTCGGGACATACAATCTGGTCCCAGTGGGGAAGTGCGCGGGAGTTCCATCGTGCCATGTGTGGTCCCTCCTGACGGCAGGAAGGCTGCAAAGAGAGCTGCTCACTTACCGGACGAAAGCCATGTGCGGCTGGGTATCGATCACCGTTCGGACGCGGCATGTCGTTCCTGAGCGGTCTTGCCCTCGGATACGGATTGCCGGAGTTGACGCCATCTCTGTCGCTTACCGGCCTTCGCCTTACGCTGCCGGTGATAGCGAGCCTTGTCGCCAGTAGTTTTGGACATGATAAACAGATGCTACCACATCTACTCTGGTTGCATATCTCTGGAGGCGATAAGTGCTTTTGTATCATCTGGTTACCCAAGTGTCAACCCAGTTGAAGCCTCTCGCTTTGGAGGGTCGCTCCATTACAAAGCAGAACATGATGAAGCAGAGTTAGAGGGGCGGGAGACCCAAGGCGTGCAAACGGCGGTTTAGCAACCTTCGGTCAATGTAAACCTCGTGCACTAAGAGTTGCTGAAAAGCCGCGCGAAGGTCGGCTAGGTGACATCGACGGTACAGGTTTTCTAGAACTCCGACTGTGCCTCGAACTTGCAGTCCTTCATCCTTGGCTAATTTCCGGGCTTTGAAATCATCGAGAATGACGGCGTCAGCATGAATTTCTTTGCTAAGTACAATTGTGCTCAGTTCTCCAACACCAAGACTGGATTTTGTCTGAGCTGCCAACAGAGCAGCTCGATTCTGGATCGGTGTCACTTCAATCCAGGCGGATGCGGCAACTTGTTGAGCCCCCGGTAATCCTGTACCGGCAACCACAACCTCACTGTACACCTCGGCGGAAATGTGGAGGCGCGGATAAAGCCGGTTGAGGATGTCAAAACAATTAAGTTTCGCCAGAATGATTAGTGGTGAGGAATCGGCGACGACGATCACACGCCCAGACGCTCAGTGGACTTATGCTCTTCTTCCAACTCCTCAAAGCTGTACCGCAACGGGGGGACGCCGTGTTTTGCCACAAAGTCCATGAAGGTTGCCAGGGGAGTCTGGCAGAGTTCGGCGGCGCGGCCTAAGGAAACCTTGTCCTCACGGTAAAGCTCAAGCGCCAGCAATCGGGCTGCCTCCTGTGAGAGATTCGTATCCTCTACCTCGGCAGCTTTTAGGAGCGCGGAAGGTAGCTGCACATTTACGGTTTCCATATCATAAACTTACCTCATTCGAGACCGTTTGTCATGCAATTTCCAAGGCTCCCAGGTGAAAGAACACTCAATGCTGATTCGAAAAGCCTGAGTGAACAAATGGGCCAACTGGCCAGGAGCTTCGGACCTTTGGTAGCCCGTTCGCGCCGAGAAATCTCGCGTTTGATTTTTCAATTTACCAAATTAGCAACTTACCCGATTACGAAATTTTTCGCGTAGTCCGGCACGCGCCGATGTTGCGAGTGATGGGGTGGAAGTGAAACCCATCTCTCGTTATCGCGCGCACAACGGCCTAGCTGCCTGCCGCCCCCGACTTCGCTGCCAACTGCTGGCGCCTGGAATCCACAGCCGCCACGAACCCACCGGGATCCTTTTTCCATGCCGCATCGAGTTCCTTGGAGAATCCAAAGATGGCCCAGGGCACGCGTGTGGCCAGGTCGGCCAGCAGTTGATCAGTTTTTTTCTGTGACATCTGCACTTCGATCCGCTGGCGGTGACGGCCCACCAGGACGGCCGCATAGGTCTTGCCCGTAGGAATAAAGTTGGTGTAGTGCTTGGTAACTTTCTTATAAGCCCAGGCCAGATCGGCGAGAGGAGAAACCCAGGTAGTGAAGAGGCTCCTGCGGATGGCCCACGCCGGCGTGAGCACCAGCTTGCCATATTTTGTCTTGCCCGCCAGTTGGTCCTGCTCAATTTGCGCGGCGAGTTGTTCTACGTTTCCATAAACCGCTGCGTGCCGCCAGACTGGGGTGGTTTGTATCTCGCTGCTGCGGCGGATCGCTTTGAGGCAATTCCACCCGGTAATCAGCACAACCACAACCCCAAAGCCTATCCCCACATAGTCCGACCGGTAGTCGATATTCGGAACAAGAACAAATATCAGTACGGCGCCCGCCAGGAGCACCACATTGATAATCAGCAGATTTCGATTTGCACGCCTTCCTTCTCTTTCCACCCAATGGGCCATGCTGCCTCCTGGAATGTGGTGAGCGTATCACAAGCACCAGGAAAGACAATGAGCAAAAGCCTTTAGGTGCGCCGGGGTTTTGCGGAGGCGGGGCTGCAGCTCTGAGCGTGTACCCCTTTCATGCAAATTCTTCGCGATTCTAGCCTCAGACGCGGTGGAAGCTGTATCATTCCTCGGGGTATCGGGTCATCATGAGCAAGAGATTAGCGCTTTGGATCTTCGTGGCGGGAATTGCAGCGGGCGGGTTCGCTTCGGTGCAGGCCGGGAGTGCGGACGAGCAGGCAGCCACCAAAAAGCTCGGCGTCTTCGTGGGAAAGTGGCACAGTGAGGGCTCATTTTTTGACACGCCCTATAGCAAAGCGGGCAAGGTAACCTCAAATGTCGATTGTGGTTGGTCTCCGCAGAGTAACTTCCTGATCTGTGAGCAACATATCACCGACTCCAGCGGCCAGCATACGCAGCTCTCCATTTTCTCCTACAACAGCAAAGATGGTAACTACACCATCAGCAGTATGGCTGGACCGGGCAAGCAGCCTTGGAACGGTACCGTCATCATCCATGGCGATATCTGGACCTATCCCGGCGGCTACGAAGCCAACGGCAAGAAGGTAGAGATCAGGACCACCAATGACTTCTCTGTTCCCGGCACAGAAAGCTTCAAGACCGAGTTTTCTGACGATGGAGGCGCGCACTGGATCGTCACGCTGCAAGGTACCGCGCACAAAGTTTCCCATTAAAACTTCACTGCGATTATGTTCCCCCGAATTCGCTCAATGATTCTGAAGATTCCCCCGGGTAAGGTTTCCACTTATGGAGCAATTGCCCGGGCTGCGGGGTATCCTGGCGCAGCCCGTCAGGTGGTATGGGCGCTGCGCCAATCTCATGGGCTGCCCTGGCATCGCGTGGTGGCTGCCGGAGGAAGGATTGCCCTGCAAGGCGAGTCGGGGTTGGAACAGCGCTTTCGCCTGGAAGCCGAGGGCGTTCGCTTTAGCGGCCGTCGTGTCCGTCTGGCCGACCATGAATTCCAGTTTCCCGGAATTCGCATGCGCAAAAAAAAAAAAATAGGTACCCGGCTATTCGCCCAGTACCTAATTAAGAGCAATCCAGATTGTCCCGTCTACCGTGTCACGGTCACCGGGGCCTTGAACGTCGCGCCGGATGCGTCCCACCCCTGGACCACGATCAGGTGCGTGCCGGTGGCCAACCCGAGGGAGATGTTCACGCTGTTGCTGGAGTTCTTGTATTTGAGCACGCCATCCAGATACACCTGTGTAGCCAGGATCGGATAGCCGGAGTGCCCAGTCCCAGTCACCTGCACAGACGAAGTCCTGACTTTACCGCTTATTGGGCTGTTGATGCCAACATACTGCGGGTTTACGACCACCGGAGTGGAGGCCGTGGAGGAAGCACCCTGATTGTCCGTGACGGTAGCGGTCACCGTAAATGTCCCCGGAGATGTGTACTGGTGAGAGGCGATGGCGGCATTCACGACTGTGCCGTCTCCAAAATCGATCTTGGTGGCGACGATCGTGCCGTCAGGATCGTTCGAGCCGCTGGTGGAGGCGGTTACGTATCCCCCGGTAAGGATAGATCCTGAACTCACGCCCAGCACTACCGTAGGGGGCAGGTTACCTGCCGGTTGAGTGACCGTTAGAGTCACCGTTTGCATGAAGCTGCGGCCCGAATTGTCCCAGCCTTTGATCGCCAGCGCATGGCTGCCGGGAGTCATGACCAGGTTGGTGTCCAACGTAGCCGATGCCGTAGTGAAGCCCAGTTTCCCATCCACATAAATCTGCATGGAGACTACCGGAAATCCGGAAAAGCCGGCGGCGACAACATGGACCGGAGAAGCCGAGCTTGCGCCATTGGTGGGACTGCCGACAATTACCTGCGGCGCCTTCACCGTCACGGCTGCCGAAGCGCTTGCCGAAGAGCCTAAGTTGTCAGTAACCGTTGCGACTACTGTGTACGCGCCGGGCGCTGAGTAAGTGTGACTGGCATTCGGACCGGCGGCAGTGGTTCCGTCGCCAAAGTTAATGCTGGAGCTGGTAATGGTTCCAGACGGATCGTGTGACGCAGCAGTGCTACCAGTCACGATCAGCGGAGCGTATCCGCCTGCAGAAGACATCGAGAGCACGGCAACAGGGGGCTGGCGGGTCGTCGTGCCGAGATTCACCGCAGCGGACATCTTGTTGCTGAGCATCGCCTTGCCTACCGCCTGCACATACGCCGTATAGTTGCCCGCGTCCAATTGGAACTGTGCCAGGTCCAGGCTGCTGGTGGTGGTGGGAACATCCGCCAGCCACATCAGGTTCTCCCCATCCTGGGACACGAACATGGTGTAGTGGTCCACCGTGTTGGACTGCCCGGTAATGCTCCAGCTCACCACCATCCCCGTCGCCTGGGCGCTCACCGTCACGCAATTGTCGATCCCACTCTCCAGTTCCGTCGCTTCTTCGTAGTCGTTCCAGGTCACAAGCTGAATGCCCAGCATCGGTTTGGCCGCGGAATAGAATTTGCCCGGCTCTGCCATGCTCGCCAGCCACGTTTGCCCGCATTGCTGCTGGATCAGGCGCTTGGATCCCCACGCCGCCAGAGCGTCGTTGAATCCCTTGTATCCCGATTCGGTCGAGTACTTAGGTGATACAGAGAGCGCGGTCTTGTCGAAATTGTCCAGATAGACCAGGGCCATCGGATCGCTGCCGCTCGCCGTCTCCGGCGCAACCCAGGAGAAAGCCCCGTTGCTTTCTGCATAATTGAAGCCGCCGGTGTTGCGGAAGATGAACATCGGATTGCCTGGGACCGAGGCGCGTATCCGGGTCCAGTCCAGCGTATACGCCTCTTCGCCAAAGAAATAAACTACCGGCTGGTTGTTGTAATGCAGGTACGCGGGAGAGTTTTCATAATTGTTGTAGGCATAGGTGAGGTCGTTGATCACAGTCTGGGTCAGGTCGCATCCGGCCGTGCCCGCGCAAGTCTTGAGTGAAGTGGCATCGTCCATGACCGCGAACTTGAAGTTGGCCTGCTGTTCCGCGTTTTGCATGAAGTACTGCACCACCTGGCTATAGGCGGCGAACCCATGGTCCAGGTTGCCCTGGCCGAACCAGTCGATGATGGCCCCGTCCAGGCCCCGGCTCGCCATGTCATTGACCTGTTTCTGCACCTGGACCACATCGTCGGAGTTGTAGCCGACATTCATGTGGTTGGCAGGCCCGAACCACGGCATTACATGGACGTAGATCTTGGCCGTGGAGCCCTGGTAGAGCAGGGTGTGGGTGGAGACTTTGCTGATATTGGTCGCGCCCAGGTTGCCGTTGCTCTGACTGGCGAAGGTGTTGGCCGCGCTGGTGTTGTTGCCGGTCTCGACGGCCAATGTGGTTGTGGCCTTATAAGTTGTTCCTGCAAGACTCATGAGAGAAAAAAGTAGGACCAATGAACTAATCAGAATTTTATGGTAGCGTTGCACGTTGTACTCCTTGTGTGTCCCCTTGAGGACAGCAGTGATTCGGTTGTCTACTTGTGCGTTCTCAGGATTGAATGTGCGGCTGTCGCCTGATCCTGATGAGGCCGAAAGACTTTGTTTAGTAATCCGTTTTTAGCAATCCGTTTCCTTGATGCGTGCGCATGCTATCCCTCGGCTACTTAATCCCGGCTAGACGAAAGGCCTTATTACAAGCCAGTTTCCTCACCAATTACCGTCGTGTCCGAACCGTGTCCTTCGTGTCCGCCTTTAAGGGACAGTTCGTATGAGTTAGTCGATAGCTGCTGGGGGCCAAGCGCCGGGATCGGCTCAGTGGGTGATAGTCAGGATTAGAGTTGTGGTGGCGCTCTGGCCGCCGCTCGTGCCGGTTACTGTGAGAGTGGCGCTTGTCGGGGAAAGCGGCGCTGGAGCCTGTGTGGTGCTGCTTGCTCCCCCGGCACAGCCGATCACGCCGCAGATCAGAAATGCCGCCAGGACCGCAAACATAGCCCGTTTAGCTTTTTTCTTCACTCCTCCGAGAATTCCGGCAAAAACGGCTGCAAAAGTAAATGGCAAGCCCTTGAGGAGAAGGATAGGAGCTAACCGGGCCTGCGTTGTGGTGGCTACCGTCACGGTCACAGGAGTTGATACCGCGTTGGCGGTAAAGTTCACAGAGGCCGGACTTACACTGCAGGTTGTGCCCGCCGGAGCCCCGGCGCAGGCAACGGATACCGTTCCAGTAAATCCACTATTCCTGGTGCCGAGAGAGAGATTGTAGGTGGCTGCTTGCCCGGCCGCCACGGTAGCGGAGTTATCCGACCCGGAAAATGCGAACGCCTGCACTGCCATAACCGAAACGGTTGTGGTCTTAGTAGTGCTTGCGCCCAGGTTATCGGTAACCGTTGCGGTGACGGTGTATGTCCCGCCAGTCCTGTAACTATGGTTTGCGCTGGCGGCGCTCACGCTGGCGCTGCCGTCTCCAAAATTGATAACCGTGGAAGCAATGCTACCGTCCGGATCACTTGAGCCGGCGGTGGATGCGGTTACCGCAAGCGGCGCCGTTCCTGAACTGGGTGAAACACTCAGCACGGCCACAGGCGGCAGGTTGGGTATGGCCAGACTCACCCCAGACGACATCTTGTTGACCAGTGAAGGCTTGCCTACCGCCTTCACATACACCGTGTAGTTGCCGGCATTCAATTGGAATTGCGCCAGCTCCAGGCTATTGACGCTGGTGGAAACATCCGCCAGCCACATTAGGTTCTCCCCATCCTGGGACGCAAACACCGTATAGTGGTCCAGCGTGTTGGCCTGCCCGGTAATGCTCCAGCTCACCACTGTCCCCTTGGCCTGGGTGCTCAGCGTCACGCAATTGTCAATCCCGCTTTCCAACTCGGTGGCTTCTTCGTAATCGTTCCAGGTGACCAGTTGAATGCCCAGCATGGGCTTGGTCGCTGAATAGAACCTGCCCGCTTCCGCCATGCTGGCCAGCCAGGTCTGTCCGCACTGCTGCTGGATCAGGCGTCCCGTCCCCCACGCTGCCAGCGCATCGTTGAAACCCTTATACCCAGATTCGGTCGAGTACGCAGGCAACAGCGACAGAGCTGTCTTGTCGAAATTATCGAGATAGCCCAGGGCCATGGGATCGCTGCTGCTCACCGTTTCCGGCGCGACCCACGAGAAGGCCCCATTGCTCTGCGCAGAAGTGAAGCCTCCGGTGTTGCGAAAGATGAACAGCGGATTGCCCGGGACGGATGCCCGTATCCGTGTCCAATCCAGCGTATAGGCCTCTTCCCCAAAGAAATACACGACCGGCTGGTTGTTGTAATGGAGATAGGCCGGAGAATTCTCATAGTTGTTGTAGGCATAGGTGAGGTCATTGATCAAAGTCTGGGTAAGGTCACATCCGGCCGTGCCGGCGCAGGCTTGGAGCGACCCTGCGTCGTCCATAATGGCGAAGTTGAAGTTGGCCTGCAGTTCTGCGTCCTGCATGAAGTCCTGCACTACCTGGCTATAGGAAGCAAACTCATGGGTCAGAGTGCCCTGACCGAACCAGTCAATGATGGCCCCGTCCAGACCCCGGCTCACCATGTCGTTCACCTGCCTTTGCACCTGGACCGGATCATCGGAGCTGTAGCCCACATTCATATGATCGCCAAAGCCGAACCAGGGCATGAGGTGGACATAGATCTTGGCCGTGGAGCCCGGGAAGAGCAGGTTGCGGATGGGCATCTTGCTGATGTTGGCAGCTCCCAGGTTGCCGTTGCTCTGGCTAAGAAAGCTGTTGGCCGCGCTGGTATTATTCGCGGTCTCGGCGGTCAAGGTGGTTGTGGCCTTGAACGTTGTTCCGGCAAAACTGGTGAGAGAGAAACTGAGAACCAATGAACAAAGCAGAATTTGGCCGTAACGCCGCATGCGCTTCTCCCCCGGTTCGCATCCCGGGGGGAGGAGCGACGAAAGTATTTCTGTTTCAGGCTTGCATCGGGTGCGTCAGGATCGTCGGCAGACGCCACCGCTCATGTGTTGAGGCAAAGACCCTCGTTCCCGTAACTTTCGCTGCCACTTCCGTGTCCGCGAACTCGTGCCTTGCGTCCGCGTTTAAGGGGAAAACTTTATTTAGCTCGGTCTTTGCTTTAAAAGCTGGCGTGAGATTAAACACAAGCGGGCGAGTTGGGTAGATTTCTTAAGGCCAGCGACGGTTGGATTGTCCTTTTGGGTTGTCCGCAGGGACATGTCTCATAAACAACTTATTGGCGATTATTTGCGTCCAACCAAACGTCAATCTGGCTCTGGTGGCCTTAGTGTCTTTAATATGGAGTAGCCTATGAGTACGCAACCCAAGATGGAAACCACGGCAAGAATTCCCGCTGAAATCAATACCAGGCTTCGGGCTCTGGCCCACGATCTAAGCAATTCCATTGAAACCATCATGCAGGCCTCTTACCTGCTTGCCCAGGGCAAGCTGGATGAACCCAGCAAGAGATGGTCAGATATGATTGATCAGGCCACCCGCGAAGCTGCACGCATCAATCGCGAAATTCGCGACATACTGCGCACCAGCACATAGTTCTTCCCTCGGTTTCTGGTGCCGTGCGAATCATGCAGCCTGCAGTTTCTTCGCTTGTGCCCGCAGGTAATCCTGGGCGTTCCGGTACCCATCCAGCGTACCTACGTCCATATAGACTTCCCCACTATACTTGCCTTGGACTATGTTGCCTGCGGCGATGAATGCATTGAGCAGATCGCCCAGATATTCGTCAGCCCGGTGGCGCGCCTCCCAAAGCAGCTTAAGCCGGTGAAATGATTCTCCTTTGGCCGTGACCGCGCCCCAGATCCAGTGGGAGCGGGCGTCCTTCTCTTTGACCTGCACCTCGCGGACATACCCCAGTTCATCGCAAACTACTGCGTCAAAAAACGAAGGATTGGTAACTGGAAAAAGGGCCAGGTTGCAGTCGGATTGACCCAGGTCCAGGGCCGGCCGGTAAGCGTTTTCCGGGAACCAGATGGTATCGGGAAGGCCAATCAGGACTTGATCGTGGGTTTTGGCAAATGGTTCGGCACGGAACAGAGCATCGCAAAGTCCTTGCGGCCTTTGTTGCACCACATAGAAGATCTCAGCCGCATAGTTGCGCTCGGCGTAGTACTTTACAATGTCGGTTTTTTCGGCGGAGATGATCATGCAAATCTGCTCCGCGCCGGCAGCGATCATCCTTTCCACCAGGTACTCAGAGACGGCCTTGGGGCGCTCCACGCCGTCCAGGAAACGCGAGCCCACCGGCAATAGTTCCTTCGAGCAGCCTAGCGGCTGAATACGCTCCCCTGCGCCCGCTGCGGGAATGATGCCGATCATGATGCCACCTCTTCACCGGCCGCCTTCCAGTGCGTCATGGATTGTGCTTCTTCAAAGTATTGCAGCAACTGTCTCGCCCGCATCTCGCCGCTATGCTCCTCAAGTGTGCGTGCGCGGGCATGTTCAGCCGATGCGAGCAGTTCACCATACGGCAGGTTCAGTGCGGCCTCTACCTCGTCCGGTGTGGTTACAACGCGCAGGTCGCGCTCCAGATCAAAAAAACTCTCCAACCCTTCCCACCAGTCTGTGATCAGCGGCGTGCCGCAGGCAGCAGCTTCAAAAAAGCGCCCTGAAGGGCACCAGCCGTTGCGCGCCATCTCCTCCCGCGTGATGTTTAAGGTGATGCGGGAAGAAGAATAGAACCGTGGATGCGCTTCCGGAGCTACATGTTCAATTCTGCGAATGTTGTCCGGCCACTGCCAATGCGTCGGATAGAGTGGACCGGCGAGCAGGAACCGGCTGGCTGGATTCCTGCGCGCCGGTTCCAGAAAAAGCTGATCCAGCTTGCGCTGGCGATCGGGAGCAAATGTTCCCATGTAGCTCAAGTCGCAGGCAAACTCCGCGCTTGGTTTCACCCTGGTGTGAACCTCAGGATCAGCGCATCCATACAAGGGGCGGACCATGCGCGCGCCATACTCTTCCTCCAGTTCCTGAAGGACGTTGCCTCCCGTAAAAGAAAGCACCAGGTCGAAAGCGGGAATCTGGTCTGCACGGAGATATTCCACGCCGCCATTCTTCATATTCTTGAGCGTAATGGGAGTATCAAGGTCGTAAAAGACGCGTAGTGGCCGGTCCAGTTCCAATATCTCATCGCAAATGCGCTGGCCGTCAGGAAGATAGCTCGCCGTGATGACAACGTCCGACTCATCTGCTGTCTGCAGAGCAAGCTCTCTTACCTGGGTCCAACCAGGATAGAGCGTGAGCTTGCAGTAATCGCAGCTTTCAAAATCACGGCGCGAACTGTAATAAGGCACGTCTTTCTCAAAGAAATGTACCTGGTGGCCCGTGCGGTGCAAGGCCCGAAGAATGGCGCGGTACGGCGTGGCATGGCCGTTGCCCCAGGAGGAGGAGATCGTGAGCCCAAAGATAGTAATCTTCACAAAGGCATGAGTCTCAGCGCTGCAAGCGAAAGCGGCGACTGGAAGGTGAGATGAATCAAAAAGCCATGCTGGTTGCCGTGGAGAGTGAATCCCGAGGAAACCTTACTACGGATCAACAGGTGATAAAACTGATCCTGGGCAAAAATCAACTCCAACTGCAGTAAAGCCCAACTACAATGAACCGTAAACGAACCATGGCAGATGAATCTCTTCACAACGCACAAAAAAAGCCCAGAGCGGAAACGCCAGATGCTTCCAGTTTTTGCCCCACCTGCGGATCAAAAATGACCGAATCCCATTGCAAGATGGCCTGCCCCACCTGCGGATTCTTTCTAAGTTGTAGTGATTTTTACTGAAGAGCAATCAGCAATCCGCGGCTCAAAAAAGTTTGCCTTCCGATCACCCCATTACTAGATCATCCGATTCCACGAAGAGCTCTTCTGCTGATGTTCCCTTGGCTGAATGCTGAGAATGTGCGAAAAAATCCCCTTTCCAGGCGATCTCACTTTCTCCTTGGTCTTATCAGTCGAAATCAGTCTGATCACCGTCATCACTGGTAAGGTATTTGAACTTCTCGTTTCCATGCCCACGACGCTTTGACGGACTGCCAAGACCGTCCGCGGACTGAAGGCTGATTGCTGAGTGCTGTGTTCTCATTTACCCTAGCTGGTTTGCCCTCGACACAATGACTGAGCTGATCAACAAACTCGCTACCAGGATTGACGCGACTTCCGCGCGCTTTGAAAAGAACATGCGCAGCATGGCGGAGCTGGTCTCTGCCGTCCGCAGTGAAGAAGAGCAGATCCGCCAGGGAGGCGGCGCCAAAGGGATCGAATCGCAGCATGGCAAAGGACGTCTCACTGCGCGTGAGCGCATCAACCTGCTCATTGATCCCAAGAGCGAGTTCTTTGAGCTGGGGATCTACTCCGCCTTTGAAATGTATGAAGAATGGGGCGGCGCTCCTTCGGCTGGAGTGGTTACCGGCCTGGGCCGCGTCCACGGACGGCTGTTCATGCTCATCGTGAATGATGCCACCGTCAAAGCCGGAGCATTCTTTCCCATGACGGCCAAGAAGGTCATCCGCGCCCAGAATATCGCCATTGAGAACCACATTCCCACCATCTATCTGGTGGATTCCGCTGGCGTCTTTCTTCCCCTCCAGGAAGATGTGTTTCCTGATACCGACGACTTTGGCCGCGTCTTCCGCAACAATGCCGTCATGTCTGCCATGGGCATTCCCCAGATCACGGCGATTATGGGGATGTGCGTGGCCGGAGGCGCATATCTTCCTGTGATGTGCGACACCATTCTGATGACTGAAGGTAGCGGCCTGTTTCTGGCCGGACCGGCCCTGGTGCAGGCAGCCATCGGCGCCAAGTATTCAGCGGAGGAGCTGGGCGGGGCCGCCATGCACGCTCAGATTTCCGGCACCGTGGACTATCGCGAGCCCAACGATCATCTCTGCCTGGAACGCATTCGTTCTTTGGTTGCCCGGATGGGACATAAGCCCACAGCTCCCTTTGACCGCAGGAAGAGCGAAGATCCGGCTTACCCGGCGGAAGAGATTTACGGCATTTTCGAATCCGATCCAGGGCGTCCTTACGATGTGAAAGAGATTCTTGCCCGTATTGTGGATGGCAGCCGCCTGGATGAATACAAAGCCGAGTACGGCAAGACTGTGATTTGCGGCTATGCGCGCATCGGAGGATTTTCCGTGGGCATCGTGGCCAACCAGGCGCAGCATGTGCAGCAGACGGACCGGCATTCCGCCGAAAAGCGCGTGGAATTTGGCCGTGTCATCTATACCGAAAGCGCGGAAAAAGCCGCGCGCTTCATTATGGACTGCAACCAGAACCTGGTCCCCCTGATTTTTCTCCACGATGTAAACGGCTTCATGGTGGGCCGCGATGCCGAGTGGAGCGGAATCATCAAGGCCGGGGCCAAGATGGTGAATGCGGTATCGAACTCCGTGGTGCCCAAGATTACGGTGATTCTTGGCGGCTCCTTCGGCGCAGGGCACTATGCCATGTGCGGCAAGGCGTACGATCCGCGCTTCGTCTTTGCCTGGCCCACAGCGCGCTACGCGGTCATGAGCGGGGCCTCTGCCGCCGGAACCCTGGTGGAGATCAAGATCAAGCAACTCGAGCGCGGCGGCAAGAAGTTAAGCGAGGAAGAAAGAAGGGAACTCTTCAACTCCGTCAAAGCAACCTACGATCATCAGACTGACCCGCGCTACGGTGCTGCCCGCTTGTGGCTCGACAGGATCATCGACCCGCTGGAGACACGCCAGGCGTTGATCACCGCGCTGGAGGCGGCAAGCCTGAACCCGGACATCCCCGAATTCAAAGTTGGAGTGCTGCAAACCTGATAGGGAACAAGTCACCGGGGCAAGATTAGAGCGCCGTGTTCATTATTTGCGGGTGGGTTGCCGGAATAACAAACCCGCAGACGTTCGTTCTAGCCTTCCCGCAAAGCGTCCCAAGCCCCCAAACCCCAGTCAAAGTCCCAACGTCGCTCAGTGGGCGTGCTGACGCGTCAACAGGGTATCTGGTGGGACGATCTCAAGCCACTTGTCGCATGAAAACGTCCGCCAGGGCTACCACAATACTGTTCAGTTAAGAAGGCGGGATGGAATGCCATCGATATTGACCTCGTCGTTGTACTCGGTAACCTGAACGCTCTGTCATTCAAAACAAGCAGCGCACCAAGCGCACCGAAGATGCCGCCTATTGGCTTGGCAACTCTTGCAGGCAGAAGTCCGAACTCGCCCAAAACAACAAGCACTATTGCAACAAGGACGAAAACAATCGCGGCGATGACAGCCTGTCGCAGTTGACGCAGGCCGCTCTGCCAGGCGGTGGCCATCTCGGAGACAAGGTCGATTAACGGATCGAGGTCGATCATTTCTACTGCCCCTCAGCCGCCAATTATACTCAGCACCGCTCTGAGCGCAGACCGATCCAATTGGGAGCGGTTCTCCTGCGTTTCGAATCAGCCGAAAGCCCGTGGCGTTGATGGTGGAATCTCTCCCTCTCATTTATACTTGCAGGTTTCTCTCACAGTTCCCCGCATCTAAGGAAAGTTGCCGATGAAGATTCTTGTGTGCATGAAGCAGGTCCCGCAGAAGGATGCCCCGCTCAAGCTGAATGAAAGCGGCGCCTGGATCCGCGAAGATGTTTCTTACGAAGTCAACGAGCCCGATGCTTACGCGCTGGAAGAAGCGTTGCGGCAAAAAGAGAAGCATACAGGTGAAGTGGTGGTGATCACCGCCGGTCCGGCGCGCTCCCAGCAGGTGCTGCGGGAAGGGCTGGCCAAAGGGGCTGACCGCGCCATTCACCTTGAAGATAACGCCTTTGTCGGCATGGATGCCATGAATATTGCCAAGGCGTTTGTGGCCGCCGTGAAGGATGAAAAATTCGATCTCATCTTCACCGGCCTGCAATCTGACGACTATGGCTATGCCCAGACCGGCGTCATCATGTCGGAACTGCTCGGCTGGCCGCACGCCACCATCATCATGGAAATCCAGAAGAGCGATGGTGGCATCCGTGTGAAGCGCGAGCTGGAGGCTGGATTCTTTCAGCATGTCAATATTCCGCTGCCGGCAGTGCTGACCATACAATCGGGCATTAATAAATTGCGCTACGCCACGCTGCTGGGCATCAAGCAGGCCAAGAACAAGCCATTGCGCAAAGTAAGCCTGGAGGAAGTCAAGTCATCTCTGGGCGAGAACATGCAGAAGATTGAAAAACTTTACGTTCCGCAGAAGAGCAAGAAGACGGAAATGCTGGAAGGTCCACCAGGGGAAGTGGCCAAGAAGCTGGTGGAAAGGCTCCGCAATGAGGTCCGCGTGATTTGAGGAGGAAGCCATGGAACGAATGGAATACGATCCGGAAGGCGGAAATTATCTTCCTGTAACCCAGCGTGAAACCGGCTCGACCCTGATTGTGGTGGGCATCGTGATGTTGATTGCGGGGATGGGCTGGGGGGTGTTCGTGGGATGGGACATCCGTGCCGGCAACATCTTCATGCGAGTGATCTTTGGCCTGGACGTGGTGATTGCGCTCCTGCTGATGGCTGTAGGATTTAATAAAAAGAACCGGCTGAAAAAATAAATGGCAAATTCAATTCTGGTTATCGTCGAGCAGCATGAAGGCAAACTGAATCGCGTCTCTTGGGAGACTGTAACCGCGGCGCAGGCAATTGCAGCGGAAACCGGCTGGACTTTGGAAGCCGCTGTCTTCGGCAGCGGCATTGCCGGCGTAGCCGGCGAGGTGGCGGCCAAGAAGCTGGCAAAGGTTTATGCCATCGAATCCGCCAGGCTGGCCCGGTATACCCCGGATGGCGTGGTTGCCGCCCTCAAGCAATTCATCCAGCAGAAGCAGCCCGCGTTGGTCTTGATGCCCCACACCTATGAGGTGCGCGACTTCGCTCCGCAACTGGCCGCGGCCCTGGGCCGCACGCTCATCAGCGACGCCATCGGCTTCCGCAAAGAGGGTGACAAGCTCTTGTTCACGCGGCAGATGTTTCAGGGCAAATTTGCCGCCGATGTGACCTTTGCTTGCGACCCGCCGCACTTTGCCACCTTCCAGTCCGGCGCTTTCCGCGGCGATAAGGCCGAAGCCGGAGCCTCTGCCGCTCCGGTGGAAACAGTGAATGTTGAGATTGCTGAGAATGTGATCCGCACCCAGCCGGACGTGCCTTTCAAGGAGGCCAAACAGGCTGTAGACCTCACCCAGGCGGAGATCATTGTCTCCGTCGGCCGCGGGATCAAAGAACAGAAGAACATTGAATTGGCGAAGCAGTTGGCGGACGCACTGGGCGGAGAGATCGCCGCTTCGCGTCCCATCTGCGACTCCGGCTGGCTTCCCATGGATCGCCAGATCGGCAGCTCCGGGCAAACGGTTGCGCCCAAACTTTATCTGGCCATTGGCATCAGCGGCGCCATTCAACACATTGTCGGCATGAAAGGCGCGCGTAGCGTGATTGCCATCAACAAAGATGCGGAAGCCCCCATCTTTGAGATTGCTGACATAGGTGTGGTGGGCAATCTGTTCGACATAGTTCCCGCCCTGACCGAAGAAGTGAAAAAAGCAAAAGCGTGATGGGATCATCGGGACATTGAGTTGGCGCGTCATCAGGAGACAAGATTAGAACCGCTCACGGTGCTTTCGTAACAAGGATCGAGCTAAAGGCAAAGGGCGATACTGTTCACTTAAGGTGAACGATCAAAAATGGTTCGTCATCCCGAGGGTTTACCCACGCGTCAGCGGGGGTAAATCGGAGGGACCTTGCGTTTTTGCCATTGACTCAAAAGGTTCCAAACTCTTTAAGTGAACAGTATTGAGGCTAAGGGCCAACTGCTAACTGCCATTTGCTAATTGCTAAGACATGATCTATTTCCGCAAACCTCTTGAAGGAATCGAGCGGCCGCAGATGGAGGCCGATGTTGTCATCGTTGGCGGCGGGCCATCCGGCATGGCCTGCGCTCTCCATCTTTCCCAGCTCATTGACCAGCACAATCATCGCTACCCTGAGCAGCAGCTCAGCAAGGAAAATATCTACGTTCTGGAAAAAGCGCGTGAGATAGGTCAGCACTGCCTCTCTGGCGCTCTGCTCGATCCGCGTTCCATGGACGAGCTCCTGCCGGGCTGGCGCTCTGAGGCGCCGCTGGACGCCGAGGTTTCCCACGAGGGCGTTTACTTCCTGGGCGCAAAAAAGGAATACCGCTTCCCCATCACTCCGCCGCCCATGCGCGATCACGGTAACTATGTGATCTCCATTAATCGCTTCGTGAAGTGGCTGGGCGAGAAGGTTGAGCAGACGGGCATCACCATATTCACCGGCTTCGCCGGTTCGGAGCTGCTGTTTGACGGCGATCACGTGACTGGCGTTCGCACAGACGATAAAGGCGTAGACAAGCAGAACCAGAAGAAATCCAACTTTGAGCCGGGCTATGACCTCAAAGCCAAAGTCACGGTGCTGGCCGAAGGCACTCGCGGATCATTGACCAAACAGCTCGTCGGACGCCTCAATCTGGATAAGGGCCGCCGCAACCCGCAGGTTTATGGCGTGGGTGTGAAGGAGCTGTGGGAGGTTCCCAGCGGGCGGATCCGCAAAGGTGAGGTCATCTATACCGTAGGCTGGCCGCTCTCCATGAAGGACTATGGCGGCGCCTGGATCTATGGCTCGCGCGACAACCTGGTTTCGCTGGGTTACGTGACTGGACTGGATTACGCTGATCCGCGTCTTGATCCCCAGCGCGTCCTGCAGGAGTTCAAGAAACATCCCTTCATCGCGCACCTGTTTGAGGGCGGAAAGATGATCCGCTACGGCGCAAAGTCCATGCCCGTGGGCGGCTGGTACTCCATGCCTCCGCTGGGCGGCAATGGATGGATGATTGTCGGCGACTCAGCCGGATTCTTGAATTCTCAGCGCCAGAAGGGAATTCACCTGGCCATCAAGAGCGGCATGCTGGCGGCGGAGACCGCATTCGAGGCACTCACGGAAAACAACTTTGGCGAGTCCAAGCTCAAGCAGTTCAAAGACAAAGTTGACGCCAGTTGGGTGCGGGAAGAGCTGTATGAAGTGCGCAACTTTCACCAGGCCTTTGAGAATGGCCTTATTCCCGCGCTGTTCCACGCCGGCCTGCAACAGATCACCGGCGGCCGTGGATTGCATGAGTTTTATCCCTCAGAAGCAGGCCACCTCCGGTTGAAGCACCTGGACCAGCTCCCGGCAGATGGCGGCAAGCGCGCTCAGATTCTGGGCCGCGCCAAGGGCGATGGCAAGCTCACCTTCGATAAGCTCACTGACCTCTACCACTCCGGCACTAAGCACGAGGAAGACCAGCCTTCGCACCTGGTCATCCATGACACCAACATCTGCAACACTCGCTGCGTGGTGGAGTTTGGCAATCCCTGCCAGAATTTTTGCCCGGCGAATGTGTATGAGATGGAAGATGCCGCCGATGCGGCCCACGGCAAAGCCATCCACCTGAACCCCTCCAACTGCGTCCACTGCAAGACCTGCGACATCATGGACCCCTACGAGATCATCACCTGGGTGCCCCCGGAAGGCGGTGGTGGCCCCAATTACGATGGCATGTGAAGCGGGATCAGCACACAAGCAAAGCTAAGAAGCCGGCGGCGGTGTCATAGCCTACCCCTGTCATCTTGAGCGGAGCCCGCCGCGGCGGGCGCAGTCGAAAGATCCCGAGGCTATTTGCCTTGACCATGCTGCTGCAGGGAGTCCTCACGAAACCGCCTTCCTGAAACAAACGTGCGGCACAGCGCGGCAAGCCGCAAAAGACAAAAGTGAAGAGTGGACCGCAGCCGCCGGGGCCCCCGACACGCGCCGTTGTTGTGCGTGGTGGGGTAGAGGCGCCCCCGGGGGCATCTTTGCCGGGGTAAAATCCCTCTCAATATTGTGACGTTGGCTCTGACTCGATTGCCAAATGATCCGCTTACAATTTTTTTAATTTGCCCTCTAAGTTACTGAAAAATGAAGGGAAGATTTAGGTGCACTAAAGTTGCGCGGCAAATCCCAATTAGCTATCCTGCGCCTGCCGCTCGGGCAGGAACCACCATCTGCGCCATGAAACATGGACGCAGAAACCGGAGGAATCCTACCTTCCTCCGGCAACCTCCGGCAGAGGAATCCCCTGGATTGGCGCGGATTCCGGAGGACCGGAGGAATCAGGGCATTTTTAGAGATGCTGCGCCTCCGCGAATCGTGATTCGTTAGTTGACCCGGGCCGGCGACTCAACCGGCGGCCATGCGCCTCTCAGTCCGGGTTATGGATCGAGATTTGTGGGTTCAAATTTGTCGCTTTTGGGGTTACTTTTTCTCGTAATCCCTGGCGTAACGGCCCAAGTGACTTCTTCTTGTAAACTGGAACAGACGCGGGAGCGCATGGGGTCCGGTGACCCTTCCGGTCTTCAAAACCGGCGAGAGTTAGCTTTGCTGGCTCTGGTGAGTTCGACTCTCACACGCTTCCGCCATTCGTTGCAGTCTGAATGCCACCTGTTTCCGTGCTGATTGCTATTGAGAAAGCTCGCGGGCTTTAGCAAATTTTTTCTCAGCTTCGGCGTACTTCTTCTGCTCTCTGAGCACCATGCCCCAGCTGTTATACGCGGCCGCGTTCCTCGGATTGAGTTCGATCGCCTGTTGATACTTAGCGATGGCTTCGGCGTACTTTTTTTGCTCCGTGAGCGCGAGACCCCAGTTTAGGCACGTATCCGAGTTTCTGGGATCTAGCTGAACGGCAACTTTGTACTTGGCGATGGCTTCGTCGTATTTCCTTTGTTCCTCCAGCACAATGCCCCAGTTCATATATCCATATGGGTCGTTCGGATCAAGTTCAATAGCCTTCTGATATTTGGCGACGGCTTCGGGGTATTTTTTCTGTTCGCGCAGCACAATGCCCCATCCGATGTACGCGAGAGCTAGTGTAGGATCGAGTTCAATGGCCTTCTCGTACTCCGCGATCGCCTCGTCGTACTTTTTCTGTTCATCCAGCACGAGGCCCCAGTTGACATAAGCAAACACCAATTTCGGCTCGAGCTGAATGGCCTTCTGATACTTGGCCACAGCTTCGGCATATTTCTTCTGGTCATAAAGTGTGTTACCCCAGTTGTAGTAAGCAGCGGCGTACCTCGGATCTAGCTCGATGGCCTTCTGATACTTAGTGATCGCTTCGTCGTATTCTTGCTGATCATTGAGCAGACTGCCCCAGTTGTTGTAAGCAAGAGGCTCTTTCGGATCAAGATCAATGACCTTCCGATACTTGGCAATAGCCTCATCGTACCTTTTCTCGCCATAGAGCACCCCACCCCAGTTATAGTATGTGGGCGCATAGTTGGGGTCGACTTCGGCGGCCTTCTGATATTTGGCAATGGCGTCGTCGTATTTCTTTTGATGATAGAGCGTGTTGCCCCAGTTGTTGTAAGCAAGGGCTTCTTTCACACCAAGATCAATGATCTTCCTATATTGGATAATAGCTTCGTCATATTCTTTCTTTTCATAGAACCCGTCGGCCAAGTTGACATAGTTCGCGGCCAGTATGTACGGGTTTAATTGCCTTAAAATCGTTTCTGCGGTGTCCTGCGTGAGAACGCCAATGTCATCGGCACTCCTGACAAGAGTGCCCGCCTTACTTCTCTTTCTGCCCTCCGTAACATAAACGGTGATCTCGACCTGCGGTTTAGCACCTAGAGATTCGCCGGTCGTGACATTCACGATGTCGCCGCTGACGTGCTTTGGATGGATTCCGAAGACGGCCCGCGTTATCTCGACGAGCGTCTTCAACCCCAGTTTTGTTCCCGGTATCTCCACATCTGGTGTTGATCCCTCATCGTGCAGCGACATGAAATTGTCCATTTTCATCCCGGTTAATAAACCTGCCGCCGTTGCTCGTATCATTCCATCCGGCGTTGATCCCTCATTGTGCAACGACGTGAGACTGTCCTTCTTCATCTGGCGTTGCGTGCTTAGCTCGATCTGGCGTAGTGCATCACCGATCCGGTTGGCCACCACTTCAGGCGTAAGTCCATTCTCTTCAAAACGCTTAGGGACACTAATAGGATCTATGATGAGAGCGTCCCGATTGACCTCACGATAGATGTAGGACAGCAGCGGCAAAATGAAGATGGCAAGTACTGCGCGTCTAAATGTGAGTTGCTTCCCAAAACGTCTGAAGAAGTCCATTAGACGCGAGACCTTACTCGGCTGCCACACCGGCCGACGGCGAGGGCCGCCCTTCGTGATGGTTCCAATTCTAAACTTCATCTTACGTGAAAATATGCTACGAACTTTACATCAATTTGCCTTCCCTGGCCACAATAGAATGCATACCCTTGATGAAAGAATGGAGAGACCCGGCCGCCCGATAAAGTAATTTAACCCCTGTCATCTTGAGCGGAGCGCCTGTGTTCCGCCATCGCTGAGAGAAGCTCTCCAGCGCGAAGTCGAAAGATCCCGACGCTATTTGACCTGACCACGCCGCTGTCAGGAGTTCTCACGAAACCGCCGCCTGAACAAACGTGCGGCACAGCCCGGCAAGTCGCAAAAGATAAAAAAGTGAAGAGTGGACCGCAGTCGCATGGAGTCCGGTGGCCCTTCCGGTCTTCAACCGGCGAGAGTTAGCTTTGCTGGCTCTGGTGAGTTCGACTCTCACACGCTTCCGCCATGAATGATCCAAACCCCGAAGATCGCAAGTTGCTCGTGCTCCTACCGCCCAAAGTTTGTAGGAATTCGCGGCTGGAAAGACATGAGACCATTCTACGCGCCGGCACTCGTTGCGATTCCTTTCACTTCCGATGCAGCACGTGTATTCAATTCGATTTTCACCTGACAGAGAATCTGCTGGGCTTGTAGCTTGAATCGAAACGCCCTTCCCGTGCCGACATCGAAACCAATGAGTGAACCGACAAGTGCGATAACCGCCACTATCAGGGTTGAAGTTGAGGAATCTGCGAAGACCTGCTCTCTTCCAAGAATGATAGATACAGCAATTCCGATCAGAAAAGCTGCCGCGCCATAGCGTAGAGCCGTGCCCCATGCGATCCACTTGGCCCGCCTATACAACTCGGCAGCGTGGAATTGAAGAACAGAAGGGTCATATTGAACTGACTGCATATCACACTCCTTGTGGAAGCCTCGTTGGACCTATGACTTGTGGGGCCGCCAATTTCCTACCCAAACAGGGTTTGAAAGTTGTAATCAAGATAAGGCTCGAACATTAGTACTTTGTCGGGATTGGAATAAACAATAACCTCATATATCTCTTTCGTGACCTCAACCGCCCATTCGAAGAGTCTGTGAGATGAAATTTGAGAAAGCATGATGTAGTCTGCCTTTGGGTCTCCTGTTGTTGAGAGCAGTCCTCTTTGTTTTATCCGTCTCAGATAATCCGGCCAGTTGTCAGGCGTCCCTGGCGGCAACGGAACTGGATGAATGATTTCGTTGCGAATCTCAACCAATTCACGAATGTCCTCCAAAAGATCACCAGTTACACTGTAGCGAGATTCCAAGAGTACAGCCAAGCCACGCGGTGCGGATAGCTCGTCGGGAAGCGGTTGTAAGTTCAACATGCCCTCATACTCAATGATGAATGACTGCACCGCTGCCAGAAGTAGCGGCACACCAGCATAGGTAAAATCAGAGTGATTTTGATCCCGCGAAGAACGAGCCTCTTCTCTGGACATTCGGAACAGCCGTCCAGCCAAGCGGAGGAAATCCTGTGAACTGGTTTCCCAGGCACCCGCCCTCCGTTGGGTAAGGCGTTCAAACCGTTCTTTTCTTCCGTTCTTTAACATCATCTCTCAATTTTAGCCGAGCCTATGCACGCTGCTCCTTCGATTTGACCGCTATTGAATCTTTGGAAGTGTGCAATGGAGATTTCGCGGGAATGGTACCGCAATTCAACCCAGCGCACAAAAGGGAACAAAAGAAATAAAAAGTGCTTACAACGGACAAATCAAATACGCTACGCTGACACGTCGTCATGCTAACATTTTAATTTTCACGCTCCTTATGAACATCATAGATGTCGAATCCGTTCTTGTTAGCAATGGTTTTACGAAAACCAAGTCCTCAAGTCTTGGCAACAGGTACTCGCGTCAGTTGAACACAGGTTTCACTGCGACGGCCTATGCGTCCCTTGCCCGCGGCTTTTTTGATACTGAGAAATCCGATCAGCTTAGAAAGGTGGATTTCACTTTGGACTCAAAAGGCACGATTCACTGCTGCCTTTCAGTTGCGGCGCTCAAAAACAAGACTATCCAAATCTTGGCTCAACTGGAAAAAGTTTCTCAAACTCCAGAGCTGCTGAAATGTCCAAAATGCGGAAAACGAGACGTTCACACAAAGGAACCTCTGCCAGGCCGCAAACAGTTCAAGCCGTTCCTCTCATGTTCCGGTATGATGATCGAACGCAAGGGAGCGAAAAAGGATGTGATATGCGATGGAGTTTCGACTGCTCTGCCGGCTCTCTACGTGCATACCTTTAGGCCGAATCCCACCGCTCGCTATACTTCTTCTTTTCCTTAATGCTCCATTTTTTCCGATTGTATTGATAAACAGAAATCGGACCAGTCTGAGCGACAACAGCCTATGAACTAAAATCAGCTAAAGAATGCCGCCAACCAACGGAGCGTTGCACACACCTTCGACCACGGATACTCACGACGGCGCCATCCCTTCAGCGCCTGCCTCCGAATACTCGCGCCGGGTGGCGGAACGAGAGACAGAGAGCCGCCGATTCCACAAACAGCACATTTGGCTGGGCAATGCGCGCCTTATTTTCTTTGCCGGTATGGTGCTGCTCTGCTGGAAGATCGAGAAGATGGGAGGCCCGCTATCGTACCCGCTGGCTGGCGGCCTGCTGGTTTTCATCGGCCTTGGCACTTGGGACGGGCGTATCGTCCGGGCACGAACCAGGGCCAGGAGAGCGGCGGAGTTTTATCGTCGTGGCTTGGCGCGAATTGACGATCGGTGGACTGGTAGCGGTGAGAGCGGACAGGAATTCCATCTCCCCGACCACTTGTACGCCGACGATCTCGATATTCTGGGCGATGGCAGCCTGTTTCAACTCCTCTGTACGGCGCGCACCCGGATGGGAAAGGCGTCTCTGGCGGCATGGCTTCTTGCTCCGGCAGGGCCTGAGGAGGTCCAGGAGCGGCAGTTGGCCGTCAAGGAATTGGCTTCTAAGCTGGATTTCAGGGAAGACCTGGCCATCGTGGGTGAGAGTGAACTGGTCAGCACGGATGGAGAAAAGCTGGCCTACTGGGTCAAAGAGGACATGGCTCTGAATTATCGTCGCTGGTGGCCAGCGACTCTGGCATTAGCGGCGTTTGCCATCCCTGCTCTGGTGTATGGCTTCATGGCCCGCTGGACGCCCTTCCTGATGGTTGTCATCACCAATGGCGTCATCACTCTTGCCCTGCGGAAACAGCTTGCGCAGATGTTCGGCAGCCTGGACGAAGCCTGCAAGAATCTGGAGGCGCTCGCCCACATTCTGAGGCGTGTTGAAAGAGAAAAGTCTGATGCGCCGCGACTGCGCGCTCTGCAGGCAGCCTTGCTCACTGGAAATCTGCCTGCCTCGGAGTGCATCGCTAGGCTGGCAAGGCTTTCGCAGCTCGCTGATTCCCGGCACAACATGTTCGTGGCAGTTCTTGATGTGCCGCTTCTGTACTCGGTTCAGTTGGGCTTTGCCCTGCAACGATGGCGAGATAAATTCAGCCCCGGAGTCACCGCCTGGTTGGACAGCATCGGGCAGATGGAGGCCCTGGCCTCGCTGGGCGCATACAAGTTTGAACATCCAGCAGACCCATTCCCCGAATTCGCTGCCGCGCAAGAACCCTGTTTCGAGGGTGTGGAGCTGGGCCACCCTCTGTTGCCTGCTGCCAGCTCAGTTCGCAATGACCTTGCTCTGGGTGGACGGAACCAGGTGCTGCTGGTCAGCGGCTCCAACATGTCTGGGAAAAGCACGTTGTTGCGCGTTGCCGGCACAAACGCTGTCCTGGCGATGATGGGAGCGCCCGTCCGGGCGCAGAGTCTGCGGCTTTCACCTGTGGCTCTGGGGGCGGCCATGCGCCTCTCTGACTCCCTGCAGAAGGGCGTCTCTCACTTTTACGCCGAGATCAGTCGCATCCGGCAAGTGGTGGACCTCTCATCCCGGACCCACATCCTGTTTCTCTTTGATGAAATCTTGCAAGGGACGAATTCTCATGATCGCCGTGTCGGCGCGGAAGGTGTTCTTCGCGCCTTGATCCGTAGTGGCGCCATCGGCCTGGTAACCACCCACGACCTCGCGCTCACCTCGCTGGTAGAAGTTTTTCCCGATCGCGTGCGTAACGTTCACTTTCAGGAAAAACTGGATTCCGGCAAGCTCTACTTCGATTACCGCCTCCGGGAAGGGGTGGTTACCACCAGCAATGGCATCGAACTCATGAAATCCATTGGTTTGGATGTTTAGCTGCCACTGCTTTGAAAACCACCTGCCCGGCGCGTGCGGCGCTTGGGATTCATTAACGCGCCGCGGAAACGGGCGACGCCCCTGCTGGTAAGGCCTCAGATAGCTTGCGGAATCACAGATTGGCCTGGTGATTGGCGCTTGTGGTGGTCATGACTGTCCAGCTATTGTCCGGATTCAGAATGGCGGTCATTGAATAGATATTGGCTGGGTATTGGATTTCAACCGGGTTGTTAATGGTGCTTGGCTCCAACACCTCTCCCTGCTGGTATTCGCCGAACGTGAGGTAATAACGCGGGTGGGGAGTGAAGGTGAGGCCGATGTTTGGCTGGGCTTGCACGACAAAGGTTCCAAGCCCGGACATCCCAATCCCCACACAAGCCTGTCTCAGCGGGATGCTTTGATCTTGCAGAACATAAAGCTTCCCCGGCTGCGGCCCCTTCATCTGGTTGATGAAGGTATAAGCGCCATCTGTGAAGGTGAGCGTGATTTGATTGGCGTTCTGCAAGTCAGCCTCGAAAGTTTGACTGGCATCCACCACCGCGCCGGGAGCCAGCAATCCGCTCTCTGACCAGACGAAGTCGTAGAGAACGCACCAGCGGAAAACAATCGTGGTCTGGGGATGGCCTCGCTTGGCCATCCAGGCAAGGGGCATGGCGTTCGCAACCCCCAGATCGGGGTCCTGTTGATATACGCAAGTGTCGCCGGTATTGCTGGAATTGTTGAAGACTCTCAGTGAGTATTGATAATCTCCGTCGAGTTGTGATTCCTGCTCGCCTGCGTCCAACTGAAACATTCGCAACATCCCGCATGAGTTGGTGGAGAAAGTACTGCTGATGGCTCGTAAGGGTGGTGCGCAACCATGATGCCAATTGCGCACCACCTGTTCGGGGGACAAGCCTGAGTTGAGAGCGCCGCCTTGAGCGGCTCTGCATCTCCTGCTCCTACTGTTGAGTGAAAATGTACTTGCTGCCACCTTCCCTTCTCATGTACATCGCTGTCACCGGCCCGAATGTGCTGCTGCCGGATTTGCCCTTGATGTTATAGTTTTCCCCGGGTTCAAGCGCCTGGTCCGGTGGGGTGTTGGAGACCACCGTGATTTCGCTCCCCTTCTTGGATCCCGTTTTCTTGCTGAAATAAACGTCATTGCCGAGATATACCTTGAGATCCGTGAGGCCACCACCTGCGGTTAAGAGGTAGGGGACGATGTCCGGGCCAAACCTCGCGTCGGGATTGGCGCTGCGGGCAGTCACGAGTGCGGCATTTGCGGATGAGGTAGGGGTGATCGTCCAGCTATTGTCTGCGTTCAGGATGGCGGTCATGGAAAAAACGCCGGGAGGAAACGCCACCTCAGCCGGGTTGTTGATCTGACCGATATCCAGGACCTCACCCTGTTCGAAATCACCGAAGGCTATGAAATACTGCGGGTGGGGAGTGAACGTGAGGTTGAAATTCGGCTGGGCTTGCACCACGAAGGTGCCAAAACCGGACATGCCAATACCCACGGAAGCTTGCTTTAAAGGAATCGTACTGTCTTCCGTGATGTAGAGAATTCCCGGCTGAGGCCCTTTGGTTTGATTGATGAAGTCGTAGGCGCCTCCTGCATGGGTGAGCGTGATCTTGTTTGTGGTCTGCAGATTGGCGGCGAACGTCTGGCTGGCGTCGAATATCACGCCCGGGATGAGTTGGCCTGTCTCCGACCAGACAAAATTGTAATCAATGGTCCACCTGAAATTGACCGTGGTCTTTGGGTTAGTGAACTTGGAAAACCATGCCAGAGACAGGACGTTCGAGACACCCAGGTCCGGGTCTTGCTGGAACACGGCAAGGTTGCCGGCGTTGGTTGAGTTGTTGATTGCCTTGATTGTGTACTGTTGGCCCGCGCTCAACTGCTCTTCATCCGCTTGCAAATATTTCATGGATCGACTCTCCTTGTTGGTATTTTTGTGTGACTGATGTACGGCTTAAGTTGCCTATGAGGACGCTCGCGATCTGTCTGGCGTGACATTGTGAGGTCTTGTTGTCGAATGCCATTTCAGGCATGGATTATCCTGTTTTGGGATTTTGGCGCATCTTGCCATAGTGGGCCGTGAGACGGTCAGGGCTGCAGGGAAGGCGGAAGGGCTTATCAGATCGTGGGAGCCGTCGGCGATTCTACGGTGAAGCCGTGGTGTGCGCCGAAGCGGCCATGATCAACCGCACTCACGTGAATCACAATCGAGATGGAAGATCTCAGCCTGGGCGTGAAAGTGTTCATGCCGTTTAGTCCTGCGCCCCGGTCGCCCGGAACGGATGCGATGCGAGCGCAACACCAACTCGATTTTTGCCTTGGTGGGATAATACGGGCGGTGTCGAAGCGCTACCAGGAATGCCTGCAGGCCGGCGTCTCTATCGCCCCTGCAAATGCACGATAGCCCGCGCAAGTAATGGCATTCGGCGGATTCGACCTGGCTTCCATCTAACGTTACCTGCGCTTTTTGGGCCCAGAAGCAGGCGGCATCCTGATTACCCGCAGCTTGATAAGCCTCCGCCAGGGCCACGTAAATTCGAACCACCAGCAGCTTTTCCGTATCCGCAAACACCAGGTTGAGCGCGCGGTGGAAGGCCGTGATTGCCTGGCGCGGGTCGCTGGCGCTCCGCAGCACCTGGCCGTGACGCCACCACACTTCAGGCAATTGCGGTTGGAGGCTGGTGGCCTGGAGTGAAAGAGACATGGCGCGCCCTTCCTGGCCCGGGAGCAGCACCACGGCCTGGGCTGCTGCGCTCCACTTCGTCCAGCACTGAGCGGGTTGGGCGAGCATGGAATCTACCACGAAAGGTATGGCGTCGAGCCTGCCGGCATGAGCCAATATCTCCGTGGCGGCTGTATAGACCTTGGCGTCGCCTTCCGAATCGGCACAAGCGGTGAAGATTGCCTCTATGGCGCCATCGAGGTCGCCGGTTTTCGATAGCCAGATGGCCAGGTTCATCCACCCATGCGGATGGCGCGGATGTTCGGCAACAAAGTCGCTCAGTACTTGAATGCCCGCCTCCCAGTTTCCGCGCGCAATGTGGTAATGGGCAAGGGCTTCGTGGGTGTCCGCTGCTCTGGGGAATAGCTTGAGCATTTTGCGAATCCAGGCCCGCGTCTGTTTTCCCTGGTCGCCTTTGAGCCATTGCCTTTCACAGTGATACCTCACCGCTTGTCGCAGCAAGAGCGGATTACCAGCGTCCTTCTCCAGGGCCAGCCGCGTGTTCTGATAAGCCGCATGGTGCATTTGCAGCATTTCCAGACTCATGCTGCGATAAGCTGAGCCGATGCGATCGTCAGGGTGAATGGCCAGCCATGCATCACAGGTGGTCAGCAAGTCAAAGGGCCTTTGCGACTGATGCAAAAGATTCAACAGAGTATAGGCCGCTCGGGCATTTTTGGGCTGCAGTAGGACGGATTGCCGCAGCAGATCCTCAGCAGCCTGATATTTGTGCCCGGAGAGCGCTATCTGGGCCTGAATGTAGTGATCGTCGCTGGCTTGGCCGGGGCAGCGCAAAGCGCTTGAATAGGCTGCGCGCGCCTCCGGCAGCCGCTGGGACCGGCGCTGCAAATCGGCAAACTCCAACCAGACTTCCCGGCAGGGATGCCGCCGCAGAACACGCTCATACTCTTGTGCGGCGACCTGCCAATCGCCGAGAAGGTGAAAGCAGCGGGCTAGATCGAGTCGCTTTTTCCACCCGCTCGGGTGCCGTCTCACATAGCGCCTCAGGTTCCTGACCTCGGCAGGACGGACCAGACGCTCCGAATAAGTTTCAGCCAGAAAGTCTGCTTCCGTGCCATCGGGCAAATGGGCGGTGACCAGCAGCATCGTCACAGGTGCTTCAGAGGTCCGCCGTAAGAGTCTCCGCGTAGCCGGCCTGTCCGTGCGCGAACTCTCCTGGCCAAGCACAAATGCAGCTCCGGCAAATGCTGCGGCTCCGGCGTCTGGGGGCAGTTGCCGGCGGATGATCTCCAATGCCCGCTGGACGCGCTTCCGGGCACATGCGGCGGAGATGTTGAGCAACTCGGCGATTTCAGAATACGATTTTTCCTTTGCAAATCGGGCAATAAAGGCCTCGCTGAGCGCCGCCGTCAATCCATGAATCGCAAGCCTTTCGTCGGTCCGGTCCGGAGAAGTTTCCGGAAGGTGGAAGTCCGCAGCCGGCTCCTGTATCCCGGATTGGGAAAACTCGTCGGGGCCAATTTCCTGGGTCTCGCGGCGTGATCGGCTACGATGAATGTCAATGCAATGGTTTGTCGCCAGGCGGGCCAGCCAGCCCTTGAAATTGGTTACCTTTGGGGCATGTTCCGGCAATTTCCTCAGGGCCTTGAGCATGATCTCGCTCAGTGCGTCTTCCGCGTCCGCGGCGTTACCGCGCATCTGCCGCAGGCAGACACGATAGATGTAGTCACGATATTGTGGCCACAGCTCCCAAAAGGCTTGATCTTCCCCTTTCGCGATATTGCCCAGTAATTCTTTCTCAACGTCTATCCCGTGGTTTTTTTTAGACACGAATCCCCAGTAGCCGGAATGGCGTCTCCTGTCCGGTGAGCGCCATCGCGTAGTGGGCTAAGCTCAGAGGGATGCGGCTACATTGTCTGTGCGGAAATGGAGCGGTCTTGGGACCAAGCGATCTGAGTTCGCCGTCGCTTTCCAGCAATCCTTTGCTTGGAAAAGACGAGGCATTTCAAAGGGCTGTGACTTTTGCTGAAATCTTTTGTGACTTGAACCGCCGGGCCGCAATGCGCTTGGCTGGAGAATTCTTGGCGTGCGCGATGAAAAGAGAAAAAGACTCATGTGCGGCAGCGGTGCGGGGGCCTCGGGCGGGCTGTGCGTCAAAGCCAAAGTCTTTGTCAACGGGTGTTTTTGCTTCCTGATCTTCCCATAATGGGAATCGAATTCTTCCTCTTTTCCACTCTCAACCTCCGGGGCCGCAACCTTTTTCACATCATTGGCTGGTCCCCGATGGCAGTAAATGATTTTCAGCCCGCCAGGTGTCATTCAGTCCGTCCGAGCTGAAGCCGGCGGCATTTTGTCGTCATTGACCCGGGTCTGAACACTTCTCCCGGTTTACCGCCCGGGTTCCCACGTGCCGTGGGACAGAGTCGGGCAAAAATGGCCTGATTGACTTTGGAGCCGTCCTCCCGAGGGCAACTACCTCTATTTAGAAACGGAGATAGGGAATGCCGTCGGCGCCAAATCTGGCATCGGGATCGTTGCTGCGGGCCTCGGTGAGTGCGTCGTTTGCAGACGCGGTAGGAGTGATCGTCCAGCTATTGTTTGGATTCAGGATCGCGGTCATTGAAAAAACGTTCTTGGGAAACGGTACCATGGCCGAATTCTTGATCGTGGCGAGATCCAGGGCCTCGCCCTGTTGGAAATCGCCAAATGCGATGAAATACTGCGGGAAGGGCATGAATGCGAGGTTGATATTCGGCTCCGCTTGCACGATGAACGTGCCGAACCCGGACATGCCAATGCCGACGGAAGCCTGCTCGTCACAGGGAATCGTAATATCCTCCGTGACGTAGAGTGTGCCCGGCTGCGGCCCTTTGGTCTGGTTGATAAACTCATAGGTGCCGCCTGCGTGAGTGAACGTGACCTTGTTGGTATTCTGCAGATCGGCGTTGAGTATCTGACTGGCGTCAAATATCACGCCCGGCACAAGAGGGCCGGTTTCTCCACAGACAAAATTATAGTCAACGGTCCATTGGTATAAGACTGTCACCCCTTGAATGGTCCACTTGGATAACCACGCTAGTGGCGTGGCGCTCGCGACGCCAGGATCCGGATATGTCTGGAAGACGCACATGCTGCCGGGCTTCGTAGAATTATTGATTGCCCTGACCGTGTATTGCTGGCCTGCACTTATCTGAGGTTCGTCCGCTGACAAATATTTCATGATCAACTCTCCGTAAGAGGTAGTTCGTGGGACCGTAATGATCGTTAAGCCTCTTAAGGACGCTGAGGAGCCTTACGATGTGACATTTTGAAGTCTTGCTGATCGACCCAATATTCGGATGTTGTGACCGATAGCAATAAAATTTTGTTCCCGCGCATATCGATGTTTCATCCGACTCGATGCGCTTCGGAAAGTCCATGATGTTGGTTGAATCAGGTAGACTACTCTCATCCGTTGAGGACGGACCCATTATGCGAACCGCTTTGATCTGCCTTCTCGCTGCTGTGCTCACTTTCCCGGTGTTTGCTCAACAGGCCCCTGCCGCCAAAAGCGCGGGTCAGGCGGTAGACAAGACTAAGAATGCCGCCACGCCACCGTTGCCCGCCGACGCGCCCAGCAAGGACCAGTTGATACGTCTGTTCGATGTGATGGAAGTGCAAAAACAGGTGGCTAGCATGATGACCGCCATGGGCAGCTACATGGAGAAGATGATGCCGTCGAGCATGGGCACGCTCTCGGAGAAACAAAAAGCTGACATGGCGAAACTGCAGTCCGATCTCCTGACGAAAACCATGTCTCCGGAGTTCGTCGATGCCTATTTCAAGGAGCTGATTCCCGTCTATCAAAGGCATTTCACCAAATCTGAGGTGGACGAATTGATTTCATTTTATGCCTCGCCCGTTGGGCAAAAGTTCCTGCGCGAACAGCCGGCTCTTACTCAGGAGTCGCTTACAACCATCGTCCCGCTCACCCAAAAACGAATTCAGGAAGTCATGGACGAGCTCAAGTTCGAGCAGCGGATAAAGGAGATTTTTGCCGAAGACCCGCCCGCTAAACAGCCGTAGTCACACGCTATCGGAAATCAGCATTTAAGACGTTTGCCCCGCCCCGGCATCTCCATGGTAGCTGCCAGCTTCGGGCAGATGCACGTTGGGTTCTGCTTCCGGGGCGATAATTCCCTCCGGCAGTTTGCCGCCGTTATATTCGGCCAGGCGATTTTTCCATTTAAGAAAGTCAGTGATGGTCTGCGGCTCGATCCGGACCTCCACCCGCCGCAGGCTGGCCAGCAGCAAATTCATCTCCCACTGCAGACCGATTTCAGATCGCTGGCTCTGTCGTCTCGGCTTTACCGCGATGCTGATTTCTCTCCCTTTGCACTCCAGCAGTCCCCAGGCGCGGGGCAATTCCTGTTTGTCAACGAGTCCCTGTGGAACAAGGTAGAAACGTTCGCAGCCCATGCCGGTTTCCGGCAGTTTGCGGAAGGGCTTTTCCCGGTCGGCCAGGAAGTCCGTGCGTGAGACCTTGCACTCAATCACCACGGACCGGCATGCGCCTTTCCATCCGATTACGTCCGGGGTCTCGCCGCTGGCGCACGATTGCTCGGAGAGTACTACGCCACAGCGGTAGCGTTGCCGCAGCCACTGCTCGGCCAGCCGGACAAGCTGTTGGTGGGTCATAGGATTCCTTTTAACGCGGAAAACGAAGTGACGGTAGTATCTTCTGAGTTTCCAGCTTGCCCAACCCACGATCAGGAGCCATCGCGGTCAGAAAGCAGTTTGCCCAGCGTGGGTTTGTGCTTCTGCTTTTTGCTGAGTTTCTTATTTTCTGCCCGCCGGACAGGCGGAGGTGTGCCGAGGACCTCCCGCGCAGCCGACTTGACCGCGGTGGTAGCGCGAAACGGACGAATTTTCTTCTTCTTCGCCAAAGATCAGTTTAATCGCAGGGGCGCAGACGTTCCCAGACAGAATAACAAGGTACCAGATTGCTGTTTGCGCTCGCGCTCCGGGCATAAAATTCTCTGTGTTCCTCGGTGTCCTCTGTGGTTATCATGGTTCATATGGATGAGCGCGATTTTTTTGACGAGAAGGAATCCCGGAAGCCGCACACGCTGCACTGCCCGCACTGCCAGCAGGCCAATGAATATGAGATCGCATGGCTGGTGCGCACCAAGAAGAAGCAGCTCCCGCCTCGGGCGGACGAGCGCGACCGTGCCAAATTTGCCAAGGCGCGTTCTTACATGGTGCGGCGCGACGATCTGATGATGTGTAAGAACATGCGCTGCCGCAAACGTTTTGAAGTCGCAGGCGTGCAATCCGTGGCCTTTATGGATTGAACACTTGGCAAACTGCACGCCCGAGCCGTATTTCACCCGTCAGCCGCGAAATCGTTCGCCGCATTCCCTTGCTGCTTGAGATCGCGAATTAACTGATCTTTACCCTTCTTGACTGCCTCTCTCGTTGTGAGAAGCAATTTCCTGGCTGTGAGAATTTCTTCTACAGTGCTTGAGTGTCCTGATCCTGCAGAAACTCTCGTTGTTTCAGCTACTTACCTGTGCCCATTCACTTTGGCATTGTCTTTGCAGATATGCAGCAGTGGGACCGATAAAAAGTTAAGGAGAATAGAGAATGAAACGCATCAACGTGATCGTTGGCGGTTTTGTCTTATTGTTTTGCATGACCGTGGCCGCTAATGCGCAGTTGCTGGGAGGGACACTCAAGAACTCAACCAGTGCCGCCGGAAGCGTTGGCGGACAGCGTGGCGGATTGCTGGGTGGATTGAACTCGACCAGTCAGGTGGGTGGAAACGTGCAAAGCGGTGTCCAGGGTAGCGCGGACTCCAGCACCCAAGCCGTGGCCAAGGCCGATCGAAAGAAGGCCGACAAAGCGTCTCCGGCGAAGCATCAAAAAGAATCCAACCCCAGTTCTTCCAACAACAGTGTTGGCGTGAACTCGGCCGGCAATGCCAATTTAGGTGTTGGCGGCGCTTCTGCTCAGGTGGATTCCCGCAGCAACACCAACGCACATTCTGAACGGAAGTCAGGCCAAACGCAGACCCAGGTAAACTCCACCGCCAGTGTCGACGCACAGATGAATCGCCAACACCATTCCAAAGACAACGACAAGAAGTAGTTACTGCAGAGCGCAACATTCCGATGGGGCTGCAATTGTCCTTGCAGCCCTCTTTTTTCTGGTGCACGCTGGTCCGCACACGGTTCTGGCTTGGCCGTGGCAAGCGGCAGCTTCCTGTGTCGGGAAGAAGAAAGCCTAATTCGACGTTGCGATCCAGGCGGGCACAGTTCCCACGGCGATCGGCGAGCCCGTCAATTGGGTCAATGCTCCGGTAGTCAAATTGATGGATGACGCGCCGACATTGTTCCCGCCGGAATTTGTATCGTAGACAAACTTGTTTGTGGCATCGACCGTGACGTAAGTGGTTTGTGCGCCGCCGCTGGGAAATGGCGATCCGGAGACTATAGAGAGTGAACCCGAACTGGCTATCCCGAGGCCAGAAATCGAATTGGAACCCTGGTTTGCGACATAGAGGAAGGCGCCAGTCGCATCTATGCTGAGACCCGTGGGCTGAATTCCTCCGCAGGGGAAGGGTGAGCCGCTCACAGCGGACAGCACCCCGCCTGACTGAATGGCAAACCCGACAATCGCATTATTGGCGAAGTCAGCGGCGTAAACAAAGCGGCCTTTGGGATCAACTGCCACCCATGAAGCGTTGGTCCCGGCGCCCGTGTCAAAAGGAGAACCGGCGACTGCGGACAGGGTGCCGTCCGCACCGATGGCGAAGCCGGAAACGTTGTGTTGAGTCCCATTGGCCACATAGAGGAAACCCGAGCTTTGCGAGACGGCGAACGCAACAGGGTTCGGCTGCGTGGCAAAAGGCGATCCGGCAAGTTCGGTCAGCAATCCACGGTTGGCATCAATGCTGAAGGCGGAAATAGATGCTGGGACAGATACTGATCCCTGATTCAAAACATACAGGAATTGACCCTTTGAATCGGTGGCCAGCGCGATGGGTCCCGTCCCAACGGGCGTTGGCGGAACTGATCCAAGCGGCGTGAGTTGGCCCGTGGTCAGGTTCCGGCTGTACTTGGTTACGTTGTTGCTGCCAAAGTTGGCGACATACGCAAAGTTCTTTGAGGGATGTACCAGCACCGCTTTTGGCTGCAGTGTGGTTCCAGTGGTTGGAATGGTAAGAGTAGTGATTGCGTTCGTGGAGTCCTGCTTAAAACCAAATATACTCTGGGAATTCTGGCCGACAACGTATATGAACAGAACCGGAGCCGATGAAGAGGAGTTTGTAGCTCCCCCTCCATAGCTGCCGCACCCTGCAGTTGCAAGCAGAGGGAGGAGTAAAACCGCAAATCGAATTGCCTTCATGGTTCCTGTGTTCTTTCTCCAAATAGAATGATTGCAAATTCCGGCAATCCCCCGGTAATCCAAAGATAAGAGACGTTCTGGCCCGAGAGTGAAAAGTTTTGTAAAGGGCATCACTGCCGTTCTAGCCCATGACCGCCCTGATTGCTTATTTGGCTGCAGCCTTAGCGGCGGCGATTTGCGCTGCCCGGCCCTTGATTCTGCCTTCCAGGCGCTTCACGCGGTCCCTGGCTTCCGGCGTCTTATTGGCCAGTTCTTCAATGTGGCCCATGAACTCCGGGCTGTTCAAGTCTTTTCTCGTCTGTTCGAGGAAGGACTTAAATTTGGCGTAGTAGAAATAAGGCTCACCGTTGCATGTGAAAAACAGGCCCTCATCAATAGCGCCATGCAGGACCATGGCTGCTGCCATGTCCCAATAGGTCCAGACCTGGCGAAACCAGCCGTTCTGTTCGGTGCCGAAAGCAAAGGTCACCGCTTTGAATTCCTCATAATTCTGCGGCCAAAACTGCGCCGCCATGAAATCGCGGGCCTTGCGCATAGTGGGTTCACGACGAAGATCGTAGAGTTTCAAGATCAGGTCAGCATCTTTGGGAGTGGCTTTGGATCGCTTTGTTTTCTTAGGCAACGAGTTTCTCCTGTTTACGCCACTGCCACGGGAGTGGGCAGCGGGCGTGAATAGTCACATTTTACCTTTGGGGCTTCCGGTTCTTCTGCCTTGGTTTTCTTGCCACGCGTCTTCTTCTTCACCGGCTCTTCCTCTTCGGTAGACTTGCGCGCGTTGTTGGGGCAGACGAGCACCGCACCCGACTTCAGGTTCTTCTCCAGCAGGTAGGGGCTGCCGCATTCCGGACATTTTTCCGCTACCGGCTTGTATGCAGACGTGAACGTGCAGTTGGGATAGTTGGCACAGCCATAGAACAGGTTGCCCCTGCGGCGGGCCTTCTTTTCCACCAACTCGCCATCTTTGCATAACGGGCAATGCACGCCGATATAGTTCTGCTTGATGTATTTGCATTCCGGATAGCCGCTGCAGGAGACGAACTCGCCATAACGTCCATGACGGAGCACCAGATTGCGGCTGCACTTCGGGCACGTTTCTTCTAACGCCACGTCCGGGACCTTCCTGCCCTGGTCGAGCCGCCGGGTAGTCTTGCAGTCCGGATAGCCCGTGCAGGCCATGAACTGCCCGAAACGGCCACGCTTCAGCACCATCACACGGCCACAGTTTTCGCAGTATTCCTCCTGCGCAGTTTCCGGCATCTCCGCCGTATCCAGGTCGGGAAGATTGACAGGGTTTTCCTTGGTGAAGGTGCAGCTGCTCGGATCATCCTTCTTATAGGAGCTGCACGCAAAGAACGATCCATGCTTGCCCCACTTGAGCACCAGCGGCGAACCGCAGCGCTCGCACTTTTCTTCCGTGGGCTTCTCCATCCGCTTGATGTTTTCCATGTGCTTCTGGGCGTAGCGGAGGTCCTTCTCAAACTTCTTGTAGAAGTCGCCCAGGGCGTCAGTCCATTTTTCTTTGCCTTCCCCAATTTCGTCGAGTTCTTCTTCCAGCCGCGCGGTGTACTGGAAATCGAAAATATCGGCAAAATTTTCTACTAGTAAGTCGGTTACCACCAGGCCAATCTCCGTGGGTATAAATTTGCCGCCCACCTTCTGCACGTACTGGCGTTCCTGAATGGTGGAGATGATGGTAGCGTATGTGGAAGGCCGTCCAATGCCGCGCTCCTCCAGTTCCTTCACCAGGGAGGCCTCGTTGTAGCGCGGAGGAGGCTCAGTAAAATGCTGTTCCGGCTTGAGTTCTCTCAGCGTGAGCTTTTCGCCGATCTCCAGCGGCGGCAGTTTTAGTTTGAGTGCCTCGTCTTCTTCGTCCTTGGCGTCTTTGGCCTCTTCGTAGACTTTCAGGAAGCCTTCGAACTTCATGACGGAGCCGGTCACCCGGAAGGTGAACGACTCGGAGGGCGCTTTGGCTTCCACGTCAATACTGGTCTGGTCAAAAACGGCCGGATTCATCTGCGACGCAACAAAGCGCTGCCAGATGAGCTTATAAACTTTGTATTCGTCTTCCTGCAGGTATTTCTTGATCTCATCCGGGTGGCGGGCCACCGAGGTTGGACGAATCGCCTCGTGCGCTTCCTGCGCCTCTTTTTTCGATTTGTATGTGTTGGGCGTCTCCGGCAAAAACTCCTTACCGAAGGAAGAAGTAATCATGTCGCGCACTTCAGTCAGAGCGTCATTGGATACTCGCACCGAATCCGTGCGCATGTAAGTGATCAGGCCGACCGAGCCTTCATCTCCAAGTTCCACGCCTTCATAGAGGCGCTGCGCGATCATCATGGCGCGCTTGACGCTGAAGCGCAATTTGCGCGAGGCGTCCTGCTGGAACCGGCTGGTTGTAAACGGCGGCGCAGGACTGCGGCGGCGCTCCCTCTTTTCTATGTTACGGACGGACCATTGCGCCTTTTCCAGCGCTGCCCGAATCTTCCCGGCTTCCTCTTCGTTCGGGATTTCGGTCTTTTCTTCGCCGCGCCCGATGAAACGCGCGTCAAAGGCAGGCGGTTTGGCGGCCGCCAGATGCGCATCAATCGTCCAGTATTCCTTCTTTTCGAAAGCTTTGATCTCGCGATCGCGGTCCACAATCAGCCGCAGGGCGACGGTCTGCACGCGTCCGGCCGAGAGGCCGCGCCGTACCTTGTCCCAGAGCAGCGGCGAGACCTGGTACCCCACGATGCGGTCGAGCACGCGCCGGGTCTGTTGCGCGTCCACCAGGTGCTGGTCGATGGCGCGTGGATGTCGAAATGCCTCCTGCACCGCTTTTTTCGTGATCTCATTGAAGGTGACGCGGTGGATGGGGATACCGCCCTTTTTTTTCTTCTTGCCTTCGGTGAATTCCTGGGCAAGATGCGCGGCAATGGCTTCACCTTCGCGGTCGGGATCGGGCGCCAGGTAAATGGCGGACGCGGTCTTGGCCATCTTCTTGAGCTTGGCCACGACCTTCTCTTTCCCCGGGATTATGTCGTACTCAGCGCTGAAATCGCCTTCGATGTCCACACCCAGCCTGCTCTTAGGCAGGTCCTTGATGTGGCCCAGCGACGCCTCAACCGCATAGTCCTTCCCCAGGTACTTGTTGATGGTCTTCGCCTTGGCCGGCGATTCGACGATGACTAGTGACTTAGACAATTTTGATCCTGTTTAGATATTCGTAACACGAAGCGAGTTAGAGGCACAAATATCCTCTATCGGCCTTTAGCCCTTGGCCCTTAGCCTTTGACTCAAGATGTTCAGCCTTTTCCTGCAGCCTTGGCTTTCTGCAACAGCTCATCTTCAATCGCAGTAAGAAAGGTAGTCAGCATCTTGCGCAGCAAGGTCAATTCTTTCGCGCATCGCTCATAATCCTCAGATCTCAGAAAACCCAAGTCGCGACTGAGCAGCAGATGATGATCGAGTTCACTGGCTGATCCCAAGGCGATCTTTACAAAGCGTGCCATCTCAGCGTTGCCACGTCGACCGGAGCCCTCTGCGAGATTAGCACCGATTGAAGTGGCTGAACGTCGCAACTGCGCAGTCAAACCGTACAGTTCATCCTTGGGGAATGCTCTTGAGAGTTTATACAACTCCAAGGTCAATGCGTATGCCTTCGACCAAACCTGCAAATCTCTGTAGTTTCTCAGAGTAGCCTCCAGATCGATGAGTGCAACCTCGGGTAAGCGAAAGCCAAGGGCCAAGGGCTAAAGGCCAAAGGCCAAAGGCTCAACTTGCTAGAAGCTTTTAACGTAATTCTTCCCCGGCATCTGCCTCACTTTCCCGTTCAGCTCCAGCTCGAAGAGGGCGGTGAAAATCTCCGAGGACGAAAGCTGCGACTCCAATTTTTCAATGATCTCGTCAATATGCGTTGACTCGTGTTCCTTCAAAAACGAAAGGACCTTCTTTTCGCCCGGAGAGAGCTTTTCCTGCGCAAAGAGGTTGCCGGTTTGCGGTGTACTGTCTGATGCTGCTGTCTGCCGTTCGGATTCAAGCTCCAGTTTCACGTCCGCCGGCAACTCCTCCCAAACGTCTTCCCAGGTTGCGGTGAGCTTGGCGCCCTGCTTGATCAGAGTGTTCGGCCCCCAGGAGTTGCGCGAAATTACGTTGCCCGGCACGGCAAAGAGTTCCCGGCTCTGCTCCAGGGCGCACCGCGCGGTGATGCGGGTCCCGCTGTATTCTCCCGCCTCCACCACCAGCACTCCAAGCGCCAGCCCGCTGATGATGCGATTGCGAATAGGAAAATTCTGTGGCGCGGGAAAACTGCCCAGAGCGAACTCACTCACCAGCGCCCCGCCTGAAGCCAAAATACTCTCCGCGATTTTCTTGTTTTCTTTGGGGTAAATTTCGTCGACGCCCGTGCCGAAAACCGCCACGGTCTTACCGCCCTTGAGAGCGCCGCGATGCGCGGCCGCGTCCACGCCGCGCGCCAGCCCGCTCACGATGATCAGCCCGCGCGCGGCCAAGTCACAGGCCAGCCGCTCCGCCATGCCGATTCCATAGGGTGTGGGATGTCGCGTGCCCACAACCGCAATTCCAGGACGCGAAATTGGTTCCACACTGCCGCGAACGTAAAGCACCAGCGGCGGGTCATAAATCTCATTCAGGCGGTTGGGCCAGACTGCATCTTCCCTGGTAAGAATGGAGATTCCCCCGGCAGTGGCCTTGGAGAATTCTTCCGTTGCCAACTCCAGCGATTTGCCCAGCACAATGGACTGTGCCGAATGGGCCTGCAAACCAAGGGCTTCCAATTCGGTCAGCGAGGCGTGAAACACATCCTGGGGATTGCGAAAATGCTCCACCAGCTTGCGTCCTCGGGTGGGACCGAGTCCCGGCGTGAGAGACAGAGCGAGCCAATAGATTGTGTTTGAAGTTCCCGGACCGGCAGTTGCCATGGAGTATTTGTCCAACTGAAACGGACTTCGCGGACTCTACACGCATTTTGAAAGCCATGTCAAGAAACAAGCTTCCAGCCTCTGGCTCTTAGTTGCGACCGAAATCACATCGAAGTCACCGCAAAGACAGGCTGAACGTGAGAACTTCGGAATGAGGGGCGCTGCGACAGGCCTGTTGAAATCAGGACGCAAGGCAAAATGCGACAATTGTCTTTCCGCGAGCACCCGTAGATTTTTCTAATTCACGCAACACCTTTGCTTCCAGGTTATCGGGATCAACCTGCATTTCGCAGGCAGCGATTTCTTCGGGGCTTGCGCCGTGGAAGCAGAGCTCGCAAACCCCCAGACCGTTTTCAGGCCCGGAGCGCACCGGCGGACCAAAAACGCGGCAAGTCAGCGGGCGTGAGGCATAGAGGTCGCACCCGCCGGTTTCCGGATCAAGCACCGGACACGGCTCGTCATTGGCGAAGTCGAGGAATCGGTCTTCAGAGTGCTGGTCCTCTGCCAGTGCGCCGGTAACTCGATCACCGGGAAAATCGGCAGCAATTCGAGCTACTGACTGTCGGGCGCGTTCGCGAATGCGGGCTGCGCGCTGGGGGTCCTGAGCCTCGAGCTGCGCCAATCCCCGCCTCAGCCGCGCCGCGTCAAGTTGGTTGATGGCAAAGGCCCCAATGCAGCACTGCGTGCACCCTTTGCGGCACACGAGCCAATGGCCGCTTCGCCGTGTGGCGTCAGCCAGGGCCGCATCAATAATCTGGACGAGTTCGCGGTCTCCCGAAGGAAGCATAAGTCCAAAATCTACCACGGAGAGACACGGAAGCAAGTGGTTAGTGGTTCTTGCGGATGTTTTCCCCAAGGGCCAAAGGCTAAAGGCCAAGGGCTACTTTTGAGCTGCTTTCGCGCTTTTGCCAGCCGCACGCTAGTGGCTGGAAGCTGGCAGCTAATATAATCATTTGTTTTGCCTTTTGCGAAAATGGCAGCTTAGTAACCGCTGCGCCGCCGAGGAGGCGTTCTTGGATTTTCAACTCTCTGACGAACAGTTGCAGCTCAAGAAATCCGTGCGCGAATTCGCCGAACGCGAGATTGCCCCGCACGTGATGGAGTGGGACGAGGCTGGCCAGTTTCCCATGGGGATCGTAAAGGACCTGGGAAAAATGGGCGTGATGGGCTCCATTTTTCCGGTGGAATATGGGGGAGCAGGCTTCGGGTATGTGGAGTATGTGATTGCCGTCGAGGAGCTCTCGCGCGTAGATGGCTCCATCGGAATTACCGTGGCCGCCCATAACTCGCTCTGCGCCAATCACATCTTTGTCGCGGGTAATGAGCAGCAGAAACGCAAATTCATTCCCCGGCTTGCCACCGGAGAGTTTCTCGGCGCATGGGGGTTGACTGAGCCTGGTTCCGGGTCGGATGCTGGGGGAGCGCGCATGAGCGCGGTGCGCAAGAGCGATGGCTGGCTGCTCAACGGCACCAAGACCTTCATCACCAACGGCCACTATGCGGACGTGATTGTGGTCATCGCCGTCACGGACAAGACAGCGCACACGCACGGTCTTTCCGCTTTTGTGCTGGAAAAGGGGGCCAAGGGATTTCGTCCTGGTAAAAAGGAGAACAAGCTGGGGCTGCGCGCCAGTGACACTTCCGAACTGATTTTTGAGGACTGCTGGCTGCCCAATGACGCGCTCCTGGGAAAAGAAGGAGACGGCTTCATTGATGCCATGCGCATCCTCGATGGCGGGCGGATTTCCATCGCCGCCCTCGGCCTGGGAATGGCGCAAGGAGCTTATGAAGCAGCCCTTAAGTACTCCAAGCAGCGCAAGCAATTTGGCAAGAGCATCAGCGAATTTCAAGCCATACAATGGAAGCTGGCCGACATGGCGACGGAAATTGACGCTGCGCGCTTGCTCACGATGCGCGCCGCCAGCATGAAAGATGCAGGGCTCAAGACCACGCTGGAATCGTCCATGGCCAAGCTTCATGCCGGCGAGGTAGCGGTCCGGTGTGCCAATGAGTGCGTGCAGATTCACGGCGGATATGGATTCATCAAGGACTATCCGGCAGAAAAGTACTATCGCGACGTGAAGCTGTGCACCATCGGCGAAGGTACCAGCGAGATCCAGCGGCTGGTCATAGCCCGGCAGATTCTGAAAGACTGAGAAAGCAATCGGAAGATCGGTTGATCGCGATCGGGAGACGAGGCGTTCCGATTACCCAGATTACTCAATTGCCCAATCTACTCTGCTAATGCAAACAGTTACGTCAAGCGAGACATCGATTCAGGAGTGGGTGGAGAGAATCCGTGCGGGCGATGTGCGCGCTCTGGCTCGCGCAATCAGTGCCGTTGAGAACAGCTCGCCTCACTCGAACAGATTGCTGCAAGCACTGTTTCCGTACAGCGGAAAGGCGCGGGTGATCGGGATAACCGGCGCGCCCGGAGCAGGGAAAAGCACTCTTGTGGACTACTTGGCACGCGAATATCGCAAGCAGGAGCGCGCGGTAGGGATTGTGGCGGTTGATCCCACCAGCCCGTTCAGCGGCGGCGCTATCCTGGGTGACCGCATTCGCATGATGGCCCATCATGCTGATCCAGGCATTTTCATCCGCAGCATGGCAACACGGGGATTTCTTGGAGGACTGGCGCGGGCCACCACGGACGTAACCACAGTGCTGGATGCCAGCGGGAAGGATATCATCCTCATTGAAACCGTCGGTGTGGGCCAGGATGAAGTCGACATTGTGCGCTTGGCGGATGTCACAGTGCTGATCCTGGTGCCGGGAATGGGAGACGACGTCCAGACCATTAAAGCCGGTATCATGGAGATCGCGGACATCTTTGTGATTAACAAGAGTGACCGCGAAGGGGCTGACCGCGTGGAGCGGGAAATACGGGCCATGCAGAGTCTGGCCATGCGTCAAGACCGCTGGACGCCGCCCATTGTGAAGACCGTGGCCCTTGAGGGAAAGGGCATTAGTGATCTGGTTGCAGCAATTGCCAGCTACGAGAAGTTTTTGCAGCAGCAAAACCTCATCCTGAAGAAGAAAATCAGCAACTGGCGGGAGCGGCTCATTGAGATGCTGCGCGATACCCTTCTCGACCGGCTGCTCCAGGAACGAGAGAAAGAAGAGTTGACGCGGATGGCGGCGGATGTGGCCGAGCATCGCCGCGATCCCTACTCCCTGGTGGAAGAGATTGTGGAGAACTTCATGAGATCGGATCATCGGGAACCCAGGTCGCAGTGATATTCAGACCTGTAGCCAAAGGCAAAGGTCCTAACTAGGAGCTAGAAGCTGTTGTTCAACATTGACCATCTCGGAATCGCTGTAAAGTCGCTG
This sequence comes from Candidatus Angelobacter sp., assembly GCA_035294925.1. Classification (GTDB taxonomy): domain Bacteria; phylum Acidobacteriota; class Terriglobia; order Terriglobales; family Acidobacteriaceae; genus Angelobacter. The sequence goes on along the minus strand of DATGJZ010000088.1, from coordinate 24,142 downwards.
GCGGAAGCGCGCAAATTCTATGAACAGCTGGGGCTGGCTGTGGGTTCAGAAGAAGTGGTGGAGCACGAAAAGGTCAAAGTGGCGATGATTCCCCTGGGCGAAAGCCGCATTGAACTGCTGGAGGCCACCCGCGCGGATTCAGTCATTGCTAAATTTGTAGAGAAGCGTGGAGAAGGGCTGCACCATGTGGCCATCCACGTCCCGGATTTAGCGCATACAGTGGAAACCCTCAAGGCTGCGGGAACGCGCTTCACCTCAGAAGAAATCAAGACCGGCGCGGGCGGCCATCTCTACGTGTTTGTGCATCCCTCGAGCGCGGGCGGCGTACTCGTGGAATTGGTGCAGGAACAGCCGGCGGTCTAGGGCAGGAATCAGCATGCAGAGATCCGAGGAACCGGGTAATTGGTTAATTTGGCTAGGAGCTAATTTGCGGATGGGCTACAGTTCTTAAATTACCCAATTACCAACTTACCCAATTACCAAATCTACACAATGCTAATCCTCTCCATCGATACTTCCGGTAAATCCGGCGGCATCACGCTGGCCGAAGGCGATCGCGATTTCTTTCGAGTGATTGGCTCTGCGTCCATTGCCGGAGGTACTTTTTCTGCTCAGCTTGTTCCCACGCTGGCCTCCGTGCTCCAGAAACACCGGTTTGCGCCGAGTGATCTTGGAGGCTTTGTAGTCGTTTCCGGTCCGGGGTCATTTACGGGATTGCGCGTAGGCTTAAGCGCCGTGAAAGGATTGGCTGAGGTGTTGAAGAAGCCGATAGCCACGGTTTCGCTGCTGGAAGCATTGGCCGTCTCGGCCGGGCAGCCTTTATCCGGACATCAGGGAAGAGTTGCGGCGGTGCTGGATGCCGGCCGGGCCGAGGTGTACTACGGCGTATATGAAGCCGTGGAAGCGTGCGGTTCGCGGATTGCAGAAAAATTGCTTTCTCATCAGGAACTTTTCCAGGCAATCAGGAGCGAAGGTCTCAAGCAGGTTATTTCCAGCGATCCAGATATTGTGCTGCTTGGAGCGTCTGCCGGGATCCACATGCAGAGAGCGGAAAGGCCGGGAAGCGAAGCGGTTGCGCCAATCGGCCTGCAAAAACTCCTGGTGGGAAAGACAGTCGGGATAGAAGAGTTGGATGCGAATTATATCCGCCGCTCGGATGCAGAAATCTTTCATCCGGTCATTGGGTCGTCCGGGCGTGGCGTTACGCGAAAACCCAGCAATTAATCGCATATAACTCTGAATAAACGCTCGAGAAGCGTGTCTTAACTCATGATTCGTGTGCGCCAAGCTGTTGCTGATGATCTGCCACCCATGATGGAAATCGCCAAGCATGCTGTGACGGCGGCGCAATGGAACCAAAGCCAATATCAGCAGCTGTTTTCCTCGGACCGAATTGTTCTGGTGATTGAAGAAGAGGGCCAGATAGTTGGATTCGTGGCCGGGAGTGGCGCAGCTGGCGAATGGGAAATCGAAAATATCGCGGTGATTGCGTCGGCGCGCCGTAGAGGACTTGGCTCGCGGCTACTGGACGAGTTTTTGCACCATGTTCGTAGCAGTGGGGGAAGTGCGGTGTTTCTGGAAGTGCGTGAATCCAATCGTGCGGCGCGGGCACTTTACGAAAAATGGGCCTTTATTGAGGCCGGCAGGAGAAAGCAGTACTATCACGACCCGCCGGAGGATGCCCTGATCCTCAAGTTTTATTTTCCGCAGTCACAGGCGAAATTGGTTGAACCGGAATAGCCCGTGTGCTAGCTTTTTGTAAGAACAAAGCAGGAGGTTTTTCCGGATGGCGGATTCCGTTCGTGAACAGCTTCTTGCCAGCCACGATGAATTTCGTCGGCTGGCTCGGGAACACGCCCAGCATTCACAACGCTTGGACTCTCTGATCGAAAAACGATATCTAACCGAAGACGAAAAAGTGGAAGAGGTGCGCCTGAAGAAGCTCAAGTTACGCCTCAAGGACCAGATGGAATCCATCGCGCAGCAGCAGCGGCACGATAAGATCCACGTGGCCTAAGTCTTCGAAACAATCAAGGTTCTCCACCTGAGCTGATCTGAACTCGGGACGGGGAGTCCTATAACTTCGCCGGGTGCTGCAATTCTTGCGGGCACCCCTTTAGATTTGCTCATTCTCCCCGGTAAGTCCCTTCGCCCACCCCTGCAACCAACAATCGGCTCCGTTTTCCTCAAAAATTAGAAACTTTTAATTTTTCCGCTTTTGTCGTATAAACGACTCACCCAAACGCCCTGCTTGTCGGTCCTTGCGTCCAACGCTGCTGCGATAGGGACGAGGTTCCGTGGGCGATCTGAAACTTTGTCCAGGTGCTTTAATGACTGAAATGCGTGCCAATATCAGTCGTGTGACTGAGGATTTGAACGGTCTGCTGAAAAAGCTTTCCAACGCCAAGGGACCGGAGGCGGCCAAGCTCATTGAGGGGGTCCTTACCTTCGAAATGATGGGGGATTTCAAGCTGGCAGTGGATGCCATGCGGCATCTGCTTTGGATTTACATTGAAGCTGCTTCCCGCGCCACCTCCGGAGACATCAACGACTCGATCCACGGTCTGCGGCTGCAGCGGGCAACCGAAATACTGCGCGGCCTGCGTGAAGGTGGTATTCCCATTTCCCGGCAGCTTCCTGAAGGGCGTTCCTTCATCGAACAAGTGGAGGCCCTGGTGACCTATTACTCAGAGCAGGAAAGCCCTGCGCAAGGCGAATCGTAGGCGGGGGTAGCCAGAGAGCCGTTTGCTTGGCTTGAACGGGTTTTATGACTCCGGCAGGCCGATCTTGCGGCCCGTTATTGGGACTTGGAAATGACGACCTCACCCGTGCCTTTACAGTGCTTGCATCGAACGCCGCTTTTGCTCCGTCCTGAACCAAGACACTTCGGGCACTTCTTGGCCTTGATGACCGTCATATTCAGATGTCCTTTTGAGTTGAGGGACAGGAGTATAGCATTCCTCGGCGCACGCGCAAAATGTTCTTTTTAAATCCGGACTCTGACAGCGCCGGGGAAATTATGAATATGACTACAGGGACTACAGGTAAGAGTGAGAGTTCATCAAATGGATGTGGCGTTGGTCAGGCATGCATCGTCCACGGTGAAAGGTGATCCGGCTAGTGGCTGTCTGAATGTTTGTGAAACAATTTGTTGTGAATGTCCACCCAGAACTCGTCGATCAAACCTCCTGCCGACCCATAGAGCAGGGCAACGGCGGAGCGGCTGACGGTGAGTCCGGCGCCGCGATCGGTACTGGGATAGTAAGCATTTGATATTGCGCCGCTGGTAAACGCTCCCAGCACATTGGACCAGTTGAACGCCCGGCCGCCTTTATCCGTGTGGCAAACAAACTCCTGCGCCAGCGAATAAAGGATGCGGTGCTTGATGGTTCCTTCGCCCAGGCGGAAGTATCGCGGATCCTCTTTCAGCAGCGTCGGGTAGAAGAAGTTGGAGAAAAAATTGCTTGAAACCTGGTCGGCAATAGTTGCGCCATAGCGCTTGCCATAGCCTGCGGCTCCCTGGCCATAGCCAGAAAACTCGTTGGTCGCCTGGCCGAGCCCGGCCTGCAGCCCTGCTGCGGCATATTGGAAGGGATCAAACGAACTCTTGAGAAACAGATGGAACTTCTCCCCGGTGGTAAGAGGCGGAGCATTCAGGCGGCTGGTCATTCCGAACTGCGGGACCACGCCCAGAATCCGCTGCGACTGTTCCTGCTTCAGGATCTCCTTCTCATTTTGCGGAGGATTCTGCTGATTTTGCGAAGAGCCCGGTTTTGCTGAAGGAGCGGCAGGGGGTTGCTGTCCGCCGGTGCTGGTAGTTGGAGCAGGCTGCTGGTTTTGAGTAACAGTCGCGGTAGTTTGACTCGCCGCTCCGGCAGACAAAACAGCCGAAAGGATGGTTGCTAGAAGAGCCTTATGAATGAATCGCATTTTTATAATTATTCCATGTTCCTGCCAAATCCGCTCGTGCACCAGCGTTACTTGAATGCTTGGAGAGGTTTGGAAACGCACACTTTTACAAGTACTTTACAATTTTCTCAATCTCCAATCACCGGTCGCTGCCACTGTGTTAAAGCATAAGCTTGCCGCGAGTGCGGGCGAACCTATCCATTGCGTCACAACGAAGAGTAGAGATGATTCAGGCATGTTGCATCCCGCCATCGAACGTGAATTCCTGGATGAGCGGAGGCTTCTGATCAAAGTCGCTGTAACGGATCCACTTGGGTCCACGAAATACACGATGCCTTGCCAAGTGAGCCGACTCGGGCCGTCAAGCCATACTCGGAAGTCCACGTCTTGTTGTCTTCTATCCAGGGGATCATCCCCCCGGCCACCCGGAATCCCTCTTGACAAGCCTTCATCGGTTGCTTTAGAGTTTACTAGTCTAATTAAGACTAGACTGGAAAGGATGGGATTTGAATCATGCGCAATGCCGCTATGCTGTTCCTGGGGCTTGTACTTGTTTCCGGCCTGTCGACCGGCCAGCTCAATTCCAAGGAGATAAAAACCATGAATGTGAAACGCATTACCCCTGTGCTCTACGTGAAGGAAGTGGAACCCTGCGTCAAGTTCTGGGTCGAGCGCCTGGGATTTGAAAAGACAGTGGAGGTGCCGGACGGCGATCGATTGGGCTTCGCCATGCTGCAAAAGAACAATCTGGAAATCATGTACCAGAGCATTGCCAGCGCGGAGAAAGACATTCCGGCGGCGGCCAAGGACATCAGCGGTGGCCGGACCTTTCTCTATGTGGAGGTGGAGAAGCTCGATGACATCATTGCCGCTCTGAAGGGCGTCGATCTGGCGCTGCCGCTGCGCACGACCTTCTATGGCGCCAAGGAGATTGGCGTGAAAGATCCGGCTGGCCACATGATCGTCTTCGCGGAAATGGGTGCGCCACCGCAAAAATAAGCTGGGCCAAAGTCCACTACGGGACTCAGGAGCACGGTACACAGTGGGGAAAGCCTCTAGCAGCCGGGCGCCGCTTCACTCGCCTCGAATTTGCTGGCGAGATGTTTCGGCGCTCGGTTGCACCAGGCAGCCAACAGCGCCCGGCGCACGGAAGGAGTTTTCGCTTTTCCGAGAATCACGTTGGTGCACCCCTGCTTTCCCCAGCCGCCTTTGACAGGAACAAATACCTTGGGCTCATCGTGTACAAATTCCTGTTGCTGTTCCGGGGTAAGCTTCACCATGGCCCAGCCTTCTTGCGGGTAGCAGAGGGTGGCAAATATCTTGCCGGCAACGCGAAAATCCGGATGGCCCATGTGGGACCTCTCTTCCGTTTGAGGAAAGCTAAGGGCCGTGCGGCGGAACTGGTCAGTCGTCATAGGCAGGCCCTCATCGTGCTTCTCGAGTCCTTCTTTGGTCAAATCCTCGATGCCGGTGCTCCAGAGGTGAACGCGGCTATGCCCGAGATTCCTTGATCCTCATGTACGCGACTACGATCAGAAGAGCCAGCAGCACCAGCGGAGTCACGCCGTGAGCCAGTTCATGATGGGTCGCATGAGTGAAGAAGGCGCCGACCATAATGATGCCGAGTCCTGCCGCCGCCAGCGCGGCCAGGGGTGGCAGCAGCAACCCGATGCCGCCCAACACCTCGCTGGCCCCAATTACGGTTGCGAACCACGGCGCGTAACCGTACTGCACAAACACCGGCTTGACCTCCCCGGGCTTCAACAACTTGAGCGACCCGGCGAACAGGAAAGCTGCCGCCAACAGGACGCTAACGATCCACAGAACGACTTTTTTGTTCTTCGACATTCTTCCCCCCAGAGCGGTTCCCCTTCCGGTCCAATACACCCCTTGGTGGATGACCCGTCCTAGGATAAACGACGATGCCGGAACCGCGCACCTCCATGCAGACTGCGCCGGCGCAGCGCCCTCCGCCACGGTCTACGCCGCTTCCGCTCAAAGAATGAGTTTACGAGCCTGATGCAGGTTTTGGTTAGGATAGAGCATGAGACCCTGGGTTAGCACGATCAGCGGCTCAAGCCAATGAAGAAACCTCCGCGCAAGGGCAGTCAGCATTCTGGAAAGCCGCATCAGCGACGGCGCCATCTCTCACGGGAACTCGCCATCCTCTATGAAGACGATGCCGTCGTGGCCGTCAATAAACCTCCAGGATTGCTAGCCGTGCCCGTCAAAGGCTCCGATGCGCCATCCGCCTTGTCTCTTCTCTCCGCGGAGCTGCGGTCGAAGCGGCAAAGAGCTTTTGTTGTGCATCGCATCGATCGTTTTACCTCCGGGATTCTGCTCTTCGCAAAAACCGAGCGTGGCCGAGACGCACTGGTTCGACAGTTTCTCGCCCATACTCCGGTGAGGCAGTATCTCGCGGTCGTTCGCGGACATCTCCGGCTCAAAGAAGGCACGCTGACTCACCACTTTCGACGCGAAGGAATGTTTCAAAAGTTAAGCACAGTGAGTGACCGCGAAGCGGCCCGCGCTGAACTGCGGTATTCCGTCCAGCGGCCTCTGCGGGGCGCTTCGCTGGTCCGGGTTACGCTCGTGACCGGATTGCAGAATCAGATCCGGGTGCAATTTTCCGTGATCGGTCACCCGGTCATCGGCGACAGAAAGTACTGCCAGGAGGAAGCTACAGAGCGCCGAATCGCCCGCGTCGCTCTTCATGCGGCGCATCTTGAGTTCATTCATCCCCACTCAGGAGGCAGCGTCTCCATTGACTGCGAAGTTCCACCGGATTTTCAGTCTCTCGTTAAGGCATTGTCGCTGCCAACACGCGCAAATTAAGTCGCATTCTGGATTCTCAATTTGCCAAATTGTGCAATTCTGGGTTGACACCCAACTTCACTCCCGCCGATGCTGTACAGGAGTGCAACAGGACTTTGACGTCATCATCCTCGGCGCCGGAGCGGCAGGGCTCATGTGTGCCATCCAGGCCGGTAAGCGCGGAAGGCGCGTGGCGGTGCTTGAGCGCGCCGGGCGCATCGGCAAGAAAATCCTGATCTCCGGCGGCGGACGCTGCAACTTTACCAACCTGCACTGCCAGCCTGAGAATTTCATCTCCGCCAACCCGCACTTCGCCAAATCGGCTCTGGCTGCCTACACGCCGGCGGACTTCATCGCGCTGGTGGAGAAACATGGCATTCCGTATCACGAAAAGACTCTGGGCCAGCTTTTCTGTGACGGCTCTGCGCAGGAGATCGTGAACATGCTCGAAGCCGGGTGCAGCCAGGCCGGCGTTCGCATTCTCACCAACATTGCGGTCGAGAGAGTAGAGCACAGGAGCGGTTTCACCGTCTGCGCGGGTCAGGATGAAGTCCGCGCGCCGGCATTGGTGGTCTCAACCGGCGGGCTATCCATCCCTAAGATGGGCGCAACTTCATTCGGTTACGATCTGGCGCGGCAATTCGGCCTCAAGATCATAGAGACCCGGCCCGCACTGGTTCCGCTGGTGTTGAACGCCAATGATCGCGAGCACTATTGCGACCTGACGGGAGTCTCTGCGGACGTGGTGGCGGCAACGGGACGGCAGCGCTTCCGTGAGAAAATGTTGTTCACCCACCGCGGGCTCAGCGGCCCGGCCATTCTGCAGATCTCCTCTTACTGGAAGCCTGCCGCTTCCGTCACCATTGACCTCGCCCCTGAACACGACTTGACAGCGCCGGTGCGCAACGGCTTGCGCCGCGATCTCCCCGCGCTGAAAAACGCATTCCGCGCTGTCCTGCCTCACCGCTTCGCCGAGCGCTGGCTGGATCTGCATCCGCCGCAGGGCTGGACCAACCACGCACTTGCTGAACTGGAGCATCTGGCCCACAACTGGGTTGTCACTCCGGAAACCACGGAGGGCTATGCCAAGGCCGAGGTCACAGTCGGTGGTGTCGACACGAGCGAACTCTCCGCCAAAACCATGGAGAGCCGGAAAACGCCTGGCCTGTACTTCATCGGCGAAGTCGTGGACGTAACCGGCCACCTGGGCGGCTTCAACTTCCAGTGGGCGTGGGCTTCAGGGTTTTGTGCCGGACAGGCCGTGTAAGACACAAAAATCTTTTTGATCCCTTTTGAGTGCCATATGGATCGCCCTTGCCAGATCGCTGTGCGTTTCGCGGACAGTGACTAAGCGAAAAGTGACTAAAGTGACATAGCGGACCCCTCCCTTTTGGCGATAGATAGAAATAGAGGCAAGATGTCAACATGTTCGCCAACAATCTCGAGGTGAGCAGCGAATGAAGACAGTGAGCCGACTGCTTAGCATGGCGCTGACGCCAACGGTTTTGGTTCTGGGTATTGGCCTTTATGCATCCGCGTTGGAGCCGGGCAAAGACATTCGCCAGTATGTGCATGTGGTTTACCGGCCACAGGACGGCTTGCCGGAAAAGAGCGTCCAGGCGATTGTGCAGACCCGTGACGGGTACCTCTGGTTTGGAACCTAGGAAGGTCTGGCGCGTTTCGACGGCCGCACCTTCCGCACCTATAACAATTCGAATACGCCCGGACTTGCCTCGAACTTCATCACGTCACTCCTGGAAAGCCGTGACGGCGCCTTATGGATCGGCACCTATGGCGGCGGATTAGTCCGCTATAGCAACGGAAAATTTCAGCCTTTTACGGACCGGGATGGGTTGCCGCGCAACTTCGTTATCGCGCTGTGTGAGGACAGTGAAGGACGCCTTTGGATACTCACGAGCGGTGGAATTGGAACGTATTGGCAGGGCAAGTTGACCGCGGTGAACGACCCGCTGTTTCACGATGCGCGCGCCGGCGCCGTGGCAGCGGATGACGCCAGGGATGTGTGGCTGGGCGGGCAACAAGGCCTGATTCACTACCACGGAGGCCAGTTCTCTCCGGTGCTTCTTCCCGATCTGGGACACGCGGGAGTTACATCTCTTGCCTATGATGGCCACGGGACGTTGTGGATTGGCACTTCAAACGGGCGTTTGGGGCGGTACCGCGGCGGAGAGACGCAATGGTTGGGCGTCGAGGCAGGCATACCCACAGCATCCTTGAGTGGGATTAAGGTCGATCGTCACGGTAACGTCTGGGCTGGCACGCAGGGTGCCGGCCTTTGCCGGCTCACTGCCGGCCACGTCACTTGTTACTCCCACAAAGATGGGCTCAGCGACGATGTGATCCGGCCCATATATGAAGATCGCGAGGGCAATCTCTGGGTTGGAACCGTCAATGGCGGCGTAGACAGATTCACGGATGGCAGGCTGGTCACGATCGGCGCATGGGCCGGGCTGGCCGGCGTCTACATTCAGGGCATCATTGAAGCGCATGATGGCTCCATCTGGGTAGGGAGCCCCACAGGATTGAGCCGCATCGTTCAGGGACGAGTCGAGAAAGTGGTCATTCCTGGCGGTGTGGCGGCGAACAACGTCTGGTCTCTATGGCAGAGCCGGGACGGCGCAATTTGGATTGGCACCCTGCAGGCGGGAGTCTTCCGGCTCCTCGACGGCAAGTTCGATCACTACACCACCGCCGATGGCCTGCCCACAAATCAGGTGCGCAGCATGATGGAAGACCGCGAGGGCGCAATGTGGTTCGGCGCCATGCACGGGCTCAGCCGCTTCAAGGACGGCAAATTGTATTCGTTCACCAAAGAAGACGGAGTGGTTCCGGATGGAATCATGGACATTGTGGAAGACCGAAAGGGCAATCTTTGGTTTGCCACTCTCAAGGGCCTTTTGCGCTTTGATGGTCAGAAGTTCTCTTCGATCGCCCTTCCCCGCCTGGGACAAAAGGAAATCGGGGCGATAGTTGCTTATGCCGATGCCATGAATGTGATCTGGGTGGGCACATTGGAGGGCGGCCTGTTGCGGGTAAAAAACGGCAAGATCGCGAGTATCACCAGCCACAACGGCCTGTTTAGCGATTCGATCTGGGCGCTGGTGGAGGATGACCAGGGCTACATGTGGATGACCTCAAATCGAGGCATCGCTCGCGTGCGCAAGCGGGAACTGGATGAGTTCGCGGATGGCAAGAGGGACCAGATCCAAAGTGAGGTCTTTGGTGTAAGCGACGGGATGGCGGACACGGAGTGCAACGGCGGCTATCCGCCGGGAGCATGGCGCACACACGATGGACGCCTGCTCTTTGCCAATGCTCAGGGATTAGTGGTGGCTGATCCAGCCAAAATCAAAGAGGAGAGAGCGGTCTTTCCGGTCATCGTGGAGAATGCTGTTGTCAACGGCGACGGTCAACTCCAGAACGGCGCTAGAGTCGCCGTCGGCGATGGAGCTTTGGAATTCGATTTCGCCGCCCTTACCTACATTGCGCCGGAAAAAGTACGGTTCAAGTACAAGCTGGAAGGGTTTGATCGTGGGTGGGTGGAGGCAATCGGTCGGCACACGGCGTATTACACGAACATTCCGCCTGGCGCCTACACATTCAGGGTTATTGCTGCCAATGGCTCCAGCGCTTGGAGTGACTCTGGCGGATCATTTGCACTCTACTTAAGGCCCCGCTTTTACCAGACCGTGTGGTTCGCCACGTTGATGGCCGTTTTCTTCTGCGGAATCCTGGTGGCGGCTCACCGGCTGCGTTTGCGCCAGCTCAAGAATCGTGAAGTCGAACTGAATGCGCTGGTGCAGCAACGCACCGCTGAACTGGCTGCAGCCAAAGAGGCCGCCGAAGCCGCCACACGCTCCAAAAGTGAATTCCTGGCGAACATGAGCCACGAAATTCGCACTCCTTTAAATGGCGTGATGGGCATGCTGGAGCTCGCGAACCACCCCGAGCTGGAGATCGAGGAAAAGGAGATCCTTGGCATGGCGCAAGACTCGGCGAGCGCCCTTCTGGTGGTGATCAACGATATCCTTGATTTCTCCAAGATTGAGGCGGGCAAACTCAGCTTTGAGGCGGCCGAGCTGGATCTGGCGGAAACCATTGGAGAGGCAACCCGCACCATGGCTATTCGGGCACAGCAGAAGCGGCTGGAAGTGGCGTACGATATTGGCCCGGACGTGCCGAAGTACATCGTGGGTGACGCCGCGCGCCTGCAGCAGGTGCTGATGAACCTGCTGGGAAATGCCATTAAGTTTACAGAGCATGGCGAAGTCGTCTTAAGGGCCACTCTGGAAGCGTTGCATGGTGACGAAGCCGAGCTCAAGTTTTCTGTTTCCGATACTGGATTGGGTATACCTGCCGATAAGCAGGCCACCATTTTTGAAGCATTCTCACAGGCTGATTCTTCCGTCACGCGCAAATTTGGCGGTACTGGGCTTGGATTGACGATCTGTGCTCGAATTGTCAAGCTGATGGGCGGTCGTATCTGGGTGGAAAGCGAGAGCGGCAAAGGCTCAACCTTCTGCTTCACCGCCAAATTCAAAGTTGGCGCGCGCGATAACACCTCCTCTGCGTCTGAAGGTCGGCCCATCCTGAATGGAACCAGCGTGCTGATCGTGGATGACAATCGCACCAACCGGCTTATCCTCCAACGCGTTCTGGAGTCCTGGGGAATGCGCGCCGTAGCCGTAGAGTCTGCGCCGGAGGCGATTCTCCTCTTGCAGCGAGCATCCGCGGAGGGCCAGTCCTTCGGCATCCTGCTCACCGACTACCGCATGCCGGATATGGATGGCCTGCGGCTCATTCGCGAGGTCAAGCGTGCTCCCGGGCTCGTTGGCACAGCCATCCTGATGGTGACTTCAGAGGATTACAACGAGACGTATGCCCGTTGCAGCGAGCTGGGCGTGAGAGCCCCTCTGATCAAGCCGGTGAAGCATTCTGAGTTGCTGGCCGCAGTGAGCAATCTCTTGCTTCCCAGCGGCGCATCGCACGCCCCTGTTGCTCCCAGTGCGGACGACCAGCCATCCAGCCGGGTAAAGCTGCGCATCCTGCTGGCAGAGGATGATCTGGTCAATCAAAAACTTGGCGAGAGAATGCTTCACAAGCTTCACCATGAGGTGGTTATTGTTCAGGATGGGAAGCAGGCTGTGGAGCGTATCCAGCGCGAGTCTTTTGATCTGGTTTTTATGGATGTGCACATGCCAAAGATGGATGGGTTTGCGGCCACGCGCGCCATACGCGACTGGGAGAGAGCCCGGGGTGCGCACACTCCCATTATTGCTATGACGGCCAACGCCATGAAAGGGGATGACCAGGAGTGCTTTGCTGCTGGAATGGATGGATATATTGCGAAGCCCTTCAGCTTGAACGGACTGCAAAAGACAATTGCTCAGCAGATGGATGCTGTAAGTAACTAAGTCCAGGGCAATACGACTCACGCTTGTCTGGGTTGCTGATTGTGTCGGGCAACCCGGAGAAAAAACAAATCAATTGCACGCGTAAGGGTCGGTGTCACCGTCAATCCCGAAACAAATCGAGCACTGGTCGCCGCCGCAAAGACCGGGAGTGCCGCTGGAGGTTAAGCAGAATGGGCAGAACTCTGCTCGCTTTGGAGCGGCGACGGACTGAAGGGCGCCAAAGGCAACGGTGAGTACAAGCAAGCTTCAACAGCGCCGTAGAAAATCTGTAACCTCGTCCTTTGGTTCCGCGGCTTTTCCTCGTGTTTGGGCTCTTCCTCTTCGCGTGTCCGGTAACCTGTTCCTATCTTCTCCATCTTCCTCCTTCCGTTCCTCTGAGTCCTCCTTTCCTCAGCGTTTCAGGGCTTTGGCTTTTTTCGCCGTGCATTCTCAGTGCCTCCGCGTCTCCGTGGTAGGTGTTGATCTTCCCTGTCCCCTGCTGAAAGCCCGCCGTGGCGGATGACCTGTAACCTGTTTCGTTGCTTTTCATTTCAAATTTTCACCAAAAATTATCTTGCTTTCAGAGCCTCTCCTCATATAAATTGCCCCCATTCAGTTTTCCCGTTTGTGGCCTTCTTTAGACTGTGACCCCCGTCACAGACGTTTACATTTTTCAAGTTATATAAACATCCGGATCTTTCCGCATAGTCTTGCCACTCATTCAAGGAGGGCGCATGCCGCTGGCTTCAATTCCGAAACAGATCCTCTCCACTGTCCTGATTGCGAACATGCTGATGCTGCCTTTTATGGACGCAGCCTCCGCTGCCCCTGTGCGCTCCGTTTCGGGACAATGGATGGTATTGCCCTCCGGCTATGCGCCGCCAGCACCACCCCTCCCAGCGCGACCATCCGCAACATCGTCGGCAAACAGGGCTACAGTCGCGGCTCATCCTGCAGCAAAACATCCTCTTTCCCGCATGCGCGTTGCGGCCATGATGCTGCAGGCCTCCACCATCAGCGTCTCCGTCGGCTACGCGGATAGTTCTTCTTCAAGCTTGAACTTCCCCACTCCCTGGCAAGGCTCGCCGAGTGTGGTTTTCGTCGGTAACGGGACGCCCGTGAGTGCTGGAGCAATTCGCATCGATAACCCCGGCGCTACGCCACTTGCGGTGGATAGCGTATCCGTTGATCTGCAGCGGCCCACCGCGCAGTTCAACCTGTGGGGCAGCTTCACCATTCCTGCTGGCGGCTCGGCCATCCTCACGCAGACGCAGCCGGGCAATTTCGATACCAGCGCCTTTCCCATTGTTGCTTGTGGTGGCATGTTGGCTGCCGGTGAGACGCGAATTCCCACCATTACCGTCACCATTGCCGGAACGCCGCAGTCTTTCTCCGATACAGCCCACGTGCTGGATACCGGTGGATTCGATCTTTCCTGTCGCGGCAATGAGTCTTTGCAGTGGCGCCAGATTGGGACAACCGGGGTCGCCAATCTCGCCGGCCATTTGACCCTTGGCCCGGCCAGTACCTCGGCGAACGGCGGCTCGCCCGTGACCATTACGGCACAGTTGACGGATGCCTCGGGAGCGGCACTGTCGAACGTCGCCGTGAACTTCGATGTCCTGAGCGGTCCCAATATTGGCCAGACGGGCCAGAACATAACGGACACTAACGGGAATGCAACCTTCACTTACTCCAGCACCGTCCAGGGTGCGGATATTCTCCAGGCTTCCGTTACCAATGCCAGCCAGGGCACTGTCTTATCCAATCAGGCCACGGTCAATTGGCAGACCGCTTCGTGCGGCTCCTCGTCATCCACCCAATCCGGCACTCCCACACTGACCTACATTGGGACAACAGCGGGCGAGTTTAACGATAGCGGTGAACTGGCTGCCCTGCTGGCGGATGGTACCGGCACGCCTGCTGCCGGCCGTTCTCTTACCTTCTCCTTCGCCGGCCAGAATTTCAGCGCCACCACGGATGCAACCGGTGTGGCCCGCGTGCCCACAACCCTCAATTCAACCCCTGGTCAGGTTCCGGTCAGCGTCGCCTTTGCCGGTGACGTGGTACTGCCATCCCTGCAGGCATCTGGGTCCATTACGGTTGGCCGCGACGAGACGCTCATTCGCTATACCGGCAACACGCTCCTGGGAAATTCCGCTCCGCAGCCGGTCACAGCTCTGCTGGTCGATCCGCAAAGCCTCGCGCCTGTTGCCAATGAGACAGTCACATTCAAAGTAGGCGCCGCCACGGCCATTGCAGTCACGGATGCCAATGGACTCGCAGCCACTACCATCACCCTTGGAACCACGCAGGCAACAGGTCCATCCTCCATGACCATCTCGTTTGCCGGTGACGAGTTTTACCAGCCTTCAGTTCGTACCATCCCCGTGACTCTATTCTTCCCCGCCGGATTCGTCGTGTGGGGCGGCAATGCAGGCGGGCTCACGATAGGACAGCAGGTGAACTTCTGGGGCGCGCAGTGGGCGAGCCAGGTCACTGGCGGTCAATTCGACGCCAATCCTTCGTTCAAAGGCTGGTCCGGCTCGCTTGCGCCCATCCAGCAGTGCCAGGTCAACGCCTCGCCGCGAACCCTCACCAATTCCTGCTGGGAAGTCAAACCGGGTCAGAGCTTCCCGCCCAACGAAACCCTGCCCACCTTTATTGAAGTGATTGTCTCAACCGTAATCGTCAAAAGTGGCCCGCAGATATTCGGCAACATCGCATGCGGAGCAGTGGTGCAGGTGAGTCACACGCCTCCGTATGGCGCCGTCCCAGGGCAGCCGGGCTTTGGCACAATTGCCGCCGTGGATGGCAACTGCGCCGGAGTGTTTCCACCTCCCGCGGCTCTCGTGGCAACGCAGACTCAGCCGGCCACCGTATTGCCGAACCAGCAGATCACCATTAGCGCCACCGTCAACAACACCTCCACGGCAACTGCCGCCACCAACATTACTCTGAACGAGACTTTGGACGGCCTCACGCCCGCCACCGCCTCAGCCAATCTGGGAACAGCGCAACCCGGCGGAAGCCAATCCACAACCTTCCAGGCCACCGTGCCTGGGATTCCCGGCCGCCAGAGTTCAGAATCATCAACCGATTACATACAGCGTCTATCCGGGCTCGATGGCCGCATCTTTACCGCCAGCGGCCAGGTCACGTTTACTGACGTGCATCAGCAGAATTACCTGCCGGTTGACGTCTCTTCCCAGAGCGTCCTCAAGATTCCCATCCTGGACCTGGCGTTAACCGGCCCGGCGGTGGTCACGCCCGGTTCGCCGGCCACCTACTTCGTTACCGCCGCCAATATCGGGTCAGCCCCGGCATCGTCCGTGCAGATCAATCTGACCCTGCCCGATGGTTCCACCGCGACCTTCCCTGTCTCCACCATTGTGCCCGGCTCAAGTTTCAGCCAGCCTGTGCACTTTACCCCCGCGGCGCTCGCGCCCAAGGGAGCCAACGAAACCACTGACCAGTATCTGGCTCGCCTCGCGGCGGCTGATGGCCAGCTCTTGACCACCAGCGCAGCGGTGAACTGGAGTGATGCCAACGGGAATCCTTACGGCGATGTCGGCCAGCAGGTGTTTTCCACCAGGGTCCGCGTGCCCATTTTGAGCTTCACCGGATCTGCCCCTGCGTCTCTCCTTCCCAGCCAGAATGCCACGTTGAACTTTACCGTGAACAACACTGGCGGATGCACGGCCGTATTGAGCAATCTCCAGGTCACAAATCCGGATAACTCTGTGGCCACTGCGCCCCAGTTCCCACTCGCCGCCGGGCAGTCCACCACCGCGCAAACTATTTGGCGCGTGACTACCGTGCCCGCGCGCTCGGCCAGCGAAACCGATGCTGCCTATCTGGCCCGGCTCGCCGGAACCAACAACAGCACGTTGAATTTCCTGGCCAGCCTCAATTGGTCTGATCCCGAAGGCGGAAACTATGGCCCAACCACGGAACCGGTCCAGTCTAAGGAAGTCCTGCCCATCGTGACGGTGGCCATCACCGCGCCCGCCACCGCGCAAGCCGGTGCCAGCATTGCCTATGGCGTGAGCGTGACCAACATCGGCGGCGCCATCTCCCCTGGAGTAATTCTCACCGTAACCTTGCCCGATGGCAGTCTGCAGACGCCCGCGGTAGGCCCGCTGGCGCCCGGAGCCACCTTCCAGACCACCATCAACTTTGCTATTCCCTCCACTCAGGCCGCCGGAGTTATCTCCGCTCAGGCCGTCGTGCGCTGGAATGATGCCCAGCAGAACGCCTACGGGCCGCTCTCCAGTGCCGTCCAGACCACTGTCACCAATCCAACTCAGTTCAATTCGCTCGTCCTCGCGCCTGCCATAGCCGGGCCGGATGTAACCGGAACTACCCAGACCCTTGCTGCCACGCTGAAAGATTCCTCAAGCAACCCCATCGCCAACGCGACCGTGCAGTTCACCGTAACCGGGGCGAATCCCACCACCGGAAGCGCCATCACCAACGCCGCTGGGATAGCAACGTTTAGCTACAGCGGCACAAAGAGCGGCAATGATCTGGTTCAGGCCACCTCTGGGACAGCCGTTTCCAATACGGCAACGGTCGGCTGGGTCACTCCCGTCCAGAACGTCTCTACCAGCACCATCTTTGCTCGCTTCTTCACCTCGGATGGCTCCGGTGCCTTCGATACTCCACCCACGGCGACCCCGGCCTTTACCCAGACCTTCCCCACCATCAACTTCAATCCGCCGGCAGGCACCGTTCCCGGTAACACCTCCGGCATCGGCGTGAATACGCGTCCGTTTTTTGACGTCACCACCGATTTGAACGGCAACTTCACCGGCACGATTGAAGCCCGCGGCAATGGACAGGAAGCCGGAATCAATAACCTGTTCGCCTTCCAGGCGGTCTTCACCAGCACCTTCACCATCGCCAGCGCCGGTGACGTGGTGTTCAGCTTCTTCTCTGACGATGGCTTCATGTTAGGCATTGGCGGCGGGGCTGCGCGCGTCAGCGGTCCGCTGGTCAACGTTCCCGCTTCCGGTCTCACGCCCTTTGAAAGTTTGCCGGTTGTCGGCGCATTCAACGTTCCCACCGCGCCCACGGCCAACACCATTGTTGTGCACTTCCCGGCTGCGGGCAGCTATCCCTACGAAGTGGATTACACCGAATGCTGCGGTGGCCAGGAATCACTCACCATGGCGGTCGGCCAGGCCAATAGTAAAGGCGTGCCGCCCACAGGTTCGCTGGTCATCAGTCCCAACAATCCAGCCACGCTGGCGGCCGGACAAACCCAGACGTTCGCGGTCCAGGCCTTTGATGCTTCCGGAGCAGCCGTACAAAACCTGGGCGTCGCCTTGATCATTGATGGCGCCAACCAGCAGTTCTTGAATGCCACTACGGATGCCACCGGAAAGGCCGTGTTCAGCTATCGTGCAGTCAACGCCGGGGCAGATACCCTTCAGGCCGTCGGCAACATCAGCGGCCTCGGCGCTATCTCCAATCTCGTCACAGTGAATTGGACTGTTCCCACCGGAGGCGGCGGGACAGGCGGAACAACCACATTCGCCCAACAGGGTTGGATTGGAGGACCGCTGATTGGGGCTGTTGTTCAGGGTCAGCTTCCCATTACCGTCGCGCCGGGAATCTCATTGACCTCAGGCACGCTGGAGTTCTGGCCCACCGCGAATCCCAATGACGTCCACATTATTAACGGCAACACCACCGGAAGCGGCGCCATCGGCACATTTGACGCGACCACCCTGGCCAGCGGCGGCTACACCATCCAGTTGCAGGCCACCGCTTCCAATGGAACAACTCAAACCAGCGTGATCGTGGTCAGCGTGACTGGCGACAATAAACCCGGCAGGATCACTTTCAGTACCACTGATCTCAAGGTGCCGTTGGCCGGCATTCCCATTTCCATAACACGCACCTATGACAGCCTGAAGCGGGACACGGTGCAAGATTTTGGCTTCGGCTGGAGTCTCGCCACTGGCGTAGATTTACAGGTCGACGCCGCCAACAACGTGACCTTCACCATCAACGGGCAGCGGAGAACATTCTTCTTCTCACCGCAGCCTTCATCCTTCCTGTTTCCGTGGTTGTTGATACCGCAGTACGTGGCGCAGCCAGGACTCCACGGGACCCTCACCTCCGATGGATGCGGAGCATTGATCCAGATTCAGGGCAATCAGGTCTGCTTCCCCAATGGGCCGTTTCAGCCAACCACCTATGTTTATACTGACCCGATTGGCCAGGTGTACACGATTGCCGCCAGTGGGCAGATCCAATCGATCAAGGATAAGAATGGCAATCTGTTGACCTTCGGTCCCAATGGCATCACCAGCAGCGCGGGCGGAGTCAATGTGCCCTTTGTGCGCGATAACCAGGGCAGGGTCACCCGGATCACTGATCTCAATGGCAACAACTACATTTATAGCTACGATACATCAGGCAATCTCAGCACGGTGACTTTGCCCGCGACCAGCAGTCCCGCCACGTATAGCTACAGCCCGGATCATCTTCTCACCAACCAGACCGATCCTCGTGGCAACAGTACACAGGCTACCTACTTTGCCGATGGCCGCCTCCAGAGCATTACTGATGGCCTCGGAAATGTCACTCAGTTCTCCTACAACGTCGCCACGAACACCACCACCACGACTCACCCGGACGGTGGGCTTTCAGTTCAAACCAATAACAGTTTCGGTAATCCCATTAGCATCACTGACCCGCTGAACCGGACGACGACATTTACCTACGATACCAACCAGAATGTCCTCACGCAGACAGATCCGCTGGGCAAAATTACCAGCTACACTTACGATGCCAACGGTTTCAAGACCTCGGTCAAGGATCCACTGGGCAACATCTCCAGGAAGATCTACAACCAGTTTGGACAGGTCACCTCGGCGACTGACGCTGCAGGCAACACGGCCACCATCGCTTACGATCCGGATTTTAATCCCATTCAGGCGAGTGACTCTCTGGGGCAGGTCGGGGCTGCTACGTATGACGCTAACGGCAACCCGTTAACACTCACGAACGCCAATGGTCAGGCTTCGCAATTTGTTTATGATGCGCGTGGAAATCTCACTAAGGTGACGGATTCGCTGAATCAGGTCACAACCTACACGTATGATCCCATGGATCTCCTGGCCAGCCAGACTGATCCTAGAGGAAACACAACACAATATGGCTATGACGCCCTGGGCAACCGCACAAGCCAGACAGATGCTCTGAATCATGTCACCCAGTTCAACTATGACAACAACGGCAACAAGATCGCTGACATTGACGCGCTGGGCAGAACCACCAGCTATGCCTACGACGCGCTCAACCGGCTGGCAAAGATCACCTACCCGGACAGCACCACGCGGCTGTATACCTATGATTTCCGTGGTAACAAGCTCACGGATACGGATCCCTTAGGCCATGTAACTCGGTATACATACGATAAAGCGGGCCAACTGCTGAGCGTGATCTCCGCGGCGGGTACCGGCGATGCCGGGACCGTGCAATACACTTATGATGCTGCCGGCCGCAAAAAGACCTCTAACGATGAACGCAACAACGTAACCACCTACAGCTACGATGATGCCGGTCGCCTGACCAGCGTCAAGGACGCTCTTGGCAAGATCACTGCATACGCTTATGACGCCGATGGCAGGAAGACCAGCACTACCAATGCCAACGGCAATACCACTCGCTTCACCTTCGATGCGCGAAGCCGGCTGACTGCTGTTACCTATCCGGACAACAGCACCAGCAAATACACCTATGATGGCGTGGGCAGCCAACTCACGGCCACAGATCAGGCAGGCCAGGTGACGACCAGTGGTTATGATGGTCTCAGCCGTCTGATTGCGGTAACCAATGCCCTGGGGAAGGTAACGCAGTACTCTTATGACCCGGCCAGCAATCTGTCCACAATCACAGATGCCGCGGCCCATGTCACCTCATTCCAATATGACGGTGTTAACCGGAGAACCTCGCGCACGCTTCCACTGGGCATGTCGGAAACCAGCACGTATGACGCTGTCGGGAATCTCACGGCCCGCACTGATTTCAATGGCAAAACAACCACGTATAGCTACGATTCCTTGAACCGGTTGCTCAAGAAGCTGCCGGATGCCTCGTTGATTCAACCGCCCGTTTCCATGAGTTATACCTCCACCGGCAAGCTGGCGACCATGTCCGATGTCAGCGGGACCACCACGTATTCCTACGATAATCGTGACCGTTTGATCAGCAGGATTACGCCCGAAGGTGCGCTCACTTACACCTACGATGCTGCCGGGAACATGCTGACCCTTCTTTCCTCCAATACCAACGGCGCTTCGATGAGCTATGGCTATGATGGATTGAACCGGCTCTCCACGGTCACGGACAATCGTCTGCTGGCTCAGGGTGCCGCTTCGGGGGTCACCAGTTACAGCTATGATGCAGTCGGAAATTTATCTGACTTCCCCTATCCCAACTCGGTCACAACCAGCTATGCCTACAATGCTTTAAACCGCCTCACTCAGATGGGATCATCTTCATCTCGAACCGGCGTGCTGTCCAGCTTCGCGTACACGCTCGGTGTAGCCGGCAATCGCCTCTCCGTTCTCGAACACAGCGGGCGTAATGTGAATTATGGCTACGATGCGATCTATCGCCTGACCTCGGAAGCCATTGCCGCCGATCCAGGGGCCAGGAACGGCACTCTGGGCTATACCTTGGACGCCGTTGGGAATCGGTCTGCGATAAGCTCCACCTTGAACGCAATCCCCGGCGGTGGCCCCTTCTCCTACGACGCTAACGACCGGTCGGCGCTGGATACCTATGACGCTAACGGAAACACCATTTCATCCGCGGGCATCTCAAACGCCTACGATTTCGAAAATCACCTGGTTCAGCATGGGGCCGTAAGCATGGTCTACGATGGGGACGGCATCCGTGTGGCTGAGACTGCTGGTGGAGTCACAACCAGCTATCTGGTAGACACCTTGAATCCCACCGGCTATGCCCAGGTGCTGGACGAGATCCAGAATGGCTCTGTGGTCCGCACCTACAGCTACGGCCTGGCGCGAATCAGCCAGAACCAGCGGATTAACAATGTCTGGACGCCGAGTTTCTATGGTTATGACGGGCATGGCTCGGTCCGCTTCTTGACCGACTCCTCAGGCAATGTCACAGACCGTTATGACTATGACGCTTTTGGCAACCTCATCAACTCGTCAGGTTCCACGCCAAACACCTTCCTCTTTGCCGGGGAGCAGTTCGATGCCGCCACCAACCTTTACTATCTGCGTGCCCGCTACTATAACCCCTTGAGTGGGCGATTCGTTACGCCGGACCCGCGCGAGGGCAGCATTCAGGCTCCGCAGACCCTGCATAAGTACCTGTATGCGTATGCCAACCCGGTGATGGTCCTCGACCCCAGCGGTTATGGAGACGCGGAAGAAGAAGCCGAGATCACCATTACCTTCGAGCAGGGGCTGGGACACGGGTTCCGCCATCTGGTGGGCACAGGTCTCACCCAGGCCGAGGTCGAAGCTGCGATTGAAGCGGCCGTTAGGGATATCCTCGCCACCGGCAACGTTGGCGGTGAATTCTGGGGATTTGTTAACGTGAACGGCATCGGAATAATCTACAGAGCGTTCCTCGTCACAGCCGCTTGGCTCAACGTTGGTACGTATTATCTGCGCTAAGGAGAAATGAAGTGGAGTCGAACTTTCGGCCTCTTGAGGCCTCTGAACGGGAATTGTTGCAGGGGCTGCTTGCCCCGGAGTTCCCGGGACGCGAGGAATTACGCCGTCAGTTGGACTCCCTCCTGGTTAAGAGAATTGATGAGGATGGCAGCCTTGCTCTGCAGACTGGCCCCGCTGCTCCCGCGCCGGTTAGGTGCCGGGTGCCAACAGAAGGCCAGTGTCCTGACGCTGATGGGACCGTGATTCACGTTTTGCTTCACGTTGCCAATGGCTTGATGAACGAGCTTGAGATATTTAAGGAAGATTCGTCCCGCGTCCTGAATCCGCCGGTCGCGCGCAATCTGGCTCTGTTTACCCCCTACAGTGGCGCCGGCACTTAGATGAATCAATTCGGGACGGCTGCCGGGCCGCTCTGCATTACCTCCTGGTTAATATTTTGTTAATAGATGATTAAATAGTTACTTTCATCGTTGAAATTGCCCTGGAATTGAGGCTATTGTGGTTGCAGCAAGAGTGGTGCAACTCACGACCGGTTACTTTTGCTCCGGAGGGCCGATGAAGCTGGGTGCCAGCAATTCCGATAACTCCATGGTGAAGCCGATTCGTCGTAGGATCCAATCCTGGGCAACGGTCCAGGTTGCCGCCGTCTGTTATCGTCGCACCGCCCTTTCCCTCGAGTTCCTGCTGGTTAATACCAGCTCCGGAAAGTGGACCTTCCCCAAGGGACGCCTCTGCCCCTGGCTATCAGCCAGCGAGTCAGCCGCCCGCGAAGCCCTGGAAGAGGCAGGCGTCCGCGGACGAATTCAGGAAAGCGCCTTCGCCCACTACCTGGATGTAAAGCGCGCCCTCGGCCACGATAACCGCAGCCGTGAGATTCTCATCGCTGCCTACTTGCTGGAGGTACACAGCCTCTCCACGCCCCACGAATTCGACCGCAATCCCACCTGGTTTCCCGCGCATGAGGCCAAGCAACGCCTGGCCGAGCAGCGGGCCGGCAAATATTCCCGTGAACTAGGAAGCATCGTCGATGCCGCCCTGCGCGCCCTGCGCCAGGGAGAAAAGAAACGCCTGGCCGGCCCACGCAGCCGCTCCCGCCAGATGACCGCCCACCGCTAACCGCGACTGCCCCTCAGCTGCCGGATTAAAAGATGTTGGTTTTGGTTTTGGCCTTGGTTTTTCTAAATACCAAATACTAAGTACTAAATGCTCACTGTTCGTTGTTGAAGCTGATTTTCTCTATGCTCTTTGGTTGATCTCTTCAGGAATGACCGCGCGAAGTGGAATGACGGATTTGCAAACGCACGTGTTGCACAGCCGCCGGGGTCCCCGACGCACGCCGGTTTTGCGCGCGGCGGAGGTGCCCCCGCTGTGTCTTGGGTTTGTCAAGATTGCAACTCGAAGGATACCTTGGCCGGAACCAAACTGCCTGTGCCGAAGAGTGTGCAGAAGCCGAGCAGAATCGTGTGGCACAGCCGCCCTCGGCTGTGTCTTGGGTTTGTTCCTCGGTTTTGTCGGCAATCGGATTAACGGGTTCCAACGCGCAGCGCCGTAGGCGCGTCAAGAAGTTAGCCCAGCCCGCAAGGGCTGGGAAGACGTAAGCAAAACCACGCCAGAGCGCCGGAGGCGCGACAGTTCCCTCAAGGCGTGCCCCAAGACACCAACGACGAGCCTGCATCCGCGCCGAGCGCGCCAGCGCGCAGACGACAAACAACAACAATCACAATGGGAAAACGGAAGCCGGACTCTCCAACGCGCAGCGCCGTAGGCGCGGTGAGAGGTTAGCCCAGCCCGCAAGGGCTGGGAAGAGGTAATTAAAACCACGCCAGAGCGCCATAGGCGCGACAGTTCCCTCAAGGCGTGCCCCAAGACACCAACGACGAGCCTGCATCCGCGCCGAGCGCACCAGCGCGCAAGCGACAAACAACAATCACGAGGAGAAAACAGAGGCCCGAACCGCCAACGAGCAGCGCCGTAGGCGCGGTGAGAGGTTAGCCCAGCCCGCAAGGGCTGGGAAGACGTAAGCAAAACCACGCCAGAGCGCCGGAGGCGCGACAGTTCTCAATACACATGGGAATTGAAACGACACCCCTCCATTTCCATGCTCACTGCCTCGAATCGCGTCGACAAATGTGTGCACAATATTCCCCAAATGCTTTGGGCTAAGGCTTTGTGCATAAATAAATGATTCAAGCGGTTTGCCCCGATATGGTGTAGTTCCAATCCCCGTGGAAGGAATGACGCACGAGGTTAATGGCGGACAGTTCTACATCGGAGATCTTCCTGCCCTTGGGATATTTGTTTTCATCCAGTTCAGCCCGTACCGTGAGCCCGGCG
>DATGJZ010000087.1:0-49859 GCA_035294925.1 Candidatus Angelobacter sp. | reverse complement strand
TACGAGAATTTTGTACTCGTTACGGCAAAGGCAGGATCGTCGTCTCCGAGAATTGGGTAATCGGGTAATTTGGTAATTGAGTAATTGAAAATCAAAGGCGAAAATCCTGATCTGCAATGGATATCAAGGCGAAGCCTTGGTTAGTTAGAATGGTCTTTGATGTCAGCAACTAAGACAGTCCGCCTCACGGAGCACGTAAAAGCTGCGGGTTGAGCGAGCAAGCTGAGTCCGGCGGTGCTGGACGCGGTGCTTGGGAAATTAGCCCGGCAGGATGATCCTAACGTGCTGGTTGGCTTTGATACAGCCGACGATGCCGGAGTGTATCGTATTTCTGCCGAGCAGGCGCTGGTCCAAACCGTGGACTTCTTCACCCCGGTCGTCGACGACCCCTATACCTTTGGCCAGATCGCAGCCACCAACGCTCTGAGCGACGTTTATGCCATGGGTGGACGCCCGCTCAGTGCGCTTGCCATTGTCTGCTTCCCGGAAAAAGAGGACACCGCAATCCTGGAGCAAATCCTTTCCGGCGGACTCGCAAAAATGATGGAGGCCAACTGCACGGTGGTTGGCGGGCACAGCGTGCGCGATCCTGAAATCAAGTTTGGCTATGCCGTCACTGGCCTCATCCATCCCGATCGCGTGCTTACCAATTCCAATGCCCAGGTTCTCGATGCCTTGATCCTCACCAAGCCCCTGGGTACAGGCGTGATCTCTACCGCCATCAAGAAGGGTGTAGCTGAACCGGCGTGGATCAAGAGCGCCATCCAGGCCATGACCACATTGAATCGTGCAGCAGCGGAACTTGCTGCCAGCGGCAAGTTTCGCGTGCACGCCGCCACGGACATCACTGGGTTTGGTCTGATTGGACATGCACGGGAGATGGCGATAGGTAGCGGCGTCACCATCCACCTTTATTCCGCCGGCGTTCCGTTACTTGAGGGAGCATTAGATTGCGTCCGTGCCGGATACGTTCCCGGTGGGGTAAAGAGCAACCGCGAGTTTGCTGAGTGTGCGGTGGGCTATGACTCGGGCATTCCGGAAGAGATGAAAACCATCCTTTTCGATCCTCAAACTGCGGGGGGCCTGCTCCTGTCCGTTGCCCGCGAGGATGCTGCCCCCTTGCTCAAGGCGCTGAGAGCCACGGGTGTTCCCGCCGCGGAAATAGGAGAGATTCTGCCGGAGAGCAAGCCGCTCATACACGTGTCGTAATTACGCTGATTGACGCCCTTCCACGGTCATGAGCAACACAATCGCCGCCGTAGCCAGCCTGCGGTCGAGCGTCCGCCCGGGATCATTGGAGAAGTCCGCCTCCATCCTGGGCACAAAGAAATTCAGCTTTTGCCGGGCGCTCCCCACTTGCTGCCCGCGGACCTCAAAGCTGTAACTTTGTGGAACCAGATTGGTGATAAAGCGGCGCAGCAGGGCCAGAAATGTGGACCCTTCCTGAATCCGGCCAATCTCCTGATCGTTGGCGTCTACAATAGTCCATTCGGCGCGAACCAGCGACTTCCAGCCCCGCCTCTTCAGTACGCCAACCTTCTGGTGGTTGATGGAGTCGGTGACGTCGAAAGCTGCGCCCCAGTCAATGATTTTGCGGGCCTTGATGGTTAGCAACTCCATGGAGAGAGTTTCATCCGTAAAAACCCGGATGTCATCCTTCCAGGTAAATACTTTCTTGCGCAGGAAAGCCAGTGTGTTTCCATCCAGGTCCAAAAAATAGAACTGTGGCGACAAGGTGAAGATCTTCTGCCGCGCGATGAAGCGGTCCTGCTGGAATATGGCGGCGCTGATCGGCGCAGATTGTGCGGAGCTGCCCCACATCGGTGACGCCAAGTGAATACCTCCTCGGGAGGGTCGTGAACCACGGGAAGGACGTTACAACGAATTTACCCTGCACAGACGATGGATACAAGAAAAATCCAAAGTTCCTGGCTGCCCAATTTCTGCCACAAAAAATAAGGGCAGCCGAAGCCGCCCTTACTTCTCAATAGCTCGAGTCTTACGCCGGCGAAGGCTTTCCCGGAACAATACTGGGCGAGCGTCCCGGCTCGGGTTTGAGCACCTGTTGCACTCCGTCCTCGCCTGACTTCTGCGGCGGCATAACCTTTGCCGGAAGCGGTTTGCCTTCCAGGATCAGCTTAAGCTCCGCAGCGTCCAGCACCTCGCGCTCCAGCAGTGCTTCGGCAATCCGGGCCAGTTTGTCCTTGTTCTCCTCAATCAACTTCTTGGCGCTGTCATAGCCGGTGTTCACAATGCGCCGTACCTCAGCATCGATCTGCCGTGCGGTTTCTTCACTGAAATCACGATGCTGCGCCAACTCACGTCCCAGGAAGATCTGCTCTTCTTTCTTGCCGAAAGTCAGCGGGCCAAGGCCGCTCATTCCCCACTCACAGACCATCTTGCGCGCCATCTCCGTAGCCCGTTCAATATCGTTGCCGGCTCCGGTGGATGTCTGGTTCAGGAAAATCTCTTCCGCCAAGCGCCCGCCCATCATCACGGCAATCTGTGTGGCCAGGTAGTCCTTGGTGTAATTGTGTTTGTCTGTTTCCGGGAGCTGCATGGTCACGCCCAACGCCATGCCTCTGGGAATAATGGTTACCTTGTGCAAAGGATCGGCAAAGGGCATCATGGCTGCTACCAATGCGTGTCCGGCCTCATGGTAGGCAGTTACCTTCTTTTCTTCTTCGGTCAGCAACATGCTCTTGCGTTCCGCGCCCATCAATACCTTGTCCTTGGCCAACTCAAAGTCATACATGAGCACAGCCTTGCGGTTATTGCGGGCGGCATTCAACGCGGCCTCATTGACCATGTTGGAGAGCTCCGCACCGGAGAAACCCGGGGTACCGCGGGCCAGGATGGAGAGATCAACATCATCAGCCAATGGAATCTTGCGAATATGCACACGCAGAATCTCTTCACGTCCGCGCACATCTGGCAACGGGACTACGACCCGGCGGTCAAAACGTCCAGGCCGCAGCAACGCCGGATCAAGCACATCAGGACGGTTGGTGGCGGCTATCAGGATCACGCCTTCGTTGGATTCAAATCCGTCCATCTCCACCAGCAACTGGTTCAAGGTTTGCTCGCGCTCATCGTGCCCACCGCCCAATCCGGCGCCGCGATGGCGGCCCACAGCGTCGATTTCATCGATGAAAATGATGCAGGGAGCGTTCTTTTTGCCCTGTTCAAACAGGTCACGCACGCGGCTCGCGCCCACGCCAACAAACATCTCCACAAAGTCCGAACCGGAAATGCTGAAGAACGGGACATTGGCTTCCCCGGCCACCGCGCGCGCCAAAAGGGTTTTGCCGGTCCCAGGATGTCCGACCAGCAACACACCCTTGGGAATTCTTCCGCCCAGCTTCTGGAACTTCTGCGCCTCGCGCAGGAATTCGATGATCTCTCGCAGCTCTTCCTTGGCTTCATCCACTCCGGCCACGTCTTTGAACGTGACCTTCTTCTGCTGCATGGAGAGCAGCCTGGCGCGGCTCTTGCCGAAACTCAAAGCTTTGTTGCCGCCAGTCTGCATCTGGCGGATCATAATGAACCACAACACACCCAGCAGTATCACCGGTGACAGTTGCACCAGCCACATAGACCATTGAGTACCCTGGTTGTCCTTGAATGTGACGCTCACTCCCTTTTCCGTCAGAGCCTTCAGCATCTCAGGGTTGTTGGCCTGGAGAATCAAATGGAACTGGCTCTTGTCCTTCTTATGCCCCTGTGCTTCGTTCCCCAGAATCGTGACATCGCTGACATTGCCACTGTTCACGTCTGCCATGAACTGGGTGTACGAGGGCTCTGATTGTTTGGCGCCATTAGCTCCCTGAGAGATCATCCTCCACAGAACCAGGCCAACTGCAATCAAAGTCACCCACAGGATCACCGTTTTAAATGTAGAGTTCACCTGAATAAGCTCCTAACCTTAGGTACGGTAGTGCCACGCTTTGGCACATCTTTCAACAGACTTGAGGATTGTATCCCGCCGGTTTGTTCCATCGCACGATTGTTCTTTTATTTAAAGACGCTGCCGGGCGGGAAAAGTTAATTATATTAAGCCTCGAATCCGAAGGCCCCCGGGAAAAGGGCCAATCCTTCAATTAGATGCAGGGCAGAAAGCCGCGATCTAAAATCCCACTCCTAGATTCTATACCCTTTCGCCGGGCTTTTGGTTCCAGAAAACTGCTTAGCTCGAGACTGGTTTATGGCTTTCCGCCCGTGTCGCAAGATAGGGTAAATTGCGGCCCAGGTGGGGTGCGCCCAGACCATAGCCTACGACAAAACTCTCATTCATTAGAAAACCAAAGTAATCAGGCTGCAGGGAGACCCGGCGGGCGGATTGCTTGTCCAGAAGCGCCGCCATCTTCACGCTCGCCGCCCCGCGCCCCGCCAGGTTGCGCATTAGAAACTCGCTGGTAATGCCGGACTGGACCAACGCCTCCACCAGCAGCACATGGTGGCCCTGAACGTCCACCTCGGGGCTGAAGAAAATCTGAGTCATAGCGGAGCTGGTGTCCTGGAATTGCGGTTTCACAAACTGGCAGACCACGGGCACCTCAAGTTCGCGCACCAGGTCTGCCATGAAAATGAAGCCATTTTCCAGCACGCAGACCACGTGCAAGGTCCTTCCTCGGTAATCGGCGGAAATCTGCCGGGCCATCTCCAGCACGCGTTTCCGGATCTGGTCTGCTTGCAGCAGTACCCTGGGATATTCGTGCAGTAAGTTCACCTTGTCCAATTCAGAAGCCCCCCTAAGCCAATCCAACTTCCTCAATCAAAACCGCTTCGCCAGACTGGACGGCAAATGCCTGCGGCGCCGGGAATCCGCGCATCCAAACGATCTCACCGGAGCTCTCAATCACCGGCCAGGTCTTGCGCTCTGCCGGAGAAACCTCGCGGCCCAGTCGCCCTGGCTGCAACAGTTCTTTCACTTTCTTGGGGGATCGCGTATGCGCCGGAAAAAACCGGTCACCCGCGTGCCAGTTCCTGATCGTCAATTCCGGGGCCAGCAAGGAACGGTTCAATAGCCCGGAATTATATCGTGGAACTTTCTCGTCCCCATTCAAAATCAGCACTTCAGCGCGGATCGTAGTGCCCAACTCGGTTACCACAACCTGCCCGGGCACCTCCAGGCAATAGCTGTAGCTGGCGGCTCCAGGCACCTCCTCGCGGCAGCTAATCTGCAACTCCCGAAGGGAGCTGCGCGCCACCAGCCCGCCGGGCAGCTCCAGTTCTTTGGCCACCCTGGTGCGCTTTGCAAAAAGAAGCAGTTCCTGGATGTGCTTGAATTCCCACGCCACGCCAAACTGGTCCCCGACGGCCCGCAACAGCCTCCTTTGCGTCGCCAGCGGCAAAGACTGCAGTGCTGTAAGGTCCAGAGCGAGTGTGGTTTGCTGGCGGTTGCTGCGGCCACTGCGGCTCGGTTTCCCGCAACGGACGAGTCTTGCCATCAGCCCAGTCAGCTCTTCTTGCCAATACTCCTCTTCCTCCCGCGCCACCTCTGCCAGCTCTGCCAGGGTTTGCCGGACCGACGGATTGTAGTCCCGCTGCAGCACCGGCAGCAGCTCATGGCGAACCCTGTTTCTCGCGTGCCGCAAATCCCTGTTGGTAGAATCCTCACGCCACGGCTGCTTGAGCCCCTGGAGATAAGCCTCCACTTCCTGTCGGGTCACCGTTAGCAGTGGCCTGATCAGCGCTTTTTGCCGGTGCCAGGGAGAAATCCCCGCCAGCCCGCGTGTGCCCGCTCCCCGTAAGAGACGCATCAACACCGTTTCTGCCTGGTCATCCTGAGTGTGAGCGGTGGCGATTTTGTCCAATTTCCTCTCGCCAGCAAGTTCGGCCAACCAGGCATGGCGCAGCTCCCGCGCCGCGGTCTCCAGGCTCATCCGGTGCTCTCGCGCATACGCCGGAGCGTCACCCGAACTTGAGTAAAACTCCAAGTCGAATTCCTGGGCCAGATTCCTCACGAACTGTTCATCCGAATCTGCCTCTGCACCCCGGATCATGTGATTGAAATGCGCAACAAACAGCACAACTCCCAACCGCTCGCGCAGCTCCAGCAGAACCCGCAGCAAAGCCACTGAATCTGCTCCGCCGGAGACAGCCACTGCCACCCGCTCTCCCGGCGCAATCAGCTCGTGCTCCTGGATATATCTATCGACCTTCGCAATCATGGCTTAATCGTATTGCTTCCAAGACTGGACGTTTAGACCCCTTCCAACACCTTTAGACACCGTAAGCAGGAGGGTTGGCAATGTTGTTATACTTTTTACCCCTTATGAAGGTAGTCGCAATCATACCTGCTGCTGGCCTGGGGACGCGCATGGCCCCCGGCGGAAAGCGGGCCCAGCCCTCCAAACAATTCTTTGAAATCGATGGGGCGCCCATCTTGATCCACACGCTGCGGGTCTTCGCCCGCAATAAACAAGTGAGCCAGATTCTTGTGGCCCTGCGCCGGAACGAGATGGAACGCTTCAGCCGTCAGCTGGAAGAAGAAAGACTTGCGGCCAAGGTGGAGATGGTGGAGGGTGGCGAGCACCGGCAGGAATCCGTAGCCAACGCGCTGGCCAGCGTTAAAGCCGCCAAAGACGATATCGTGCTGGTGCACGATGCCGTGCGGCCCTTTGTGGACGATGAGATCATTGGCAATGTAATTCGTGAAGTGGAAAAGCACGGCGCAGCCATCGCCGGTTTGCCCGCGGTGGACACCATCAAGCAGGTGGAACGGGCGGCCGAGGGCGCGCTCATCACCTCAACCATCCCTAGGGAGCGCATCGTGCAGGCCCAGACCCCGCAAGGTTTCCGCTATGAACTGATCAAGAAGGCCTTTGATAGCGCAGCCGCGGACGGCTTTGTCGGTACTGACGAAGCGTCACTGGTCGAGCGGCTGGGAGCGGATGTCTGGGTCGTTATGGGCTCCGCCCGCAACATCAAGATCACCACGCCAGCCGACCTGGAACTGGCCGAGTTCCTCTTAGCGCAGGCAAATCGAAGAACAACAAACCTGGCTGGATAAAAAACCTTACCGGTGATGACGCTGATCAACTGATTTGCACGGATTAATATGGAGAAGAACCCAAACTACAAGCACTCTGAATTGAGTGAAGTCATCATTGGAGTTTTCTACGATGTGTATAACGAGCTTGGATTCGGATTCCTGGAGTCCGTGTATCGAAAGTCCTTTGCTCTCGCCTTGCGCGCCAAAGGTCCCAGGGTGAAGGAGGAACTTCCGATTTCGGTTTATTTCCGGGGCACAAACGTTGGTGATTTCAAAGCTGATCTCGTGGTGAATGATTTGATTCTGGTTGAGTTAAAGACCGCCGACACCCTGGCCATGCCCCATGAGGCCCAGGTCTTGAACTACTTGCGTGCGACATCGCTTGAAGTTGGACTTCTCTTTAATTTTGGCCCAAAACCTCAACTTCGCCGTTTGCTTTTCGATAACGAACGAAAGAAGGCGAGATCGCGCCATGTAGGAGACTCTTAAATAGTTCCTAAGAGATCATTTTCATCAGTGTTAATCACCGGTAAGGTTTTTCTAATGTCTAAATGGTGAACAATGCGAATTGGTTACGGCTGGGACTCACACGAATTCAAAACGGGCGTGCCTCTAAAAATTGGCGGCGTTGAAGTTCCTCATGCCAAAGGCCTCTCCGGCCACTC
The DNA here is from genome assembly GCA_035294925.1 of Candidatus Angelobacter sp. Classification (GTDB taxonomy): domain Bacteria; phylum Acidobacteriota; class Terriglobia; order Terriglobales; family Acidobacteriaceae; genus Angelobacter. Next base: position 42,197 of record DATGJZ010000087.1, on the reverse strand, counting down.
CGACGGTGATGTCCTGCTCCACGCCCTCACTGATGCATTGCTGGGCGCGGTTGCTGCAGGCGATATTGGCGGCTACTTTCCGCCCTCGGACCCCAGGTGGAAGGGTGCGGACTCTGCCATCTTCCTTCAGGAAGCGCTCAAGCAGGTCCATGCTGCCGGCTATCAAGTAGTCAATGTGGATTCAACTTTGGTCCTGGCCGAACCTAAAATCGGCCCGCACAGTGGCCGGATTCAGTCCCGGGTTGCCGAGCTTCTCGGCGTTAAGGCTGGCCAGGTGGGAATCAAGGCCAAGACTCCGGAAGGCATGGGGACGGATAACGCCGCGATCGCGCATGTGGTAGTCCTGCTCCAGCCCGGCAACGTTTCCAAGAGGAAGAAAAAGAAGAAAAGGTGAGGAAGGATGCAGAATCGGAAAATTTTCTGGTTGCTGGTGCTTGTGGGACTTGCCGCAGCCGTTGCCGGCATCTTGATGAAACTCCTGGGCAGCCCTTCGCTATACGATGCGTCCAGGATCGTCGGCTGGGGCGGTATAGCCGTGATTCTGATCGCCCGTATATTCTTTAGGGGACGAAGATCCCAGCAGACTTCTCCGCCGAGGGTCTAGCATCGATCCGTGTTGATCAGTGTCGAGGAATTTGCGGTTACATCCCGGTCCAGATCCTGGTGGCCTCGGCCAGGCAGATGAAGATTCCAATTCCAAAATACAGGTTTTCCGCCGTAAGGTCGCTGGGTGGGGCTGGCAGAGAGATGCCGCGCTGGCGGAAGTAACTATCAAGGGCCCGTTCCTGGCGCATGATCTGGATCGCAATGGGACGATGAAACACCGCAATCATTACGCCCAGCAGCAGTCTTGTGACCTCTACCACCATACAAGTGAAATCTAAGCATTGCACTCGCGGCGCGCAATCGGTAGAAAAACCTAGTGAATGGCAGAAATCTTTGCCTGAACGGCGCCTTTCGAGCATGCTAGAATTCACTATAGTCCTTGTATTCCAATGAATTCTGATCTTGAAAAACTGATCGAACTGGAAAAGGCCGACCGCGAAATCGGCCGCCTGAACGATGAAGTGGCCGCCCTGCCCAGGCGCGTAGCTGCTATTGAAGAGAAGCTGGCCGACGACAAGGCCGCCGTGGAGCACGCCAAAACCGCCATTAAGAGCAATGAGGCCGCCCGCCGCAAGCTGGAATCCGAGATTCAGGCCGCCCAGCAGAAGATTATCAAGTACCGCGAACAGTCCTCCAGCGTGAAAACCAATGAAGAATACAGGGCCCTGATGCATGAGGTGGAATTTGCCGAAAAGCAGATCAGCGGCTGCGAGGACAAGATCCTGGAACATATGATCGCCCTGGAATCGGAAGAAAAGGCGCTCAAAACGGCGGAAGCTCAGATGAAAGCTGAAACCGCTGAGGTCGAGAAGGAAAAGGAACAGGCGCGCATTCGCACCGCCGAAGATGAAAAGCTGCTCGGCGCTCTCGGAGAAAAGCGCAACCAGTTGCGTTCCGGCGTCGGTGATAGCGCCCTGGCCCACTATGACCGGGTCATGCGGCAACGGAAGTCCGCCATCGCCGAGGCGCGGGGCCAGAAATGCATGTCCTGCTTTGTGATGCTCCGTCCGCAGATCTGGGAGGACATACGCACCAACGAGCAAATCATCACCTGCAGCTCCTGCGGCCGAATTGTTTACTACGATCCTGCCAACGAACCTCCCCCCGAACCGCCGGCGAATAATAAGAAGAAAGCCAAATCTCAGCCCGCCGCGGCTGAAGCTGAGGTCGCGCCCGCTCCCGCCCAGCAATAGCTTTTCCTGTATGCTGTCTGCCAGATGGCAGAACTCTCTTCTTCGCTTCCTAAAATCATCATCAATGCCCGTGCCGCCAGCCGGCTGCGCTCCGGTCACGTCTGGGTTTACGAGTCGGACGTTCTCACCAAACAGAATGCGCAGCCCGGAGCGCTCGTCCATATAGTCGATGCCAAGGGCAAATTGCTGGGATCGGCGCTCTACAGCAGCAGCTCCCAGATTACCCTCCGTCTCCTCACGCGAGAGGCTCTGGCCGGTGAAGATGATCTGCTTCAACTCACCGCCAAGCGCCTGGAAGAGGCTGTCGCCTATCGCCGGCGCATTGTCCGCAACTCAAATGGTTACCGCATGGTCTTCAGTGAGGCCGATCGGCTTCCAGGGCTGATCGTGGACCGCTATAACGACCTGTATACCGTCCAGATTCTTACCCAGGCCTGGGACCAGCCGGAGCGAAAGGCATCTATAGTCCGCCGAATGCAGGAGCTTACCGGCGCGGAGCACATTGTGGAACGCGTGGACGAGCGTATTCGCGAACTGGAGCAACTGCCGCAGCTTGTTCCGGGAGTGCTCCACGGCAACCGCAGCCAGACCACCTTCACCATGAATGATGTCCAGTTTCATTACGATGCCCTGGGTGGCCAGAAGACTGGCGCATTCCTGGATCAGCGGGAGAACTATGCCGCCGCAGCCGCCTGGTGCCAGGGTGAGGCCCTTGACGTCTGCACCTATCAGGGAGGCTTTGCCCTCCATCTAGCCAGGACGTGCGAGAAGGTCACCGCCATCGACATCTCGCGCGAAGCGCTGGAAATTGCCGAGCGGAATGAGAAGCTGAATGCCGCGTCCAACAAGAGTGAAATTGAGTGGATGGAAGCCAATGCCTTCGATCTGCTCAAAGACTACTCCGCCATTGGCCGGCAATATGACAGCATCGTGCTCGATCCGCCCGCATTCGCCCGCTCCAAACGCAATCTGGAGGCAGCCATGCGCGGCTACAAGGAACTGAACCTGCGCGCGCTCAAAATGCTGCGGCCCAATGGAATCCTGGTCAGCTGCTCCTGTTCTTTTCACGTCAGCGAGGCGGATTTTATTGAGGTAGTCACCTCCGCTGCCGTCGATGCCCACCGCTCAGTTCGAATCCTGGAAAAGCGCACCCAGGCCGTCGACCATCCGATCCTCATGGGAGTCCCGGAAAGCTACTATCTGAAGTGCCTGATCTGCTCTGTGGCGTAGGCCTTTAAACTATGCGGTTCAGCCTTGAGAACGTATACTAGTGCTAGACAAGGTGTCCCGTTGATGAAGCCCAGAGATCTAAGCGTGGTTCTGAAGGATGCTCCGGCCGGGGAATGGATCGCCCCGTCCCTCGACGAGACTCGCATTGTCGGGCATGGTAAGACAATTGATGAGGCCGTCAAGGACGCCAAGCAGGCTGGGGAGCATGAGCACATCCTTATCAGAATGCCTCTTCCTAACGTTGGCATAGCCGCATCAATTGCTTAACCGTCAAGGGACTGAATGCGCTACCTCTATACTCGGATAGCCGTATCTGTCCCGTTGCGACCGTATCTTCGAATTGTTCTCCGTAACGGATTTTCAACCACTCCACCACTGTATGGCTTGGTGGATTCTGGAGCAGACTACTCAATTTTTCCATACGACCTAGCGTAGCGGTATCTGAATCTGGATTTGACGAATGCGCCGATATGGAATTTTCAGGGTACGACTGGCAAGCCTCAGTTCGCGTACCTTGTCACCGTCGAGGTGAACATTCTGAATGAAAACCTCACAGCGGCAGATTTTCAGTTCAGCGCTAAAGTAGGTTTCTGTGAGGACTTCATGTTTGGGGGTGGCGCTTTGTTGGGTCAGAATGGATTTATGTCTGAATTCAAGATTACCTTCAATCAGCCCGAGAGCTTCTTTGAGCTCGAAGCGTATCAGCCAGCCCTTTTACAAAGAACATGAGTCGATCTCTGTGGTGACTCTACCCTTTCACGTTCTTTCCGCCCGGCCTGTTCCAATCCTGAAGTGCCTGATCTGCTCCGTCGCGTAGGTTTATAACTTTAAGCCATTGAAAATAAACAAAATATTCCTATATTTTGGTGCTTGACAATAACGCGCTAAGATTTTATGATTCGACTGTACTAAGAATTTATCTAAAGCGTTGGAATCATAAACTTTCAATTCATTTTTTGGAGGAACTACCATGACAACCATCACCAGAATTGACCCTTTCCGCGAACTGGCGAACCTGTTCGAGAATTTTGCCGAGGGAACAGGCAAAGACCAGCTCACCGCCGGCTCCTTTGTCCCCCCGGTGGACGTTTACGAGGACGAGCACGACTTAGTGCTGAAACTCGAAGTCCCGGGCGTGGACGAGGCGAAAATCGATATCCAGGTTGAAAACAACACCCTCACCGTAAAAGGCGAGAGGACCTTCGAGAAGGAAGAAAAGGAAGAGAACTTCCATCGCATTGAGCGCCGGTATGGCTCCTTCCTGCGCACCTTCCGCCTGCCCAACACCGTGGACAGCGAGAAAATCGAAGCCCACTATGACAAGGGCGTGCTGAAGATCTCCGTGGCCAAGAAGGCTGAGGCCAAGCCGAAGCAGATCAAGGTTGGCGTCACCAATGTCGCAAAGACCATCGAAGGGTGAAGCGCAAGTATCACCTGGTTGAACAGATTCAAGGTTGAACAGTAAGGTTGAATAGAAATTCGAAGCAGACGGGAGATGAAGGCTGTCTCCCGTTTCTTTTGTGCGCGTCATTTCGTCCTCAAAATAAACTCTTCATCGAGGACGATAATGTGAGAGCAGGACGCAGCATTCGTCCGGTGCGCGAATCCTTAGAAGACTAAGAACATGCGACTCCAGGGGAACAATGAGAGTCTAAAGGTATCAGTTAGGAGCAAACAAAATGGCAATTCGTTGGGACAAACTTACGATCAAGGCGCAGGAAGCGATTCAGCAGGCGACTGAGGTTGCCTCGCAACATGGCAACCCCGAGCTGCTTCCCGTACATGTGTTGACTGCTCTGGTACAGGATAAAGAAGGCATTGTTGTGCCTGTACTCGGCAAGTTGGGGGCCAACCCAGCCACCATTGAAGCCCAGTCCCTGGAGCGTATTGGCCGCCTGCCCAAAGTATCAGGCGAAGGAGCGCAGCCTCATCTCTCTGCCACCGCGCAAAAACTGCTGGATCAGGCTTTTAAAGAAGCCGACAAATTCAAGGATGAGTATGTCTCCACCGAACACCTGCTCCTGGCCTCCGCGCAGGAAAAGAGTGACGCCCGCGAGATTCTCTCCGCGGCCGGCGCCACCTATGACGCAATTCTGAAAGCCCTCACCTCCGTCCGTGGATCGCAGCGCGTAACCGACCAGAATCCTGAAGGCAAATTCCAGGCCTTGGAACGCTATGCCAAGGACCTGACCGAACTGGCCCGCCGGGGCAAACTCGATCCCGTAATCGGACGCGATGAGGAGATTCGCCGCGTGGTGCAGGTGCTCTCCCGCCGCACCAAGAACAATCCGGTGCTGATCGGAGAACCGGGCGTGGGCAAGACGGCCATAGTGGAAGGCCTGGCCCAGCGGATCATCTCCGGCGATGTGCCGGAGATCCTGAAAAACAAGCGCGTAGTGTCTTTGGATTTAGGCTCCATGCTGGCCGGCGCCAAGTATCGCGGCGAATTTGAAGACCGCCTCAAGGCGGTCCTCAAGGAGATCGAGGACTCCAACGGCAAGATTGTTTTGTTCATTGACGAGTTGCACACTCTGGTGGGCGCGGGCGCTGCCGAAGGCGCAATCGATGCCAGCAACATGCTCAAGCCGGCGCTGGCCCGGGGCGAGCTGCGCGCCATCGGCGCCACCACTCTGAACGAGTACCGCAAATACATCGAAAAGGATGCGGCGCTGGAGCGGCGCTTCCAGATCGTATTTGTGGGCGAACCGAACGTCGAGGACACTATCTCCATCCTGCGCGGCTTGAAAGAAAAATATGAAGTACACCACGGCGTGCGCATCAAAGATTCGGCCATCGTCGCGGCGGCCACCCTCTCCCATCGCTACATCTCCGACCGTTTCCTGCCTGACAAGGCCATTGATCTGATTGACGAGGCCGCAGCCTCGCTGCGCATCCAGATTGACTCCATGCCCACCGAGATTGACCAGCTCGAGCGCAAAGCCACGCAGCTGGAAATCGAAAAGCAGGCGCTGAAGAAGGAAGATGATCCCAACTCGCGCGAGCGGCTCGCCACCGTGGAGCGCGAACTGGCGCAGATTCGCGAGCAATCGAATGCTTTGAAAGTCCGCTGGAAATCGGAAAAAGAAGAGATTACCCGCATCCGCCAGCTCAAAGAGCGCATTGAGCAGTTGAAGATTGAAGAGCAGCAGGCCGAACGAAAAGGCGACCTGGAGCGCGTGGCGGCAATCCGTTATGGCGACCTGCGGCAGGCTGAAGCTGAACTGGCCAGGCTCAGCGCCAGCGCAGACGGCAAGAAGTCCCGCATGCTGAAAGAAGAAGTGGACGAAGAAGATGTTGCCGGGATTGTCTCCAAGTGGACTGGGATCCCGGTCTCCAAGATGCTGGAGGGCGAAGTAAAAAAACTGGTCAGTATGGAAGAGCGCCTGCGCCTGCGCGTGATCGGCCAGGACCCGGCCCTGACCCGCGTGTCCAACGCTATCCGGCGTTCGCGCGCGGGGTTAAGCGATCCTCGCAAGCCTATTGGTTCGTTCATCTTTCTGGGCCCAACCGGCGTCGGCAAGACAGAGCTGGCGCGCGCGCTCGCCGAGTTCCTGTTTGACGATGAGCGCTCCATGGTCCGCATCGATATGTCTGAGTACATGGAGAAGCATGCTGTGGCCCGGTTGATTGGCGCGCCTCCGGGATATGTTGGCTACGATGAAGGCGGGCAGTTGACTGAGGCTGTGCGCCGCCGGCCTTACGCCGTGATTCTTTTTGATGAGATTGAGAAGGCGCACCCGGATGTGTTCAACATCCTGCTGCAAATTCTGGATGACGGCCGCTTGACCGATTCCAAGGGCCGCACCGTGGACTTCAAGAACACGGTCATCATCATGACGTCCAACCTTGGCGCAAGCTACCTGCAGGCCGAAGGTGTAAGTTCGCCTGAAGCCTTTGCCGAGGCTACCGAGCACGTTCTGGAGGCCATGCGCCAGCACTTCCGTCCGGAATTCTTAAATCGCGTGGACGACATCATCGTGTTCAGCCCGCTGGGCGAAGAACAGCTCACCCACATTATCGAGCTGCGGCTGGACGATCTGCGCAAGCTTCTGGCCGATCGCAAAATGACCATCGAACTCACGCCTGCCGCCAAAGAGCTGTTGTTCCTGGAAGGCTACGACCGTGCCTACGGAGCGCGGCCGCTGAAACGCGCCATCCAAAAGCTGGTGCAGGACCCGCTGGCGCTCAAGATCCTGGAAGGCGAGGTGCTGCACGGTGACCATGTGGTGATCGATGCTGATGTGCCCAAGCGCCAGATGATGTTCACCGTTGCCCAGCGCCACGCACCCAAACCTCAGCCTCAGGGCACGGCGCGGAAATAAAGTCATACTGTTGGTCCCGCAAGAACCCCAGCGGGATCAGCGGTAACTCTAACGCCCAAAAACCGCGCGGCGGACATTGCGGTCCGCCGCGTAGGTTGAATGCTCACCCCTCAAGAACAACTCCAACCTTACTGGACCTGGAGAGAAACATCGTCAATCACAAACGATGTTTGGATCTCAAAGTCCTCTGCGCCCGAGAAGAAGATCTGGACGGTCTTCCCGATGAACGCATTCAGGTTGAAGGAGTGTTGCTGGTAGCCTGACGCTGCATCCAGATTGGAGAACGTGGCCAGGGTTTGCAGTACCGCCCCTGTGGAATCGCGGATCTGGACGGTCAAGGTGTCAAACTTCGACGTTTTTGTGGTTTCCGCGGTGTCAATATGCAGCCAGAAGCTCAGCGTGGCTGTCGTGACTGTGGAGGGTATGGCCACCTGTTGCATCAAGGTGTCCGTGTTGGTGGAGCCGTGGCCGTCCAGCCATGCGTCGAACGTCCCGGAGTGAGGCGGCTCGGCGCTAGAGCTGTTAATCACTCGTGAGGTGGATTGCGTGGTGGTAACGACCCACGGTGAGGGATTGGCCGGGCCATTCTCAAATCCGTTGTTACCGAGCAGCTCCGTTGCCGTGCCGGTGCTAATGTTCAAGGCCATATCATCGAGCACAAACGAGGTTTGCAACTCGAAATCTTCTTTCCCTTGCAGGAATATCTGGATGGTCTGGCCCTTGAAGGAAGTTAGATCAAAGGAATGTTGCTGATAGCCGGTGGTGTGATTCAGATTGGAGAAGGTTGCGAGCGTTGACAGCACCGTGCCCGAAGTATTGCGCACTTGTACGGTCATGGTGTCAAAGGCCCTGGTCGTGCTGGTTTCGGCCGTATCAATGTGCAGCCAGAAGCTCAGCGTTGCCGCCGTAGCATTGGACGGTATAGTTACTTGCTGCAGGATGGAGTCCGTGGTCGTAGTCCCATGGCCATCGAGCCAGGCGTCCCACGTGCCAGAGTGAGGAGGTTCGGCGCTGCTGCTATTGATGATCCGGTTGGTCGATTGAGTTGTGCTCACCGTCCAGGGAGCGGGGTTAGCCGATCCATTTTCAAAACCGGGATTGCCGAGCAGTTGCGTCGCGCCACCACTGCTAGAGGCAACAATCGTGAGACTGATCGTTGCCGTGTGGGTTACACCACCACCCGTGGCTGTCACGGTGACTGTCGCGGCGCCAGTTGTCGCCGTGCTGCTTGCAGTGAAGGTAAGAGTCGAGCTGCCGCTGCCGGGCGCTGCGATGGAAGCCGGATTGAAGCTCGCCGTCACCCCTGAAGGCAGACCCGATGCCGACAGGGAAACAGCGGAGTTGAACCCGCCGCTTACCGTGGTCGAGATGGTGCTGCTGCCGGAAGTGCCTTGCGTCACCGACAAGCTCGCAGGTGATGCGCTGACTGCAAAGTCCGGAGTAACTGCGGCGACAATCGTCAGAGAGATGGTTGTGGTATGGGTTATACCGCCGCCGGTGGCCGTCACGGTGACGGTCGCGGTGCCCGTAGTGGCCGTGCTGCTTGCTGTGAAGGTAAGTGTCGAGCTGCCGCTGCCAGGGGCCGCGATGGAAGCCGGATTGAAGCTTGCCGTTACTCCTGAAGGCAGACCCGATGCCGACAAGGAAACAGCGGAGTTGAACCCGCCGCTTACCGTGGTCAAGATGGTGCTGCCGCCGGAAGTGCCTTGAGTCACCGACAAGCTCGCGGGTGACGCGCTGACTGTAAAGGCCGGCGTCGCTGCGGCGTTAATGGTCAGAGCAATCGTTGTGGTATGCGTTACACCGCCGCCGGTGGCCGTCACGGTGATGGTTGCAGTGCCGGTGGTGGCTGTGCTGCTTGCGGTGAAGGTAAGAGTCGAGCTGCCGCTGCCGGGAGCCGCGATGGAAGCCGGATTAAAGCTTGCCGTTACTCCGGCAGGCAGACCCGATGCCGATAAGGAAACAGCTGAGTTAAAGCCGCCGCTTACCGTGGTCGAGATAGTGCTGCTGCCGGAAGTCCCTTGCGTTACCGACAAGCTCGCCGGTGATGCGCCAATTGTAAAGTCCGGCGTGGCCGCGGCCACAATGGTCAGAGCAATTGTTGCGGTATCCGTTATGCCCCCGCCCGTAGCCGTGATGGTCACATTCGCTGTGCCGGTAGTCGCCGTAGCGCTGGCGGTAAACGTGAGAGTTGAACTCCCGCTTCCTGGCGCAGCGATGGACGCTGGATTGAAGGCAGCGGTGACTCCTGACGGCAAGCCTGAAACCGTGAGTGAGACAGCGGAGTTAAACCCGCCACTGACCGTTGTCGAGATGGTGCTGCTGCCGGAAGTTCCTTGCGTTACTGACAGGCTCGTCGGCGACGCACTGAGCGTAAAGTCCGGCGTGGCCGCGGCGTTAATGGTCAGAGCAATGGTTGTGGTGTGGGTTACACCCCCGCCCGTTGCCGTGATGGTCACATTCGCTGTGCCCGTAGTCGCGGTAGCGCCGGCAGTAAACGTGAGAGTTGAACTCCCGCTTCCCGGCGCAGCGATGGACGCTGGATTGAAGGCAGCGGTGACCCCTGACGGCAAGCCTGAAACCGTGAGCGAGACCGCGGAGTTAAATCCACCACTGACCGTTGTGGAGATGGTGCTGCTGCCGGTGCTGCCTTGAGTAATGCTCAAAGACGCCGGAGAGGCCGCCACGCTGAAGTCGGCGGTAGCCTGCTGCCATACGTCGGTAATCGCCGTGGCGGTGGTAGAGCCACCTATGTGCGTGAGGCCATAGATGTCTTCCAATGTACGCAGCACGTTAAAGTGGTTGATCTTCTCGGCAAACTGTCCCTGCTTCACCATCGGTCCCACAAAAATGGTTGGGATCTGGTTGTTGGCGGAGTTGTCGTCTTCGTCCCATGTAACGATGAGCAGGCTGTTGTTGGCCTGGGCGAATTGAATATATGCGCTCAGGTGTTGTTGCAGCCATGTGTCCCCCTCGGTAATGGTGCCGTCGTGCATGTCATCCAGCAGATTGGGATCGATGATCGAGATGGTGGGCAGCGTCGTGAAATTCGTAGGGAAACTGGTGAATGGCTGGTTCGCGCTCGTGGGTACGTTGGTAAAGTTGACCCAGGGAGCATGCTTCTCCGCATATTCGCCGGAGGTACAAACCGTGGAACCGGCAGCCGGCAGGTCTTCCGAGAAGCCTGTGAAGGTGAGTCCGGCGGCGGCCAGTTCACTTCCCAGATTCTCCGTGGAGAACGTATGGGGGCAAGAGTCATCGGTAACCCCCTGGTTCGTTCCCGAAAACAGGTCAAGATAATTCGGTTGACTGGGGTGCTCGACGCCAAAAGATTGAGTAAACAGCGCGCCCTGCTGGGCAAGGCTGTTGATGAAAGGCGCCTGCGAGGAGCCGATGATATCTGCGAAGGAATGGTTTTCCTCCATCACAATTACCACGTGGTCCGGCCTGGGCAGCGGCGCTACTGGCGCAGCGCTGCCGGAGAGCGCGTTGGCGATGAATGCCGCCAGACGCACACCGGCGCGGGCAATCTGCTGCCGCACCACCGGAGTGGCATTCGCTATATAAGTAGACGAAAGCGTGGTGGTTGTGCTGGTGCTGGTGGGAATACCCGCAAAGGCCACGTTTTGTGCAAACTGGAAAGCCTGCAAGGACCAGCCCTCTGGAGTCGTGGCGGGCTCAGCCTGGGCGGCCGCAATCTCCGCGCTCAGCAGGCTGGCCAGCATGGTCGGATTGGAGTTGATGTCGTTGACCAGATTGAAGTCCCACGAGTGGTGCAGGCTGGTGGTGCCGCCGTCAATGCTGACCATCTCGGCGTTCCCGCCTGCATCCGACCCGCGCGTGGATGAGTGCAGTGGTTGGTGCAGATCGCCGATGAAATGGACGATGAAGGCAAGGGCTTGCAATCGCAGGGCGTTGGATTGCGTCTTGTCGGCCAGAATTGTGCCCCAGTTATTCACTTGCGTCAGCACGCAGTCATTGGCGCAAGCGGTGGCCACATCGGATGGTGTGGGGCTGGCCAGCGAAACTGGAATGTCCACGAAGTGCCACGGAGCTGTTCCCGTAGGCGGGGTTGGAGTGCTGAAAACCTGTTGGCACGGGGCGCTCATCGCCGTGCCACCGGATTGAAAATCGCGAAGCTCGTCTGCGCAGGTGGAGATCTGCGCCAGCGTAAGGCTGCCCAAAAGGGCCTGGACGGGGGCAAATTGCCCCGCTTGTGTAAGCAGGTTTTGAGCGATCGTGGCTATGGCTTGATGGCCTTCGACCGACCAACCAAAGAGATTCGCGCTGCCGAGAACAATGGCGACCAGCGCCAGTACACTGCGGATTCTTGCTTTTGTCATTTTGGCTTTTATTCTCCCGAAAAGTTTAGGCTGGCAATTACAGGCAAGAGGGAACAGTGGAAACGCAGCTTCGTCAGACTCTCCAGATTTGCTGTGGTTTCCCGTCACTTTGATCCAAGACCATAGCAGAATGCGTGTTAAGGAACGTCAATCTGATGTTAAAGTTCCGTGAAATTAGACTGGTTCTCAAAACGGGAAAACAATAAGAGTATTTAGTTCTCAGAATTTTCGGTATTTATACTCAGAGCGTATTTTCAAACATCAGCTGAGGCAGGCGATCTCACTTTCTCCCTGGTCGTATCAGTGGAAATCAGTCTTGATCACCGTCATCAGTGGTAAGTTCTTCTGAACTTTTTGTTTCCATGCCGGCGAAATTGTTTCAGAATCATCGACACCGCACGCGTACTGAATGCTGACTGCTGATTGCTTCTCTTTACAACCCTCCACGCTGAAAGAGCCTTCTTATAAGAACAGGGAGAATCTGCATGGCAATCAGGAAATCCAGTTCCAGAAAAAAATCCAGTGGACGCAAGTACAGCGAGAAAGCCGGAGAGGAAGTCCGCACAGAGATGCATCACATGCGCTCGGGCAAGCACAAGGTGAAGAACCGCAAGCAGGCTATTGCCATTGGTCTTTCCAAGGCCCGGCAGAAGGGCGCCAAAGTGCCCAGGAAAAAGGCCGCCTGAACTCCAAAACAGCTTTTCAGCGTGAGCGCCATTGAGCTATCCGTAAAGCGGCAATGAGAGATTTCCCAGCGTGGCCGTGACCTGCCGGCGGACAGCTGGAAACTGCCTCCCCGGACTAACGGGGCATACCCAGGTAGCTGGAAAGGACGCCAAATAACGTCCTTGTAAATTTTTATGTTTGTGGGTGTTCAATCAGTGAGAATCAATTTCATCACCGTTGATCAGTGGTAATCAATTTCATCACCGTTGATCAGTGGTAAGGTCTTTGGTTCTGGGGTCCTACCCTGTCACCTGTCCCCTAAGGTCACTTCTTTCCCTTGGATTCAGTCTTGCTTTCCGTCTTCTTCGTTTCCGCCTTTTCTGTCTTGTCGCTCTTCTCCGTCTTCTCTGCCGATTTCGTGCCCCCATCTTTCTCGGAGGAAGACTTTGAATCTGAATCGGAAGAAGTGGCAGATTTTCCTGATCCGCCTTTGCCGTAATCCGTCGCGTACCAGCCGCTGCCTTTGAACTGCACAGCCGGCGCGGACAGCAGTTGTTCCACCGGCCCTGAGCATTTGGGACACTTCTTCACCGGTGGATCAGAAAACTTCGAGATCTTTTCAAAAGTGTGCTTGCACTTCTTGCAGCGGTATTCGTGAAGAGGCACTGGGAATCCCTTGTATTGAAAGAAGTTCTTCTTTCATTATTTTAGGGGGAGGGTCGCAGCCGGTCAACGAGGGACGACTCGTGGATTATCAGAGATGATACTCAGCATGAAGCAAGCTATGTCAAACCGCAGGTCTTGAAGAGCAAACACCCTGATCTGCGGACGCCTTGGGTCAGTCGGTGGTGGTCGCCGCAGCCTGTGCCTTCCCTCGCTGCTCTTCCCGCCACTTATAGAGGGTTTGGCGTGCAATTCCTAGTTTCTGAAGGGCATCCTCGACCGGCATGGTTCTAGGTGCAATTCGCTCCAGCAGAAATCCCCTGATCTTTGATTCGCAGTAATCATACACATCGCGTTCCGGCAACTTCGCCGCTGAGAACATCAGGACGTCGCCGGAAAACAGCTCTGCTGTGACTCTTTCACCGAATTTAACAATCCACCTCAGCTTCACCACTTCCGAGAGTCTCAGCCATTTGTCAAATTCCGATTCTGCTACACCGTAAAGGCCTTGGGCTTGAGCGATTCTTGCCAGATGCAGACTGCACACTGCTTGGGCACGAGGATTTTCTCTGCCTACCTCCCCGGCCTCGATAAAAAGCTTCTTAGCTTCTGTCAAATCCGGGTCCGACTTCTTCTCCCTCCATCTCTCATAATAGGCATGCCCCAGAGCGAAAAGCACTTCAGTGTAAAGCAGCACGTGATCGCGATTTTTCGGAGAATTGCGCAGAGAAGTTCCCCACTTGATGGCTTCATCCAACTGTTTGAGCCGTCTGAGAACCCGGAGCTTAAGAATATCAAGCTGTAGCTGGTCGCTCATGCTGCCGTAGGCGCGCGACCTCTGCTCATCAGCGATGCGCAGGGCAGCTTTAAGCGCAGATGTTCTTTCGCTCTCCGCAGCGTCTCCTCCAAGCGGGTCGCTGGTTCTGCGATAGAGATCGGCTAGGTCAAGCTTCACGAGCCCAATCGTCCACCTTGTTCTGCAAAAATAACGGCCGTACATGACTTCTTCTCGATTGAACTTCTGCGCCAATGTCTCAAGCTTTGCGGCAAGCTTTTCCAGCTTGTCTTTCTGTTCGGCGTCCCCTGTGTATTCCATTCGTTCTGTAGAGAGCAGAAGAAGCTCTGCGCGGAGCTGACGGGCCCGGTCCCGGGAGTCTCTCTCAAGAAGAATTCGCGCGGCGAGCAGGCTGGATCTGGCCTGATCCAGCGCTCCAACATGAAACCGGTACAAACCCAAGCCCAGCAGCAGTCGGCCGGTATTGTATTTGGCGAAATGAAGCAGGTCCTCATCCTGACTATCGTCATCGGCGCCGGTACCAGGTATCTCTGCTTCTAGTTGCAGTCCTTCAAGAAAATACCGTTCCGCGTCCGGAAATTTGTTTGCATAGGTTTCAATGCAGCCGAGCCAATAACAGCAAGCTGACATCATTACCCTGACAGCCGTGGCCGTCTTGAGCAACCCATTAGGCTCGTCGTTAAGCAAAAACCGGCAGAGTTGCATTGCATCCCTCAGAAACGATCTTGCTCCGTCAAATCTGGAGATTCGGTACTCGGCGATCCCTGCCTGCTGCAGCAACCAGGCTTTCTGGCGCAAGAAGGGAGGCACTTTGCTCTTGGGAATAGCCCATTCGGCGTGCCCCGAATTTTCCGCTTCCTGGAACAAAACAGCAGCCTCGAACTGAACTGCTATTGCCCATTTGTCAATGAAACGGCGTGCCTGGTCGTGCTCGCCGAGATAGTCAAACGCCGAGAATGCCAGACAATGAAGTTCCAGCAGCAGCGCGTCACGAGTGGGGTCATAGGACAAGTTGCGCTGGTTGCTCAATAAATCCCTGATTCGTTCAGCATCTTCAGTCGCGAAACCGCCTACACAGTATTTTCTGTAGAGGATATGCCGCAACTGTTGCAGTGCTGGGCCTTTGTCGCTTGCAAACATGGGGAGTAATTATAAGAACTGCGGACTAATACGTCTATTTTTTGGACTCTTGGGCAATTCACTGCCAAGAATGTCGGATAAAGTCGTCTACTTCTCCCGATGACACATTCATTGCGTTCGGCCAAACTAGCCAAGCATCGGAGGTGAGGCACATGGTCTCAACAGTAAAGTCGTCCCCAGATCTTCTAGTAGTTGAACTCGAAGAAGGTCCCTTTACAGCATCACTGACAAAGGACAAAGAGATTGCCGTTGTGGGTCTAGCGGGTCATGTCGACAATGCTCGTGACGCTGATGAATGCGACCCTTCACGCGCTTTGGATCGGCTCTTACGGTTCCTGAAAGACAGCAATCCAAAAGTTGTTGTTTTTGACGCGACTCATTTACGGGCTATCGAATCTACGGGCATTGTGTGCCTTAAAGAATGCTTCAAGATCTTTTCGGCACGCTGTATTGTGCTTGGCGGTGACGATGTGCTTTCGGGTGTGTTTAACCAACTTGGCGTTTTGTACGAACGAAAGCCAACTTTAGCGGCAGCCCTTATGTCGCTATCAGCTTCCCCGGATGAAAAGCCGGATACCGGCAAAGCTCCAATGTTTGGTGCAAAATTTCCGTTTCTGCATTATGGGAAACTGACCTTGGGGCCTAGTTTCGCTGCTGCACTCACTGCCTTTTTCAGCTTGTTCGCCGGATCCGAAGGCGTGAAGAAACTGGGTATTGGCTTGACAGGAGCCGCAGCGATGCTGCTGGTCCAGTGGCTCTGGCGATCGTTCCGGTAGCAACCATCTGCTGCAAACCAGGCCAAGCAATTTTCTGGCGTTGGCCTGGTTCTTTGTCCTCAGTTCCGCAGGGTGTTCTTCCTGAGTTCCTTTTGATCTTTCCGCGCGCTCAACCCAACGCATGTTCATCTCGTTGACTGGCTGCCGTCTTGACCCTGGAGAGGGAGAATGAATTCCTGAAATGCAGAGAGTTCCAAATATTCCATCTCGCTTTGACTCGGCAAGCAAGCATCAGGGAGACGGATTGACTCGACCTTCGCCGCAAAGCTGGCCCGCCCTGCCCCGCTTGAAAAGTCACAACAAATCAGAAATCAAAACTCATAAATCATAAATCCTTCAGGAGGAGTATTCTGATCCTGCTATACGAGGGGGGTACCACTCGTGAGACTCCGTCTTTCCGCCCTGTTTTTCGTCGCTTCTCTTAGCGGCAGCCTCTGGCCGCAATCTTCGCCGCCTGCAACCGCTGAACCAACAGCGCCTCAGGCCGTGGTAAAGGCCAACACCCGGCTGGTCATCGTGGATGTTGTGGCCCGCGATAAGAAGGACCAGATCGTCCCTGACCTCCAGGCCACTGACTTCAAAGTGCTGGAGGACGGCAGGAAGCAGACCGTGAGCGTCTTCGCCTTCCAGCACCCTGCGGCGGAGACAACCCAGCCATCGTCATCCGAAGAAGTCGCGCCTCCTCAAAACGTCTTTCGCAACACGCCCAGGTTCAAGACCAATAGCGCCTTGAACGTGGTTTTGCTGGATGGACTCAACACCACCCTTCTCAATCAGGCCTATGTGCGCGAGCAGATGGTCAAGTTTCTGGAAAAGTTGCCGCAGGGCCAGCCCGTGGCCATCTACGCCCTGGGCCGGAAGTTGCGGCTGCTCCAGGACTTCACCACCGATCTGACCGGGTTAAAAAAGATCATCCAGGCGTTCAAAGGTGAAAGCTCGCACGTGCTCGGCAGTCCCACCGGAACCCCTGAGGTGCCCAAGACCCTGCAAGGCTGGGCTGCGCAGGTGGCCGCGGACATGGCCCCGCAGTTGATGACGCAAATGGAGAGCTTTGCCCAGGAAGATAGCTCCGGCCAGATGGACGTCCGCATCCAGTACACCGTGACCGCACTGAATTCTCTGGCGCGAACGCTGGCCGGATATCCGGGAAGAAAAAACCTCATCTGGATCACGGAAGGCGTTCCCGTGCACATCTTTGCCACGAACTACCAGGTATCCATTCAGCAGCAGGGAAGCAACCTGGTAAAAGTCTTGCCGGACGGCCAAAGCGAATCCCGCACCCGGCGCACCTACGATAACCAGCTTGCCCTGGTGGCCAACCTGCTGGCCGATGCCCAGGTCGCGGTCTATCCCATTGATGCCCGCGGTCTGGTCGGCAACCCCTTCTTTAACGTGGCCAACAACGTGAGCGGGCAGGCGGCCATGGGAGGCCTGGCCATGAGCGCCGAAGGCAAGCAGACGGAAGAGTTGTTTGAGGCCCACAGCAACATGCTGGATATTGCCGAGAAAACCGGCGGAAAGGCCTTTTACAACCGCAACAATATTGACAGCGCTCTGCTCGGCGATCTGGACGATGGCTCTATCTACTACACCATCGGCTACTATCCGGAAAGCAAGGACTGGAATGGCAAGTTCCGCAAGATCCAGGTCAGTGTGGACCGTCCCGGAGTGAAATTGCGCTACCGCCTGGGTTACTTCGCCATTGATCGCGCCGTCTACGAACAGAACCATCCCCAGCAGCGCGACCTGGATTTTGCCCAGGCGCTGGACCCGAACTCGCCCGTCTCCACGGCCCTCCAGTTTCAGGTTGAGGTAACACCGCCCTCGCCGGCCGCCAACAAAGTCCTGGTGCGCTACGCCATCGATCCCCACCAGATCAACTTCGAAACCACCGCCGATGGACTGAATCACGCCCGGGTGGATTGCGCCGCCCGCGTCTTCGCCCCCAAAGATGTCGAGCATCCGGTAAAGACGGAGGCCACGCGGATCGAGGCCGCGCTGAAGCCCGAAGTCTACGAAAAGATCAACCGCACCTGGTTCCCCTGCGAACTCAAGCTGGACCTGCCCGCAGGCAACTACCTGCTGCGCCTGGCCGTCCGCGATAACCTGACCGGCCAACTCGGATCAGTGAACGCGGAAGTGGAAGCCCCGAACTTGAGTTCGGGGGAAGTGGCTTTCAAGCCATGAAAAGCTCCGGCCACATTCACCAGCGCGTTACCATGATCCGTTACTCTTTCGCTGTGGTCTGCTGCGGCGCACGTCATTACGACTTGCCTCCGCTGCTGTTCGTAGTGTCGAGATAATTTGAAATGAGCCCGGTGTTCAGTCGCTATATCGGCATTGACTACTCTGGCGCGGAAACCGCGACATCGAGTTTGAGGGGCTTATGCATATACGAAGCGGGTCAAGGCGACAGCTCTCGAGAAGTTCTGCCGCCCTCGAGCCCGCGTAAGTACTGGACGCGCCGAGGCGTCGCCGAGTGGATGGTGGCAAACCTCTCGACGAGAGTTGCCACCTTGGTTGGCATCGATCACGGTTTCTCATTTCCGCTGCAATATTTTGAAAAATACAGCCTACCCCTTGACTGGTCGTATTTTCTTGACGACTTCCAGCGGCATTGGCCGACCGATGACACCCATACCTACGTTGATTTTATTCGGGATGGCATTCGTGGAAATGGCGCCGCACGTAACGGCGACTCGCGGTGGCGCAGAATTACGGAACGCCGGACCCGAACTGCCAAGTCAGTGTTCCACTTTGACGTGCCGGGATCCGTCGCGAAGTCTACCCACGCGGGCCTCCCGTGGCTACGGTATCTCCGCCGCCATTTAGGCAAGCAGGTTCATTTTTGGCCGTTCGATGGCTGGAGTATCCCACCCAGGACTTCAGTGATCGCTGAGGTCTATCCCGCACTATGGAGCAGGAACTTCCCGCCTTCAGGACGCAGTTCCCATCAGCATGACGCATTTGCCATAGCCGAGTGGCTTCGGCACGCCGACGCCAATGGTACGCTCGAGGGATTCTTTTCTCCGCAGCTCGATTCCCTTGAGCGAAAAACGGCGGAAGTTGAGGGATGGATCCTGGGCGTAGCCTGAGTCGGATAAGACCTGCAGTCGGCGGCGGCTGCGTTCCACTCTGTTCTCTTTTATGACGGGACTGTTGGAGTCGCGCGGGCTGCTTGCGCCGCGATCATGATAAATTGACGCCCTATGAGCATGCTTGATGAGATCGCAGACGGCCGCACTGACCTGGTCTTTGAATACCTTGCCGACGGCAATGCCGCAACCTCGACGGACCAGAATGGGTACTCGTTGATGCAATGGTGCGGCTACTATGGCGATGTGAGCGCCATGAAATTTCTCCTGGCCAAGGGCGCACCGCTCGACCTGGTGGGAGAGAACCTGGGTCTTGTGAACGCCTGCTTCCACGGGCACTGGCGGCTTTGTAAGTTCCTCATCGAGCGCGGCGCGGACGTGAACCGGCAGGAGACCAATAACGGCGAAACACCGTTGCATGCGGCCCTGTGCAAGACCGATTCCATCCGCTACAACCTGGTGCTGAAGGTGCTGCTGGCGCACGGAGCCCACCCCAACTGCGCCACCAAAGAGTCGGCTGCAACCGGAGGCTTCATGCGCGACTGCCGCACCCGGGGCGAGATGCCGCTCCACCGCGCCGCCGCCTTTGGTGACGAAGAGGCCATCCAGCTTCTGCTGGATGCGGGCGCAGTCATTGACGCCAAAGACATGAACGGAGATTCGCCGCTCACCTGGGCAAGCTGGCATTTGCGCCCGGCATCCATCCTGAGAAAGCTCTGTTACGGGAACTTCCGCGTTCGCCCAGACTACGGGCACGGCATGGCGGCCAACCTGCTCGGCAAGCCGCACCCGTGAATACCGTGCCCGATGTGACTTACTGCTGCCAATCGTCGTTGAAGGTCTTCTTGCCTCCGGTCCAGGTCCACTCGATTTTCTGGTAGGTGAAGGTGATCTCCTCAGTTTCGTTTTTGCCGCCGCCCCCGCCGCTGCTGCGCGGCGTCCTTCGGATCCCGGTGATCATCGCGTTGTTCAGCGTTAGCTTCTCCGGAGACTTTCCCCGGACGTTGAACTCGATCACGACTTCACTCAGCGCTTCATGCTTATTGAGTGCTTCGGAATACTGGCGCGAAGCTGCATCCACTTCCTTCACAATGATGATTGGCTTGTGCTGGCGTTTGCCGCTGGCCAGGCCGGTGTGCGGGTCGCGCGGAGCTTCAATCGAACTCTTCACCTCGATCACGCGGCTGGCCTCCCTGCCGTTGCGTTTTAAACTGCCCTTGAAAGGGCCTTGCCTGGCGCCCTGCACGAAGATGAAACCATCCAGCGCCGCCATGGCCGGCAACGCCAGCAGCAGAATGCATACCGGGGCCAGCAATAGGGAACGAACTGAAGTTTTGGAAAACATAATGCTTCTCCTTGTTTTGTGATATGGGCTTGCGATTGATTGGGGACTGTGGCGAGATTGTAAATCAGTGGTCTGAGCTTTGTGTAATTCATCCCGAACCTGAGCCTGCCGAAGGGGAGAAAACCCTGCTTCATCCAAAGGAATGCCCCAGGGCGCATCCTCCTGAAACAGAATGCATGTGTGTAAAGGGATTTTGCGGTTGCTCTTCCCCTGCCGAAGGTCCGCCGTGGCGGGTACCCTGTACCCTGTACCCTGTGACCTGTTCCCTTGCTATGAGCTCGATGCATTTAAACTTACCTGGTGCTCCATCTCGAGGAACTCAGTCTTTTAAATGATTAACGGCCAGCCCAGCAGGACAGCGCACCGCGTCGCTCTCCACCGAGCTGCCCATCAGCTCTGGGACAATCCCCGCGTGTTCGAGGACCCCATGGCCTTGAAGATCATCAGCCCGGAAGATGCGGCCGAGC
Source organism: Candidatus Angelobacter sp. (assembly GCA_035294925.1). Classification (GTDB taxonomy): domain Bacteria; phylum Acidobacteriota; class Terriglobia; order Terriglobales; family Acidobacteriaceae; genus Angelobacter. The sequence continues at coordinate 21,555 of DATGJZ010000087.1, read as the reverse complement.
TCGCACAGCCCCAACCGGAAGAGCCGCCGCCCGAGCGTTATCTCCGCGCATTCCTTGCGGCGCGCAGCCGCTACGCCGAGGACCAACTGGCCCAGGCCGTAGCGCAGGGAGCCAGGCAATACGTTGTCCTGGGAGCAGGTCTGGATACCTTTGCCTGCCGCAATTCTTTTCCCGGCCTTCGCGTCTTTGAAGTGGACCATCCGGCCACACAAGCCTGGAAGCGCGAGTCTCTCAAGTCGGGTGGAATTCCAGTGCCCGCATCTCTCACCTTCGCCCCCGTGGATTTCGAAAGCGAAACTCTGCCCCACGGCCTCGATCATGCGGGTTTCAGAGCGGACGAGCCGGCCTTCTTTTCCTGGCTGGGAGTCACGCCCTACCTGGCCCGTGAAACCGTGCTGCAAACTCTCAAGTGGATCATCTCGATTTGTTCCCGCAACGGCGTGGCCTTCGATTTCGCGGTGCCGCGCTCTTCTCTGGATCCCACGCATTGGCCCGGCTTTGATGCCCTGGCAGAACGAGTGGCGGCGGCAGGTGAGCCGTTCATTTCCTTCTTCGATCGCCCGGAACTGGTGCGCGAACTGAGGCAGATGGGTTTCACCCACATCGAAGACCTTGGATCGAAGGAGCTCAATGTCCGCTACTTCAGCCACCGTACAGATGGCTTTCGCACCGGCGGCGCGGGAAGACTGATGTGCGCCCACGGATAAGGATAAGGTTTACTCTTTTCGTAGTTTATCGCTCCCGATTTTCCTCTGTGTGCCTCTGCGCCCTCCGTGGTTAACGGTTTGGCTTTGGATTTTGCTAAATACCAAATACTGAGTACTAAATACTCGCCCCTCCTGCTTCCGTGGTAGATGTTGATCTAAACTGGCGTGAATGTCTGAACCCCACAACCCCGGCGTGCTGTACATCGTGGCCACTCCGATCGGCAACCTGGAAGATATTACCTATCGTGCCGTCCGCATTCTGAAAGAAGCTGATCTCATCGCCTGCGAAGATACGCGCCAGACGCGCAAGCTGCTGGACCACTATGCCATCGACAAGCCGATGATCAGCTATCACGAGCACAATGAGGGCCAGCGCTCGCAGGAGTTGATTGCAAAACTCGAGTCCGGCGCCACCATTGCCCAGGTTTCTGATGCTGGAATGCCCGGCATATCGGACCCCGGCTACCGCGTAGTGCAACTGGCGCTCGAGCATGGGATTACTGTGGTCCCCATTCCCGGAGCCTCGGCGGTAATTGCCGCTCTGGCCGCCAGCGGCTTGCCTACGGATGCCTTTGAATTTCGCGGCTTCCTGCCCGCAAAAGCCGGACAGCGCCGGACGGCCCTGGAAGAAGTCCGCTCCGTTCCCCACACCGTGATCTTCTATGAAGCGCCGCACAGAATTCTGGAATCGCTGGAGGACGTGGTCCGCACGCTGGGCCTGCAAAGGCCCGTGGTGATTGCCCGCGAGCTTACCAAAATCCATGAAGAATTTATTCGTGGCACGGCGCAGCAAGTCCTGGATATAGTCCGCGGCCGCGAGTTGAAAGGCGAAATCACGCTGCTGATCGGCAAAAGTGAAAGTCCTGAATCGCCCGGCGAGAGTCAGGACCTGCGGACACGCCTGGAACAGCTGATACGCGAACAAAAGCTGGATGAAAAATCAGCGCTGAAAGTCTTGGCAAAAGAAACCGGGCAATCCAAGAGCGAAGTCTATCGGGAGCTGCAGCGGCAAAAACCTCACCGATGATTGCACCGATTGGGAACTGATTCGCACAGATCTGACGAAGTTGAATTCAATCAGCGGGCGATTCTCTGTTTACGCTTCCGCTCGCTGCGCGGTTTGGTCTTCCTGTACATCTCCTCGCGCAAGTAGCGGTTGATTCTCGTTTGGTATCCCTTGCCTTGTCCTTTGACCCACGCGAGGACGTCAGCGTCAATCCGAACAGCGACTTCTTGATGGGCCGGTAGAATTTTCCAACGACGGCTTTGCTCCAATTCGTCTTCTCCGGAATATCCGTAAAATCGATGTCTTCGTCCTTCAGGCCTTTCAGGGTACGAATATGTTTAGCCTTTGTTCTTGTAAGCTTCATAGGTTCTATCGATGATCGCACGCATAACATCGGGTGATCTGTTCTCCGGCGCTCGGCCTGCGCTACCATGCCCTCGTTGCGTTCCCTCGGACGTGGATGTCCGCGGACTGAATGCTCAATTGCTGACTGCTGAATGCTCTTCACTCGACGTATGATCATGCACGATCCGCCAGCCGGGCTGCATTCTCTTCAGGATCAACGTGAACAAGCCATGCGGCTTTTTTCCATCGGACATGGTGAGCTGCCACTTCCCCGTCACCACCGCAGCCTGGCGGCTGAGCAGATCGATATTCAGGTTCTGAAATTCGAGCGTGCCCATCTGCTTCCCCGTTCCCTGGTAGGTGCGTTGATACCGCTGCAAGGCTGCCTGCCAGCCCTTGGCGATGTTGATTCCGGAAAAGAAGGTGAGTTCGGGCGAGTGCCAGTAGCCGGTCATGAATCCTTCCAGGTCGCCCCGGTTCCAGGCTTCAATCTGCGTAACCAGCAGGTGTTTAATCCCCTCCTCCAATTCACCCCGAACTTGCTCCAGATTGTCGGCCTGCTGCCCGGCCACGCCAGGCCCGGCCTGTCCTGGGGTTTGCCTAGGATTGCCGCCTTGATTCTGCGTCGCGGTCGGCGTCTGGGCCAGACTTATGGTGACCAGGAACAAGGACAGGAAAAGCGTGAGACTGTTTTTCATGCCCGGATTGTAAAGGAACGAGGAAGACGGAGCTTGCCAAAATCTGGAGAAACACCAGACCGATTCCGGCAGGCGGCCTCTACGTTTTCAAAAGCTCAAACGTCATTCCTGGGTGAGCCGATAGCCTTGGAACATGCTCAGCAGGAAGATGGCGTGAATTACGATCGAAGGAACGTGTAGACCAAAGCCGTCCCAGCACAAGATTGCTGTATCGGCTCCATAGAGCAATAATCCGGCGAGGAAGGCGGCGCCACTTCCGCGTCTCGCGAAAACTCCCAGGCCGACAAATACCGCGATCAGGAGGGCGGTCAAGAGGAACACCGGAGCAGTTTTTCCACCGCTAGTCAGAGTCTGTTTGAGGAAGACACGAGTAACTCCCAGGCCGATGGCTGTGGCAAACCTCGCGCCGCTGGTCAAGAGAAAAACGTTGATCAGGGAAAATCCGGCGATTACAAAAAAGACATTGGCTGTTTTCTTAAGGGTGTCTGAAGGGACGGTTTCAGCGCGCGCTCCTGCGGATTTGGCCGGATTGTAAACGGTCCCACCAGCGCCAGAACCTCCGTACAAAGTACCCGGAGCCCCCGGGTCACCATAAACAGTTTCTTTCACCGGCTTGGTCGCAACGCCACCGTAAGCGCTCGCGCTTCCCATGGCCGCAGTTGGACCGTTATAAACCGTTTCTTTCTTTGGGCCTTGCCCGAATCCTGTGCTGGACATCTGCTTACCTCCAAGTCAAGGTTGATTTGCCCCAGGCATCAGCAGATAGTAATTCGGATTGTGGACGGCACGACGCAAATTGCTGGTTACGGAGGTAATACCGAACCGCACGCGAAGAGGAGATGTGCGAGAATCGACAATCGAGCCGGCAACCAGAGTTACCATCCAGCGACTCTGTAACCTGGATCTCTAAGAGGGCATAAGGTACTCACCGGAGGCACCTGTTCGGTCACGGTAGTTACATTGACCTCGTGCAGAAATTAATGTATTTTTCGCCTCATCCGGGTTAAATCTCTTAAGGAAACGACCGGGCGCAAAGGTCAAAGCTCAAGCGAAAAGGTTCCCCGTCCCCCCAACGGGGCCCGAGGCGCCGGAGAGTCTGAAAAACGGAAATCTGATGCCCGTCCAAACTGTAGGCCGATACGAAATCACCGGCGAGCTGGGCCGGGGCGCAATGGGCGTGGTCTATAAGGCCCAGGACCCCACCATCGGGCGCACTGTTGCTCTGAAGACCATGCGGTTGGATGTGCACGGCCTGGAAACCGATGACGTATTGCGCCGTTTTAAGAATGAGGCCCGCGCCGCTGGACTGCTGAATCATCCCAACATCGTTACCATCTATGACGCCGCCGAGCAGGATGGCATGTTCTACATTGCCATGGAGTTTATTGAAGGAACCACGCTGCAAGCGCTGCTGGCCGAAAAACGCGTCCTCCCTCTGGAAGAAACCATCCAGATTTCCCGCCAGATATGCAAAGGCCTGGACTACGCTCATTCCAACGGAATCGTTCACCGCGACATCAAACCCGCCAACATCATGATGACCTCCGATGGGACAGTGAAGATCATGGATTTTGGCATCGCCAAGGCCGGCGGGGGCATGACCAGTACCGGCCAGGTCCTGGGGACTCCCAACTACATGTCTCCCGAGCAGGTGAAGGGCAAATTGCTGGATGGCCGCAGTGATCTGTTCAGCTTTGGCGTGGTCCTGTATGAGATGGTCACCGGCGAAAAGCCCTTTGTCGGGCAGAACATTACCACCATTATTTACAAGATCGTCCATGAAAACCCGATCGCGCCGCGCGACCTGGATGTAACCATTCATCCCGGCCTGAGTACCGTAGTAGCCAGAACTCTATCCAAGTCGCCCGACGACCGGTATCAGACCGGCGCTGATCTGATTAAGGATTTGGAAAACTATAAGTCGGTTGGTTCCAATTTGAGCCCCACAGCGGTAATGGCAACCTCTGCGGTCAATCTGGGTGACGCGACTCAGCTCTATTCTCATCCCGGCATGGGAGATGCCGCTGCCGCCGGCCCCGCCAGGGCAAACGCGGCCACAGGTTCTCAACCTGCAATGCCCGTGGTCCACAGGAAACGAGGTGTAATGGCCGTGGTGCTCACCAGCGTTTTGCTGGTTGCTGCGGCCGTGGGCGCGTATTTGTTTTATCTGTACCGCACCACTCAAAAAATGCAGGAGGCCGACCGGGTCCTGGAGCAGAAAATAAGCCAGCAGCAACGTGAGCAAGCTGCCGCTACTGCCGCCCTCAAATCGGCTGAGACCAGGCCCTCGGAAACTGCAACCACCGGTACTCCGCCTTCTGACCCGGAAAGTAAACCGCAAAAGGCAGCCGACTCACCCAACAAATCCGCGCAAAACCAGGGCGAGCTGCGCTTTGACTCGCAGCCTCCAGGCGCCAAAGTACAGGTTGATGGCTGGACGGAGCCTACATGGGCCACGCCTTTCCGGGCCTCCAACCTGGGCGCCGGCATGCATACGGTGGTTTTTTCCAAGCCCGGATACATGCGGGAGGAGCGCACCGTTACAGTTGCCACCGGGAAAAGTATCGCTGTTTCCGTCCAGTTGTCGCCTGCCGTATCCAAGCTGGAGGTAAGCAGCACGCCGCCCGGAGCAAGTATTGAGGTGGACGGCAAAGACACGGGCAAAATCTCTCCCGCGGAAATTCTGGTGGAAAAGGGCGAACACACCATTGTCCTGCGCAAGCCGGGATTTAGTGATGTCTCCACCACGCAAACTCTCTCTGAAGGCCAGACGTTGAATTTTTCGCCCGTACTGTTGCAGCCGGCAACCCAGATGTCGCAAACCAACCGCCAGGGGTTCTGGAAGAAAATATTTGGAGGCTCTGACGCCGTTCCCGAAGGCAAGGGCCTGGTCCACATCCATACCGTTCCTGAGGGCGCTACCATCCAGGTTGGCGCACAGGTTGCGCCCCACAGGACCAACGTGGTCTGGCCGGTCGATCCCGGCACGTACGATCTCGTTTTGCGGATGGATGGCTACAAGCCGGTGCACCGCACCGTCCGTGTGCAAAAGGGCCGCGAAGTGTTCGTAGACGAGATCCTGGAAAAGCAACGCTAGGCACGGATGTACTTATGCCCCGGCTGATCATCTCATCGCCCAACGGAAAAAAAGGCATTCTGGAACTCAACAAGCCGGTGGTCACCATAGGCCGCGGCAATGCCAATGATCTGGTTCTGAATGACTCGAGCGTCAGCCGCTTTCATGCTGTTGTAAAACTCAACGACAAAAAAGTTGGGATTGCCGACCGTGGAAGCACCAACGGCGTGATCCTCAACGGTGAGCGTATCACCCATGAAATGGAGCTGCAGAATGGCGATGTTGCCGTTGTCGGCAGCTACCAGTTGCGCCTGGAGCACGTGGACGACAAAACCATCGTGGTGCGCAAGAGTGATATACCCTCCACCATTAACCACATCATTCGCGGCAGCGCCGGCCGCATTGCCACCCCGGACAAGGTCAGGGTGGCGGATACGGCGTTGGCTGACCTGGCCCAGCGCGTCAAGAAACTGGAACGTGAGAATTACCTGCTCACCGTGCTGTACGATGCCGGCCAGGCCCTCAATGCCAAGCTGTCTGTAGATGACATCAGCGAACAGGTGATTGCCCTGGCCTTCCGGATTGAGGGGGTGGAACGCGGCTTCGTCATGCTTCTGGATGAGTCCGGAGCGGTATCGCGGCAAAGCGAATTCCGCTATCGCAATCCCCAGAACGCCGCCAACCAGCGGGTCATCCTCAGCAGCAGCGTTCTGGACATTATCCGCAAGGAACACCGGCCTATTCTGATTGAAGATGTAAGCGTGGATGATCGGTTCAGCGGCAGCGAAAGCCTCCGCATCTCCGGCCTGCGTTCCGCCATGTGCGCGCCCCTCATGGGGACCAACCGCCTGTTTGGCATCCTCTATGTGGACAATCTGGAGAGGACCGCCGCTTTTACCCAGGAAGAGTTGAACGTCTTTGCCTTGCTCGCGGCCCAGGCAGGCGCGGCCATTGATAACGCCCTGGCCCACCAGAAGATTGCCCAGCAGGTTTTGCAGCGCTCCGCCCTGGAACGCTTTCTCTCCCCGGATGTGGCCGAGATGGTGGTGGCCAATCCGGACATGAAGCTGGGCGGTGTTAACCAGAAAGTTACGGTCATGTTCGCCGACATCCGCGGCTTTACCCCCATGAGCCAGGACATGACCCCGGAGCGCGTCGTCGAAATTTTAAACGAATACTTCACCCGGGTAACGGACGTGATCTTCGATTGCGGCGGGACGCTCGATAAGTACATCGGCGACGCGGTGATGGCCGTTTTCGGAGCGCCCATCTCCAAAGGCAACGATGCCGCGCATTGCGTGAACGCCGCGCTCCAGATCCAGAGACTTTTGATTGAGTTGAACCGGGACGCAGCCGCCCGCCACTGGCCGGAGTTGCGCGTGGGAATCGGCATCAACACCGGCATTGTGACTGCAGGCAATATTGGGTCTTTGCGGAGAATTGACTACACTGTGGTCGGCGATACGGTGAATGTCGCCTCGCGCCTCACTTCCAATGCCACGGGAGGACAAATCCTGATTTCTGACTCGACTGCGGAAGCCTTGGGCGACGCCTTTGACATGGAAGCTCTTCCTCCCATGATGGTCAAGGGCCGGACTACTCCGTTGCGGGTATTTGATGTGGTCTGGAAGGAAGCAACCGGCAAAGTGAAGAAACGCCGCGTCCGCAGCGCCGGAGATACAAATTAGCCGGAGTAAGGGTAAGGTTCAGGCGCGGCGGCGGTCCGTAGGTTCGTCGCTTTCCCAGGCGCGCTTAGGACGCTGCGATTCCGGCAGGTCCCGGTCTTCAACCCGGTCGTACATATAACGATCGCTTACCGTGCCTAGCGACTCGTTGTAAAGGCTCACGCCTCCCATGGCTTCGCGCAGCTCTTCGGAAAACTGGTGCAGCGCTTTTAGATGATCGGCTGTTGCCGGCACTTCGGATTTGCTGCTCTTGAGAAATTTCTGGTAGCCCTTATCCACCAGCCGCGAGATTTCGCCGCTGAGCAGGTATCCGGGCTTGGCAAAGAGACGCGTGCTGCCGTCATCGGCTTTTTCGATCGCGGCGGAGACGTTCAGCTTCTTCAGGAACACGCGGTTCTGCGTGCCGGGCGCCTCAAGAATGTCAAAGCCGTGATCGCGAAGCCACGCAACAGCTTCGTCATATGTTGGTTGTTCAGTTTTCTTTGCCATGATTCACTCCGCTTTCTGATTCGCCCCCAAAACTCAAAGTCACACGCGCTTTCGCGCTGAGGACTCATACACAGTCGATTGCTCAATCCCAGAATCTGTTGCCCGCACTGCAACAATCAGATTTTGGAGAGGAAACGATACTGTCGCACAAACTGGCGAATGTGCGCAATGTTACCGTTGGCATGTTACCGTGGGCCAGAGTATTGTTCCCGCCTTCCGGCACATATAGAAATCGGGAGATCGTCGCGATCTGGTGATCTGAGTCAAGCCTCGCGCAGACTGGCGAAATTCGCGTACCGTCACCCCGTTGTGTAAGACGCGCCTCCTGCGTTTTCGGAGGATTCCCGAACTGAGCCATAAGGTTTTGCAGTGATTTCAAATCACAAGATCGCCCCGATTCGTAGATTCCTGTTGAGTCCCGGCGTTTTTCCCAGCATAATGGGCGGCAAAGTTAAGAAGTTGAGTTGTAGGAGTTTTCTTGCCTAGATTAATCCTTTCATGCGTCCTTCTACTGGCTTTGCCGGGAATCAGTGCGGCCAGGAACTCAAGACGCGGCCCAAGCCGGTTACTCCCGTGCCCCAGACTGCCAGGGTGCTGGCCAACAATGATCCCATCTACCTGGCTCTGCGCAATATCAAGATCGGCCAGGAAGCCATCACGACCAACCCCTTTCGGTTGAAGCGCGACGCCGGGATCTTTATTTTCAGAAGCGGAACATTCTATCTCCTCGAACCCGTGAACGGAAAAATCACCGGAGCTGTTTTCATCGGGGATGCAGCTCTCAGCCTCACGCCGCCCCTCGAGGTCGAGCGCATGTATTTAAAACGTTTGTCCAAAGATGAATTCGTCGAGCAATTCAACGCGGCGGTTTTCCGGTTCACCGACGGCACAGAAGAAGAGATCAGGAAGGCGGCTGCAAAAGACGCAAACGGCGTGCCGCCTGCGCCGGCAGGCGAGGCCGCGGACCAACTCAAGGACGTGCAGCAGGAGCTCAAGAAAAGGCTCAAAGAAAACCTGGACGTCCGCTTGTTGCAGGATGTCTTGAGTTCCCAGCCGGGAGGGAAGTTTGTCGCGTTTATCCACGGCAAGAAGTACAGTGGAAAACTCATTTACGATGTGGACCCGCAGGGAGTCGTCTCTTATGTACCTGACCCGCCGCCTATCTTCCGCGCCGGTCCTCTGGTTCACCAGACCTTCAGCCTGGCGCCCGAAGAGGTAGCGCTCATTGCCTGGGACTACAACCACTACGGTATCTGGACGGCCTTCCATTTTTCCAGGGAGTACGCGGATGGAACAGCCACCAGTAACGAAGATAACCGGCCTTTCAGGATCGAACACCCGAAGCTGGACACGGCAATTGAGAAGAACGCTGCCTTGAAAGGCACGGCAGAAACAACCATCACCGCCTTGCAAGACGGAGTGCGCGTGCTTCCCTTTGATCTCTTTCCAACGCTGCGAGTCGATTGGGTGGCGGGAGAGGATGGAAAGCCTTTGAAATTCATCCAGGAGCCCACGGAAGAGGACTCCGACTTTGCCGTCATCCTGTCCAGGGAACTGAAGATGGGCGAAAGCTATACCATCACCACGCAATATGGTGGCAAGAACGCGGTGACCGATGAAGGCAATGGAAACTACTACCCTATCGCCCGCCACAACTGGTATCCGAGCCAGGGGTTTGGCCGCTACGCAAGCTACGAAATGACATTCCGCGTCCCCCATGGAATGAAGCTGGCCGGTACCGGCAAGCTGCTGAGAAGCGTTGACGAAGGGAAAGAGAGCGTTACGGACTGGACGTCTGAAGTGCCGCTGGCTGTTGCCGGGTTCAATTTTGGAAACTTTACCCGGACGGAAGCGGAAGATGTTGGACATCGCTATCAGATCGAAACCGACGCGAACTCCGAGTCACCGGACTCGGTAGCGGGATTGAAGCGCAATCCGTTTATGGGGACCATGAGTACGGTATCGATGATGAAAAAGGCCACAGCCGAGGCCCAGATCGCGCTGGATCTTTACACCAACTACTTTGGCGAAAAGCCGTATAAGAAGCTCTCCATGACCCAGCAGACGGCCTTCAATTACGGCCAGTCCTGGCCGGGGTTGGTATTCCTGCCGATCAGTTACTTTCTGGATTCAACGGCGCGTCATGTAATGGGCTTTGGCAACGAGCATGGCTTTTTCAAAGTGCTTGGACCGCATGAGATTGCCCATCAGTGGTGGGGACATATGGTGGGCTGGAACTCCTACCGCGACGCCTGGATGAGTGAGGGCTTTGCCGAGATGTCAGCCTCGCTTTTTCTTCAGGAGGTCTATTTTCAGCACGGCCTGGATGACTTCCACGAATTTTGGGCCCATCAGCACAAACTGCTGACCGACATCAACGCGGAAGGCAAGCGAGCCATTGATGTGGGACCGGTGACCCTGGGATATCGGCTGGCCACGGCCAAAACCGGCTTTGATGCCCCCCGCGATCTCATCTATCCCAAAGGCGCTTACATCCTGCAAATGGTGCGCTTCATGATGCAGGACAACTCTGCAGCCAAGGATCCCGACACACGCTTTAAGGCCATGATGCACGACTTCACCAGCACCTACGCCAACCGTCCGGCCAGCACTGAGGACTTCAAGGCCATGGTTGAAAAACACATGACGGCGGAGATGAACGTTGGCGGCAATCGCAAAATGGATTGGTTCTTCAATGAATATGTGTACGGAACAGAATATCCACACTACAAATTCGAACACTCTTTTTCCACTGACACCGACGGCACGGTCATACTGAACTTCAAGCTGTCTCAATCGCACGTGAGTGACCGTTTCGTGATGCTGGTGCCGGTTTATGTGGATTTCGGCAAAGGCCGGGCCGGACGGCTGGTGCGCGTTCCCATGCGCGGGAATACAACCTTCGAAAAGCATGCGCGCCTCATGGGAGTGAAAGAAAAGCCCGTCCGGGCGCTCATTGCCTACTGTGACGACTTGCTGGGAGATATTGAGAACAAGTGAGGTTTTAGTCATTAATTAGGAGCGTGCAGTTGGCCGGAGTGATGTATACTGACGCCGAATTCAAGCGCGGGGGAATTCATTCTTTATAAACCCCGCCAATAGCTGTGAGGGGCAGCTATTTTACTGCGGGTTCTGCGGATTTAAGAAATTGCTAGCGTAAACTTCGACCGGCAGCGCCCATTCCGGGAGGTCCTTATGGACCTGATACTTATTCGTCTTGTCTTTATTGCTGTTGTCGCTGTTGCTTGCTGGGAACTGCAGCCCTTTGGGTTGGCGCGCTTTCCTGCGCCCGTTGCCGCAGGCGCCGGTGTTTTGCTTGGTTTGCTGATTGTGATCTTCGAAGCGCGGCTGCGCATTGTCAGCCTCAAGCGACTGATCGGCGCTGTGATCGGCAGCATTCTGGGCATCCTGGGGGCCTACCTGTTCGGCCTTGTCATCAGGAGCAGCATCACCCATGACAGTACTCAACGTTTCCTCCAACTCATCGTCATGCTCCTCATGTCGTACGTGGGGCTGATCGTCGGGGCAAACAAGGGAGACCTGCTCAACCTGGCGGCCCTCGGCGGCATCTTTGGAGCAGAGAAGCAAGGCCGCAAAAGCTTCAAGATCCTGGATACCAGCGTTATTATTGACGGCCGCATTGCCGATATCGCCGACACCGGTTTTATGGATGGCATCCTTGTGATTCCGCAGTTCGTGTTGCGGGAACTCCAACTGGTAGCGGATTCAGCCGACTCGCTCAAGCGCAATCGCGGCCGGCGCGGGCTGGACGTCCTCCAGCGGGTCCAGAAAATTGTGACTGTCAACGTGCAGATTGTTGAAGACGACTTTCCCACCATCCGGGAGGTCGATTTGAAGCTGATTGAGCTGGCCAAGGTCTACGAAGCCAAAATCATCACCAACGACTTCAACCTCAACAAAGTCGCCCAGCTTCAGGGCGTCGAGGTATTGAACATCAACGAACTGGCCAATGCGCTCAAACCCATCGTGTTGCCCGGCGAGACCATGCGCGTCTTCATTCTGAAGGAAGGAAAAGAATACAACCAGGGAGTGGCCTATCTGGATGACGGCACCATGGTGGTGGTGGACAATGCGCGCAAGCTGATCGGCAAAAACGTAGACATCGCCGTGACCTCCGTGCTCCAGACCACCGCGGGGAAAATGATCTTTGGCAAGTACGATGAGCGCGCACGCCAGGTGGAACGCGTGGAACCCAAAATAGACACCACCAAACACGATGTGCGCAAAGCCCAGCCGATTGTTGTGGAGTCCGCTGCGCCCCATCCGCAGGGGGAATGAGGGGCATCCCTTTACCTGCTGATTCCTGCCTCCGGCGTGGCCGCCAGCAAAGTGCGAGTGTATTCATGCTTCGGCTGGGACGTGATTTCCTCGGATGGCCCTGTCTCCACAATTTCTCCGCGGTGCATGACGGCGATGCGGTCACTGAGATATCGAACGACCGGCATGGAGTGGGAGATGAACAGATAGGTCAGGCCAAATTCTTGTTGCAATCGTTTCAGCAGGTTCACGATCTGCGCTCCCACGCTCACGTCCAGTGCTGAAACGGGCTCATCGCAAACGATAAATTTAGGATGAAGCGCGAGCGCTCTGGCAATGCCAATACGCTGCCGCTGGCCGCCGGAGAATTCGTGCGGATACCGCCGCAATGCTTCCTTCTCCAGCCCCACGGCATCAAGCATCTCCAGCGCCAGCTTGCGTAATGCAGTCTTCGCGGGCCTCCCATTCTCAGAATGGATAACCAGCGGCTCAGTAATGATCTCTTCAATCCTCATGCGCGGATTCAGCGAGGCAAATGGGTCTTGAAAGATGATCTGCATATCGCGCCGCAAACGCCGGAGCGGGACCGAGGAGGCGTTCAAGACATCACGGCCGTCAAAGCGGACGCTCCCGGAGGTGGGTTCCACCAGCCGCAGGACCATTCGCCCCAGGGTACTCTTGCCGCATCCCGACTCACCCACCAGTCCCAGCGTTTCACCCGCGTAGATATCCAGTGAAACGCCATTCACCGCCCGCACTTCGCGCCTGGTTTTTCCAAATACCCCCTCATCCGTCTTAAAGACTTTGACCAGATCGCGGATTTCCACCAAGGGCATGGCTTGCATGATAGATCAGAATGCCTTGAGTCAAACGGTCCGGCCGGGCGGGAACCTGGCATCGAGGCGGTAACCCTGCCCGCCAAACGTTTGAGAACAGAGCGAACTGGGGCTTGGCAGTTACACGATCTCGTTATCGAGGCCGTTGACTGGACCCACGCGAACCAAGGGTTAGCCCGCGTATTATTGCATCTTGGTTGTTCTCAAGGTGGAAACATTGGATAAACCACTTGTTTCCATTGGTTTAGCGAAATAGAGTGCTCCACAATCGACCAACTTTCCCACCCGGCGCCCCACACCAACGTGCTAGAATTTTGGTAACCTTGGCTCAGAGACGATCGCATTGATTGAACTTGCCCCATCCATACTGTCCGCGGACTTCGCACATCTGGCCGAAGCTGTTCAAGCTGTGGCCGAAGGTGGCGCAACCCTGCTGCATGTGGATGTGATGGACGGCCATTTTGTTCCCAACATCACCATCGGACCGCCGGTGGTGGCGTCATTGAGGAAGGCAACCCGCTTGCCATTGGATGTGCACCTGATGATTGAAAGCCCCGACCAATACATTCCCGCGTTTGTTGACGCCGGGGCGGACTGGATTTCAGTGCATCAGGAGGCCTGTGTCCATCTCCATCGCACTCTGGAACACATTCGGGATCACGGGGTGAACGCAGGGGTAGTGATCAATCCGGCCACGCCGGTCCATACGCTGGAAGAAGTGCTGGACATGGTGGACCACGTTCTTGTCATGTCCGTGAATCCGGGCTTTGGCGGGCAGAAGTTCATTCCGTTTTCGCTGGATAAGGTGCGCAAGCTGGCGATGATGCGGGCCACGCGCCGAGCCAACTTTCGCATTGAAATTGACGGAGGAATCGGGCCGGCCACGGTTGCCGACGCCGTACGGGCCGGAGTTGAAGTGCTGGTTTCCGGCAATGCTGTTTTCGGTGAAGGAAATCCCAGAGAGAACACGCAACACTTGCTCAAACTTGCCATGGAAGCAACCCTGCAAAAAGTCTAAGTTGCCGCGTTCTTCATATTGAGGGTAGGAAATGTTACGCAAACTCGTTATCTCTTTTTTGCTGGCCGCGCCTCTCCTGGTGGCCGGATGCCACCACGCCAAAGTTCAGAACCCGATCGCCAACGTTGACTCCAAGCAGCCTGACAAGGTGTTGTTTGACCGGGCCATGAAGTCCATGAAGTCCGGCAAGTATACGGAGGCGCGTACATTGCTGGAGACCCTGATCCAGACCTATCCTGACTCGGAGTACGTGGCCCGCGCCAAGCTGTCTCTGGGCGATGCCTGGTACGCTGAAGGCGGCACCGCCGGCCTGCAGCAGGCTGAGGTGCAATACAAAGACTTCATTACTTTCTTCCCCAACATGCCGGAGGCGGCGGAGGCGCAATTCAAGGTCGCCAACATTCATTACAAGGAAATGGAGAAGCCGGATCGCGACTTTACCCAGGCCATGCGCGCAGCTGACGAGTACAAGACCATGATCCAGCAGTTTCCTGACAGCAAGCTGGTGCCCCAGGCCAGGCAACGGCTGCGCGAGGTGCAGGAAGTCCTGGGCGATCGCCAGTGGCGTATCGCGCATTTCTATTATCTGCGCAACAATCTGGCTGCGGCTCAGGCGCGCCTGACCTCGTTAGTGGACTCCTATCCCCTGTACAGCGCCGCCGATGAAGCCTTATTCCTGCTGGGAAATATCTACGAAAAAGAAGCCGCCGGTATGCGAGCGCAAAAAAAGGTGGCTGAGGTTTTCAAGGCGAAATTGGCAGCGGAATATGATCAGAAAGCCATTGAGAGTTACTCCCGGCTTATCACGCGCTACCCGGCCATGGCCCGCGCGGACGATGCGCGGGCCCGGTTGGCAGCCATGAAAGCGCCGGTACCCACGCCGACCCCTGAAGCCATAGCCGCAAACCAGGCAGAAGAAGATAGCCGAGGAGACGTCACCAAGCTGCACCAGATGGTCGGCAACTTCAAAAAACACCCTAACGTATCTAAATCGGCAACAGTAGGCGAGCCCAACCTGGAGGAGGAAGAAATTGCCAGCGCTCCGGCCCTGGTGCAGCATCTGAATGACGAAATTAGGGTGGCTGCCGGACAGGGTACTCAGCAAGTTTCAGCTGAAAACGTTAAGGTCGGCACCGGTCCCGCGCCGGGCGCGAATCAGCCTCCTCCCAGCGGCACCACATCACAACCTGGGTCACCCAACACGAATCAACCCGCTCCGAGCGGCCAGTCCGGCCAGCCATCGGCCACAGCCGGGAATTCAGCCCCGCCCAAGCAGATCAATGAGATTGGCAGCGGCTCAGACAGTGGGTCCCAAAGCACCACTCAGACCACACAGGATGGCCAGCAGAACACGAGCGATCAGCAGGATTCAAGCAGCAAGAAGAAAAAGAAGAAAGGCCTGCGCAAGCTGATTCCTTTCTAGAGAGCCGGGTGTGAGTGTTTCTGACATTGCTTGCACCGGGCAATAAGTAGCAGTACATTCGTCCGCGACGCGTTTGCTTATCGCCGGCCATGTCTACCTCCGGTAGTACTAGCCCTTTTGGCCCATGACTTTTGAGTGTAGGAGGTATACCTCAGTAGATTACTGAGGTAGTCTTTTCATTGACGGGCAAGCCAATTCAAGTTAAGTTGGCTTGATTGATGAAGGTGTTAGCGCTTCCATGAGAATTCTATTCGCTGATGACAGCATGACAGCCCAGAACATGGGCAAAAAAATCCTTACGGACGCAGGATATGACGTTATTGCTGTGAGCAACGGCGCGGCTGCTGTCAAGAAAATTGCGGAGCAAAAACCGGACATCATTATCCTCGATATCTACATGCCTGGCTATAGCGGACTGGAAGTTTGCGACAAAGTGCGGGCATCAATCGAGACCTTGAAGACTCCCGTCCTTTTGACCGTGGGGAAAATGGAGCCCTACCGGGCGGAGGACGCCAACCGGGTCAAAGCGGACGGTGTAATCATCAAGCCGTTCGAGGCCAGCGATCTTCTTGCTGTGATCAAAAAACTCGAAGAGCGGATCGTGCCCAAAACGATTGCCGCCGCGGATGAGACTATCCTGCTGGAGCGTCCGCCGGACTTTGCGGAGTTCACGCCGCTTGCCTCTGAGAACCACACTGAAATGCAGGATCGGAGCGAGAATACGGTCCAAACCACCGTGGATGTGCCGGACAATATGGCAACCACGGCGGCATTCAGTGACCTACTGGCCATGGAGCCGGCCCACTCAGTCGATCCGCTGCCACCGCAGAATCAAAGTTCTGCCGCCGACGTTACGGCCTTTCCAGAAACGCCGGTGGAACCGCCCGCTACGATTCCGGAATCTGCGCCGCCACCATCGCAAGAGTTCGCGGTTAACACCCCTTGGTCAGCAGCGTCAGACCGCGCCAGGAACGAGGATGACGAAGATACTAGCCCGTCGCACCCAACACCGGCTCACGCCGGGGACCATGAAGAGCACGAACATTCTGCGCCTGCTGCTTCTATCAGTTTTGTAGCAGCCGGGTTTGAAGAAGAAAGTAGTGAGACCAGCGCGTCGGATACGCAGCCCATTCCTTTCTACCAGGAACCTGAGCCTGACAATGCGGCCGCTGTTGCCTCCCCATCACTTGCAACTGAGCAAGTTGAGTTACACCCGGAAGTTGATTCACACGTGGAATCGGACACGTCTGCTGTCTTCGCGGCAGCCACCATGCCGGCGCCGGAACCACCGCCCTCATTTATTGATACTGGCATGGCTGCTGACGCAACCGGTTTTGATCCCTTCAGCGCGAAGATTGAAGCCCATCTCCAGCACATTGAAACCATAGTTGCCGCTTCCGAAGCGCGCCATCTTGAAGCGGAAGTCAAAGTACCAGTCGAGAATGGATTCGAGCGCTCGACTGTCGTCACACAGGTTGCGCCGGCGGCCGAAGATGATTTTGAGGCGCGAGTCGCCGCAGCCATGTCCATCTATGACGAACCGGTTGAGGACAAGGTGGAAGCCGCACCCATCGCAACGGACGATGCCCAACCGGTAACAAGCCAGGAAGTTATCCCTGAGCAAGCTCCCGAACCGGCGGCATTTGAAGCGCGCTACAGCTTTGAATATTCACCGCCCGTGAGCGCGCCGGAAGCCGGGCCGGCTCTTGAAGCCGAGCCGCCGGCTGAAGTCCCGGCAGTGGCTGAGAGCACAGCGCCAATGGCAGAACCGTCTCAGCATCAGGTGGAAACGTCTTTCAGCGTTGAGCCTGTGGTGGATTCCGCAGAGCATGCCGCAGTCGACTACCAGATTTCCTCTCTTGAAGAAGTTCCAAATGCGCCGCACCAACAAATTGCGGCTCAGCCGGAGCAGCGCCGCGTGGATGACGAAGAGATTATCAGCGAAATTGAAGCGCAGTTGCCAGTTGCCTCCGTTGCCGCGGCTGCTGCAGCCGACGCCGAGCCGGGGACCGACACTCAGATGATCGCCGCAGTGGTGCATCGCGTGCTGGAACGCCTCACGCCACAACTCATCGAAGAAATCTCCCGCGAGCTAAAATCTAAAAAATAGCTGTTGGCAGATAGCTAAGTACTAAATACTAAGTACTAAATCCGCTTTTCTGTTCTAAAATCAGCAGCACAGCTCATTCCCCCAACAACTCAAGTGGAAAATCTATGGATTTCTCTACATTTCTTGTATTGCTGTGCTTCACGATTCTGCTCATCTACGCGCGCAAAATCGAGAAGCGGCGGCGGCGTGATGCTGAAAAACATGATGAGACCACTGCAGCGCTGACCGTGCGCATTCACGCTCTGGAGCAGCAGTCAAGAATGTCCTGGGCCGCACACACAGGCGCGCCTCCAGAGACGGCGCAAGCCCCAAAGATTTCAGCTCCCAACCCTGCGGCAGCGCCTCCTCCAGTTGCGCCCCCAAAGCCAGTTTCACCCATCAAGGCTGAAGAAGGGCATGATCCACAACCGGCGCCACCTCCGGAGCCGAAGGTAAGTCAAGTTGGAGGAATCCCGCTTGTCCCATCTGCCCCCGGCCAACCTGCTCCCGCGAAGGAGGGTGCGCATCCACCGATTGCCGCTGCTGCCAGTGCGGGTGCTACGCCAGCGAAGACAGAGATTCCAGCCGTGAGTCACGCTTCTGCCTTGTCTTTGCCCCTGGGCGACGCCGCCCGCACTCCGCAACCGACCGCATCGGCAGCGAGTCACGCCGCACCACCCCTCATGCCCGGGATGGTCAAGCCTCCGCAGATATCATCCCGGCCCCCGGTGCAGGAGACCGGTCCCCTCAGCAGTGGAGTCTACGCGCAAACCGTGGCTTCTAAAAAGGGAAAAAGTATTTCCCTCGAAGAGATGGTAGGCACTAACTGGCTGCCGAAGCTGGGCGTAACCATCCTGGTGTTGGCCGTGGTGTTGTTTACGGCGACGAAATGGGAAAACCTGCCGGCCATAGGACGGGTCATCGTTTTTTACGTGCTGGGCGCGGGACTGTTGGGTGGCGGCATCTTCTTGGAGCGCAAGGAGAAATACCAGATACTTGGCAGAGTTCTGATCGGCGGCGGTTGGTCAGTCCTGTTCTTTATCACCTTCGCCATGCGGTACGTACCGGCTGCTCACGTTCTGGACTCTGATGTCGCTGATCTGGTGCTGCTGCTGGCGATGGCCGGCGCCATGGTGTGGCACACGCTCAAGTACAACTCGCAGACGGTCACCGGCTTTGCTTTCTTTCTCGGTTTTCTCTCCATCACCATCAGCCACAACACTTCGCTGAGCTTGGTCGCGGGGGCCATCCTGGCGCTGGGGCTCACGGTAATTGTGCTCCGCCGCCAGTGGTACGAACTGGAAGTCTTCGGAATCCTGGCCAGCTATTTGAATCACCTCTACTGGCTCTTTCCCATCATCAGCGCCATGAGTCAGAAAGGCCCATTTCCGCAGTACCAGGGCAGCATCGCGCTCATGGTTTCATATTGGGCCATATTCCGGGCGTCGTATATGCTGCGCAAGGTCACCGACCCGGCGCAGGAGTCAATTTCAACCATTGCCGGATTGCTCAACCCACTGTTGTTTCTGGCGGTGATGAAGTACCAGTCGTTTCATCCTGAGTGGGCGTTTTACGCCTTGCTGACCATGGGTGCAATCGAGTTCACGCTGGGACAACTGCCGGTGTCGCGGAGGCGCAAAGCGCCATTCCAGATCCTCTCCAGCCTGGGCGCAACCCTCATGGTGATGGCGGTCCCATTCAAATATGCGGGCAGCCGCTCCCTGGAACTGCTGTGGATGGCGGGCGCAGAGGTCTTCCTGCTGGCGGGAATCTTTACCCGCGAAAGGCTATTCCGGCAGTTTAGCGGAATCATCTCTTTTCTGGTTGCGCTGTATCTGTTCGCCTGGCCGCCCAACGGGATCAGCTGGCAGGTTGCATCCATTGTGAACGGGCAGCCTCACCACGATGCGACGCTCGCCCTGGTTTTCGGGGTGGTGGCGGTCCTGTTCTATTTCAATAGCCATGTTCTTGGGCGCATCTGGGAGAGTTTGTTCGATCGGGAGGTTGAGAAGCAGGCAATCGGCAGCCTCTCCTTTGCCGCCAGCATCTTTGCTGCGGGCGCAATCTATGTTTCCGCCGGGAGCAATGCGGTTGCCGTTTGGCTGGCAGTTCTGGTGACGGCCCTGGCCTGGACCGGAAAGCGCTTCCGCATCTCGCAGTTGGCCTATCAGGCACACTGGATCGCACTGGTGGCGATTGCCGATGTAAGCATCACCGCAATACATCTGGACGTGGCGTGGCACTCGATCCCGGAGCGCCTGATCACTTTTGGGTTGGTGGCCGGACTGCTCTATCTCAGCTCGAATTTTGTTCGCATGGAGCAGCCGGAAAACCAGGAGATTCCGGTGGTGCTCTACCGCTGGGCAGGCACGGGATTGATTGCCCTGGCTATCTGGATGCAAGTCTGGTACGCGCCCATTCGCCGCGATTGGTTGATCGCTATGCTGTGGACCGCCTTGGCCCTGGTACTCGCAGGCGTGGCGCAACTGCTCAAGCGCAGCGAGTTCAAATGGCAGGCCTTCACCCTGGCCATGATGTCGTTTTGCTCCACCCTGGCGGTGAACTTTGGTTATGGAGAGCAATTCCATCATCTTAGCTACCGGCTGATCTCGGTCACGCTGGTTTCTGGAAGCATTTATTTGCTGGCGCGCTGGGCGCCGGTTGCGCAGATCAAGCCGGCATACTCCTGGGCAGGAACCATCCTGCTTGGCTACCTGGCTTATCGTGAAACCCAGGAGCACCAGGAGTTGTGGACGGCGGTCCTCTGGATCACCCTGGCGGCAGTGCTGGCTCTGGCGGCGCGATGGTGGAAAGACCGCGCCCTGCTCTGGCAAACGCATTTGCTGGCAGCGGCAGCTACGGGATGGACGATAGCTATCGCCTTTCTGGGAAAGCCCGAATATCACGGCGCACCGGCGCAACGCTACACGGTGTTGCTTACGGCTGCGTTGCTGTACGCGCTCACCTGGATCACCAATATAGCCAAGGTGACTGAAGATGATTGGATCTGGCAGTCGTATTCCTGGGCCGGCTGGCTCCTGCTGACCTGGCTGGCCTGGTATCAACTCGCGCCCATCAACGTCTCTCTGGCCTGGGGCGTCTTTGCCCTGGTGTTATTTGAGCTGGGCTACAACACCGCATCGGCCTACCTGCGGACGCAAGCTTACGTGGCCCTCACCTGCAGCTTCGCCCATCTTTTTTATTCTAACTTCAACACTCTTCTGCCGGCAGGCACATTCGATCCTCACATCTTTCTGATCGTGCTCCTGGTGCCGATTTACTTCTGGGTTTATTGGCGGCTGCGCGAAAAGGCCGACATCAGCGGCCGCGCGGAGAGCAAGCTGAGGATCGAAGTCCTGCTGGCCTGCATCGGCACGGCCACAGTTGCGGCACTGGCGCGGTTTGAGATGCCTCCCGAGATCGTAGTCGTAGGCTATGCAGCGCTGGTTCCGGCCTTGTTGATCGCCGCGTGGTGGAGCAAGCAGCAGGTCTTCCTCTACCAGGCCCTGGTAATGCTGGGAGTGGCCACATTCCGGCTCTCCATGCACAACCTGCACAACCTGTACAGCTCGTTTGTTTCCCAAAGCTTGACCGGCGCGATCTGGGCTATCGTGCTGCTGGTCGCCGGCATTCCCTTTGCTTTCCTGCTGCGCTCCCGCCCCAAAGATAAAGACGCCACGGAACAGAATTGGATTACCTTCCTGATTCGTCGTCCCGAGCAGCCGTTGTTTTTCGTCCGTGTTGTGCTGCTGGCTGTGCTGCTGGCCCTAACCCGCAAATCTCACGCTGATCAGGGAGGGGCGTGCTTTGAGAGTCATGGGAGGCAGCAGACATGCTCTGACAAGCGAGCGTCAAGCACGGCGGTGGAATCGGACTCTGGGATGGGTGATTCCAGTGCTTCAGAG
>DATGJZ010000086.1:0-35551 GCA_035294925.1 Candidatus Angelobacter sp. | reverse complement strand
CTGGGTTTACGTTTCCCTTTCATCGTGAGTGCAATGTAACACCCATTCGGTGAAATTCATCAAGTCCCTTTTCGATGACAATCTCTGGTCTCCCCGCCTCGCTCCCCGCTTTCACATCATTATCTACGGACGGATTACGGGCAGGTTTTGATTGACCTTGGTTTCGCTAAAATGCTATAAAAATTGAGTCTAGCTTGGCCTGAGCCGGTCTGGAGGATGGATCTATTCTTCTGACTTTGGCCCGGGCAAGCAGTTCCGACGCGGCCAAACCTCAACCATCGTTCTTTGATGTGGAAGCGCGTTTCCGGAATTTGCCGTTTGGAAAAGTTGACCCAAAGTCCACATTCTTAAGCTTTTGTTGGAGGATTTTTATGCAGACCTACTCAGGCCGTGTAGAAGCGTCCGTGCGCGGCATGATCCTGGCGCTGGCAACGCTCATTCTTGTTCTCATTGGCGCCACATCCGCCTTTGCTCATGGACAGAACCCGCAGCCTACGCAGCATCAGACCGTCTTAGTCGCCAATGCGCGACCCGCAACCCTCGCCCAGGAACCGGCGAATGCCGCGGGCCAGGCCCCTGTTCACGAAGCTGGCGGCGAGGCCAACCTGAAGCTGCCCAACATGGAAAGCGTTCGTTTCCTGAATGACAGCATTAACGGCTACAATCTGCTCGCGATCGGGCTTATCTTCTGCGCTCTGGGCGGGCTATTCGGACTCATTATTTATGTCCAGTTGAAAAACTCACCTGTCCATCGATCGATGCGGGAAATCTCCGAACTGATCTATGAGACCTGCAAGACTTACCTGATCACGCAAGGCAAATTCATTCTGCTGTTGGAAGCGTTCATAGCAGTGGTCATCATCCTGTATTTTGGCTTGCTGCTGCACTTCACCGCGGTGAAGGTAGTTATCATCCTGATGTTCAGCCTGGTAGGAATCGGCGGCAGCTACGGCGTGGCGTGGTTTGGAATTCGCGTCAACACCTTTGCCAACTCGAGGACGGCCTTTGCCGGACTTCGCGGCAAGCCCTTCCCCATCTACGCCATTCCGCTCAAGGCAGGCATGAGCATTGGCATGATGCTGATCAGCGTGGAACTGCTGATCATGCTCTGCATCCTGTTGTTCATCCCGCGCGATTATGCCGGATCATGCTTCATCGGATTTGCCATTGGTGAATCGCTGGGCGCGGCTGCGCTGCGTATTGCCGGCGGCATTTTCACCAAGATTGCCGACATCGGCTCTGACCTGATGAAGATTGTCTTCAAAATCAAGGAAGATGATGCACGCAACCCCGGCGTGATTGCGGACTGCACGGGAGACAATGCCGGAGATTCCGTCGGCCCCAGTGCTGATGGCTTTGAGACCTATGGCGTAACCGGAGTCGCCCTGATCGCCTTCATCTCGTTGGGCGTGGGGGTAGAGGCGCTGCAGGTGCAATTGCTGGTGTGGATCTTCGTGATGCGCATCATGATGCTGGTGGCCAGCTCGCTTTCCTACTTCATCAACAACGTGATTGCCAAGGCCCGCTACGGCGACTCTGACGAGATGAATTTTGAGACGCCCCTGACCTCGCTGGTCTGGATCACCTCTTTTGTCTCCATCGCGCTCACCTTTCTCGTCTCCAGGCTCATCATTCCCGACCTGGGCGGCGACGGCACGTTATGGTGGAAACTCTCATGCATCATCTCCTGCGGCACGCTGGCCGGCGCTGTTATTCCCGAACTCGTCAAGGTCTTTACCTCCACTGATTCGCGGCACGTCAGGGAGATTGTGACCTCGTCAGAAGAGGGCGGCGCCTCACTCAATATTCTTTCCGGACTGGTTGCCGGCAACTTCTCCGGCTACTGGCTGGGAATCAGCATTGTGCTCCTGATGTCGGTAGCGTTCTATTTCAGCACCATGGGCCTGAGCGCAATCATGCTGGCGCCCGCCGTCTTTGCCTTTGGCCTGGTAGCCTTTGGATTTCTGGGCATGGGACCGGTCACTATTGCCGTGGATTCCTATGGTCCGGTCACGGACAACGCGCAATCCATTTACGAGCTTTCGCTCATTGAAAACGTGCCCAACGTGGAGCAGGAGCTGCGTAAGGACTACGGCTTTGAGGTGAAATTCGAGCGGGCCAAAGAGCTGCTGGAAGAAAATGACGGCGCCGGAAACACATTTAAGGCCACCGCCAAGCCGGTGCTGATTGGCACGGCGGTAGTCGGCGCCACCACCATGATCTTTTCTATCATCATGGCGCTCACCAACGGGCTCACCGAACACAAGGAGAGCCTGTCACTCCTGCATGCTCCATTCGTGCTCGGTCTGATTACCGGCGGCGCAATTATCTTCTGGTTCACCGGAGCTTCGATGCAGGCGGTAACCACGGGCGCCTATCGCGCCGTGGAGTTCATCAAGAAAAACATCCGGCTGGAAGGCGTGGAGAAGGCGTCTGTCACCGATAGTAAGAAGGTAGTGCAGATCTGCACCCAGTACGCGCAGAAAGGCATGTTCAACATCTTTCTGGCTGTGTTCTTTGCCACCCTCGCGTTTGCGTTTACCGAGCCATACTTCTTTATCGGCTACCTCATCTCGATTGCCATCTTCGGCTTGTACCAGGCAATCTTCATGGCCAACGCCGGCGGCGCATGGGACAACGCCAAGAAGGTTGTGGAAACCGAACTGAAGCAGAAAGGCACGCCGCTGCACGATGCAACCGTGGTCGGCGATACGGTGGGCGATCCGTTCAAGGACACCTCTTCCGTGGCCCTGAATCCGATCATCAAGTTCACCACTCTGTTCGGGCTGTTGGCAGTAGAACTGGGAGTGAAGATGACCCTGGAGCAAGGCGCAACCTTCAGCCGCCTCCTGGCGCTGGCCTTCTTCCTGGTCTCCGTGACCTTTGTGTGGCGTTCGTTCTACGGCATGCGCATCGGAGCCCAGAAGACCGCGGATGCGAGAGAGGCAAGGGCGGCGTAAAGACACGTTGGTGGTAATTCAAAGGCCCGCGGTAAGGTGCGGGCCTTTTTGTTTGAGAGCTCGTTTTCCATACGCACGTCAGGCAGCCTCTCTTAAAATCTGATAATATGATTCTATGAAAACAACCTCTATAAGTGTTACGGAGGCAGCGCGAAACTTCTCTGATTGCGTGAGCCGCGCCCACTATCAAAACGTGACATTTGTGCTGCTCAAGAATGGGGCGCCCTTCGCGCGACTGGCTCCGGACCATGAAAAGGTCTGCTTCGGCCGTGATTTGGCCAAGGCCCTGGAAAATGCAGACACTGAATTGCCGGCGGATGAAGCCAGAGCATGGCGCCGCGATTTGCAAGCCGCCCGGAAGCGGTTGAAATCGCCGATTACCCGATGGCGATAATCCTCGACGCCGACGTCGTGATTCGGGGCGAAAAGGGCACCTTTGACCTGAAGCGCTGGGTCGCGTCCCATCCCAATGATCAATTTGAAATTGCCGCTATCACAGTTGCTGAGCTTTGGCATGGGGTGGAACGGGCAACCACACCGCACAAATCCAGGCGGGAGCGCTATCTGGCGGCGATTCTGGAGTCGTTGCCGGTCATCGCCTACACAGAACACACGGCCTATGAACATGCGCGCATCTGGGCGGAGTTGGAATCCTCGGGGAAAATGATCGGCTTCTACGATCTCATCGTCGGCGCTACCGCATTGGAACGCGGCAGCGAGGTTGCCACATTCAACCGGCGCCACTTTTCCCAAATAAGAGGATTGAAAGTAATTGAGCCAAAATAAGCACGATAAGCAACATTGCTAACATTGCCAAAATTGTTCACTCCGGCCCGATGCCGAGAAGCTGATACGCCTCGGCGCGGGTGCGCACCACCATGAGGTTGCGGCGGGTATCGCGCGCGAACGTCTTGAACTGATTCGCAAGCTGGAAAGCCACGTCGGCGGGCGCAACCACAATATGCAGAACGGATTCGCTGAAGAGACTCTGGCGGCTGGCCATACTGGCGAGCGCGGCCTCAGAAATAGTCAGTTCGCTGACCGCACTAAAATCCACGATCTCGCTGAACTCGCCGTTAAAATCGGGGTCCGATGCGATGGCGGAACGATGCCCGAGCAACTCGTCATCCGTGAGCTTGCCGTAAAAGGTGGAGTAGACAACTCTTCTTCGCGCGTCGATTTTGAGGACGACCGGCATGGCGCAGAGCAATATTCCTAGAGGGGATTCACCTACATCTTCCCACACGTTGCGCGCTTTGTCTTGTCAGTGCTTGAAGGCAGGTTTTTCACCGCGATGGCGGCGCAGTGGGCAGTCCGAAAGAAAACACTGAGCCCTGCTTGAGCTGGCTTGTCACCTCAATGCGGCCCTGGTGGGCTTCCACAATCGCCTTCACGATTGCCAGCCCCATGCCGCTCCCCTGCACGCGGTAGCGCTGGCCCTGGCCGCGATAGAACTTGTCGAAGACCATGGAGCGCTCCAGATCATCAATACCGGCGCCGCGGTCGGCAACACTTGTAATCAGCCGGTTGTTGCGCAATTCGCTGCTGATGAAGATGGGCGCGCTGTCAGGAGAATACTTGGCGGCATTCTCGATCAGGTGTTGCAGCACCTTTTTAATCCAGGCAACGTCCATCGTGGCCGGCGGCAAATCCTTCGCCAGCCGAACCTCGATCGGATGGCCGCCAATTACGGCTTTGGAGTCTTCCAGTGCAGCGTCAATGGCTTCGTGAATCTGGTGCGGCTCCAACTCGAGTTTCACTTCGTGTGCATCGAGTTGCGCCATCTCCACTGCCTCACCCACCAGCCGGTTCAGGCGGTCTGTCTCCTCCTCAATCACTGCCAGCATGTCCTGATGCTCTTCCGCAGTCATGGTCGCACCCGACCGCAGGCTGGTGATGGATGCTTTGATCGAGGTGAGCGGCGTTCGGAAGTCGTGGGTAATGGAATCGAGCAGCGCAGAGCGCAGCCGTTCGCTTTCGCGGGAGGCTTCACTGCGCATCAGCGTATCTACCGCCCCTGCGCGCTCCACGGCAATGGCCACCAGCCCGCCGAGCGCCTCGAGTGTCTCGTGGGAAAGCACCGCGCCGAATATGCCCAGGCTCCCCATTCTTCGCACTCCCATCCGCAAGGGCACAAAGCAGCGCTCCCTCCCGGCATTCAGGACAGTCTCTCCCCGGGAGGAGACCTCCCGCAGTTCTGCGCTGGACAAACTTTCTGTTTCGGCGCCGGAGCGGTAAATCTTGTCTTTGTCGGCGAGATGAATCGCAGCGTCTTTTACTCCAAAGGTTTCCACAATGTAGGACGGAATGGATTTCAGGAGTTCAACTACATTATCGGTAATCAGGAGTTGCCCGCTGAAGCTATAGAGTCTTTCCATCTCCATACGACGGTGCGTCGCCGCCAAGGCCTCACGCCGCGCCCGCTCGGAAAGATGGCTGGCGATGATGGAGGTCACCAGGAATGCCACCAGCGCCACCCAGTTCTGGGTATCCGCTATGGTGAAAGTCTTGACCGGCGGGAGGAAGTAGAAATTGAAGCAAAGCGCGGCCAATACGGACATGGGAACGGCGTAGGCCAGCCCCCACGCCGCCGAAACCGCCAAAATAGCCAGCAAAAAGCTCAGCGCGACTGTGGTGGGGTTAACATGGGCGTACTTGAAATAAATCAAGACAATCAGAGAAACTAAGAGCGCGCAGATTACAGACCGGACGGCCACCTGCAAGCGGAGTTTCACATTCGTCATTCTAGCCGATCCTTTGCCAGCTATTCCGAGGAGATCCTGAGTGCCCAAAACACCTGAACAGTGGCTGGAGCAGGCTGCGCCAGAGAAGAAGACCGGCATCTTCAAGCTCTTTCTGGGGTACGCTCCGGGCGTGGGCAAGACCTACAACATGCTGAGCGAAGCCATTCGCCGGCAGCGCCGGGGTGAAGACGTGGTGATCGGTGTGGTCGAAACCCACGGCCGCAAGGGGATCGCCGAGTTAATGGGCCAACTGGAGCAGATACCACGGCGCAAGCTCGAATACAAAGGAACTGTATTCGAGGAGATGGATATCGACGCCATCCTGGCGCGCAAACCCCAGGTGATCATCATAGATGAGCTGGCGCATACCAATGTAGAAGGAAGCAAGCACAGAAAGAGATATGAGGACGTCCTGGAGGCCCAGGATACCAAAATTGACGTCCTTTCCACCATGAACATCCAGCACGTGGAGAGCGCAACGCCTACCGTCCAAAGCATCACGGGAATCCAGGTGCGGGAAACCGTGCCGGACTGGGTGCTGGACCGGGCAGATGAGATTGTGATGGCGGACCTTACGCCCGAAGCGCTGCAAACGCGCATGAAGCGTGGAGATATCTATCCGCTGGAACGGACGGAAAAGGCGCTGAGCAACTTTTTCCGGCGGGGCAACCTGCTGGCTTTGCGCGAACTGGCGCTCAAGCAAGTTACGCACTCGGTGGACCGCGGCCTGGAGACCTACCTTAAGAAAAAGAACATTGACCAGAATTGGGGGGTGTGCGAGCGCATTGCCGTGTGCATCAGTTCAAACACGGCCTCTCAGCAACTGATCGCCAGGGGCGCGCGGATGGCCCAGGGAATCGACGCTGCCGAATTCTTCGTGATTCACGTAAACGTGGGCGACGAATTGGATGAGCAGGAACGGCGGTCGCTGACCGCAAATATACGCTTTGCCGAAAACCTGGGCGCCAAACCGGTCCAGTTGGAGGCCAAGGACGTTGCCAAAGCCGTGGCTGCCTTCGCCCGCGAAAAAAAGGTCACGCAGATCATCTTCGGGCGCTCTGCCGTCCGCGGCTGGCGGCAATACCTCTATTTGAACGCTATTCAACGCTTTCTTCGCGATGCGCCCGCGGTGGATGTGCACATTGTGAACCAGGAAACGAGATGAGAGGAATTTTTGATTTCTGATTCTTGATTTTTGATTTGAAACCCAAGTCGCTAACAGGTGATTTTGCTCAGCGCGAAGCTAAATCAAAAATCACAAATCAAAAATCATAAATTCCTCCAATGGTTGGGCGAACGAAAATTCTCGTAGTGGACGACGAGCCGCAGATTACGCGCGTGCTCAAGACAAGCCTATCGTCCAACGGTTACGAAGTCACGGTTGCCAACGATGGAGAGTCCGCGCTCGCCGCATTCCAGGAATTGAATCCTGATTTGATCATCACCGATTTGTCCATGCCGAAAATGACCGGCATAGAGCTTTGCGAGCAGATCCGCGATCATTCCCAGGTTCCAATCATCGTGCTGTCCGTGAGGGGAGAGGACAAGAACAAAATCGAAGCACTGGATATGGGCGCGGACGACTACGTTACCAAGCCCTTCAGCATTAACGAGCTGCTGGCGCGGATTCGGGCCAACCTGCGCCGGGCCAGCCTTTCCAAGGAGCCTGAGTCCTCTGAGCCTATTACGATTGGCGATTTCCATATTGACCTGCAAACCAGAATTGTTTCCGTCGGCGGAAAAGAAGTGCACCTGACTCCCAAGGAATTTGACCTCCTGGTATATATGGCGCGGCATCCTGAGAAGGTCCTGACGCATGGTGTGCTTCTCAAGGCGGTCTGGGGCCAGCAAAGCGTCCAGCAGCCGGAGTATTTGCGGGTTTTTATCAATCAACTGCGCAACAAGATCGAGCCCGATGACGCGCCGCGCTACATCCTCACTGAACCCTGGGTGGGCTATCGGTTTAGACCTGAGAAGGACTAGCCGCGCGTCGGGGCCAACCTCCCTCGAAGCATCAGGATAGGTGATCGCGAGACGGAACTTTAGCGGCAAGTTTAAACGCAACCATGGTGACTCGGTGACAGTATGGCTCTGATTGTTTTCCTGCGGGGTGTTAACGTTGGCGGCCACAGGACATTTCGCCCAAGCCTCCTGGCGAGAGAGTTGAGTGACTATGATGTAGTCAACGTGGGCGCTGCAGGCACATTTGTCGTTCGGAAACCTGGGCCGCGAGGAGAGTTCCGTACTGAACTGCTTCGGAAGCTGCCATTCCAGGCGGACGTTGTGCTCTGCGAGGGTCGCGATCTTATCCGCCTGGAGACGGAGAATCCATTTGGTTCGGAGTCGTCACGCCCCGATATCGTTCGATTCGTGAGCATCATGTCGAGAGCCGGACGCCTCCGCACCACTCTGCCAGTTACATTCCCTCCCGATGGGGAATGGTTGGTGCGGGTTATCTCCTCGAACAAGCAATTCGTGTTCGGAATGTACCGTCGGCACATGAAGACAATCCGTTACCTTGGCCAGATCGATAAGCTATTCGGGATGCCGGCCACGACGCGCAACTGGAACACAATCCTCGCGGTCCTGCGGCTTTTGAAAGACGAGGAGAAAAAGGCCACCGATTCACCGCGGACGAAATAGCCTCACAAAACGAGTTTCCCACAACTCACCAACACCAATCCTGCCGCATTCCGCTAGCCAATTCACTTCTAATCTTGTCTCACCTTGTTCCCACATCCGCAAACGGCAACTCGCGCTAAAGGCATTGCACAACACGCAAAGCACCCCTACAAACAATTGACAATTTCCTCATTCAATCCTCACAACCCCTTCAGTCCAAAAGCGTAGAGATATACACGAGGGACTGAAAGGCCGGCTTTGCTGCTTGATTCACTCGCTGGCTGTGGATGCCGTTCAGGTCACGAACCTGCGGACATCCCAAATCAGGAAAGACAGTGCCTCTGATAAATCTATGGAACGTAACCCAACCCACGTTCGAACAATTGCAGCAATTCCCGTGATCCTGTTCCTGTTTGCGTCAGCCTGGTGTGCCGAGAACAAGACGCCGGGGCAGGCCGACCGCATCGTGATTGTGAAATCCGATCACAGGATGACGCTTTATCGTCAAGGCAAGGTGCTCAAGACATATAAGGTTGCCCTGGGACAGGAGCCCCTGGGACCCAAGACCAGGCGCGGCGACCACCGCACCCCGGAAGGCCTGTACACCATAGATTCGCGCAACCCGTACAGCCAGTATCATTTGGGCCTGCACATTTCCTATCCCAATGCCGCAGACCGGGCGCGCGCCGCGAAGTTAGGAGTGAATCCCGGCGGCGACGTCATGATCCACGGGCTGCCACCCGCCTATGCCTATCTGGGTGCGCTCCATCGGCAGACAGACTGGACCTGGGGGTGCATTGCCGTGACCGATGCGGAAATCGAGGAGATCTGGAGCCTGGTTCCAGTGGGAACCACGGTGGAGATCAAGCCCTAAACCAGACAACCAAACTCGAATTCGTGGCTCTCACCCGGACTCATATTGCTTGCTCCGTCGGCAGGTTATTGATTCCACGCTCCTACTCTGCCTTATAAACAATTAATGCACTCTTTATTCAATCCTTATGACTTTTTCACTCTAATAGCGTCGAGATGGTCAGGAGGCTATCAAGAATATGCTTTACGCACGATTAATCCCTTGCTTGCGGATGCGATTCAAGTTAAAGACCCTGTGGACGTTCCCACTCCGGGAGGCGTCCTGCACGCCAAGCCCGGCGATCGGCTGATCCGGGACGCCCAGGGTAACCTCCTGCGGTGCGATGACATTAATTTTAAGTGCTCCTATCAATCGTCGGATGGCCGGGGAGACCTTGAATATTTCGCAGAAGGCAAGCCTTGCGGATACTGATGGACTCTTTATAAAAAATTAACAACTTCCTTAGCCCATCTTTATAACTGATATTGTCAAATCTCCTCTGGCCCCGCTGCGCCGGCATGGATCAAGGCAGGAGGAACAATGTACGGGATTTTGGCCCTGCTCGGCGTCACAATTATTTATTTTTCTGTTGGTTTGCCTGCGAGGGTTTCAGGCAGCACTCGAGCAAGCGCAGAACTGCGGAGCTGTTCTCCACCAGGGAGACCCGGAGATTGCACTCGGGTTCCCGCGCTCGAAGGAGCAGCCGGCCAGTTCTCTGGAGGTGGTTGAAAAGATGCAATTGCAACTTGATTCACAAGCAACCCGATACTCGTAACGTGATAGATATCGCCGACTCATTTTCCACTTGCAACTGGATTTGTGCAGGCTGCGGAGAGCAGACGCAGCAGCGGCTCGTCTGAGGATTGTGGCAACGCAAACGAAAATCAGATCGAAAGGTTTGGGCTCTTATGAAAACGGAAAAGAAGTTTACTATCAAAATTCCTTGTAGCGTGCTCGCTTTGGCGGCTTTTTTTTGCTTCAGCGCCGGGTCAATGAAAGCCTTTGCGCAGAGTGTCCCGCCAGAACAGAAATTGGTTGCCGATTCCTCTGCGGGGTCGGATGTTCACGCCGCCGGCGGCTCCAACGCTAACAACGGCAACAACGCCAATGCGGACCTGCTCAAAGAGCTGCAGCAGATGCGCGCCCGGATTGAACAACTGGAGACGCAACTGAAGGCACAGTCAGGCGCGACGCCAGAATCATCGAGCACACAACCTGCGGCCACAGTACAGAGCGTGTCCCTGACCACGACCGCGCACGCTTCGCCCAGCCAGGAACAGGTCAAGCCTGAGAATGTTGAGCCGGCAGAACCATTCGCCTTTGCTGACTTCACCTGGCTTACCGGCAATCCTCGCACCAAGACGCCGGCTTTCGATTCGAAATTCTTTACACCGGAAATTCGCGGCGACATCGCCTACATCTACGATTTCAACCATCCTGCGGACGATACCATCGGCGGATCGAGCGAAGTGTTCCGCTCCCAGGAGTTCCAGTTGACGCAGCTTGGGGTTGGAGGAGACTTCCATTTCGATAACGTTCACGCCCGTTTGATGACCCAGTTTGGCATGTATTCGCAGACGCAACCCCGCAACGATGCCAGCCCCGCACGTGGCCAATGGAGCCTCGCCGATGCCTACCGCTACCTCTCCGAAGCCTATGCCGGCTACCATTTCAATGCGTTACACGGGGTCAACATAGATGCCGGGATTTTCATGTCCTACATCGGCCTGTTCAGCTTTTACAACTTCGATAATTGGGCCTATCAACCGTCTTACGTCTCTTCGAATACTCCGTGGTTCTTCAATGGACTACGCATCCAGGTCTTTCCGACCGACAAATTAAAGATCGAGCCCTGGATCATCAATGGCTGGCAGTCTTATGGCAGGTTTAATCACCGCCTGGGGTTGGGCGGGCAAGTTTTGTGGCGTCCTACGGGATGGCTGTCCGTTGTCGGCAACCAGTATGGGCTCGGAAGAGACACGCTTGGCGTGGTCGGCCGTACCCGCTTCCACACCGATGACAGCATTCAGGTCAAATACTATGACCACCCGGAGAGAGGTTTGGACAAGATGGCGTTTACCCTTACGGCAGATGCGGGATGCGAAAGCGGCGGTGGCGTAAACTGCTTCGGTGACAGCAAAACTGGAGTCAAGCAGAGCTTCCTGGGCTTCATGGCTTACAACCGGTTCTGGTTCCACAAGGACCTCTTCGCGGCCACCTTTGGCGGTGGAAGGATTAACAATCCTGGACGCTACCTGGTGCTGTTGCCGCCTATCGATGGAGCAACTGCCTTCACTGGAACGCCTTACTTCACAGAAAATCCTGGCGATCCCTTCAAGGCATGGGACACCACCGCGACCTTTGATTACATGCCCAGCCAGTACATAACGTTCCGCTGGGAGTACAACTACAGACACGCCAATGTGCCGTATTTCTCCGGATCGGGCGGAATCACACCCGCCGGCGGCAATAACGGCAATCCGGGCGTACTCACACCGGGCTTCACTCCCGATCTGAGAAAGTCTGAGGCCCGGTTGAACCTGGGTCTGATGGTGAAGTTCTGAGAAGCAGTACCTGGTACTGAGCATGAGGTGCACCTCTTGAGGAGAGTATATGGTGATGGATTTGTTGATGGTTTTTTTCACGTTACTGTTCTTCGCCGTCGCAATTGCCTACACCAAGGCTTGCGACAAGTTGAAGTAGGGGGCTCGCTATGAACCTGGAAAATATTGTCATGCTGCTTATCAGCCTGCTGCTGATGGTGTACCTGATTTACGCGCTGCTGCGTCCGGAGAAATTCTGACATGACGCTCAATGGCTGGATGCAAATCCTGTTTTTCTTTGCCGTGGTCCTTCTGGTGACCAAGCCCGTGGGGATCTTCATGGCCAGGGTCTTTTCCCGCGAAAGCACATGGCTGGACCTTGTACTGCGGCCGATCGAAAAGGTGATCTACAAGCTGACTGCCGTGAATGAAGAGCACGAGATGCGCTGGACGGAATACTCCATTGCCATACTGCTCTTCAGCGGCGTCTCCATGCTGGTGTTGTACTTGATTGAGCGGACGCAGCAGTGGCTGCCCTTGAATCCGCAGAAGTTCGCCGCTGTGTCGCCGCCGGAGCTGGCGCTCAACACGGCCGCATCCTTCACTACCAACACCAACTGGCAGTTCTACACCGGCGAGCAGGTGATGAGCTATTTCACGCAGATGGCCGGCCTGGCGTTTCACAACTTTGCCTCAGCGGCTGTGGGAATCGCGCTGGCCGTGGCCTTCATACGGGCAATCGCAAGCCGCGAGAAAAAGACCCTCGGCAACTTCTGGGTGGATCTGACCCGGGCAACGCTTTGGGTGTTGCTGCCTGCCTGCTTGATTTACTCCATGCTTCTGATCTCCCAAGGTGTAATTCAGAATCTCAAGCCGTATGACACGGTGAAGGTGGTTGAGCCGTATCAGGTCCCGAAGGTAGATGCCAATGGCAAACCGGTCCTGGGCCCGGATGGCAAACAGCTAACGGATACGGTGACCGACCAGGTGATTGCCCAGGGGCCGATTGCATCGCAGGAAGCCATTAAGATGCTCGGCACCAACGGCGGCGGATTCACAAATGCCAACAGCGCGCACCCATATGAGAACCCCACCCCGTTCAGCAATTTCCTGCAGATGCTCTCCATCTTTCTGATACCGGCGGGGCTCACTTACACGCTGGGTCGAATGACTGGATCACAGCGGCACGGCTGGGCAGTGTTTGCCGCCATGGCGCTGCTCTTCCTGGGCGGAGTGAGCACAGCATACTGGGCCGAATCGCACGGCAATCCTCTGTTGGCGGGAGTGGACCAGCGGGTTTCCACGATGCAGTCCGGGGGAAATATGGAAGGCAAAGAGGTCCGCTTCGGCATAGCGAATTCGGCCTTATTTGCCACCGTCACCACGGACGCCAGTTGCGGCGCGGTCAATGGCGTGCATGACTCCTTCACTCCGCTCGGCGGCCTGGTGCCGCTGGTCAACATCATGCTGGGCGAGATTGTTTTCGGTGGTGTGGGCGCGGGAATGTACGGAGTGCTGATCTTTGTAATCCTCTCAGTCTTCATTGCCGGTCTGATGGTAGGCCGCACGCCGGAATACCTGGGCAAGAAGATCGAATCCTACGATGTGAAGATGGCCATGCTGTATGTGCTCATCTTCCCGCTGGTCATCCTTGTGCTGGCTGGGGCGTCGTCACTCTTGCCTGCTGGACTTGCCACTTTGACCAACACCGGGCCGCACGGGCTATCGGAGATCCTGTATGCGTTTACCTCTGGCGCCGGCAACAACGGATCTGCTTTTGCCGGCCTGGGCGCAAACCGCTGGTACAACCTCGCCCTGGCATTCACCATGCTGATGGGCCGTTTCCTGATGATCGTGCCCATGCTGGCGGTGGCGGGCAACCTGGCCAATAAAAAGATCGTGCCACCCTCGCCCGGCACCTTCCCGGTCACGACTCCATTGTTCACTGTTCTTCTGGTGAGCGTGATCATCATTGTCGGCGCATTGACTTTCTTCCCGGCGTTAAGCCTTGGACCGGTTCTTGAGCACCTGCTCATGAACGCGGGAAAGACTTTCTAAAGAGGACCAAACCATGCTGGTACAAGAAGCCAAGCCAAGAACTTTGTGGGACCCAAAAATCGTACGTCAGGCGTTGATTGATTCATTGGTGAAGCTGCAGCCGCGCACCATGATGAAGAATCCGGTGATGTTCGTGGTGGAGGTGGGCAGCCTGGTGACCACGGTCCTGTTGTTCAAGGACCTGAGCCGGCACACGGGCGCGTTTGGCTTTGATCTGCAAATCACTCTCTGGCTCTGGTTCACGGTGCTCTTTGCGAATTTTGCCGAAGCCATGGCCGAAGGACGCGGCAAGGCCCAAGCTGAAACCTTGCGAACGGCCAAGGCTGAGACTGTAGCCAATCGGCTGTTGGCAAACGGCAAAACAGAAACAGTGCCTGGTTCACAGCTTCGGGCTGGGGACCTGGTCCTTGTGTCTGCCGGCGAAACCGTCCCAGGCGATGGCGACATCGTGGAAGGCGTTGCCTCCGTGGATGAATCCGCCATCACAGGTGAATCGGCTCCGGTGATCCGCGAGTCAGGCGGAGATCGTTCCGCGGTGACGGGAGGAACGCGCGTGCTTTCCGACCAGATCAAGGTAAAAATCACCTCAAATCCGGGCGAAACATTTTTGGACCGCATGATCGCGCTGGTGGAAGGCGCGGAGCGGCAGAAGACGCCGAACGAGATCGCGCTCAACATTCTGCTGGCCGGCCTAACGGTCATATTCCTGCTGGCCGTGGTGACATTGCAGCCGTTCGCCATTTACTCCGGATCGCCGCAAACGGTGTTTGTGCTGGTATCTCTTCTGGTCTGCCTGATTCCCACCACGATCGGCGGACTGCTGTCCGCTATCGGCATTGCCGGCATGGACCGGCTGGTGCAGCATAATGTGTTGGCCATGTCCGGAAGGGCCGTGGAGGCGGCTGGCGACGTGGACACACTGTTGCTGGACAAGACCGGCACCATCACCCTGGGAAACCGCCAGGCCACTGAATTTATTGCCGCTCCCGGCGTAAGCAATGATCAACTGGCCGACGCCGCGCAGCTCTCCTCGCTGCCGGATGAGACACCCGAGGGCCGGTCGATCGTGGTGCTGGCCAAGGAGAAATTCAATCTTCGCGGCCGCGATCTGGTGGCCATGCAAGCCCAGTTTGTACCCTTTAGCGCGCAAACCCGCATGTCCGGCGTGAACTTTGACGGCCGTGTCATCCGCAAAGGCGCAGCCGACTCGATCGAGAAGTATCTCCAGGAAAACGGGGGCCATCTGCCCAAAGAAGTCCGGGCGAGTGTAGATAACATTGCTCACTCCGGCGGCACGCCCCTGGTGGTGGCGGAAAACAACCGCGCGCTGGGTGTGATCCACCTGAAGGATATTGTGAAGGGCGGCATACGTGAGCGCTTTGCTCAACTGCGCGCCATGGGAATCCGCACGGTGATGATCACCGGCGACAATCCGCTGACGGCAGCCGCCATTGCGCGCGAGGCAGGCGTGGACGATTTTCTCGCCCAGGCCACGCCCAAAGACAAGATGGACCTCATCAAGAAAGAGCAGGCCCAGGGCAAATTGGTGGCCATGACGGGCGACGGCACCAATGACGCTCCGGCGCTGGCGCAATCCGATGTTGGCGTGGCCATGAACACCGGCACCCAGGCGGCCAAGGAAGCGGGAAACATGGTTGACCTGGATTCCAATCCCACCAAGCTGCTGGAGATTGTGGAGATCGGCAAACAACTGCTGATGAC
The DNA here is from genome assembly GCA_035294925.1 of Candidatus Angelobacter sp. GTDB lineage: Bacteria > Acidobacteriota > Terriglobia > Terriglobales > Acidobacteriaceae > Angelobacter. The sequence goes on along the minus strand of DATGJZ010000086.1, from coordinate 20,049 downwards.
GCGCGGCTCGCTGACAACTTTTTCCATTGCCAACGACGTGGCCAAGTACTTCGCCATCATCCCGGCAATGTTCGCTGAGAAATTTACCGTGCTCAATTCACTGAATATCATGCGTCTGGCAACATCACATTCCGCGGTTCTGTCGGCGGTGATTTTCAACGCCCTCATCATCGTTGCGCTGATCCCGCTGGCGCTGCGCGGCGTGCAATACAAAGCCATGAGCGCGGAGGCGCTCCTGCGGCGAAATCTGTGGCTCTACGGCGCGGGAGGCGTGGTTGTGCCTTTTGTCGGCATCAAGATCATTGATGTGATTGTTCGAGCCATCGGATTAGCGTGAAGAACCGGTATTTAGTAGTCAGTATTTAGTATTTAGCAAAAACCTAATGCAAGCAATTTGCCAATAGCAGTTAGCAAAAATCAAAGGCCAACAGCCAAAAGCTAGAGGCTAGGAGCTAGTAGCCGAAGTGCCATGAAAAAAAATCTGATCACCGCAATTCTCATGACAGTCGTGACCACCGTTCTGCTGGGGCTGGTTTATCCCTTGCTTGTAACTGGCCTGGCTAAGATCTGGCCGGACCAGGCCAACGGCCAGCTTGTCACCAGGAACGGCGTGGTTGTGGGCTCGCGCATTATCGCCCAGCCCTTCAGCGGGGCCGTTTATTTTCATCCTCGGCCTTCGGCTGCCGGCAACGGTTACGACGCCACCAATTCCGGCGGCAGCAATTACGGCCCCACCAACCAGAAGCTGATCGAGCGGGTCAAAGGCGATGTCGCGACTCTGCAGGCAGAGAGTCCAGGCAAGCCGATTCCGGTTGATCTGGTTACGGCTTCCGGCTCGGGGCTCGATCCACATATCTCCCCCGCTGCGGCCGACTTCCAGGTTCCGCGCGTGGCCAAGGCCAGGAACAAAAGCGAAAGTGAGGTGGCGCAACTCGTCGCTGAGCATACGGAGGGCCGGCAGTTCGGCTTTCTGGGCGAGCCGCGCGTGAACGTGCTGGAGTTGAACCTGGCTCTGGACGAGAAATTTCCGGTAAAAGCTGCTGCTCAACGGAAATAGCACGAAACAAGAATCACGAACCCTCTTCAATCAACAGTCTCCAGCAGGCCAACGGCGCCGCGAGACTGAAGTCCTTCCGATTTGGCCAACTTGCGAGCAGGATGATCGTCAGTAGAACTGCGCCGGCACCAGCTCTTTCCCAAGAAGAATCGTGCTCAGTTCCCCAACGCCGAGAGAACTTCCGTGCCGCACTTTGCGGTTGCCTGTCCTCCAGTCTAGAATCCGTATGCATGGACCTATTGATAAAGGTGTTCGCGCCGGTGCTGGAGTGGCTGTTTTTTGTCGGCATGGCGGGTTCAGCGCTGGTCGTGGTGATCAGTTTTATTGAAGACATTCACACGATGATGGAGAAGGACTAGGCACGAATTGACGCTCACCCCGCGCAGCATTAGACTTCCTGTTCCCCGAGAGGCCGCTGCGGGATCTTGCGCGGCCTCATTGATTTGACCATGGCATCCGGCTCTCCTACATTTCCGCCGCAGTCCAACCGCGTACGCCTGGTGGTGGCCAGCACCGTGCTGCTCACCTTCATCTCCTACTGGCGCGCGGCTGCCGTGGTGTTGAACGATCTGGGCTCCTCCGCCTTTTATGCCGGCGGCATAGCCGAGCAGGCCGTGGGAAAAACCGCTCCCTGGTTCATCCTGGGAGTCATGCTGTTTTCGTTCGCCGTGCGCGCCGTCTACGTGGAAAGCTGCTCCATGTTTACCCGTGGCGGAGTGTACCGCGTGGTGAAAGAGGCGCTGGGCGGAACGTTTGCCAAGCTCAGCGTTTCGGCGCTGATGTTCGACTACATCCTCACCGGCCCCATTTCCGGAGTTTCCGCCGGCCAGTACATTTCCGGATTGATTAATCAGTTGTTCCTGTCCGCGGACCTCCGCGGGTGGGTTCCGCGGGCCATGCACCTCTACTTCCATGGCACGCCGCAGATCAATGAAAACCACGCGGCCGCAGTGTTTGCCGTGCTGGTGACTCTTTACTATTGGTGGCAAAACACCAAGGGCATCGAAGAATCCAGCGACAAGGCCTTGCGCGTGATGCAGATCACCACGGTTATGGTGGTCATTCTTCTTGGCTGGTCCGCCTATACGCTGTTTCGGGTGGGAGTCCACCTGCCGCCCTGGCCTAGGCCTTCCAATTTTAATTTCAGCAGCGAAGCACTGGGCTTCCTGAACGGAACAAGTTTCTCCAGCGCCAAGGCCCTGGGATTATTTGGCATCATGATCGCCTTTGGCCACTCTGTGCTGGCCATGAGTGGAGAAGAATCGCTGGCCCAGGTAAACCGCGAGCTGGCCAGCCCCAAACTCAAGAACCTGAAGCGCGCGGCGGTGATTATCGCCCTGTACAGCACCATCTTCACCGGCTTCGCCTCCCTGCTCGCCGTGATGCTGATTCCAGACTCCGTCCGCGTGCCAGTCTACAAGGACAATCTGATAGCCGGCCTGGCCATGTACATGAGCGGGCCCCTGTTCATGCGCCTGGCGTTTCGTGTTTTCGTCGTCGTTGTAGGTTTTCTAATTCTGTCTGGCGCCATCAATACCTCGATCATCGGCTCCAATGGCGTGCTGAACCGCGTCTCGGAAGATGGAGTGTTGACGGATTGGTTTCGCCGCCCACACCGCAAGTATGGCACCAGCTACCGGATTGTGAACCTGGTGACAGGACTGCAACTGCTCACCATTGTTCTCAGCCGCGGCGACGTCTATGCGCTGGGCGAAGCCTATGCCTTTGGCGTGATCTGGAGTTTTACCTTCAATTCCCTGGCCATGCTGGTGCTGCGCTTCAAGTACCACGGCGAGCGTGGATGGAAGGTACCACCCAATTTCCGCATCGCCGGGATTGAAATACCTGTGGGCCTGGGCAGCGTCTTTATTGCATTGTTGAGTGTGGCCGTCACCAACCTCTTTACTAAATCAGTTGCAACCAAGGCCGGAATTGTTTTTTCCATTGTGTTTTTCGCCATCTTTACCGTTTCCGAGCAGATCAACAAACGCAAGTTTGCTCACGTTGAACAACAGATGAAAGAACACTTCCAGCTCGTACAGCAGGAAACAGTCGAGCGTGAAGCCATTGAAGTGCGGCCGGGCAACGTGCTGGTAACGGTGCGTGATTACAACACACTGAAGCACCTGAACTGGGCACTGGAAAACACTGACACACACGAACAGGATGTTGTGGTAATGGAGGCCCGCCTGAGCGGGTATGACAGCGCCGAATATCACCTGGCCATGGAGCAGATCTTCAGCGACTACGAGCAAACTTTGTTCACCAAGACCGTCTCCATTGCTGAAAGTTACGGCAAGACAATTTCCCTGCTGGTAGTGCCGGCCCGCGATGTCTTTTCGGCCACTGTCCAGACCGCGAATTCACTGGAGTCAGCCGCTGTGGTGGCCGGCCTCTCCAGCAAAATGACGGGTAAGGAACAAGCCTTCCACCTAGGCCAGGCCTGGGAGGCGATGCCCGAGCCTAAACGGCAGTTCGTATGTCACGTTGTGCATCCCGATGGGACGGCGGAGACCTATCGCATTGGGCCGCACACGCCCACCATGAAGAGTGAGGATGTGCAGCTTGTCCATAAACTGTGGCTGGAGATGAAGCAACATCCCGGCACGGAGGAGATCCATCACTCGGACATCATCACGTTGGCGCTGACGCGATTAGCGCGGGACTACAGCCTGGAAAAAGACTCCGTGCTCAAAGGCTTGAATAAGGGCTATCTCAAGATATTCCTCGGCTACGCATCGGGTGTAGGCAAGTCATTCCGCATGCTGGACGAAGCCCGCCGCCGTCACGAGCGTGGCCAGGATGTGGTGGTCGGCGCTATTCAGCCGCAGTTGCCGGCCGAGGCGGAGGCAATTCTCCGCAAGCTGGAGGTGATTCCTCTCAAGCAAGTCGATGACGGTACGGCCATTGATGTCGAGGCGATCATCCGCCGCCGGCCTGAGGCGTGCTTCATAGACGGCTTGGCCTATGACAACCCACCCGGCTCCCGGAACGCTACGCGCTGGCAGGATGCCAAAGAACTGGTGCAGGCAGGAGTCAAGGTCATTGCTTCAATCAACATCCAGTATGTAACCGAGCTGCGGGAGCCAGTAGAAGCCATCACCGGGAAGAAGGTTACGCAGACTGTCCCGGTTTCTTTTCTTAAGAGCGCCGATGAAATCGAAATCGTGGATGCTCCACTGGTGGAGCCGCTGGTGCGGACGCCAGGGGAGCAGATGAGCATTGAAAAAAGACAGCAGCAGCTCTCCCGGCTGCGCGAGATGGCCCTGGTGCTGGCCGCGGACGTCGTGGAGAGCCAGCTCAGCCATTATGTAGAGTCCCACGGAATCCAGCAGCAGTATGGAACGCAAGAGCGGATTTTAGTCTGCATCACACCCCGCGCTGACGCACAGGAGATGATTGAGACGGCACAAGTGGTCGCCCAGCGATTCCATGGCGAATTGACTGTGGCCTATGTCAATCAACCCGAAATCTCTCCGGTAGACCGCGCTGTTCTCGACCAGAAGCTGGCTCTGGCCCGCACCGCGGGGGCGGACGTCCAGATTCTCCAAGGCAGTGAGCCACTGGAGACAATTCTTGAATTCGCCAGGACCCACAGGATCACGCAACTTTTCATCGGACACAGCCACAATTCAAGATTCTGGTCAGGGATCCGGGGTAGTAACGTGGATAAGCTGGTGCAGAAGTCACGCGGAATGGATGTTCGAATCTTTCCTAATAAAAAATGACCGATCAAGGGCGTGGGCAATTCAAAATTTATATGGGCTATGCTGCCGGCGTCGGCAAGACTTACAAGATGCTGGAAGACGCGCAGGCCCTTAAAGCCGGGCGGCAGGACGTGGTTGTCGGTTACTTTGAACCCCATGGCCGCCAGGAGACGATTGCCAAGGGCGAGGGCCTGGAAGTGGTCCCACGAAAGAAGGTCAACTATCGCGGCGCAACTTTTGAAGAGATGGATGCCGAACGAATCATGGCGAGGCATCCTCAAATCTGCCTGGTGGACGAATTGCCGCACACCAATGTGCCAGGATGCAGGCACACCAAGCGATGGGAAGATGTGCTGGAGCTTCTAGATGCGGGCATCGATGTTCTGACCAACATGAACATCCAGCACCTGGAAAGTCTCAACGATCAAATACGGGACATCGCCGGAGTCACTGTTCGGGAGACCGTCCCGGACTGGATCGTGCAGAAGGCCGATGAGATCGTGATGGTTGATCTGACTCCCCGGGCCCTGCTGCACCGCCTGGAACGCGGGGTCATCTACGAGCGGGCGCAGGCGCAGCTTGCCCTGCAGAACTTCTTTCGCGAGCCTACCCTGGTGGCGCTGCGCGAACTCGCTTTGCGTGAGGCAGCGCATGAAGTCGAGCAAAGAATTGCGAGCACTCAAGCCGGCCCGGTGGAAGGCGGCCAGGCAGTCCCGCCATGGCGTAAACACCAGAAAATTCTTGCTTACCTGACGGCCGACCCAAAAACAACCATGGTCACAAGGCGGGCCAAACGCGTGAGTGATTTCCTTGATGCCGAGTGCTTTGCGGTGGCGGTGCTTCCCGTCGGGCATCAGCGCAATTCGACGGATCCCCATCGGGAGGCCATCGAAAAACACCTGGACTTCGCGCGCAATCTACACATCGAGACCCGAATACTCCAGGGCAAAGACGCCGCATCTCTGCTGATCAATTTTGCCCGCCAAAATCAGATTACCCAGATATTTGTCACCCGGCCCTATAGCAGTTTCCTGCCACCACTCCTGTCCCGCGACCCGGTGCAGAAGGTGATAAGCCTGGCCAAGGACATGCAGATCGTCATCGTTTCCGACCGGGATCCGCTCAAGCGGCGATGAAGCAGGAAAGCTGGCGACGAAACGGACTCATTTGAGATATCTGTGCAGTATTGCCACCAGCCCTTCTGCAGCCTTCATTTCCCGCGAATCAGCTTTGGTATTTCTGGGCAGCACGTGAAACCGGATTTCTCCTTCGATGATCTCGGCCAGCAGCCCGCCCATTGCTCCGCGGCACGCGGCTATCTGCTGCAGCACCTGTGAACATTCCTTTTCTTCTTCGATAGCTTCCTTGATGCCCTGCAACTGCCCCTGAATCCGGTTGAGCCGGACCAGCAACTCCTTTTTCTCTTCTACGGTATGCGCCAAGCAGGGTCCTCCTTTGCGGTACTATACTGGGTACAGTATAAAGGAATAGGAAAGTAACAGGACGTTAACAAAGGAGGTGTCTAATAGATACTTCTTTCTCTTCCAACGACCTGGAACAAGTGAGCGCGGATAAAGAGCCGCCAAAAGGAAGAGCTTAGATTAGCCGCAACGGTGGAGTGAATGCGAAGAACGAATTTTATATCGCTGGGATGGACCATCAGGATGCTGTTCGCCGCCTGTCTCATGGCGACCGCGGCCGGCGCCATCCCTGCGTTTGCGCAGCAGCCCGATTCACCTCAGCCGCACGGAGAACCTTCCGCCGGCAGCGCGAACGACCCGGCCAGCAGTTCAGACACCGAGGCCGATCCCGAAGCAATGTTACCGCATGTTAAGGACACACGGTTCTGGCTCTCCGGGCAGATGAACTTCATCTTCCAGGCTCATCCGGATTTCCACGCCCTCTACAGCGGGCCGAACAGCCTGAGTCCCCGTTACGAAAAAGCCACGTCGCGAGTCATGACGCTCTACACCGGCGTACGACTCAACGATTCGACGGAGCTTCTGGTTGACGTCGAGGAGGCCGGCGGCGCGGCGCTGAGCACCGGCCTCGGCCTGGCCGGGAATACAGATCTGGACATCGTGCGCAATCCGTCGCTGAGCAAAGCGCCGTACCTGGGTCGCGGCATGATCCACAAAGTGTTTGCGTTGAGCAAGGACAAGATTGAGAACCCACGCAGTTTTCTATCGCTGTTCGATGAACTACCGCGCCGCCGTCTGGAAATTCGCTTCGGCAAGTTCAGCATGCCGGATTTCCTGGATCTGAATTCTGTAGGCTCTGACACACATCTTCAGTTCAGCAACTGGTCGGTCGACGACAACGGCGCCTGGGATTACGCCGCCGATACGCGCGGCTATACCGTCGGCGCCGTGGTGGACTACGAGGACCGAAACTGGGGGTTTCGCTTCGCCGAAGGGCTCATGCCCAAAGTCGCGAACGGAATTGATCTCGTGTGGCGGCCATGGCAGGTCCATGCCGAGAATTGGGAATACGAACTGCGTCACCGCGTGATACCGAAGAAAGCGGGGATCGTTCGTGTATTAGCTTTCACGAATTATGCAAACATGGGGATTTATCGCGACGCCGTAGCCCAGTTTGAGCAAGGTGTTGTTGCAACACCGGACATCACCAACCATCCCTGGCACATCACGCGCAAGTATGGCTTTGGCATCAACCTGGAACAGAATCTAACCCGGAACGTCACGGTGTTTGCCCGCTGGGGGTGGGACAACGGGAAGACCGAGTCGTTTGCGTACACCGAAATTGATTCGACCTTCGCCGGGGGAGTCAGGGTGAATGGGGCGCAATGGCATCGCAAGCAAGACCGTGCCGGCATTGCCCTCGTGTCGAACGGCATCAAGAAGGACCACCAGCTATATCTGGCGGATGGCGGCTCCGGTTTCCTCCTGGGCGACGGAAAACTGAACTATGGGCGGGAGAATATCGTCGAATCCTATTACACGGTCCACGTTTGGCGAGGAATCTATCTCGCTCCCGCAGTACAATACATCGTCGATCCCGGCTACAACCGCGACCGCGGGCCGGTGATCGTGCCATCTATGCGCGTGCATCTGGAGTTTTAGAATCCAGAGCATTTTTAAGATAAAAACTATTGATAGACACCATCAATACTTTCAATTTCCATCCAAGCCCCTCTCAGGTTAGGGTTGCGTAAGAACTTTGATCCACTCTGGTCGAAAAGAGGTCGAGATGAAAACTCTTATCTTGAATTGTCTGGCCGCGGTCCTGCTGCTTTCTGTGACTGCCACGGCCCAGGATAACGGCCAGCAGCGCAATGGCATGAAAGCAACGGGGGCAAAAGCAGTTAACATCAGCGGCACGGTCAGCCTGGATGGCAAAACCCTGGTGACCGACGCAGACAATATGTGGACCATCAGCAACGCCGATGCGATTAAAGGCCATGAAGGGCAACATCTCACCGTCAAATGCCAGACCGACCCGGATAAACGCGCCATTCACGTGCTTTTCATCAAACCGGAACCAGCGGGGATGAAACAAGCGGCGAATTGGGGCGATTCTGCCTTTCGGCGTTAAATTCCTTGTCAGCGAGGAAGCGTGTCTTGGTGGAATGTCTGCACGAACTCGAGCACAGGCTTAGGAAAGGAAAATCGGCGGAGAAAAATCTCTTCATCGCGCGGTAGGCACGTCCCACCTTGATGCCCGCCTGCTGCAGCACGCGCTGGAAACCCTTGGCCGGCGATTCCCCTGCGCCTTCTCTTGCTGCCAGAGTTGGTGGCACTCGGTGGCGAAGCGGTGCAGGGTCTTCTCGTAATCATGTTGGGCCCGGTACGTCATTTCCTGATACACATCCAGCAGTTCATCCAGCTTCTTCAAACGCTGGTAGTTGGCAACTTCGTTCGCTGCGGACGAAGTTCCACCCCGCCGCGCGTCGGGGACTCCGGGAGCCGTGGCAGTACAGGGTGGCATCGCAATATCTTGGCGCATCTGATCCTCCATCAAGTGCTGAAGGCAGAATAGGCAAGAAATGCGATGCAACTTTAGTACACATAAAGTTTGGGGACAGCCCCGCCAACGGTTGTGACCGGATTGAACGAGCTGTGACTGGCGGGAAATTACCAAAATCGCCCCTTCCGCAAGCTCACCTTGCCTCTCAACGCTCATCGTCAAAGCTGATCTTTGGATGATGCTCCTCCTGCCACTCAACGTTAATCCGTTACGTTACGGGACCAGCTCCGAGGTGACGGTGACCAAGGGTCCGCGGCGCACGGTTTCGGAGCCAGAGACCTTTACCGGCGTGCGCGAGTCTTTGGCGATCCAGACGCTTCCTTTGTATGAGTGGCGGCCATTGGCTGAGGTCACGTCGACCTTGTAGGAATCGAACGTCCCCGCGGGCACGGTTACACGCTCCATGCCCATGACCTTTAAATGCACCAGCGTTTCCTCTTGCGACTGGATGTCAAAGTTCCGGAAGGTAGTAGAGTATCCATCCACCAGCGGCAGGCAGCCTATGGTTACATCGGAGCCGGGGCCACCGGCAAAGAGCGGCCTACTCAAATCGATCGCGACCGGCTTGTCCTGGCCACTTATATTCGTGGTGCCGGTGACTTTGCTGGTGGTGAAATCAAGGTTGGTCGTTATCGACCACGGGCGGCCCGGCTTGGCGAAATGCTTGAATAACTCCTTGCGCAGGATCAGCGTGCCTTTTTCGAGGGTCAAGACGTCCGTGACTGGACCATCACTAGTTTCGAAAGTATCAGTGAATGTCCACACGCCGCCATCTTTGATCGTAATGGAATAGGTATCATGGTACGCGCCGTCCGGTTGCACGACCGTGGTCTTGTATTTCCAGGTCCCGGCAGTCAGGTCCACCACCGGCTTGGGCGCGCCAACACTGTTCGGGACCGTTTTATCGGCTTGCACCACGCTCTTGGGGTCCTGCGCGAACAAAATAAGCCCTGTCACGGCCAGAATGGCAACAATCTTGATAAAGATTGATTTCATGATCCAGGTTCTCCGATTCCTGAATGGACGGTTGTGCGTAACGTGACGCATCCATTAAACCACGGCTCCTAGGCAGCCGAAGTAAAAAGCCTGCCAGCAGCCGGTTAAGCCGCTGTAATTTATAAGGCGATTTTCAGGAAACGGCCCTCTGCCGCAGATTCGGCTAAGCGCTCTGCATGAGGGGAAATTGCAGTGGCGAGAATTCCCTGGGCCGGCATGGTGAAACCTGCATCCTCGGGATCTTTCGACGCGCCCTCAGTCGCTACGCTCCCTCGTGCTTGCTCAAGATGACAGCCGCTTGGTTGGAGAACAGCAGTGGGCAAATAGCAGTTGGCAATTAGCCAACCAACACCCGAGAGCAAAACCTTTCAGCCTCATGGCGGGATCTTCGACATTCAGCGGTCAGTTAGATCAGGGCAACACCAACAGCAACCCCAAGACAGCGCCGGAGGAGCGACGGTGCCACACGATCCTCGTCAAGTCGGCAAGGGGACGCAGCCGGGGGCGGCGCCGAGGGCGGCTGCGCTCCACTCCTTGTTTTTTCTTGGCGCCGCGTTGCGCCACATGACTATTGCCATAGATGGGAGAGGTGCTACTGACGGGCGCGGATAGCTGGCGTCTTGCGTGTTTCTTCGGCAAAGAGAGCGCTGTCAATGGATTATCAAGACAATAGGGACCTCTCACCTTCGGCAGGCTCAGGGTTCGAGGTAAACCAAAGCGTTTTAAGAAATACCGTATCCGACAGGGGAGCGATTGCCTCGCACCCAGCGCTAACTAAAGCGCGGTTTAATATTGCCGAAGCTTTCCGTGGGCTTGAAAGCCTACTTCGGGCGAACTAAAGTTCGGGGCTTCCACCGGGTCGGTGGATACACTATTTCCTGAACCGCCAAGAACTTATTCCAGCCGGAACCTGGTTGCCGCCAAGCCGTACAGCCTCCGCCACAGCAGCCGGTTGATGGTCACGACAAAGGCGGCCATAACGATGGTTGCGGCCAGCAGCAGTTGAAAGTTTCCATCATCGGTGGCCTGGCTGATGACTGCGCCGAGTCCATTGGTGGAGAGAATTCCTCCCTTCAGATGAAAATACTCGGCAATAATGCTGGCATTCCAGGCGTTGCCAGAGGCCGTAATGAGCCCCGTAACCAGATAGGGAAATACGCCGGGCAGGATCAGCTTCCGCCAGCGTTGGGACTTGCTCAGGTGAAAGACGCTGCAAACTTCTTTCAGGTCAGTGGGAATAGCGCTGGCGCCGGCGATGACGTTGAAGAGGATGTACCACTGCGTCGCCAGCACGATGAGCACAATCGATCCCACGCCAATGCCCGCGCCAATGGCAATTAACCCCAGCAAGACCACCGGAAAGAGCGCGGTTGCGGGCACCGAGGCGGCAATCTGGGCAAAAGGTTGGGCCACACGAGCCAGCCTGGGATGCGTCCCGATGGCTACGCCGACCGGGATCGTCCAAAGCGCTCCCAGCACCAGCGACGCGACTACTCTTAGAAATGTGGCGCCTCCTCCTATCAGGAGCCGGTTGACATCATGGCGCGTCAAGCCGCTGAGCAAGACAGCGCTGCGGAAGACGGCGTAACCAATTCCCGCTGCCAGCGCGAGAGCAGTCAATCCCAAAAGCCATCTGTGAGCCGTCCCCTTGCCGGCCTCTGCTGCTGCCGGTTGATTCCTTTTTGCAAAATACAAATCCAGAGTCTCACGAATCGGCGACATGGTTTTTCTTGAGAGAAACGCCAAGGCACGGGAACGGCGAAGCAAATTCAGAATGGGTGAACGGGGCACGGAAACAGCTTCAACCTGCTCGAACTTGAATTTTTGTGCCCATGCGATGGCGGGCCGCCAGACGAGTTGGTCCGTCAATACGATGATGGCCAGCAGCACGGCCAAGCCCCAGGCCATGGCGCGCGTATCACCGGCGCTGGCTGCGGTTTGAAGATACGATCCGAGACCCGGCAGGCGGAAATCGCGTTTGCCCAGGACAAACATCTCGCAGGCAGTGAGAAAAAACCAGCCTCCGGCCACCGACATCATGGAATTCCAGACGAGGCCGATCACCGCATACGGCACCTCCATCTGGGTGAAGGATTGCCACCAGCTAAAGCGATACAGCCGGGCCGCCTCACGCATCTCTTCCGGAATGCTCTTCAAAGATGAATAGAAACTGAAGGCCATGTTCCAGACCTGGCCGGTGAAGATCAGCAGGATCGCTCCCAGCTCAAGACCCATCTGCCTGGTGGGAAACAAGGCCACCATGGCCAGCATCACGCCCGGCAGGAAACTCAGCACAGGAATGGACTGCAGGATGTCCAGCAGGGGAATCATGAAGCGTTCGGCGCGGGCATTGTAGGCAGCAATGTAGCCGTACACCAAAGTAAAGACCAAGCTGAGAAAATAGGCCACAGAGATCCGCAGCACCGAGTAGAAGGCGTAGACCGGCAAAGCATGCGGGCTGAGGTCAATTTCTACCTGGGAGGTAAGCGGGCCGCTCCAATATCGAGCGAGCGCCACAACGCTATAGAAGAGCGCCAGGCCCGCGGCAAAAATCGGCAGGTCGAGAAAAAACGAGCGGCTGCTTCGCGGCAGCACGCCCCAGGGAACGTGGAAGGAACGAACTGCCCGCAATACCGGCAGTGGACGTCTCATGGCGACTTCCCTGCCAGTCCCTGGTCGGTAGCAGCGACCGTCTCCGCGGTCATCAAGAGCCGCTCGCTCTCCGCATCGTAGGTAAACACGCCGCTGTACCTTCCCCAGTCCAGCGCAATTTCGAGTTGGCGCTGCACTTCATTGTCGGGAATGTGCTCATCCAGAATGTCCCTGAAGAGTTCCACCGGAAGGCTGTGATCTGATTTTGAGGCCAGCGCATGGGCAATCTGCTGGAAGAGCACAATGTGGTTCAGCGCGGCTTCGCGGAACAACAGCTTGCGCGTAGCGATGTCCGCCTGGGCAAAGCTGGTTCCTTCGGCGGTAATTCTGGCATCGCCCTCTTCCAGTTTGGCGAACCCCAGCAACACTGCGCCATCAAGAATCGGTAAGAGGTCATCCACTTCCATGAGCAAGCGCTCAGACAGATGGTAGAGGTCCTCCTCGCCACCCGCATCGACAAGCATTTCCAAAAGACCGGCAATCCCGCCGGGCCGGGCGTGGGGAAGCAGTTGGCGCGGCGCTTTGGGCGCGAGCTTTTTCAATTCCGGAGGCGCAAATTCAGCATCCGGCTTGGTCATGACCTTGTAAATGAAATCCACATACAACAGGAAGTCGGGAGACTTGTGGTCCCGCGGTTGGGGCAATGCAATGCGGAAATCGGCGCGTATTCGGGCGGGATTACGTCCCAACACAATCACGCGGTCGGCCAGCGCCACGGCTTCATCTATGTTGTGGGTCACAATGAAGATGGTCTTGGTGTTGATTTTCTTGTTTTCCCAGAGTTCCAGGAGTTCACCGCGGAGGTTCTCCGCGGTCAGCACGTCCAGGGCAGAGAAGGGCTCATCCATGAACAGGACTTCGGGCTGTACCACCAGGGCGCGGGCAAATCCAACCCTCTGCCTCATTCCACCGGAAAGTTCCTTGGGATAGGCGGTTTCAAACCCTTCCAGACCGACCGTAGATATTGCACCAGAGGCGCGCGCATGGCGCTCTGCAGCTTCAATTCCGCGGGCCAGGAGCGGAGCCTCTACATTTTCCAGCACAGTCAGCCAGGGAAACAAGGCAAAGCTTTGAAAGACAATTGCGACGTTTGGAGTCACTTGCGAGAGCGGCACGCCATTCCACTGCACCTCGCCGGAAGAAGGTTGCGCCAACCCGGAGAGAATTCTTAACAGAGTTGATTTTCCGCATCCTGAAGCTCCCAGCAGGGCGACGATCGTGCCGGGGTAGATTCGCAGATCGAGTGGCGCAATGATCTGGACGCGTTCGCCATCCGGCTGAAGGAAGTATTTTTCGACGGCCCGCGCTTCAATAATGGGTTCCGCGGGCTGCGCATCCACCGCGACGACGGGTTTTGCGGCGACGAGCGGCTTAGATTTTTTCTGCGCCGGGGGCTTCTCCGTTTCCTCACGAGTCCCCGCCACCAGATGCCGCCATGCCTCTTCCGGCAACTCGTCCAGGAATTGCATGCGCTCATCCGGGGGCATCTGGTCCAGGACCTGGTTAATCTCGCTGGCCGGCCGCGCATGAAGAAGGATGTACTGATGATAGTAAGGAAAGCCACTCAGTAATCTGGCAGCCAGATCCGCAGGGAGGGCGCGGAAGAGCTGTTGCTGCTGCTCATCCGGCAAGCCGGCAAACAATTCCAGGGCCGCAGGCAGAGGAACACTCTTAAGAAGCGAGGCCGCCTCCGTCCACTGCTCCCGATCTACTAGCTTGCGAAGATTGCTCATGGTGTGCGGATGCTTTTGTTCACTTAAGAGTTTGGAACCTTTTGAGTCAATGGCAAAAACGCAAGGTCCGTCCGATTTACCCCCGCTGACGCGTGGGTAAAACCCTCGGGATGACGAACCGTTTTTTAATCGTTCACCTTAAGTGAACGGTATTGGGGTTAAGTCGGACCTATCGGGGGGCGCGGCAATCTTGGCGGCTCACCTATAAGCGGCTTGCCTACCCCTTCTTTCATTTTTTCTTTCACTTTTTTAGCCAGCTTTTCCACCTCTTCGGCCTTTTTGACCACATCAATGGAGAGCAGGTTTTCGTTGGTTTTGTCCACGGCATCCTTCAGTTCCGTAGCAAGCTGGTACAGCTTTTGTGTGTCCTCGCGTATCTCTTCCTGGCGCTTCTTATTGGCTTCTTTCTGCCGGCGCTCTTCCATTTCGCGTTCCTGCTGCGTCTGTTCGGAACGCGGCGGCCCGAACTGCGCGGCAAGAATCGAGGCCCGTAGCCCGGCCATTGCGACGATCAACGCCGCGACAAAGATAGTTTTTTTCAACACAAGGAACCTCTTGCACCTGGAAGTGCTCCGATTATAAACACTTCCCTGCCCTCGGATATAATCCGGCGCAGGCCATGGAACCGCGATTTCAAAATTTGTGGCAGGGCTGGCACGATGATCTGATCCGCTTTGCCAGATATGACGTCCCTAAACTCGTTGCCATTCTTCTGCTGTCCTTCATTCTCGTCCGATTCCTGTCCATCACTACACGAAAGCTGGTCGAGCTAGGCAAGCGGGCAGCCGTCCACCCCTCGATCCGGGCGCAGCAGATCAGCACCGTGGTGGGAGTGATTCGCAGCGCCGGAATATTTGTCATCATCCTGCTGGCAGTGATGCAGACCCTGCAGGTTTTCAACATTAATATTGCGCCGCTGCTGGCCAGCGCGGGAATTGCCGGTCTGGCCATAGGCTTTGGCGCGCAGACGCTGGTAAAAGACATTATTAATGGGTTCTTTATCCTGGCGGAGAACCAGTTCGAGGTGGGCGACACCATCAAAGCTGCCGGAGTTCAAGGCACGGTAGAACAAGTCACCATGCGCCGGACCATCCTGCGCGATGCCGACGGCACCCTGCACATCGTCCCCAATGGCAGTATCCACATCGTGAGTAACACTACGCGCGACTGGTCACAGGCCACTCTGCTGGTTGCCGTAGATTACTCTGAAGACTCTGACCGCGTACTGCGGGTGCTGCGAGAGACGGCGCAGGAGATCCACAACGATCCCGCGTTTCATGAGGACATGGTGGCCGAGCCCGAAGTTCCGGGAATTGAGCGCATCACCGGCCAGGAAGTGGATTACCTCTTGCTGGTGAAGGTACGCCCCGGACGGCAGGACCGGGTGGCGCGCGAACTTCGCCGCCGGATTAAGCTGTGCCTGGAAAAGAACCAGATCAAAGCCGCACCGCCCGCGCCGGTGTATATTGGACAATTGCCAAAAAGCAGCTAGCAATTAGCAACTAGCAATTAGCAAGAGCAGATTCCTCGCTCCGCTCGGAAATGACAATCCCTTTGCACGCATCATGGCTTAGCTATTTGCACGTTACCATTTGCTTGCCATTTGCTAAATTGCCATTTTGCTAAATTGCCATTTGCTAGTTGCCAATTGCTAATTGCTTTCTTCCGGAGGAATTATGGATCTTGGACTTAAAGGCCGCGGTGTGATTGTTGCTGCATCCAGCCAGGGAATGGGGAGGGCGGCGGCGGAGCTATTTGCCCGCGAAGGCGCACAAGTTGCCATGTGCGCACGCACGGAACCGACCCTGCAACAGGCTGCTCAGGAGATACGCAAAGCCACAGGAGCGGAGGTCTATGCGCAAGCCCTGGACGTGACCAACGCTTCGGCGGTCCAGCAGTTTGTGGAGCAGGTGGCCAAGCGGTTTGGCCGGATTGACGTCTGCGTGACGAATGCCGCGGGGCCGCCAGCCAAGAATTTCCTCTCCATTTCCACTGATGAGTGGCATAAGGCTCTAGACCAGAACTTCCTCAGCGTTGTCTACCTGGCCAAGGCCGTGATTCCTTACATGCAGCGCCACCGCTGGGGCCGCATCATCACCATTACCTCGGTTTCTGTGAAGCTGCCGATTCCTGACCTGATTCTGTCCAACGCCGTGCGCTCCGCCGTGGTTGGCCTAGTGAAGAGCTTGTCCAATGAGTTCGGCAAAGATGGGATTCTGGTCAATAACGTTGCGCCCGGCTACACGGCGACGGACCGCCTGAAGGAATTGGCGGGTACGCGGGCCCTGGCTGCCGGCGTCCCGCCGGAAAGAATTTACGAGCAATGGGCCGCGGAGGCTCCGGTCAAGCGCCTTGCTGATCCTAAAGAAGTTGCGGACGCGATCGTTTGGCTGGCTTCCGACCGCGCTTCCTACATCACCGGCCAAACAGTCCTAGTGGATGGCGGGATTTATCACGGGGTTTAGGGGCGAACATCTAAGTTGCCGGTTCCGCGCATCCTAATTGATCGAATGTTTCTTCTGGGCGTCTATCTCGTGGTCGTGGTGGCACTCTTCTGCGGCGTCTGGTACTGGCTTTCCGGACGCCGCAACCAGCGCAAAGCAGTCCAGGTGCTGCGCTGGATTGAGGCAGCATTAGCCGGCCAGGGACATGTGATCACCATGCGCTGGCTTGCTCCTTCGCGCTTCAAGGTATCTTTGCGGCTTACCTGCGGTGTTTTTCATCGCGCCTGGATCATGGTCGAGTTCAGCCCACGCCAGATGCCCGTCAACTGGGCATGGAGCAAGTTAACCAACCGGCAGGACCTGCTTACGTTCCAGGCCGATCTGGATTGGGCCCCAGCGTTTACCCTGGATGTACACAATTTCCGCTGGTTTGCGCGGAGCAGCAGAAAAACCACTGCTGAGAGTTGCCGCTGGACTTTTCAGCAAACCGGGCCCTTCATCATCAGCACCCGCATGAAGTGGCAAAAAGAAATTACCTCCGCCATGACCTCACTGACAGACACAAGCAACCGCGAGTTCCAGAACATCACCTTCAGCCGTCACTCGCCGCATTTTTCGGTGACTATGCCGCTGGAAAGCATCTCGCCCACATGTCCTGCCCGCACCAGCATCTTTGACGCCGTGCGGGAAGTGGCCACGAGTTCATCGCCATCGTTGCTGTGAAAGCGTTGCGGATTGCCAAAAATGCCAGAATTGAAAATCAAAAGCAAAAACCTTACCGCTGATTGACGGTAGATTCCGCTGATCGGAACAACAAAAGGGCGTCCGGGCCAGTGTGCACCATCTTCAGATTTTCACAGGTATGGCAATTCGGGCGATTTATTTCTTGAGTCCGGCCCACTCTTCCAACAGCATGATGGTGGCGGCGTAGTCCAGATCCTGGTAGCCCGCCTTGGTGGCGGCTTCGTAAATTTCATCTATTTTTTCCAGGCCCGGCAGCTTCACCCCATTTTCGCGTCCAGCGTCCATCATCAGGTGCATGTCTTTGTGCATGAGGCGCAGGGGAAAGTTGGGCGAGTAGTCCTGTTTGAGGACAAACGGTTCTTTGTATTCGGCCACACCTGAACGAATCATGGAAGACTTGATGAGCTGAAAGATTTTTTCCGGCTGTACGCCCATCTTTCTGGCCAGCGTGAGCCCTTCCGCCAAGCCTTCAAAGATGAATGCGATTTGCAAGTTCTGCGCCAGCTTGGCGGCCAGTCCTTTGCCGTTATCGCCCATGTGGATGACAGTTTTGCCCATGTTGTCAAACAGTGGTTGAACGCGGGCGATGGTATCCGTGCTTCCGCCCACCATAAAGGTGAGGGTGCCGCCTTCCGCAGCGACTTTGGAGCCGGTCATAGGAGCATCGAGCAAATCGCCGCCCTTCTCACGAATCCTGGCTGCAAACTGTACGCTGGCAGAGGGAGAGATGGTGCTGGAATCGACAAAGGTTGCGCCCTTTTCCACCGACTGAGCTGCGCCATTCGGCCCAAAGAGGGTCTGTTCCACCGCCTTGGTATCGGAGACACACATCCAGACGACTTCCCTTCCCCTGGCGGCTTCTGCCGGAGTAGCGCAAGTTTTTGCTCCCGGCACATCTTTACCCGGAGTACGGTTCCAGACGTTTACTTCATGTCCGGCCTTGACCAGATTCGTGGCCATGGGCCGTCCCATAATTCCCATTCCTAAGAAGGCTACTCGCATATCTTGGGATTAAAAATACCGCGAGGGCATGCCGTCAAGTGGGGATGCTACCACTGGCGCCGCTACAAAGCAGCGTGAGAGCCAGACCAGTCGCACAACACGCAGCCGAGAGCAGTGCTCCACTGTCTCTCTCATGCAAGATTGATATTCAATTCTGCACAAAGCGCATGGCCTGCTCAGAATAGCGCGGTCCGGCCGCCATGCCTCGGGGCACGACCTGCTCGATCTGTTCCAGTTCTTCGGCAGTGAGTTGGATATCGGCCGCGGCTGCATTCTCGTCCAAATACTTGCGCCGCTTGGTGCCCATGAGTCCGACAATGTTACGTCCCTGGGCCAGGACCCAGGCCAGCGCCAGTTGTGAAGGCGTACAGCCCTTTGCCGCCGCCAGTTCTTCAACCTTGTTGACCAGGTCAAGATTCTTCTGGAAATTTTCTCCCTGAAAGCGCGGCATCATCCGCCGGAAATCGCCGGCATCGAGATCGTTCAGGCTTTTGATCTGTCCCGAGAGAAAACCACGCCCCAGCGGACTGTACGCGACAAAACTGACGCCTAATTCACGGCAGGTATCGAGGATCGGTCCTTCCACATCTCGGCTGAAGAGCGAATACTCCGATTGCAAGGCGGAGATGGGATGTACTTTATACGCCCGGCGCAGAGTCTCCGCGTTCACTTCTGACAGGCCCAGATGGCGCACTTTGCCCTCGCGCACCAAAGCAGCCATTGCGCCCACCGTCTCTTCGATCGGAACCTGCGGGTCCATGCGGTGCTGATAGTAAAGGTCGATCACATCTACCGCCAATCGCTTGAGACTTCCTTCGCAGGTAGAGCGCACGTACTCCGGCTGCCCATTCACGCCGACGAAGGCCCCGGTCTGCGGGTCGCGTAAAACGCCGAACTTAGTGCAGAGGAAGGCCTGGTCCCGGCGGCCATGCAGGGCGCGGCCTACCAGCTTTTCGTTCTCACCCCTGCCGTACATGTCCGAGGTATCCAGGAAGTTCATGCCCATATCCAGGGCGCGATGAATGGTGGCCACGGATTCCGCTTCGTCGCTGGCGCCATAAAACTCCGACATGCCCATGCAGCCCAGGCCGATGACGGAGATGGTTTCTGTTTGTTTGTCGACGGGCAATCTTTTCATTTTTACGCTCTGGCTTCCGGCAACCCGGCTTTTCTCCAAGCCAGAGTTCCCTGTTTGAACTCAAGTACGGAAATGATTGTACACACACCCGCCTGTTCACAGGGTTGCAAGAATGACTCAGGTTGGCCAGCTCAAAGCAATGCTCCACGCATCTCCCTGACCCAGCGCCGAATGGCCTTCCTCCCAGAACCGATCCCCTAGTTCCCAATGCAACGGTATTTGGCGAATGGACTCCCGGTTCCTACCGGACGTACGCGGACGCCATTCTTATCACTCTCGAACAACAGCGTGTCTCCGGGTTGGACTCCCAGCACCTTCCGAATCGCGTGCGGCACTGTAATCTGGCCCTTGGTTGTGATCTTTGCTTGTTTTTCCACGAGTCTGCCTCCCAATTTCCTTACATCAGCATACGCCTCCTTACTTCGTGCCCATAGCAGGCAATTCAGCTCGGGTGTGCGACATCAGAGTTGGCATTAGTTCGATTTCTTTTTTTGTGGCCTTTTTCTTAGCGCCTATATACGCTAGGTTAAGGAGGACACTATGCCTGACTCTCTGGCTCAACTGGAAAAGCAAAGAGCGGAGCTATTGC
>DATGJZ010000085.1:0-53112 GCA_035294925.1 Candidatus Angelobacter sp. | reverse complement strand
GGCGCGCACCATTTTGGCCGGTTGGGCCGGTTGGGCCGGTTTTCGTGACTGGCCAAAAACCCTATGCGATTTTGCTGTGCCAGAGCTTGATTTTCCAGCCATTTTTGGAGGATACTCCTGCCTGGCCGAAGACTATAGTTTCCGGCCAGGCGTGATTCATCATAACTCTATGCGGACTCTGAGAGGGATACCATCCGTTCCAGCGTCTCGCGATAATTCCACGGCATCCACTCCGCGGGGCGGGTCGCCAGTTTCTGGGCGTGGCGCTGCAACTGGGTCAGGTAGTCGAACGAGTTGGCGCCGCACAACTGACAGGTATGGATCAAGCTCATGAATAGATCACCGACCTGCGCCCCGTGCAGCGTACGATAAAACAAGGCATTCTTCCGGTGAAGAACGGCCCTCTTCAGTGCTCTTTCGACGATGTTGTTATCTAACGGGGCCCCGGCTTGCCGGAGGAACAGCGTCAAAGGCCGCCAGTGTCTCAGCAGGTATGAGATTGCCTTGCCCAGCCCCGAGTTCGGCTCCGTCTTGCGCTCGGCCAACTGCGCTTCCAGCCACCGATGCAGTTGCTCCATGACCGGGCCGCTACGCTCCTGATGAAACTGCAGACGCTCTTCCGGCTTCAGGCCACGCTCACGCGCCTCGGCATCGTGGCCATACACCTGGCCCAGCATCTCCAGTACGTAGCGACATTCGTCTGGAAAGTTCGCCGCTACTTCCACGAACTGTCTTCTTCCGTGGGCGAGGCAGTTGGCCAGCAGAATCTCTACCCCGGTGGGCAACTTGGGAACGTTGCGCGAGAGCGCGTCACACATCTGAATGGGCGGGCTCGCGTGCTTTGCCCGCTGTTGCAAGACGTCGGCAATGTTCTCACCGGCATGCTTCGGTCCGGTGAAGTACAGCGCGATCTTCCAGCCCTGGCCAGTAGACACGATGCCGCTGGTGAATACGCCCGTGCGTTCGTCCGCTCGTTCGCGCGTGAGGCGTAAAACCCGCATGCTGGTATCGTCGTTGTGCACAACCTCGCCCTGCGCCGCCTGCCGGATCAACTCGTCGCGCGCCGGTTTGATTAACTCGGCTGCCTCTTCGACAACCTCCCACTGTGTCGCCGCCGGTAACGGAATCCCCAGCTGACCTTCGAGTTGTTCCAACCGGTAAAACGGAGTCCCACTGCCGTACTTGAGTTGCGCGATCATCGCCGCCGCCGTCTCATCGTACTTTTCTGGGCCTACTCCTTCCGGTTCTGGTGCGGTAAACACCTGCCCGCAAGCACCGCATCGCAACCGTTGGAGCGAGTAGACGGTGGCTGCCAGCGGCGCCTGCCCCACAATCCGCACCAGCACTTTCGGATCTTTCTGCCCATATACATTGCCTTTCCCGCACTCGGGGCAGCGATCCCCGTGCTTCAACTTCGGATGCGCAATGTCCATCTTCCGTGAACCACAAAACGCCCCTGCACCATTGCGTCCATGTCCGGACGGTGCGGAAGCGTTGGTCTCCGGCTGAGTCCGGGCGCCAGTTTCCGAGCCTTGCGATTTTTCCAGCACGGCGCTGGTCTTTTCCGTGTTGCGCGGCCGCACCAGCATCGCCGCCAGCGCATGCAATGCGTCCTTAAGCTTCTCGTAATCGTCCTCGCTCAACGGCGCTTGCCGTGCTCCGTCCAGTACCCGGTCCAGTTCCTCCAGATTCACATCGAGACGTCGTCTGGCGGTCTTCACTCTGGCTCCGTGAGCAGCTCGCGAAACTGCTTCGCTAATGGATATCCCAGAACCTGTTTGATCGATCGGTTCGGCGCGTAGCTGTTGGATTGCTTGCCCCGTCCCGTCGTCTTGCCCAACACCACCCAGTTGGCCGCACGGTAACAGGTTCCGCGGAATCGTTCGGGATCCACGAACGTCTCCAGAAAGTAAATCGGATGCCCGTAGATCCGCTGCCAATCTGCGGAGATCCGCGACGCCAAGCGGCCCAGAATATGCGACGCTAGGTGCTCGACCCTCACCCACGGCAAAATCAGGAATCGCGTGTTGTAAGCGAGGAAGCGGACATTACGACGGCGCGCCTCGGCGCTCCAGCCAATGTAGCGGTCGCGACTGCCCAGATGACGCGGAGCCGAGCACCATCCCAGGCAGGCGACCGGCCGCCCTTGCCCCCACACCAAGTACTTTAGGTGTTCTCCCACCGGCTGCTCATAGCCGAGGTAATGATGTTCCTCCAGCAAACTGTTCCACAGCGGCTCTTTCCCGGTGCGACGAACCAGTTCGAACTCCAGCGGCTGGAGGTTGTGCAGATGGGTGTGGATGGGTGTGGTATCGATCCGCGCCGGCTTCGGCCTGGCTCGGTTGGCCAGCGGGTTATGCCGCACGTAACTCACCGGCGGCAACTTGATCTGGCCGGCACGGTCCAGCATGAGCAACAAGCCGCGGCACACCATGTCCCGCAACGCACCATTGGCCTGGCGCCACTGCCAGGCTTCACAAAGCTTGGTCGATAGCGTGCGCCGGCTTTCCTGCGGGTACCGCTCGATCAGTGCGCGTATATAAAAGATGTCTTCCCGGCTGATCTCCCGGCCCCGATACCTGAACTCGCTCATCGACCAGCAGTATGAACCGATTTTTCTTGGAACGCAAGGGGGACGTCTTGTTTTCTCGCCAGATTTATTTCAGCACGCCGACTCGCCGCCACATCGGTGCCGCGCGGACGCGCGACACATCGCCCGCCGCCATCAGCAACTGCACTTCGTAGGCTTCCAGTGGCTTGGCCGGTCCGGACCCTTCCGGCCACCACATGAATCGCCCGCGGGAGAGACGCTTTTGCGCCAGCCAGTATCCCTGGCCGTCATAGGTGAGCAGCCGGATCGCGGTCCCGCTGCGGCTCCGAAACACGAACACACAGCCGGAAAAAGGATCCTCCGCCAGTTTCTCCTGGCAGAGCCGCGCTAGAGAGTCAATACCCTTTCTTCCATCGACCGGCTCAATCGCCACCAGCACACGCATCTGCGCCGTGATCTGTATCATCTCTCTGCATCCCGCCAGGCGCGAAGCAGGCTCGTCCAATCGGGCGGAGCGGCACCCTTCCATTGGATGCGCACCTTGCCTCCACTCAAGGACTCAAACTCGATGATGCACTCTTGCAGCGTCACTGAAGTCGGCCCGATCAGTTCCACGAATGTCGGCTTGGTTGCCGCTGCCTTTGCCGCCACCGCGCTCGACTCCGCCAGGCGCTTGAGCTTGCCATATTCCAACCCCAGTGCTTGCGCCGTCCGCCCCACACCGTTTTCTCGAGCCGCCTCCCCAGCCGCAAGCCAGAGACGTTTGGGTATCGGCAGCCGAGCTTGCGGATGTTTATTACGCCAGCGTTGGAAACGTCCGTAGACCGCTCGCAAACCGCGGGGAATATCAGAAAGCTCTTTCATCATCGCCAGTCCTCTCCAATCCCACATTGGGAGAAAGACTGACCTTAGCAAGCTTGGTCACGCCGAGTCACGCAGCCTTGCCGAAAAGACACCTTCTTAGTCTAGTTCACCGTCAGCAGGAAACTCGCCGAGTGAGTGGAACCAGCCGTCGCCGCCGTCACGCTCACCGTGGATGTACCCGCCGGCGTGCCGGCAACAGGGATGGCCATGCTCTGGCTCCTACCGCCGCAGCCACTGGCCACCAGAATGATCATCAGAGACAATGCACCGAGAATTACAGATGTCTGCTTCCTGCGCGCTCCCACGACTACCAAGCCAATCAATCCAAGACTGGTGAAGCCCAGCCATGCGGCGTAGAACGGCTGTGGACGCTCCAAAGCCGCCGTTATAGACGCTGTGGTGGTGATGGTCAATACGACATCCGTGGGAGCCGAGCCTGGCGGTATAGAACTCGGGGCAAATATGCAGCTCGACTTTGCCGGCAAACCAGAACATGTGAGTGTTAAGGGCGTGAACGTGGCCGGACTCGGGGTGATCATGATGTGGTCGGTTACTGACTGACCGGCCGTCACAGTGACCGAGGGCAAGGTGAGGACAATGGCAAAGTCATCGCCGGGATTGATGAGGAACGATCTTGGGACGCTGGCCGCCGCACTGAAGTTGATGTTGCCTGCCTGCGAAGCTGTGATGGTACAGGAGCCTGCGCCGGTGAGATGGACTGTGGACCCCGCCACGCTGCAATTGCCGCTCGCGGAAAAGCTCACAGCCAGGCTGGAAGACGCCGTGGCGCTGATCGCGAAGTCAGGATCGCCAAAGTTCTTGGCCGCCAAAGCTCCAAAGGTGATGGTCTGGCTGGCTTTGCTGATGGAGAACGACTGCGGAACGTCGGTCGCCGGGTTGTTGTTGGCATCACCTGCCTGCGAAGCGGTGATCGTGCAGGAGCCTGCCCCGGTAATGTGGACAGTCAAGCCGCTCACCGTGCAGTTGCCGCTCGCCCCAAAAGTCACTGTCAACCCCGAAGTAGCGGTGGCGCTCACCGTGAAATCTGCATCGCCGAAAATCTTGTTGCCCAGCCCGCCAAACGTGATCGTCTGGCTCGCCTTGCTGATGGAGAACGACTGCGGAACGTCGGTCGCCGGGCTGTTGTTGGCATCACCTGCCTGCGAAGCAGTGATCGTGCAGGGGCCTGCCCCGGTAATGTGGACAGTCGAACCGGTCACCGTGCAGTTGCCGCTCGCCCCAAAGGTCACTGTCAACCCCGAGGTAGCGGCGGCGCTCACCGTGAAATCTGCATCCCCGAAAATCTTGTTCCCCAGCGCGCCAAAGGTGATGGTCTGGCTCGCCTTGCTGATGGAGAACGACTGCGGAACGTCGGTCGCCGGGTTGTTGTTGGCATCACCTGCCTGCGAAGCGGTGATCGTGCAGGAGCCTGCCCCGGTAATGTGGACAGTCGAACCGCTCACCGTGCAGTTGCCGCCGGCCCCAAAAGTCACTGTCAACCCCGAGGTAGCGGCGGCGCTCACCGTGAAATCTGCATCGCCGAAAATCTTGTTCCCCAGCGCGCCAAACGTAATCGTCTGGTTGAGTTTTGATACGGTCAGGTCACCCACACCGTTGCTGGGGGCGAATCCGGAATCGCCGGCGAAGGTTGCTCCTATTACACCCGGATAGCTGCCTGCATTGATGCCGGTGAGGCTCGCTGCCGAAACCGTTGCAGTTCCCGAGCCGTTGGTGATCGCGCTGCCGGCGTTGTTCCCATTCAGCGTAAAAGCCACGGACTTTCCACTAAGCCCGGCGCCACTGGAAGTGAGGGTGGCCGACAAGTCAGCCGTGCCACTGAATAATCCCGAGGCTGCCGCCACCACCAGGGTAGTGAACGGAGTGTCAACAAAGCACACCGTCACGTCCTGCAGGGTTGGCGTGGTGTTGCTACTGCTGGTGCTGAGCGACGCCTGATACTTCAGATAACGGTTGCCGTTGAACTGCGCCAAAGATCCACCGTTGCTGAAAAAAGTGCTGCCAGTGCCATCGGGACCCACAAAATTGAAAGGGCCGGAAATGCTGTTGCTGGCCGCGGCCTGGAATTGAACCGAAGTGCCGGCAGGAGTAGCGGCATTCCATGAGAGCGTGCTCCAGATGGCCGCTGCATTCAATGATGGATTGGCGTCTTTCAAGGAAGAAATGAACGTACCCGACGGCATAAAACCGGTCTGCATAAAGATCTTGAAACCTGCGTCGGTGGTCACACCGCCGGTCGTCGGAATGGACCAGACCGTGCCACTGGTCGCGCCGGATACTCTGGTGCCGCCCGGATAGACATTAGAGCCGAGCGTGGACGTTCCACTCCGTGTAAGCGCATAGGTTCCTGGAGAAGGGTTCGCGGTGGGACGAATGACAACTGCGTACTGTGTTCCCGCCGTCAATGTTGGCGGACTGCTGAAGTTGGCGGTATAGAAGACGGCAGCACCGCTGGAGAAGCCTGTAATCGTTGTCGACGCGAGGTCAGCGCCCGTGGGCAGGCCGGCGCTGGCAGCACGCACTGAAAGCGTCAGATTCGGTGTTGTACCAGTGCATCCGCTACAGAAAAGGTTGATATCTGCCCGGGTGAGTTGGCCGGTAACTGAGGGAGTGAATGTCTGGCCTCCCCACGTCGTGACAGTAATTCCCACGCCGCTATTCCCAATCGTTGTGTTTTGCTGATCAATCGTGGGCGAGTTGGCCAGAATGACATCCCCAGGGCTGGTTGCAAGGTCGCACCCGGTTGGGATACCAGCGGAGAAGTCGGCCTGCGACGTGTCTGTGATGCAACCGCTGGTTGCTGCAAGTGTCAGCGAGAAATCCTGCGTGGTGGTTAAGCCATCATTGATAACGATGTTTGCGACCGTAAGGGAAGTGTAGCCGGGGAAGCTGGCCGTAAGGGCCGGATAAGTGCCGGACGGAAGGCCGGCAAAGCTGTATGCGCCATTCACATCGGTGGTGGTAGTCCGGCTTCCCAGCGCAACCGTCACCCCACTGATGGGACTGCTGGTTCCCGAGTCTGTAACTGTGCCCTGCAACGCGCCGCTCACCGCCGGCGTGCAGCCGGGAAAGCTGAATGCGCCGATCCGCGTATTAAAGGCCAGCCCGGTCGTCTGGTAGTACATGTTGGTGTACCAGAAGGTGCAGCCGTCCTGGTCAAGCGTCATGGCGCTGTAGTCGCCCCATCGTGTGCAGGAAGCTCCGCAAGTCCCCGATTGCGTGCCCGTCCCTTCAAGAAGCGATTGCTCGGTCTGCGAAATGGTATTCGGCGCATCACCGGCCAGGCGTCCTGCGTAGCGAATGGCTGGGTTTAACGTAGCGTTGGTCGCACTGTAGCCTATGGCCATGTCGCCCGCCCGGTCGACTGCCACGCTGGGCATAAAGCGGAAAACGGTGGCGTCAGGGCTATAAGTGAAGCTCTGGGAGGCATTGGCCTCCACCGTGCCGCCGGTGACCTTTACCTGGTAATACCGGACCGCCGCCTGCGCCGAGGTCGCGCCCGTTGCGCCCACGGTATGCGAATTCCAAAGCGATTCCACGCCACCGATGTTGGTGTACTGGTTCTGCATCATCAGCCGGAAATACAGAGTGTCGAGCTTGTTGCCCGGCGATTGCTCCGTCTGGTTCGCCGCCAGCAACTGACTCCAACTCGTGGCCGTGAGAGACAGAAATGGTCCGCTGAAGGTCGAGGCCGAGATGTTCTTCCAGTCCGCGTGGAGTTTGTAGACGCTCACCGTGTTCAGGAACTGCGCTACCACCGAAAAGTAATTCGGGCTGCCTGCCGGAGGCGTACCTGTCTGCAGCCGCGCGTTGCTGGGGAGCAGAGTGAATTCGGCCGAGGGAGCGTCGAACGAGAGCACCTGCATGGCCGGTGCGCCGGCATACATCTGTGCTTTGTTGAACGCCCACACACGCACGTTCTGGAACGATCCGCCTGCCCCAAAACCAAATACGTTGGCGGACATATAAAGACCGTCAGGCCAGATGCCGAACTTAGGGTAATCGCCGAAGCCGCCATTCACCTGGATAGAGTAGAAATTCCAGCCGCCCGCCACCGGGTCGCCCGATTTCGATACTGCAATGCACTGGAATTCGGGGGCAACTGTGTTGCCGCCGCTCAGATTGAAGGCAAAATCAGTGATGATCCAGCGGTCCTCAAAGGTGTCATATAAAACCACTGGATCGCCGAAGTTGCTGGTGTCGCACAGGTTTCCGAAATTCCCCTGGCTCATCAATGTGTTGAATATGAATGCTGTTACCCGGGAGCCGTCGCCCTTGTTATAAATGCCTACCGCCGTATTGATGGTTTGAATGTAGTAAAGGGGCCCAACGTCGCCGTTCGTGTCCGGAGGATGCCCGGCGCCCCAATTCGTGAAATCCAATCCCTCGAAGCTGCTGCTCGGAGCAGGCGCCGGCGCGCTGATCGAGGGCGCATTGGCGCCTGCACCAGTCTGCACAGGAGAGAACGTGCCGGGGTGAAGTACAGGATTCAACGGTGGCTCTTCAAACTCCGGGCGCTCAAATTTTTCTGGCGGAACCTGCGGCAAGTTCCTCAAGTCACCATGGAAGGGCTTTCCACGCTGCATCCGCTCTTCACGAGGATGAGACAACGTCGTAACGCCCACAGAACTCGACGGGTTCTGGTCGGTGCTGACTGGAGTCTCGGGCCCTGTGGTCTGGCGCTGCGCCCATAAAGAACAGGGCAAAAAGGCGATCAAAAAGAGCAGGGCCACACTACGGACCTGTACGAAAGAATGCCGCATCGATTGAACCTCTGAGGCTAAATTTTTATTGGCTGAAAATCCTGGGGGAGACTCGCAACGCCGGCAAGTATGAGTATCGGCTTAGATTCCAGAATACTTGAGTCGTGTGGGACGATTATCAAGCAGGATCTCTGGAATTGCAATGGCTTAGAGGCCTTCCCGATTCCGATGATGCCGCCGATCCGCGCTCTGGTGGTGGCCTTGGGGGTAGTGGGTGCAATTTTGGAGGCTATTTTTTACCGTCCAAATTACCGGCGATTCGTTGCTCCAATGTGTTCTGCGCAGTCTTCTGGGCAACCACCCATGCTATTTAAGTCATTTAGACTCTTGAAGCTAGCAGGTTCGACCTGCACTACGACGCCAAATTACCTGGTCGAATCAACGGTTCCCGCCCCCACTATAGGTAAGCTGCGAAGTGTGGTTCGCTACTCCTTCACTGCGTGACTCTTTTATTCACTACGCCTATGCCGGTCTCCCGGCGCTTTCGGCAAAGTACTTTCGCACCTTCGGGCGCTGTGACGCGAGCGGTGGACGGAGTGGACTTGGTGGACGAAGTGGACGAAAACCGCGCGCGCGGCCAGATCCATGGCTTCCTGGCGGATTGCTTGTTCTGCTGCGGAGAGTGAATCAGCCCCCGGGGGAGATGCATAGGTCCTTCGGGCGCAAAATACGCGCCCTCCAGGATGACAAGGGGTGAGGGGTCCGGATGGCGAGTGTAAGAGTCCCAACATGCCCTTAGGAAGTGTAGGGGCCGAAGCTGGCCGTCACTGTGTCGCTTTCATCAGCGTTTGAGAGGATATGCACGGCGAAGGTCTCCCCGCCGGGTTCCGCGCGCGAAATTCCGTTTCAGGGGAGAGGCGAATTCACGTACTTTCGTACTCAATAGGCACCCGGCTGCCTATTTCAGGCACAACGCGGTGTTCACTATTGCACAGGTACATGTGTCCTGTTTTGGATAGTTTTGTGAGTTGCCGAATGCCTATGATGGTGTCTGAAGTCTGGAATATGGAAACTGCTCCTCTTGATGGTGTCTGGAATCTGGAGAATCTGTTTCCCCCTCAGGCTGAGAAAGAAGGCAATCCATGTTAAGCGCTGCCAAATATGAAATTTTAGTGGTGGACGATGACGACGCCGTTCGCAAGAGTATGGTCATGCTGCTGCAATCGGCAGGATACAGCGTCAGCAGCGCAGTACACGGCTTTGACGCGCTTTTGCAACTGCGCAGAGCACTTCCTGCGGTGATCATTTCCGACCTGAATATGCCGCAAATGTCAGGATTCGAATTCCTCTCGGTGGTCCGCCGCCGATTTCCCCAGATATCCGTGATTGCCATGAGCGGCGCCTATCACTTTGGAGATGCGGTGCCCGGAGGAGTGATTGCGGACCGTTTTTATCCCAAAGGCAGAAGCAATCCAGAGGAACTTCTAAGAGTTGTGGCGGACCTGATTCACACAGCGGCGGCACGGACGGCCGCACATCAGAAGGAATCGGCCCCGGTGTGGATACCCCGAAACGGAAAAGATTCCAAGGGAATCCCTTACGTGGTGCTGACGTGCACCGAGTGCCTGCGGTCCTTTCCCCTGAGCGTGGCCACGGAAGACCTGCAGAAGATCCAGGAGACACCCTGCCTGTTCTGCCCTAACACCGTGCGCTATGTCATCGATTTTTCGCTATCGATCGCCTCGCCGCGGCCTGAAGTGAAGGTGGGCAGAAGCGTGCGCAGCCCAATGAAGACGGCGGCAAAGTGCAGCGGACTTTAGGTGTTCTGCCGCACGGCCACGAGAAACGTGGGGAATTTGGTAAGTGGGTAAGTTGGTAAGTTGGTAATTGAAAGTCAAAGTCGCAGGGCTGTCGATCCATGTGTGTGCCGGCGATTGCGCAACAGCTCAGGCGTCGTCTTC
The DNA here is from genome assembly GCA_035294925.1 of Candidatus Angelobacter sp. GTDB lineage: Bacteria > Acidobacteriota > Terriglobia > Terriglobales > Acidobacteriaceae > Angelobacter. Next base: position 43,015 of record DATGJZ010000085.1, on the reverse strand, counting down.
ATCGGGTTGGTCGTCGGGCTGGCCACCAGGCTGACCACCAGGCTGCTCAGGGACGGGTTGGTCCAGCATCTCAAGGGCCGCTTCAGCATCCTCAGGCTTTACTTGAAGTTTGACTCCACCGAGGACGTTCGCGATACCCCAGTACAAGCGCACCATGTTGTCATCGACTAAGCGACACTCAATAGCGGCCGAATCCAGGCTGCTCTTCGCCAGCCAAGCCTGCATCACGTCTCCAAAGCTGCGAATGGTAACCATTGGCTCCGCCGCTTCAGCTTGCGACCTGTCGCGATCCGGCGGCAAGCGATCCAGTCCTCTGCGGGCCATCTCGTCTTGCAAGACCTGCCGAGCCACGTCAGTGAGCGAAGCGGCATCCTGCTCAATTTCCTGGATCTCGCCATCAGCCATGCGCGAGTAGACGTCCATCAGGCGGTGACGTTCCTGCTCAGGACCTGTTGCCATTGCGCCTCCAGTAACTGCACGTACTCGACGTATCGGCGCCAGAAGTATAGAGGCTATAGCCTACGGCACTGCAGAAAAAAGCCCAGCTCGACTGCCTTTTATGCCCGAAGTGAACTTTCTGGTTCAGGCAAGCGCCGCTCCGCGGCGCCTGGGGCTGATACAAATCATCTGCCGCCGTGGTCTGCAGCATGCTCTAAAAATGCTCTAGCCGTTTTCGACGCGCGCCTTTATATCCAAGTACGCCGCATCGATGAGCCTGCCCAGGGCCGTGGCGCTTGTGGCCATTCCCGGCCTGAGCTTGACATGGCGCATGAACCTGCCGTCGCCTTGCAACAGGCGGGCCGGATCCGGCAGCGCCGCGCCGTGAAAGAACCCCACGTTTACGTGCGCAGTGAATACATTGACGTAGCCGAAGGGCGCATCTCCCAAACATGCAACCGGACAGCCGTCATGCAAAAGCTCCCGGACTTCGTCCCCGCATTTACGCATTACCTCAAACCACTGATGCGCGATTGCTCCCAATTCACCTGCACGCTCTTTCATCCATGCATCGATGGCGGGATCCCGCTCGACAGCGCCATTGAATCGCAGTAATTCCGTTCTCATCGTGGTTCCAGTTTCTGTTCCAGACGCTGAAAAACGGTCGCGTCGCGGGTAAGATCACCGTCAAGCACGACGATATCCGCATCCTTGCCGACCTCGAGCGAACCGGTTTCAGCAGGACTCAGTTGCTCAATCGCCAGTTCACCAGGAATCCGTTCGTTCCTCTAACGCCTGATTCCGTTATCACGCACATGGCGGGGGGAACTACAGGACATAGATCCGCAGCATCCACCAGACAAGGAAGAGTGCAACCATTGCCCCTGCGATATGAACCACCCAGTCGCCAACTGTTCTCGGTTTGCCGAAATTGAACATGAGGCATCGTAGCACGGAGGCTCTATCTTGCCCGCAAGACGACGCGCGAAGTGGCGCGACCAGTCCTCATCGCTTGTGCACGTTCAATCATGAAGGACGACGCTCAGGAGCGAGCGGTTGACCTGGAGTTTGCCGTTGTAGGCAATAAACCCGAGCTTGCGGAAGCGATTCATAAAGAAGTTGATCCGCGAGCGGGTGGTACCCACAATCTCGGCCAGAGTTTCCTGGCTTATTTTGGGGATCACGGTCTCCGGCGGGCCTTCCTTGCCGAATTGTGCAAGCAGCAACAGGGTCCGAGCCAGACGCTTCTCGCTGGAATTAAAGAGCTGATCCACCAGATCCTCCTGGACGCGAAGGTTGCGGGCCAGCAGGTAGGAAACGAAAACATCCGAGAGTTCATGTTCCTGGTGGAGCGCGCGCACCATCTCACTGCGGTCGATCCTGAGTAGCGCACCCTCGGTCATCGCCGTGGCCGTGGCCATGCGCAACGCCTGGGAGTTGGCGATGCACTCCTCTCCCACAAAGTCTCCCGCGCCCAGTAAGGCAATGGTGGCCTCCTTGCCGGTGGAGGAGATCACGCTGAGCTTGACCTGACCCTGCTGGATATAAAAGACAGCTTCGGCCGGGTCCCCCTGGGAAAAGATGGTCTGCTTTTTCTTCAGATTCACGATCGTCCTGCCCAGTCCGGCATGATCGAGAAAGGCCCTGGGATCGAAGGACCGAATTCTGTTAACGGAGGTTTTAGGGAGGCGGACATCTATCGGCCTCGTTATTCTCCCAGGAACCGCTTTGCCGCTTCGCTTTGCCATGGACGCCTACAGTGGAAGAATTTGTGGCTCCGGTGCCCCCCTCGCAAAAACCGCCTTCACGAGATAATTCTCTTTTTTTCTTCTCAGGTGAAAGACTAGCAGGCGGCAAAGGCTACGGGGAAAAGCGTTTGGCCTGCGCCAAAATCCTCTCCCGGCAGGAGTTACGCCTGTTCCGGTGAGCGATGGTGGGTTGCGCCTGTTCACTGCTACAAGCCAGAAAAAAAGGGGGGGGGGTACTTCTGTGCCGCAGGGTGACATTTATGTGCTAGAAAAACTTTGATTTGCAATTCGGGCTGCTCAGGTTTAGACTGCGCTATGTTAATGCGTTGGCTACGTTAACGCTACGCAGGAGCGAAGAATTGGAGGGACCCATGCGCAACAGCGGGAAAAAAATGGCAAGCCATGGAAATGGCGAAAGTAACGGAAAAAGCCAGCAGCCGCCCAATTTCGTCCACCGATTGATCTCCTCAGTTCCCCGCGGCAGAAAAGGGAAGCACAATGAGATCGTAGCCAAGATCCTGACGGACCTTGAACGGTTAGACATGGAGACGGCGATCCTGGTCCCACTCGACAGCCTGAATGGGGAGAAGATGGAGAATGTCCGCTCGGCCTTAAACCGGGCCACCAGGGAAAAAGAGATTTCCGTGGCCACATCCGCGGACGATAAGTACTTTTACGTCTGGCGCACGCAGCCGAAAAGGTCCCAGGCGCCGACTGCTGCAAACGATCGGGTGGGGCAGACTACGAACGTCCACCATTAACGCTGGTTGGCGTTGAGAATATGCCGATGTCGATTCGTGTTGCAGGGGGCTGTCTAAGGAGTAGTCTTAGAGTATGACCCCAACTCATGTGAAACCCCCACCCGTTCCCAAACCCAAAGCTGTTGTGAAGGGCCCTATTCGTTGCCATAAATGTCAAATGCTATGCAAGGACGCCGAGCAGTATCTCAGCCACGTCTGCGCGAGCCCCGTAGGGCCGCAACTGTAAGCACAACGGGCGGCGACTGGTCGCGAACATCCGTTGAGGAGCGACCTGGGTTTCAGTGAAGCAGGAACGATCGAAGCTTCGGCAGAGCATCCGGCGCGTATTTTCCCTGCTTCAGCATCTGATCGGCAAGCTGCAAGTAATGAGCGTCAGCAATTCCTTCGGTCCGGTGAAGCGCCGCTGACTCGCTGTAATCCGCACTTGCCGCCGGGACCTCGGGGAAGCTGTCTTGTTTTCCGGAAGCCGGTCTTCGCGTTTGCCTCGAATCTGCCACATAATCGCGGATGTCTTGTTCCAGCGTGCTATGCAGTCCAACCGATTCGCGCCAGCCTGGGTATTCTTTGGGATGGGTCAAACTTTCTTTTGCGTTGGACTTTCCGGATAAGTGGTTCTTGCGGTTCCTGCGAACGGTCACATAGCGCCTGATTTCCTTCGTGCCTATTTCCAGTACACTCTCTTTTCCGCACGAACGCAAGGTTCTGCGAAGGCGCGCGCAAAAAGCGCAACAGTGAGTGCTGGTTCAGGCCGCGAGCTGGTCAACGGCCACCTGGCCACGCGCGGGCAGCAAGGTGCGCAACTTCATCCTTGCTTTATGCAGCTGGGACTTGCTGTTGCCGATGGAGCAACACAGCATTTCGGCAATTTCATTGTGCTCGTATCCTTCAATATCGTGAAGGACAAAGATGACACGGTAGCCAGGCGGGAGCCCTGCTATGGCCTTTTCCAGGGTCAGACGATCGATTGAGCCATGAAGGCGGCTGTCCTTCATGCCGATTTCTTTGACCGGCGCGTCTTCGTGCTGCGATTCCAAGGTCTCCTGCAGGGAAACCTCCGGAATTCCCTTCTTGCGAAAGTGCATGAGGACTATGTTCACAGACAAGCGGTGCAGCCAGGTCGAGAATGCGGATTCGCCACGGAACGAACCAATCTTGCGATAGAGCTGCAGAAATGCTTCCTGGGTGAAATCCTCCGCCTGGGCATAGTTACCGGTCATCCGCAGGCAAAGGGAGAATACACGCCGCTTATGGCGCGCATACAGCGCTTCGAAGGAGGCCACATCGCCCGCCTGTGCCTGGGCAATAATCTCAGCTTCTGTGGCGCCGGCAAGAACGATGGTCTTCCTGCTGAGACGATCCTCCGTCTTTGCCAAGAGTGTGGCAGGTTGAGGCAACGTTGCAGAACATTTCCGGAGCAATTGTGTCTGGGGCAAGGATTTCCTTTTTCTGTCTGGGGAATTAATACCCAGAGTATGATGCCGCGCAGGAGCCGAATGTTGTGTTCGACCATTTTTATGTTTGCCCGGTCGACGCGAAGCAAAATTCTTCCGGAAGGTGTGCACTTCTGCACAGACTCTTCCAGCTTCGCCGTTCACACTGAATGACCTATGGCGCGATTCAGCTTCGCAATTGTAGGCCCTGCCGCTGCCGGACGCCGTACATCGTTGCGCGGTGACAGTCACGCATTAGCCCCGTTCGTGGTTTCTTTGGCGGCTTCTTCTTTTTGGCAGCTGCAAGGAACACAACCAATGGAACAAAACAAATCGTGATCGCGACCACCTATAAAATCCGTCTCACGAAAAAAGAGCACGTGGCCGAGAACACCATGGCCTTTCATTTTGAAAAGCCGAGCGGCTTCCACTTCAAACCAGGACAGTATATTGATGTCACGCTCATCAATCCTGCGGAAACCGATCCGGACGGCAACATACGATCATTCTCCATCGCCAGTTCACCGGAAGAAGACCATTTAACAGTCTTGACAAGACTGCGCGACACTGCTTTCAAGCGCGTTCTGCAAGCGATGCCTTTCCATGGCGAGGTGGAGATGGAGGGGCCGTATGGCTATTTCACCCTGCATCACCACGGTCAGAAAGCCGCCGTCCTACTGGCGGGAGGAATCGGCGTTGCCCCTTTTCTCAGCATGATCCGGCACGCAACCAGGCAAAAGCTGCCCCACCTCCTTTACCTGTTCTATTCGAACCGGCGTCCGGAAGATGCGGCTTTCATCCGCACTTTGCAACAATTGGAAAACGAAAATACCAATCTGCACTTTATTCCCACCATGACCGCTATGGACACCTCGCAGCAGGAATGGAGCAGCGAGACCGGCTTTATCGACCGGAAGATGCTCCACAGATACCTGAAAGACTTTCGAGGTTCGATCTATTATGTGGCCGGCCCTCCGGCTATGGCCGCCGCCATGCGGCAGATGCTGGCCACGGTTCCGGTGGACCGGGATTACATCATCTCTGAAGATTTCATCGGATACTAGCCACGCCCTGTTGGAAAATGGCCAAGAGTGTTCCTTTTTGCACAGATTTTGAAGGCACCGGGTGCCATTATGTTTTTCATTAAGGCGGTACTAAGTGTCCAGCAAGAGAGAAAAAGCCCAAACGCCAAAGCCTGACTTTATCGGATCCATGATTCAGTTCGTGGATCACCGTCTCAGGAGAAGTCAGCTTAAACGTGGCGAGGAAGAAGGAACGGGCCGGATGAAGAGGCGGTTGCGTTTAACAGATCAAGCCCTCAAAGTCCGTGCCGACGAACAGGTGCGCCACAAGGCGGCTGCCACACTTAGAAACGATGGATGAGCCATGGCCGCAGGCGCCCCAAGCCTGCGGCCCCTCGCATACGCAATCGGGTGATCGCGTGTGACCGGAAGAAACATTCAAATGCATCGCTTTGGCAAGCGCCCTACTGATTCCGGCGTTTTTAGTTATGAAGAACGATGTTGAGGAGTGAGCGGTGGATCCGGAGTACACCGTTGTATTCAATAAACCCCAGCTTGCGGAAGCGATTCATAAAGAAGCTGATGCGGGCACGGGTTGTGCCTACCATCTCCGCCAGAGTTTCCTGACTCATTTTGGGAATCACCGTCTCCGGTGCGCCTTCCTTGCCAAATTGCGCAAGCAGCAAGAGAACGCGGGCCAGGCGTTTCTCGCTGGAGTTAAAGAGTTGATCGACCAGGTCTTCCTGAACGCGCAAGTTACGGGCCAGCAGATAGGAAACAAAGAGGTCTGAGAGGGCATGTTGCTGGTGGAGCGCGCGTATCATCTCTTCCCTATCAATCCTGACGGCCCTGCCTTCGCAAAGCGCGGTGGCGGTAGCCATGCGCCGGGCATGGGCATTAGCAATACATTCCTCTCCGAGGAAATCCCCCGCCCCCAGCAAGGCAATGGTCGCTTCCTTGCCGCCAGGAGAGATTACCGTGAGCTTGGCCTTGCCGTGCTGGATGTAAAAGACAGCGTCCGCCAGATCTCCCTGGGAAAAGACAATCTGTTTCTTTTTCAGGTTGACAATCGTCCTGCCCATGCCGGCCCGCGTTAGAAAGGCAATGGGGTCAATGAGCCGTGGTTTCTTAACGGAGATTCTTTTGGCTGGAATACTGACGTCACTCACCTTCGGTGTTTCCGTTGAAAGTAATTTGCCGTCCGCCATAGAAGCCCCCCAGAAGGGCCGATTGCGCGGCCCCAACCGATTTATGGTCTCTGGCCTGTGAGCGTACGAGTGAACTCAATGAGAGTGTATCCCATCCTGTGTTCGATGGACAACATAATTGTTTTGGTTTGCCGACTCCTGCAACGGCCGAAAAAAGGAGGCTCTGTTGAACCGGATTTCCTGCTCTCTGGAAATGAGAGAGCATTCAGGGAATTCACCGCGTGACCGGCCTTAATTTATTTTTTGAAGCACGCCCTGGACAAATATAAGTAGTTTAGCCGATAGATAGTGCGTAGTTATACTCACGATGATTCATAGGCTATAACAAAATAAATTAGCTACAAACTTATATCGGGAATAGGCCAACAACCAATAGATATCAGCTTTCGAGCTATCTAGTATCCAGGCACAAATATCTAAGGTAGCACTTTTAATGTTCAATTGTGAACATACATCATGATTGACAACTTGTTAATGTTAGCTGCGCCGGAAGAAGACAGGCCGATTGTTCAACGGACAAGAAGAGGTATGTATGCGGACACTCAGCAACTACAGGACATGGTTAGCAGCATTCCTGCTACTCGGTTTCGCCGCCGGATGTGGGGACCCAGACAAGAATTCAGGTGTCACTGGCGCCGGGACCCCTCCCGGTCCCGCCGTTCCGCCCACAGTGACCTTTGTCACTCCGCCGAACGGTAACGTAGGCGTGTGTCCCAACACCGCGGTTATCACCGCAACATTCAGCAAGGCGATGAACCCTGCCACCATCAATACTTCGACATTTACGTTGACCGGTCCAGGTGGAGCGAGCGTGGCTGGAGCAGTCACCTATGTTGCGGCTACCAATATTGCTACCTTTACCCCCACGGTCGCGCTTACGGCGAGCACCCTATACACGGGTACGATTACGACCGGCGCGGCGGACACGTTCGGCAATATGCTGGCGGCGAATTTCGTGTGGACATTTACTACTTCCCCCACATGCGCGCCGCCACCTCCGCCCGGAGTCTCGCCGTTGGGAACGGCCTGCAATTTTGGAATTCTGGGCGCCACCCCCGTGGTCAGCAGCGTTGGCCCCACGATCGTTAACGGAGGAGATATAGGGATATGGCCTGCAGCCTCCATTACCGGATTTCCACCGGGAACATTCACCGGCACGGAACATCTGGGGGATGCAGTTGCCATGACCGCGCAGGGGGATTTGACGACAGCGTATAACAACGCCGCAGCCGCTGCCGGAGGGGCCGTCCTTCCCGCAGACATTGGAGGGCTAACGCTTGCCCCCGGCGTGTATAAGACAACCAGCGCGCAGCCCTCGCTGGGAATCACCGGCAATCTGGCGCTCAGCGGCAATGCCGCTGGCGTGTGGATTTTCCAGATCCAGTCCACGCTGACCACGGCGGCCGGGAACAGCCAGGTCATTATGAGCGGTGGCGGCCTATCAAAGAACGTGTTCTGGCAGGTGGGCAGTTCAGCCACCCTGGGAACCAATACGACATTCGCGGGAAACATCATGGCGCAGGCGTCCATCACGCTCACCACCGGGGCAACGCTGAATGGCAGAGCGCTGGCGCGGACGGGCGCAGTCAGTCTGGACAGCAATCCGGTTAACGTGCCTACATGCCCGTGAGGCATGCGGTAGTGGGGTAGTTGCGGCTGCTCCACTACCGGTCAGGCTGGAAGAGCAGGATTTTCGGAGTATTAGAGTTCGGAGGAGTATTCGCATGTCATCTCATTCAAAGCGCCATTTAAGTCGTGCTCTAGCAATGTTGCCAGCAACGATCGTGGCTCTGTGCGCGTTCGGCGCCCTGGCTGCAGCCCAGGACCAGCCTGTTCCCAAATTGGAGCTTTATGGCGGATATTCTTTCTGGTATCCCGGCGCAGATATACATGGTACGCTTCCACTAGGCTTGGTTCCGTTGAGCAGCCGGCTGGAATCGAACCCGCGCGGCGCCGGCGCCAGCATTACCTATGACTTCAATCGCTGGCTCGGCCTCACTCTGGATACCAGCACCCATTGGGGGAGCGGCGAAACTACACTGGCCATGACCCTTGACGACGCCGCGTTCACCAATCTTTCCCTTGGCCCAAAGATTACGTTTCGCAGCAGGCATTTCTCGCCGTTTCTTGAGGCGTTAGTGGGCGACCACCGTCTCATGCCGGATGCCTTCCACGATATCGACAAATTAGGGTTCATGTTCGGCGGCGGTCTGGATCTGAATGTGGCCAGACATGTTGCTTTGCGGCTATTCAGGGCCGACTATGTTATGTCGAGCTACCGGTATGGCCCCGCCAGCACCACTTCGAGCACGGATCTCAGCGGCTTTAGAGCGCAGGCCGGCATCGTATTGATGTTGGGCGGCGAGCGGCATGTAGCGGCGGCCAGCGCAGACTGCTCCGTACAGCCGTCCGAGGTGTTTGCCGGCGAGCCTGTTACCGCGACCGCCAGCGGATCGAACTTCAATCCCAAGCGCACGGTCAAATACAACTGGAGCGGCACCGGAGTAAAAGTTACCGGGAGCGACTCGTCCACGCAAGTGGACACAACCGGCTTGCGGCCCGGTTCATACGGAGTGACCGCCAACTTGAGCGATGGCAGCAAAAATGGCGTTGCCACCTGCAGCGCGCGGTTCGCCGTAAAAGGGATGCATCCGCCGGTGATTTCATGCGCGGCAGATCCGGCCAGCGTGCGGATGGGCGGAAGCTCAACCATCAACTCGAATGCCAGCAGCCCCGATAACCGCAGGCTGACGTACAGCTACACGGCCAGCGCCGGAAGCATTACCGGCAACACCTCCACGGCTACACTGGACAGCACGGGCGCACAGCCCGGGACAATTACCGTGACCTGCAACGTGAGCGATGACCGCAACCCGGCGCTCACGGCTTATTCCACGACCGCGGTGATGGTTGAAAATCCACCGCGGCCACCCGATGTCAGCGGCCTCGAGAGAAGGCTAGCCCTACACAGTGTTTATTTTGCGACGGCGCGGCCTACGCACGAGCATCCCGATGGCGGCCTGCTTGCCAGCCAGGAGAATACCCTCAGCACGCTCGCGAGTGACTTCCGGACCTACCTGCAAAGCAAGCCGGATGCCCTTCTGACTCTTGAAGGCCATACCGATCCCCGTGGTTCCGTGGAATACAACCAGGGGCTCTCCGAACGACGTGTGGAGCGCACCAAGCGTTATCTGGTCGAACAGGGCGTCCCCGCGGCCAACATCCAGATCAAGGCGTTCGGCAAGCAACGCAACCTCACTGACGCTGAAGTAAAGGATGCGGTTGAGGGAAACCCGGAGTTGAGCGCAGAAGAACGGCAGAAGGTGCTCAATAATATGAAAGTTATTATCCTGGCCAGCAATCGCCGCGTGGACATCATTCTGACTAACGCCGGCCAGGCGTCCCAGGCATCCGTCCGCCAGTACCCCTTCAACGCCGCGGATTCCCTGACGCTGCTCGACACCAGGGGTGGAACCAAAAAAACGGAGAGGCCTCCGGTGAAACGGAGAGCAACAAAGAAGGGGCGATAGGGGGTTGGCTCTTGGCTTTTGGCTTTTGGCCCTTGGCCCTTGGCCCTTCTCTCCAATACTGTCACTTTTTGTCACGGTGCTAACATGAGCAATTTTGCACAGATTGTCTCAAGGATCGGGCCGATAATGAATAAAGGTCTGGCGCCTTCCTTTGACCTTCCTATGATGGAAGTTGAGGTTCTGTGCTGACAAGAATCATGAAACGGTGGTCTTTTCCGGCGATTGCGGGCGCTCTGTTCTTCTGTCGCCCCTCCGGGGGACTTGCCACGTTTCTTAATCCGCTGGCTGCGGTTTTATTTTCTCAAGGCATCCTCCCGTGGATCATGGTTCTCTGTTTCACTATGTTTGTTGCGTCCCTCAGGTTTTTGAAGAGCGCTCCCAGGTCTTCCGTGCTTCCCACAATACATCCGGGGCGGTGAAGCCAGTTCGCTGTGATCGGTTCCGGTAGGTTACGACCAGTCTGCCCCAGGCTGGAGGGATCCAGATGAGACACGTTCAAGAACAATCCAATCGCGGTACCAGACATAATTTGATGGGCACCGGCGCGGAATATACCGAGCCGGCTGAGGATCATCAGCGCAATGACGAAGCACCAGAAGACCACTGCCGGGACCAAGAACCCGACAGTGCTTCCGGCACACATGCAAGGACATCGACCCACAGCTAACAGGCAGCATTCAGCGGGGTCGCTGCGCCTGAGAGCGCAGTTCAGTAAACCCACTGCGGGCAACCGGGTGATCGCGGCGACCCCGCCCCATCACGCGAAAAAACCCGCGCGTGCCTGACCCCCGGAGATCGGGTGGTCGCGCGTAATCAGGGAGAAACATCCAATGTATCGATGTGGTAGTTCCGGATTGTGTTCCGGGAGAACTTTTTTTGGAATGAGATACATAATAGGAGGCATCTATGTTAAGTAGTACAGATTTCTATGAAAGTGGTATTGTATTCAGGATCTGAAAAACGGACCTCTGGACCAGATCAATTGTCGGCCTTACATTGTTAAGATAAACTAAGGAAGTTGCTGCCATACTGACCAGTTCACGGCACCCGGCGAAATCTCATTAAAACAATCTTGAAAGGACGATACTCTCAAGCTTATGGACCTAGAAAGCATTTTGACAGAACTGAAGCATGAACGTGACCGAATTGACGGCGCCATTGCGGCTTTGAGCGGCGCCGCAGCGGGTAATGGGCGCAGGCGGGGTGGACGCGCCGCACTGCGGGCGCTGCCCTCTCATGTGAGGCGAAGAGCGCGCACGCTTTCCGCAGCTGCACGAAGGAAGATCTCAGAGGCGGCAAAGGCGCGCTGGGCCAAGGCTAAAAAGGCCGGCAGGAACTCTCTCTAAACTTAAAATCTGACCGATCGCTGTTTGCCTGCACAGGCGTGATTCTGCGTTCAAAGCTACCGCTATGCGCGGACTCGGCCGATATTTTCAGCGGCGGAGCTGATGGTCATTATTAAGACTAAATTAAGACTAAGCAGCAGGTGGCAAGAGTTCCCATTTGGAGCCCATTGCCGCAATTATTTTTCACGTAGAGTTTCATGATCTTGTGGAGGCCAGAGAGGCTCCTTCGCGCGCGGTTCTCCCTGCAGCTTATTTTGCATAGACGCTCTTATCGCCTTCATCACGTCCCCGAGGTAGATGCCGATTAAGCCGTCCGGCAAGAGGAAGAAGTCGACAAAGTCTCCCCCAACCTCGATAAAGGGTATGTAGCGGAACGCGATCTCGACGGACTGGAGGTAGAGGCTTTTTGCCGGCAGCAGCGCGGACTGGATGAGTTGCGCCTCGCGTGCATACTCGTCGCGAATGCGTCCGCAAGCGAGCTTGGCGATCGCGGACTCCAATTCCACCACGTCAATTAGTTTCAGATGCAGGCAAACTACGGTCCTGGCGGTTAGATCGGCAAATGCCGGTCCTGCATTTAGTGCCGAAAGTTTCCTAAGATCAGTGGGACTGGTTTGACAAGGCCTGCCATTTGTTACCGTCGGGCCGACGGTTTGGCAAGGTTGAAGATCGGCCATGGTATTCTAGATAACGTAACTGTTCCCGCCTTTTGGGCAATTCCCGCAGTTCCCTTAAACCTATGATCTCGGTAAGCAACGTGTCCATGCGCTACGGCGCCAAAGTTTTGTTTGATGAAGTATCCACCAGCTTCACGCCGGGGAAGCGCTACGGCCTCACCGGGCCGAACGGCGCCGGCAAGTCGACGTTCATGAAGCTGCTGACCGGCGAACTCGAGCCGCAGAAAGGGACGGTCGTACGCCCGAAAAAGCTGGGCGTGTTGAGTCAGGATCAGTTCGCGTTCGATCGCTATCGCGTAATCGACACCGTGATTATGGGGAACAAGCGGTTGTGGGCGGCGATGGAAGAACGTGACGCGATCTACTCGAAGCCGGAGATGACCAATGCCGATGGCATGAAGATCGGTGAGTTGGAGGGCATCGTGGGTGAGGAAGACGGCTACACGGCCGAGAGCGATGCAGCCATCCTGCTTCAAGGGCTTGATATTCCCGACGAATTGCATGAGCGCAAAATGGGCGAACTGCAGGGCGGACAAAAAGTTCGCGTGCTGCTGGCACAGGCGCTCTTCGGGCATCCACAGGCCTTGCTGCTGGACGAGCCGACCAATCACCTGGATCTGGATTCCATCCACTGGTTGCGGGAGTTCCTGAACCGATATGAAGGGGTGCTGCTCGTCATCTCGCACGATCGCCATTTTCTGAACGGGATTTGCACGCATATCGCTGATATCGATTACGAGACCATCATCACTTATACCGGCACCTACGACGATATGGTGGTGGCGAAGACCCAGATTCGCTCGCAGATCGAAGCGCAAAACTCCCAGAGGGAGAAAAAGATTGCACAACTCAATGAGTTCATCGCGCGCTTTTCGGCCGGCACGCGATCCAGCCAGGTACAGTCACGGCGCAAGGAGGTCGAGCGCCTCCAAGTGACGGAACTGGCGAAATCAAACATCCAGCGTCCGTTCCTGAAGTTTGAGCAGAAGCGGCCTTCGGGAAAGCACATTCTGGAATTGGAAGGCGTTACTCAATCGTATGGCGACACCGAAGTGATTCGCAGCTTCACGGCAAGCGTGGTCCGCGGAGAGAAAATCGCGCTGATGGGCCGGAACGGGGTGGGTAAGACAACGCTCGTCAACGCCGTGTTGGCGAACTCTCCCAACGTTCCGGAGGTTGAACTGCGCAAAACCAGCGGCTACGACGGCCCCTTTCTAACCGGAGGAAACGTCATCTGGGGGCATGAAGCCGCGGTTGGATATTTCGCTCAAGATCACAAGGCATTGATCCAGCCGGGGATGACAGTGTTCGAGTGGCTCCATCAGTGGAACCGCTCGGCGGCGCAGGAAGAGATCCGTGGACTACTGGGACAAATGCTGTTTCCCCGAGACGACGCGGACAAGCGCACCGAGGTTCTTTCCGGCGGCGAAGCCGCGAGGTTACTCTTCTGCAAGCTGATGCTGCAAAAGCCGAACGTTCTGGTGTTGGATGAGCCCACCAATCACCTGGATCTCGAATCGATCAACGCGCTCAACATAGCCCTCCAGCGTTTTCAGGGAACTGTGTTGCTTGTCTCGCATGACGAAGACCTGGTGGACGAGGTTGCCACCCGGATTTGGTACTTTGAGGGGAGCCACGAAATCACTGATTTCAAGGGTGCGTTCGAGGAGTATCAGACAGTTCTCGCATAATAGCCTGCCAACCCATTTTCGCGACCCTGCGAGAGCTCAATCAGTTCCGGAAATCAGGAAAGCCCCTGGGATCTTTCCATCCAGGGTGGCGAGAACAGCTCCATTTGCTCTGGCCAGCTGAGTTAGATGGCCATCCGTGATCTGTTTGGGAGCATGGACCCAGTCGGGAAGATGGGACAAGTCATGAGCATCGGGGATGAATGTGAATTGCGAGGACTCGAGTTTCTTGAGGCGTGCAAGCCGTGGGCGGACCGGGCAGGCGCAGCCCAAAAACATAATGGTACATGGCGGGGAGTCGCGAACGACTTTCGAACTTTTACACCTCTTAACACAGAAGGAATGCCGCGGAATCTGGGCGCTGTTGCCGACCAGTAACGTTCAGCTTTCTATTGTTCACCGATCTAGGAGGATACCCATACCTCGGTTTGAACTCTCAAGGATTTTGCGGTCCAGTCTGATGTCTTCCAGTACCCCCCCTGAGGCCAGGCAGTTACATTTCTGTTTTCTTTTGGATAGCGTCAATTTTTTGTCTAGCTTCCATCACCTCCGGCCTGTTGGGAAAGAATGTGATGAAGTCTTGATATTCCATCAATGCACGCTGAAAGACGCCTTCTGCATACCAAGCGTCACCAATGGAGACCTTTGCACGAGGCACATAATCTGAGTTTGGGTAGCTGCGAATAAGCTTTACGAGTAGGATGCGTGCCTCAGCATAATGGGAATTCTCTGTAGCTTGAATCGCTCGCCCGAATAGCACAGCATCGGGCGACTTGAGAGCAGCATTCGCGCCAGGGGCGGTGGCTTGGGTCTGGCAAAACGCCATTGACGCAAGGACCAGTACGCATGTCATCAGAAGAAACGACGTAGCACGGCTCGTCATCATTGTGTGAACCTCCCTAAGCTTTCAGAATATTTGTACATTGGCTTCTGTTCAAGCTCAATCAACCTTAAATCTCTTTCAGAGAGTCAGGCAGTCAGAAACATCGCTGCCTCTCAATGTTTTAGAACGTGACATCCCCTGAAACTTGCAACCACAATCAACAGGTGGCACTGAGACGTTGAACTTGGCAAATTACTTTGGCATTGTCTTAGTCTCGAACTCCTCCTAAGACCTAGTAAACAAATAAGTTAAGCTCCGATATCGCAGAAAGCGGCAACAAGGGTGTGCTGCTAACGTACTGAATTGAAAAATGAAGCTTCTGGCGGGAGAGGGAGGGATTCGAACCCCACGGTTTTTCGCAACCCGTTGATTATCAAGCTACATAGCTCTAAATATCCATAAATAAAGGGGATTCTGCGATTTCTGCCCTTTCTGCTGTCTCCGCCCTTTCCGCCCAGTAGAACTACTCTCTGCATTTTATAGACAGGATGGACAGGAATTCGAAAGAATGCATGAGCATTTTCGGTTACGTTTAGGTCGGATGGCGTGGCCAAAAGCTCTCATCCGAAGCTCCGGAGCAGTATCAAAATGGAACACAATAATTTCCCCTAGCAGCCTGCGGCAGAAGTCTATTTTTCAGAAAATGACCGTTTTCATCCTGCAAATTCAGTGACTTACAAAATCAATTTGCCGATTTCGGACTTCTACCACAGGCTGCTAGGCTAGATTCCTGGCTCCTGCCATGCCGTCAGCCCAAGCAGAAGCCAAAAACCAAAGTCTCAAAGCTATACAAAAGCTGATTTCATTTCACCTCAATCGTCCTTGATTCCGTGACGTTGTTCCCGGTCGCATCCCACGCCTTGACCACAATGATATGCGATCCTGATGACATAGAAAATAACTTGTTCACTTCGGTGGCTGTTTGATCATCAAATTGCAGTTGGTTGTCGATGTAAACCTGAATCGCTGTGATGGGGCGAAGGGAATAGGAGTTGGCAAAGATCTGCACGGGCGAACTCAGCGTCGCATTCTGGGCCGGAAGGCAGATATTGACGGATAGGGAGGTGGAAGAAGAGGAGGGGCAGGTCTCTCCTGGAACGCCGTCGAAAATCGTGATGTGCCGATCAGAGCGAAAGCTGGCCCCAGTCGGATCGAAACCTTTCACTACCACAAAGTGATCTCCGGCGGGCAGGGTAAAAAATTGATCGATGGAAGAGCTTGCGAAACTTCCTTTTTTGACATTGTCTATAAAGACATCGATATCGCTCACACCGTTGCTGTCATCACCCTCAGCGATCACATGGAGCGGCGAATTGGAGAAGGTGAAGTCCTGGGGCTGGCACACGGTCATGGCGGGAGCGATGACATTCTTCTGGCAAGCGGCGCGCGGCGTGGCGTTCAGTAAAACTTCCACGGTTCCATTGTCCAATGCGGCGAAATCAATTTTCCCGTCGCGATTGAAATCGCCGGCTACCATGGCTTGTTTGTCGCGGTTCGTAGTGTAGATAAATTTGGTGGGCGTGGGATCGCATGAGTTGTCGCCATGGCACAGCCAGACGTAAACCCCGTTCGCAAACGTGCTGTCGTTGTCCAGGCCAACAATGTCATTAATGCCATCGCCATTCACGTCCGCCGCAATGATCTCTCCCGGAGATTCGTAGAGACTTCCACCTGCGGGAATCTGCCTCTTAAAAATGAAACTGCCCTCGGAGGAGGTGCCGTAATACACATCCACGCCGCCATTCAGGCTGCCGACAGCATCACTCCAGGACACTAGAATATCAGTGAAGCCATCCTGGTTCAGATCCCCCGTATTCATGTCGTTGATTTGGGGGTAGGCGCCAGAGATTATGTCGGCGCCAAAGTTGAAGTTACCAACGCCAGACAGCACGTCAATCGACCCTCCCAGGAGAACCGCGATATCAACTTTGCCGTCGGCATTGAAGTCGCCTACGCGCACCTTGGTTATCAGCCCTAGCGAAGTGCCAAAGTTAAGCGTATTGACCCGGGCAAAATGCCCCGCTCCATCACCTTGCAGGATTTCTATTTCGTTGGTCGTAACCCCCTGGTTTGTTGTTACCCCGATGCCTACGGCCAGGTCCAGCTTGCCATCGTTATTAATGTCTGATGTGGTGATTGAAGCCGGTACCTGATCGAGCAGAATGGTGTCGCCTGGGGTAAACGTTCCATCGCCATTGCCCAGCAGTATTTGCACGGTGTTGGAATCAATATTGGAGACCGCCACGTCGAGTTTGCCATCGTTATTAAAATCGCCAAAGGCAAGATCGTTGGGCTGGTGGCCGGTGGTCGTGGTGATCGGTGGGGCAAAGGTGCCGTCTGCTCTGCCGGGAAAAACGCTAACCGTTCCGTTAATGTTGGCCGTAACCAGATCAAGAATGCCGTCACGATTGAAATCACCTTGATTGATGGCAACTCCGACAGCCGGTGCATTATTGTTCCTGAGCATCATGCTTTCTTGAGCGTAAATGAATGTTGCCGCCAGAATGACCGGAACAGAGACGCCAAGGCGGAGGAGAGAACGAAGCAATGCGGTCATGGACTACTCCTGTAGGGAGAATTCTGGGGAACAATCAGAGAGTAGGAGTTCTCAGTGGTAAACGGAGTTGCCCAGAGTTGCTGCGCAACTGAGCCGGACGGGCCGAGCTAAGGTCAATGGCTGCCTTGGCATAAGGTAATTTTGGCGTTCTGAAGTTGCCAAAAGCATACTGGACTAAGAGCACAAAACAATGGTCCAAAGAATTAACGGCCCGAGACGGAGACGACCACTACCCGCCTCATGGTGTTCTTGGACTCGGATGTGAGGATGCCCCTCGAACATTGCAAGAGTTGCACGCACGCAATCGCCGCACGTTTCCACATATTCTTGGCTGTTGCTGTCACGTTTGATTAATAGAGAGGCGTCTAGATTCGGTCTGGCGGAGAGGGAGGGATTCTCACCCCTAAGTTTTTCGCAACTGCTTGATTACACGGTAGATAACATATAAATCTAAGCAAATCATTCACTTTCCCGATTTTCTCGCCTTTCTCACCAGTGCCCATTTTTCTCACCAGTAGACGAAATTCCCGCGCTCTATGGACAGGATGGACAGGAAGATTTTCGTATCCAAAGACTGTCATCAGGCTGAGGATTTCCACGTCGGACGAAAATTGCGGCAGGTAGGGCCTACTTGCATACCACCGTCTGTCTCGACTCAGTATCGCGGGAAACGCCGGCTAGAACCAGCGAGAAAAATTCTCTTAGCGCCGGCTTTTTGCTCTATTTCCGGTTCTGTTTCCGGGCACGGTCCGCAGCCCCATGTGGTGGAGTTTCCGGAGGATTTGCTGCGCGACATCAGCGCAAGCTGCTGGTGGTTGGGACGGATTGCGAAGTCATCGCAGTAAGTTGATGCCGGAGGCTGGCAGCAGAAAAAGGAGGCTATGGCTGGAGTCTCTTCCCGCTTACGCTCCCGCATTGAACCCGGTGGAATACTTGTGGGGTCACTGGAAGCAGCATGAGCTGCCGACCTTCTGCCCACAGGCCTATTTCGAGTTGAGCCATGAAGCGCAACAGGTCTTACGGCGAATGCGTCGTCAGCCGCGGCGCCATGTGCTTTCTGGGACCAAGGGGAACTGTTCCTTCTATAACTATAGTATGTGATCTTGATTAGTTTGACACTAGAATGCGCCCAGCTTTACACTTGTTTGAGTGAAAGTGGGAAACTGCAGTTAGCTGCTGACAACCAGCCAACCTGTTTTCTGTATTTCTGGCGCCCTTACGATACATGGGTCTCATCGAGATTCTTTTAGTCTGATCAGAAAAGGAATGCCTTTTATGGAAACGGTATCGGAGACAAGCAATCGTGAGTCCATCGCTTCGGATTGTTCCTTGGAGTTCTTGTGGCTTGAACTGACAAATCAATGCAACTTAAAATGCGTGCACTGCTACTCCGACTCCGGCCCGGAAAGTGGCGGTGGAGATATGCTGAATCGAGGGGAGCAGATCGGGCTGCTCTCGGAAGCGTTCCAAATCGGTTGCCGACGTGTGCAGTTTATTGGCGGAGAGCCGACACTTAATAATAGCTTGCCGGAGTTAATAAGGTTTGCCGACGACCTAGGCTATCAGCTCATCGAGGTGTACAGCAATCTGATCAGGTTAGACGAAAGTTTGTTAGTGGCCTTTGCTCGTCACAACGTTGCTGTAGCCACGTCTGTGTACGCGGATGACCCGCTAATTCATGACGCCATCACACAATCACCAGGCAGTCATAGCAGGACGATCAGCAACATCAAGCGCGTTCTAGCGAAAGGGTTGCCGCTTCGCGTGGGTGTGATAGGAATGAAGGAAAATCAGAACGCGATTGAGGCCACATTTACATTGCTCCACGAGATCGGCGTGGCACAGATTAGCTTTGATCATGTTCGACAATTTGGAAGAGGCAACAGAGAAAGTTGTGGTTCAATGGGGGAGTTGTGTGGCAATTGCGCAAACAATATTCTTGCGATAGGTCCCGACGGGATTGTAGCTCCCTGTATCATGTCGAAAGAGTGGTCTGTTGGATCGGTTCGCACCATGTCGCTAAAGCAAATAGCCGCATCAGACGTTTTGCTAGAGACGCGGCGGCGTATAGCAGATGCATCCAGAAACTACGGCCCGTGTGAGCCAGACAGAACGTGCAACCCCAACTGCACGCCAAGCTACAGCTGTCTTCCATGCACCCCTAATGGCGGCCAACCCTGCCAGCCCAATCGCTGGTGTGATCCGTCGAAGCGGTAAACTGACAGGTATGGTATTTTCTGCAACTGCGATGAGATCGGCGCAATCTAGCTCTCTTAAGGGCGTTATGATTTGTTGATAAAATACGTGATCGCGCTAGAGCAGTTTAGCAGTCCAGGAGTACAGGTTCGTCCGTGCAAATATCCCGTCGCAACTCTGAAAGAGGACAGACTATCGAGTTGGTGCTAAGCCATGGCAAAATAGAATCGCATCACTGCGTTCATTCGTCTCGGCTCGGGATTTGATTGTGAGGGAGATAGAGGCGTTGTATAGTGCTCCACTGTTGTTGCCTCAAATAGCATGCCGTCTCCTGGTGCGAGCAAGAATTCGAGCTTCCGCCCGTGAATGTTCGCAATGAAAATCCCGCCGCACTCGCTGTCCGCCGAAACTAAAGCTATTAGAAGCTGAATACTCCCAGCAACATCCCGATGTGGAGAGATGTACTCGCCTGCCCGGTAGAGATTAATCCAGCATTCTGTTCTCACCAACGACGAATCAATATCCGAAACGCTCCGGATCATCTGCAGTATTCGATCGGAGTGAAACCATGCGGCCAGAAAAGAGTCCTTTGCGACGTCTTGTGACAACCAGGTTACTCCGTCTTCGGGACGGACATAGACTGGTCGCTTCGGCCACAAAGAACTCTCTTCAATGATCCGATGTACATCGGCGGCTCCTGCCAAACCTCTGATGACGACGAGGCGGTCAGAAGCATATCGATCGTGGAGGTATTCGCAATTCACTCATCACCGCGTTGGGCCGCAGCTCTGGCTTGGAGTGCAGACTTGTGGATTACAGGGCTGTTGGCCAGGATTGCAAGTTGGATTGCAGGAGCCAGTGCTTGGAGTGCAGAGTGCGCCAGGGTCACACTGTGGAGAACACTGTGCAACCTCGGTGGATCTTTGCTTCTGTGTCGTACGAAAGTCCTGAAGCGTCTTGCATTTCAATATCTGGGCCAGCGACGTGCGCATCACATTTCCAAGTAAAAATGTCCGCGAAAATACACAAGGGTAAGTGTCGCCACTTGCTGTCACACATGCTCGACCTTTCCAGCAATGCCCGCAAAGCTCAGAGTAAGGATCGGTTTTTACAGTTATGTGAACAGCTCCACCCCGTCCCACATGACGTAACCTGTCTTCACCTACATCGCTGATGCCCTTTGAATGAAGAAACGCCATCGTTGCTTCTCGATCGGGAGTATTGTTATCCATTAGGACCAGACCGACTCGCAGATGAAGGCCAGCCTTAAGCGTATTGTCAATGCCGAGAATCGTCCTTCGGAAGCTTCCGTGCCTTTGCGTTATGCCATCATGAATACTCTCGTCACAAGAGTAAAAAGAAGTGGCGATTCGCACGCCGAACTCGCGCAGAAAGTCAACTCTGTTCTGTGTTAGCGTGGTGGCATTCGTATAAACCTCTATGAAATTCATGCCTCTAGCATGCGCATAAGGAATTAGATCATCCAGATCAGGATGTAAGGTCGGTTCGCCTCCAATAAACTGAACTGCACGACAGCCTTGATCAGCGGCTTGCGCAATAACACGTCTCCAGTCTTCCGTTCCCATGCTTCCTCTGAGACTTGCTCGGGGCGATGAGTCAGCGTAGCAGTGAACACATTCGAGGTTGCAGCGATCGGTGATTTCCAGCCAGAGGAATTCAAGGCCGCGCATATAGCGGTCATCGTTGTCGGAGTTCGGTCGATCCAACTCTGGCAGCGTCGAGTGAACGAGTGGCATCATAAGCCTCCTAAATTTAGTTTCGAAGTTCTGGATTATATCAGACTTGTACGAGAATGATGTTAGCAATATGGAAATGGAAATCCATAACATATAAAGAGGTCCAGTATGGAACTGGGTGGCTCTTTCAAAACAGCGTCTGCCGTTCATCGCTCAGTATCAGGATGAGTTGTCGGGCATCCATCATAGTTGGGAATCACAAATGCCCAATCGGAACATGGGTTGAAGAACGAGAAACCCCATGCCATTCAACCAGCGTAGCAGTTTGGAGTCTAGGCAATCTGCAAAAGTCACGGAGATGCTCACAGAACGCGACACGAACTGTCGTCTAGTTTCATTGACAAATCAGCAGCAAAACGAACAGCAGCAAAGTCAGTGTGGGAAGATTTCGAGTACCCGTTTCAGCAGGTTTGTCAAATCGAGGGATCAAAAGTCCCCAACTCGGAGGATTTGAAGCCCACAGAGCAACCTGAGTGTCCGAAAGAACTCCTTGAGGAAGAACTCAGTGACGAATGAATAATCTGTTAAAAATTAAGCAGGTCTTCCGAGATTTTCAATGCCACCCGATTGGTAAGATTGGTTTGTTCAACTGATTCTTCGTCCGGCTCTCCGGGGAACATTGCTGGGACCTCTCCGGGGCCTGCAAGAGGGATTTGATCCACTGCTCGATTGTGATAGTTCACCAGCCAAAGATATTTTTGAATGACACGGTCTCCCGGTTTTGTCTTGGCTTTTTTCAACTGATCAACTGCCTTCTCTATCATTCTCTTGTGGTTTTCAAAGGTCGTTGAGCTGTTGTGAAATATTATGGGTTCGCCCGCTTGGAAGTATTCAGTGCATCCTGAAAGATAATTTACGAAATCGATGCCATCATCTCCGCGTGTGATGAACTGCCTATAAAGCTTGTTCTCCGGGTTGTTGACTTTCTTCATGAGATCCCGATCAATCACAATTCGGGGAAACACGGCCGTTTCGCTTTCCAGCTCGTAAGACCTAACAAGTGCGGGACCAAATATCTGGTCATTCCTAAGCTCAACCGGATCCATCAAGATTAGCCCCATGCTGATTGCTCCCCTCAGCAGTACTGGAAACGTTTCCCACTCGTCTCCGCCCCAACAGGCCACCTCCAACTGCTTTTCTGCCAGAATTTGTATTTCCCGATTGAAGGTATTTAGAAGATCGTTCTCGGGGTCAATTAGAGTGGCTCTCACCGTCAGGTCGGAAAAACTGAAGGCGCGGAAGAGTTGTTCTGGTGGTCCGTCTTCCGCATACTTGAAACGTGGACTGTTGGTAAGTTGAGTCTTGAGGACCAGAAGGATCCGATCAATTTCAGCAATGCGTGTGGGCTCTTTTTCGGACGCTCTTACAAACTCTTTGAACGCGAGTATATCAATATAGGTTACCAACGCTTGCTTATACGTCCTCTCAGTCACAATGCATTTTTCCCGGCTTTCTTAGCCTTTGCCCAACGAGCCTTAGCCGTCAGAGAAAGTCTCTTCCGGGCCGCGGCTGATAATTTTCGACCTCTTCTCTTTCGCCTGCCGTTCCCGGCTGCTCGTCCCGCTCCCGATCTCCTGCCATTCCCTGATCGTACGGTACCGCCTTCCAGGGCAGTCAGTGCATTCTCAATACGCCTCTCTTGTTCCCTCAGTGCTTCGACAACTCCGTCTATTCCTCTCATAGGGGGAATTATAAATTACCGTCTGGCGAGCTATCTATTCCGAGAGCTGATTCCAATGATTTAATTCTATGGCGCCAGATGTGATCAGGTAAACCCGCTTCCTGTCCCCTTCGATCAGACCTTGAGCCTCCGTCCCTTTGTAGTTTTCTGGGACGGGGTTGCCCATTTGAAGGTTTTTTGTTCCGCAGCCAATCGGCAATGTCCTGGCCGTCGAATCGAATTGCGCTGCCAACACGAAACGAAGGCAATAGGCCGGCAGCAGCCAAGCGATAGATTTTCTTTTCCGAGACTCCCAACAGTTCGGCTACCTGTTGGGTATTGAGCGCTTCTTTACGGCTTTCAAGTATCTCTATCAACGTCATAGTTACAGTCCTGTGCTTGCCCGATTTTGGACGACATCCGGGCATACCACTTCAGACGTATGAAAACCATTTCTAGTCGCGCCATCGCCGCTAAATGAGCACTTAAAAGCACATATGCACACATATGCGCACATACAACACCGGCCTGGAAGAATAGAAGAACCGAGAAGGCCACAATAACTTACAGGCAACAGTTGCGGCCATAGCTATTCGCTAGTGATCTGGAAGGCGGGTGAGATCGAACTACTTGCTTGTTGCCATCCAGCAAAAGCCCTGTTGATTCTCTCCGATTCAAGAGTGAACAGCCGCTCGGTGCTTCTGGCAGACAAGATGAAACTACTGTCTGCTCATGTTTAGAACTGCTAAGAGCTTGTCAACAAATTGTCACCTTCCTTTCGGGCCGCTTCCTTATTTTGCTCCATCTCTATGCACTGGCTTTCCAATGCAACGCCTTGACCCTATGAGCCTTGGGCTCTCACAGTTGCGTTGCTGGTGAGATGGAGTAAGGCGTCTTTTCATCGTTTTTCTTTTCCGATGATTCCACCGCCGCTTTATTCGTGCCGCGTGGCTTCCTCTGGACCTTGCTCTTGGAACGTGTTTCCATCCAGACCTTCACTTTGGCAGGACAGAATCTAGGACGGCCGTCTTCCTGCGCCTTCAGCCAGCATCCGTCCATCTTGCCTTCACGCATGAGTCGGCGAAGGTGTGAGACGGAGTATCCGAGGAAGTCCGCCGCCTCCTTCACGCTCCAGGCACGGTGTTCGTTATCTAGTTTGTCGTAAGTGGTCATAAGTGCGTTTATGTGCTCATAAGTGCGCATAGGTGCGCATTTTGCTTTTGAGCTTGAAACCTCCTTTTATCTTTTGCGTCAGATGGAATAGACACCGCAGTTAGCCGCGCAACTCGGCAACTCGGACAACCTAGAAGGGTGATGAACAAGAAAGCGGGTTTTGGCGATCTAGCTGCGGTGTCACCTACAGTGATTGCTAACCAAGGCGTGACGGAGCTGGAAGATACAACCAGGGAACCCGAGGGCATAGTTAGCAACACCTTGAATATCAGACGCTCTGAAAGAACGTTTGTCTTCAAGGAAGTTGCAGCCGGGTATGAAAAATATAGAGATTTAGACCTATTCTAAAAACCGATAGAAAGTCAAAACGGCAGAAAAGGCTCACGAAAAGAAAGGAAGGTAAAGAGGCCACTACAAAGAAAGGCAGAAATGCGAAAACCACGACTTTTGTGAAGTATTCGCGCTGGTATCCGCTCCAGAGCTTTCCACGGCGGAGGCAGCAGATTCTTAGAGGATTTTAAGAAACGGTTGAACGACAAAGAGAAGCAAAGGAGTTTAAAGACCATGAACCTCATCCAGTCAGTTTCACGCCAGGCAGTTGCAGCATTTTATCTGGCCCTATTTCAATCCAACGTGCCCGGCCAGGGGCTGCTCAATTCCATCTCGCAGTTCATCACCGGCCCCTTTGGCAAGGCCATCACCCTCATTGCCATCGTGCTCTGTGGCGTCAGCTACATGTACGGCAAGCAAAGTGACAACTCAAGTGTCGGCAGGCTCGCCATTGGCGCGGCCTTGATCGTGGGTGCAGCCAATATTTTTGCCTACATTCAACAAGCAGGGTGAACAGTCATGGCCGAGATCACGAGACGGACAAACCCGGTTTACAAGACGCTGAATAGGCCGCTGACCATCATGGGCGTCGAGCGGACCCTGTTCGCTACCGCCTTATTTACGGGCGGAGGCTTTCAGGTTCTTTTCAGCAGTTTTGTCGGGGCCATCGTGATCTTTGCCATCCTGCTTTCCTTGGCCCGGATGGCAACCCGCCGCGATCCCAAAATGCTGGTGTTCATCATCCAGGCAATGGGACGCACCTTCCGCGCCGAATACGACCCCTGCAAATACACGCCCGCGACGATCAGGAGGATTCTCAGCCGTGCTTAACATCCGCAAACTCGTCAAGAATTACCGCGAGACCGGCGCTCTGGCCGAGCAATGCAGCGTATTCAGCTTCATGAATGACTGGTGCTTCATCACCAAAACCGGCGCAATCGGCGCCGTCATTGAAGTCGAAGGCATTGATTACGAGTGCCTGGACCAGCGCACTCTCGACACCACCACCAAACGGCTTGAATCGGCCTTCAAACTGTGCGGCCCGGAATTCCGCGTTTACCAGTATCTTTTCAAATCTCATTTCCAGCCCGATCCGCCACCGGCTTACGGCAATCCGGTCGTGCGGCGCGCCGAACTGGAACGTTCCCGTTACTTCGAGCAGAAGTCCGAGGAGATGTTTTCCATCCACCTCTATTATGTACTGCTTTACCAGAGCGCTGCCCACGCAGCGAAGATGACATTCACGAAAGCCCTGAGCAGCTTCTTCAGCCAGGGCTTCACGGCTGGCGCGGCCAATCTCAAATCCCTGTTCAGCGCTAAGAAAGAAATCCTGCTCATCGAAGGGGAGATTGAGCAGGCCACCACGATCCTGCTGCGCCAGGCCAACAGCCTTGTTTCTTATCTGTCGGATCTGGTGGAAATCCGGCTGTTGGATAAGCAGGATGCGTTCCGCATGCTCCTCAGGATTTTCAATGTTGACCCTGAGAAACGAAGCCAGCGGCTCAAATTTGACGTGATGACGGATAAGTATCTCGTCAATTCCCCGCTGGAATCGCACACTGACCATCTCACGCTTGACGGCTACTACACGCGCGTCCTGACGCTGCGTGAGGAGCCGAGCGAAAGCCGCCCGCTGGTTCTGCAGCAGTTGCTCAGGATTCCCGCGACCTATCACATCGTGACGGAATGGCGGGCAGTCGAGGCGAGCGAAGCCGTCCACTATATCGCGTCCATGCGGACTCATTTTCACAAGACCAAATCATCCTTGAGCGTTTCCAGTGGCGGGGACCGGCTCAAAGATGAAACCAAAGTTGAGTTTGTTGACGATCTGAATGAGTGCTTGAAGGAAGTACAGAAGCGAGGCAATTACTTCGGCAAATTCTCGCTCACCGTTGTCATTTACGACCGGGACCGCGCCAAGGTCGAAAAAGCAGTATCGGATTTCGGCAAGGCATTCAGCACTGTGGGTGCATCCCTTTACTCAGAAACATACAACCAACTATCGGCCTTTTTCGCCACCTGCCCCGGCAATTCGCACTTCAATTTCCGCCAGCTCTACATCACCAATAACAATTATGCCGATTGGTCTTTTCTCTTCACTCTGCATGAAGGCCACCGCTGGAATACGTTTCTCAACCGCGAGGCCCTGGCGATTGTCGAAACGGCAGACGGAACCCCGTTTTATCTCAACCTGCACCAGCGCATTCAGGATGGCAGCGGCAACACAAGTGACGACGTGGCCCACACTTTCCTTACCGGGCGCACAGGCAGCGGAAAGTCATTCTTTGCCAATTTTCTGACGCTGGCTTTACAAAAGTATGATCCTCGCACCTTCATTTTTGATTTAGGCGGCAGCTATGAAAAGCTGACTCGCCTGCTGGGAGGCTCATATCTCAAGATTGGCGCAGAGAAGCCGGATTACAAAATCAACCCCTTCAGTCTTGAACCCACCGCGCCCAATCTCGAATTCCTGTTCTCGCTCGTTCAGGTCCTCATCGCAGGCAGCGACGGCTATCAGACGACAACCGAGGACGACCGCAACATCTTCCAGGCCATTGAGACGCTGTATGTCTTGGACCGTGACATCCGCCGCCTCAAGACTCTCGCCGGCACTCTGCCCCGGCATCTGGCCGACCGCCTGCACAAATGGATTGAAGGCGGGCAGTACGGCCATCTCTTCGACAACGTAGAAGACACGATCACTCTGGCGACACTGCAATGCTTCGACTTTCAGGGAATGGACGAATATCCGCAGCTTATCCAAGCCTTGCTCTTTTACGTCCTTCACCGCGCCAGCGCCGTGATCTATGACCCGGCCATCCGCCCCAGCCTGAAGATTTTCATTCTGGATGAGGCATGGAGGTTCTTTACTGTCCCGGTCATCCGCAACTATCTGGTTAAGGCCGCGAAGACGTGGCGCAAGCATAACGGGGTTCTCATCATGGCGACACAGTCGCCCGAGGACCTGAAGGAATCGAACCTGCTGCCGTTGCTCGATTCTTTTCCGACCAAGATCTTCTTGGCGAATGCTGATGCGGATTACGGTTTTTACACCGAGAAATTCCATCTCAACCCGCGCGAGGTGGAACTGATCCAGACCCTCATTCCCAAGCGCGAGGGACTTATCAAGACTTCCACGATGGGCAAGAAATTTGTCCTCAACGTGGACCGCAAAAGCTACTGGCTTTATACCAATTCGCCCAAAGACAACGACCGTTTTAATGCCGTTGTCCAGGAGCACGGATTTGAACACGGCCTAGAACTCTTAGGCACTACACAGAGGAGTTAAATCATTATGCAACGACTACTTCGCATCACTCTCTTTCTTGCCATCTCTCTCAGCGCCGTCCTGGCGACGGCCCAGACACCGGATTCCAGCCGTGCCGCGGGTGAGGCGCGCACCGTCAAATATGCAGCCAAAGACATCATCCGCGTCACAACCCGGCCGCGTTTTACCACCCTGATTCTACTGCCACCGCAGGAACGCATCCTCGACTTTGTCATCGGGGACAAAGACGCCTGGGTGCTCGAAGGAACGCAAAACTTTGCTTATCTCAAGCCCACGAAAGCCGGGCTTGAAACCAGCATGAATCTGGTGACGGCTTCAGGCAATATCTACACCTTCTATTGCACCAGTGGGGAAAACACACAGGCGGACCTCAAGATTTTCGTCGAACCCACCGACGAGAAGATACTGAGTGCAGCCGACAACGCGCCCCGGCTGGTTCCAGCGTCCGAGGTGGACCAGTTCCGCGAAGCTGCGGCCCTCCAAATCAAAGCTGCCCAGGAGCAGAGCAGCCATTTCCGCACCGAGTATCCGGTGCATGCTTTGAAATTCGATTACAAGTTCAAGAAAGACAAAAAACCCTTTCGTATATCGGCCATCTACCACGATGACCGCCTCACTTACATTCACTCGGACGCCACCGAAAAGCCGACCTTTTACGAGATCAAAGACGGCCAGTCCACGCTTGTGAATTACACGCTGCAGGATGGCGTCTACGTGATCGACCACATTGTTGACAAAGGCTATCTCTCGATTGGCAAGCACAAGGCCACCTTTGAGAGGCAAGGAGAGTAATTATGTCCACCACACCACAAACAACATCGCAAACACCGGAGCAAGAAGCGCCGGAGCTTTCAGCCGCCGCGCCGGTCAGCAATAAACGGATTGCCGCCTCTGGCGTTATCCCGAAGCGCATGCAGTCGTGGATTTTCCTCACTGTGCTTTTTGTCTGCGCTGTGGGACTCTGGTTTTCCTCGGGTTCCATAAAAGCAGCCAAGCCCAGCCCCGGCACTGCTGCTGCAACAGACCAAGTTAAGCCCGCAGTCGCCGGACTCTCGCCGGACGAAGTACAGACGAGACTGAAAGAGAACGAGGACGCCAGCCGAAATGCGGCAGCCAGTCCCCACTCCAGTCCGCCTGAAACCACTGACGGACACTTTAACGCCCTCTTCGGCGATATTAACAAGGCGTCCAATGATGCCCAGAACCCACCTGACAATAATTCCCGGGATTCCCTCAAGGAGGAGGAACGCAAGCGCGAATATCAGGGACGTTTCGCTTCCAATATCGCGCTCTCGTATCGCTCCGATCCACACAGCGCAGCTTCCGGCAGCCAAGCCCAGGGCGCCGGGATTCCTGCAACCCCCGGCGAGTTACCGAACGTAACCGCGCCGCAATCAGCAGCCCCAGGTCTGCCCGCTGACTTCCAGCAACAGCTGGACATATTGCAAGGACAACAGCAAAAACTCCTGGCGCAAGCGCAACAACAACTCGCTACGGCGACAGGTGTTGCAGCGGGCTCTCAACCGCAACCTCAGGCACCGGGGTCCCCAGCACGCGGCGGTTTTTCGCGTGATGGGGTGGAGGTGCAGCCTCAAAGTGTTCCCACTACGGCCCGCCGCAACCCGGACCTCAATGCAGCCATCGGCAAACAGCATGTCATCTTTGAGGGAACGGTACTTGAATCCGCCTTAGTGAACCGTCTCAATGGTGACTTCGCCGGTCCGGTCATCTGCCAGATTTCGACTGACGTTTATTCCCACGATCACGCCGAACTCTTGATTCCTGCCGGAAGCCGCATCTTGGGCGAGACCAAGAAGGTCAATGATGTTGGGCAAGAGCGCCTTGCCGTCGTCTTTCACCGGCTCATCATGCCGGATGGTTACGCCGTGGACCTGGACCAGGCACCTGGCCTTAATCAGATTGGGGAGACCGCCCTGCATGACCAAGTCAACAACCATTACTTCAGAATCTTTGGCGCTTCCATTGCGATAGGGGCTATTGCAGGACTCTCGACGATTGGCGCAAACAACAGCACCGTCACCGGCCTGCCCACGTCCAACTCGAGTGCCTACCGCGAAGGCGTGGCCGGAAGTACGTCGCAATCGTCTCTGCAAATTCTGAATCGCTTCTTGAACGTTCTACCAACCATCACCATCCGCGAGGGCCACCGCGTGAGAATTTTTCTGACGCAAGATTTGCTGCTACCCGCCTACAGCAATCACCGGATGCCCTCGGATTTGTAAGGAGAAATCCGCTTAGAGTTTGACAGTTTTCAAAAGGAGAAGGACACGTTATGAAAAAGACAGCTTTACTCGCAATCGTATTATTCGCCGGCACCGTGCCTGGTCTGGCGCAGATCACCGTGATTGATCCAGCCAGCATCAAGCAACAGATTCAGCAGCTCTTGCAGATGCAAAAAGAGCTGGTTCAGCTTCAGCAGATGTATGCGCTGTACCAGCAGCAATTCGCTTTGCTGAATGCCGAGGCCCAACAGATCAAGAGCTTGCCCAACCGCTATCGCTACACCTTTGCCAACTGGCAGCAGTTTGTTGCGGGCAATCAGTACAGCAATACGAGCAATTGGGCCAACGGCATCACCAGCGGCGACACCAACGCGATCCAAACCGGATTCCGCAATCTCATGCCTACAATTCAGGCGGTTGATGTCACCGCCAGCCCACAGACGCAACAGGACTGGCGGCAGCAGTACGGCCTTGTCCAGTTGCAGGACGCCAGCCTCATGACAGGAATGAAGACCATCGGCGATCTGCGCAATAACATGCAGCAGAACACCCGAGTATTGGCGCAACTTGAGGCCGATGCGACATCCACCGACCCAACTCTGCAATCGTCCAAGGCGCTCCAGCAGAAAACCTTGATTGCCCTGTTGCTGATGATTCACACGCTCCAGGACACGAACCGGGCGCTTACGTCTTCCATTGACCTCCAGGTGCAGACGCTTGCTCAGGAACGTTGGGACAGAGGCCGTGAGTTGAATGCCACAGCCAAGGATCGCCAAGGCCATTAACGTGAGCAGCGCCAAATCGCGCTGGACACGAAAGTATCTGAAAGAAAAGGGGCAAAAAATCGTATGGACCCAACTTTATTCAACAACCTGCTGTCATCACTGCGCGACACCATCTTCAACGTGCTCACGCAAAACGGCACTCCCTTCCAGCAACTCGGACTCACAATCTTCCGCACCGTCACGATCATCATGATCGTCATTGCTGGAAGCCGTATCGCCCTGCACGGTCACCACTCGCTAGACAAGCTGCGCACACTGGCCGGGCTAATTCTGACGGTATGGATCATGCTGACTCTGTACACCCGCTCAGTCCGCTTCTGGGCGGCTATTCCTTCTCCGAGGCTATTCCCAGGACCGCCTTTGCCATGGCCGACCTCGTGGGCGTTGAAACGCAACACCAGATGTTGGCCAAACTCGACCAGATCACCAACGGAATCGCGGGCGTAAGTTCGTTCTCGATATTCCATCCCCGCGACATGATCGTGTACCTGATCGTCACCTTTCTCATTGCTGTGCTGGAGCTGGCCATGTTTATTGTGGTCGGGTTCGGGTATCTCGCCCTGGGAACCCTCCTCGTCATCGGCCCTATCCTCATCCCCTTCATGATCGTGCCCAAGCTCGATTTCCTGTTCTGGAGTTGGATTAAGGCCCTCATCAAATACAGCTTTTTTCCCGTGGTCGGGAACATCATCCTCCTGGGAATTTCCCAGATCATGCTAAGCGTACTTAATGCCACGCTTCCAATCGGCCAGGAGATCGCCCTCAGCATCACCCAAATACCCATTTTGATCGTGGTTTTTATGGCCGGCGTCTATTCGGTGTTCAAGATTCCCAGCCTGGTGGGAGACATTTTCAGCGGAACAGCCAATGCCGCCAGCGGTTTGGGGGTAGCCGTCGCCGCCGCTGTCGCCAAAGCTCTCTAAAGCTAATGCCCAAGGAGTCAATCACGCCCATGAATACAACTTCAGCGCACGTGCCCGCACTGCCAACCATTCCGGCCAAATCCGATGCCGAATTTCAGGCAGGCAAGCGCCTTTATGCGGAGCAGTGGGGAGATGCCGTGGTGACCAACACTTATTTAAAGATCACCATCCTGGCGCTCTCCCTGCTCTGCGCCGGCTCACTCTACATCGCCTATGCCACGGTCAAAAAGATCGACAGCTTTCATACCCGCTACGTTCGCATTGACGAGATCGGCCGGGCCGAGGCCATCAAGTACGACGACCTCAATTACAGGCCCCAGGAAAAGGAAATCAAGTATTTCCTGACCGAGTTTTGCCGTCTGTATTACAGCCGCAACAAGCTCACCATCCATGACGACTTTCGCCGGTCCCTGCTGTTCATGGATACGCAGCTTGCAGATAACATCCTCGCCGCCTGGACCAAGGACAAGACCATTGATAATTTCCTCTCCAATTCTGCGCCCGAGCAGGAAATCAAGGTCAATCGCATTGACATTGAGGACCTCCGCGCCGCGCCCTACAAGGCCACCGTCGAATATGAGCTGATCTACAAATCTCCCCTCGACGCCAGCCAGATCAAACGCTCTCAGTACACAGCTCACTTTGTCTTTGCCTTTCGCGACACCGTGAGCAACGACCTGATTCAAATTAACCCGCTCGGTCTCGCCATTTCCTATTTCCGGGAAGACGAGGCGCTGAATTGAGCACCCATCAAGGAGTACCGCAATCATGCCACACCCGCAACCGCTCACCTTACCCCAACAGTACGGACGCTTCTTGGTCGCCGGCGCTCTGGTTTTCATTCTTGTCTTTTGGGGTTTGTCCCAAGTCCTGATTTCCAGCCACGATGCCCACCTCGACTTTCTCGCCGTTCGCCTCATTCTCAAAGGCCCTTTCCACCAGCCCTTTTCCTTGTGGCTGGAGAAAGTTGAAGTTGGCTACTTGTCTTTCTTTCTGCGCCAGCGCCCGCTACTCGGCTGCTACATGATCGCCAGCAGCCTGGCTTGGCTGGCCGCATTTCTGCACGACACAAAGATCCTGCGTAAGGAGAACTTGCTGTGACGTTTCCAAACTTCAAAGACCGAAGCTTTTGCAATAAGACCATCATGACCATCGTGCTTTTGCACTTTATTAGCCTGATGATGGCCGCCCGTTTCTATGACCAGCTCTGGCTCAACCAGGTCACACTCTATGGAACCCTCATCCTTTATCTCGGCCTCATGCCCATCCTCTGGCTATGGCACCGCGCAACACGGACCCAACGTGTTCAAGACGGCTTATCCGACATCCGCAAAGCCATGGAGGACATCGAAGAGCTTCCCCCATACGACCCCAGAGAGTTTTTCAATCTTAAGAAGGGCCTCTTTGTTGGCTTAGACATTGACCGGCAATTCCAGCCTATCTATGCACCCTGGAGGCGTGTCAGGAAGACTCATACCCAGGTTGTCGGCACCACCGGATCGGGAAAGGGTGTAGCCACAACCATGATGCTCTGGCAGTGCGCTCTGGCCGGGGAATGCGTGGTGATCTTTGACCCGAAATTCCCTGGTGACGAATTCGCCCCCAGTGTCCTCTACGGCCTCGCCCAACAGCGCAAGATTCCGTTTTACCTGATCAATCTTTCCCCAGACGTGCCCACAGAATTGGAAGACCGATTTCCCCAGAATCCCCCGCAGTTCAACCTCTTCGCCGGATGTACTCCATCGCAGGTCGAAGAACTTTTAACCACCGCCTTTTCTCTGGAAGATCGCGGAACCGACGCCGACCACTTCCGCGGGCAGGACCGCGTTGCCTGCATCGACATTTGTCAACGCGCCACCGCCTACGGCCACATCCCCACACTTCACGATCTGGTTCAGGCAGCCGCCAAGAGCACGAAGATAGACGCAAAACGAGGGGAGGATTTAAAAAACAAGCTCGAAGAAATGAGCCGGCTCGCCGTCACCAACACAGCCCAGGGCTACGATTTGCGGACGATTCTTGCACAAAACGCAATCCTTTACATCATTGGCCATATCCGCCATAGCCAGGTCAAGCGCCTGCAAAAAATGCTCCTGCTGCGCCTCATGCAAATCATCGAACGCCGCGACCGCCGCAAGCCATTGCGCAAAGTCGCCATGATGTTGGACGAACTTGCCTATCTGCTTTCCCCGGGAGCGTTGCAAGCCTTAGCCGCCGTCCGCGACAAAGGGTGTCACATCTTCCTGGCCCATCAAACCCTGGGCGATCTCCGGCTGGGCGAAGGACTCGACGCTGTAGCCGTCACCGCAGCCGTCAAAGGGAATACCTCGCTCAAGTTGATCTACAAGGTCACAGACCCGGACGATACCGGCAAATGGGCCTCCAATCTCTCCGGCACGATCGTAGTGCAGCAGCAATCCAGCCACATGCAACAGGGCATGTTTCACGCCGCCGAAGGCCAATTCCGCCAAATCGAACGTCCCCTACTTACCATCAATGAGCTCACGTCCCTTCCCGATCTGACAGGAATGTTCTTTGGCAATGGCCTGTGCAGGCGAATTCAAGTCGGCATCATGCCCGTAGGACCCTACCCGACTTTAGTCGCAGCCCCGCCATTAGTAGTCCCCAAGCCTTCCACGGATGAAAACCCGGTGGAAGAAAAACCGGCGAACGACACAACCGCTGGTCAGACTCAGGCAGAAGCAACCACAAAAAACAATTCTGGCCAACCCCAATCAGCCGTTGGCGACACGACTATTAGCCAAACAGCTGCCGACATGAAAGATGTGGTGGGATGAACATGACGCTGCTGACTGTCCACCAGGCTCGCGAACGGAACCAGGAGAAAGCGCTCAAGGTTCTCCGGTTCCTTCGCACCTCAATTTATTCAACCGCCGAACTCCTTGGCGAAGTCATGGGGGTTCCATCCTCGAAGGGCATCCGCAAGACCCTCGTCAACATGGAGCAAAAGCAACTCATCCGGCGGCACAGCTATTCCGAATTCGGCGGCAGCTTGACTCTGTGGGGCATCACGGCAACAGGACATCAGATTGCCCTGCAAAGCGGCGACCAGCCGATTTCTATTTCCTTCAATCCATCTAAAGTAAGCCTCGCCCGGCTTCAACATTACCTCTGCTTGCAGCAGATCAGAATTCGGGCAGAGGCCGCAGGCTGGACCCATGTCATGTACTGTGATCGGCCTTCCCTCTACAAAGGCAACGGCTGGCACAACCAGGACCCGATCAACGAAGATGTCCGCCCCGATCTGCTGGCCACGCATCCCCAAACCCGTACCGTTGCCATCGAATACGAACGCTCCCTCAAGTGGACCCCGCGCTACAAGCAACATGTCATACCCGGTCATGTTCGCCGCCTCAATGCCGGCGAATACGCCCAGGTCATTTGGGTTTGCCCCGATCAAAAAGACGAAGACCAACTCCGCGCAATTCTTTCGAACGCCGTGAAGGAATTGAAGAACGACAATCAATTCCATCTGGAGAGAACCAGCAAAGACTACAAGACCTTTGTCGTGACCAACATCAATTCCTGGCCCAACTTCTGAAAATGCAACAGCCACACCCAAATCCGGCGCGAAGTTTCAAAGCTATCTTCGCTTCTTATTTCGGGAGCCACTACAGGAGCTTGATGGCTCCTGTAATGACTCCCGTAGTGTCTCCCATGGGTGCTCCCATGCTCGACACTTGGACGCCCTCAGTACGCTGTCTTCGGGCGTGCAGGGCTGGCGCCCTCTTGTTGCGGAGTAGCGCGGTCGGCCTGCGGGCGCTCGGCCTCTACAGCTCCGCGCAACTCCTTCACAATTCACCCCTTAGCCGGAGCCTGTCATCGCTGCGGGCGCTCGCGAAAAGCCTGCCAGGTTCCGGCTTTGGGCTTCGAACCCTCCGGGCGGCTGCGAGCGCTCGCCGCAAAGCTCCCGGAGGGTCGAAGCCGCGCGTTCCGCGCCCGACTGGCGGCCTATTCCCTCGCTTCGCTCAGTCATACCCAGTCCGCCAGTCGGGCGCGCTGCGCGCTGGACGGAAGCACCGCATCGGTCGCGTCTGGGGACGCTCCCTCCGCTGTCGCTCGTTGGGACTCGCGACTGCTTCTGCCATGACCGGCTCAGTCAGCGCTGGGGCGCTTCCTTCCCCTTGCTTCGCCTGGGGCTTCGCATCATGGCTCTCCGGCCCTGGGGGGCCTGCGCAAACTTTCGTCCGCCCTGGCGGACAAAAGTCTTTGCCGCTACTCCGTCGCTTGCGGCGACTGCGCGCACCTTTGCGCTGGCGAACGCGCAAACGTGCTTGCCATTGCTGCACAACCGGGCTGCGGGCGCTCGCCCTATCAAAACCAAACCTCGACCATACCCGGAGCAATCGTGGTTCATCGCGGTTCAAACGTCTTCGATCCACGGATCAAAGCACGACCAAAGCAGTTCAAAGCCAGATCAAACGCCTAGATAAGGAGTGAACCAAAGCCTATGCCGCTCATCGAAATACCGCCCCAAAGCAAAGAAGTTTCCATGACCATCCACTTGCCCGAGGAAACCGCCACCGATGTCAAACTCTATGCCCGCTTTCTCAAAGCTACGCATCCCTCCGCGCCCTCCGCCATCATCACCGAATGCATCCGCAGAACCCTCAAACAGGATGCCGAATTCCAGACCTGGAAAGCTGATCCGGCCAATGCCAAACTCGGCCGCGGCGGAAGCCGTCCTAAGCGAACCGCGCCGCCACATCCGCCTCAGTCAAACAAACCTGAAGCCGGAGCAAAGACTGCGTGAACCCAGCCAACATCCATCCCGCCTATCGGCTCATCCTGCCCTATCTCCGGCAGATCGAGAATTTGATTCTTGATCCCGACATCAGCGAGATCATGCTCAACTCGCCCACCGACATATTCATTGAAAAGCAAGGTGTCATGGAACAAGTCCAGGGCATAACCATTCCCACTGACCAGCTCCGTGTGGCCGTCCAGAACATCGCCCGCTCTCTGGGTGATGACATCTCAGAAGAGAAACCCATCCTCGATTCTCGCCTGCCGGATGGCAGCCGCATCGCCGCCGTGTTGCCGCCCTGCAGCATTCACGGCATCACTCTCACCATCCGCAAGTTCAATACTCGCAGCTTCACCATCGATGACCTCATTCGTATCGGCACCATCACCCAACCCATGGCCGATCTTCTTAAGAAAGCAATCCAGGATAGAAAGAACATCCTCATCAGCGGAGGCACCGGCACGGGCAAAACGACCCTGCTCAACATCCTGGCCG
Source organism: Candidatus Angelobacter sp. (assembly GCA_035294925.1). Taxonomy (GTDB): domain Bacteria; phylum Acidobacteriota; class Terriglobia; order Terriglobales; family Acidobacteriaceae; genus Angelobacter. The sequence continues at coordinate 6,108 of DATGJZ010000085.1, read as the reverse complement.
ACTTCATTCCCGATGAAGACCGGCTTGTGGTGATAGAGGACACAGCGGAAATCCACATCCGCAAACCAAACCTTGTCCGCTTTGAGGCACGCCGGCAGCAGGGACCCAAGATTCCTGCCGTCACCATCCGCGATCTGCTCAAAGCCAGCCTGCGGCACCGGCCCGAACGCACGATCTTGGGAGAGATTCGCGGAGAGGAGGCATTCGACCTATTGCAGGCCCTCAACACCGGCCACAGTGGAAGCCTGTCCACCATTCACGCTAATTCCGCCAGCCAAGCCCTCTCCCGGCTGGCGAGTTGCGTCCTGCAAAGCGGAATCGAATTGCCCTACAAGGCGATCAAAGCCAACATCGCTGACTCAATCCATCTGCTCGTTCACATCGAGCGCCGTCATGCCAAGCGTTTCATCTCGGAGATACTCGAACTCAGATCCTACTCTCCGACCGACGACCAATACACGCTCAACCCTCTTTATCAAAACCAGCAAAAGGAGAAGACACGCATATGAAATCAATCTTGCGCAACACGATTCTGCCACTCTACCGCCTGTGGCTCCGTTGGACTTCCATTGACTACCAATTCCGTCTTGCCCACCGCAACAGCCGTGCCTCTGGTTACACGCTACGAGGCTTTCACTTCAGCTTCCGTAGAGATGATTACGCCGTGCTTCTGAGAGCATGTCGCATCACCAAGCAGGACGCTCATGGGTTCGTGCAAGAAGCTGCTCTTGAACGTGCTCATCTCATTCTCCAAATGCAGAACTCAGGAGGCATCCATGAAAGTCGTGTTAACTGAAAAACCATCCGTCGCCCGCGACATCGCCGCCGTCCTCGGGGCCAATCAGAAGAGGGACGGCTACTTTGAAGGCAATGGCTATAAGGTGACTTACGCCTTCGGCCACCTTGTCACCATAGCAGAACCGGAAGAAATGAATCCGGCTTGGGGCGCCCCATGGAGAATGGAACAACTTCCCATGATTCCGAGCGAATGGAAGTATCGCATCGCGGACAAAGCCGAACAGCAATTCGCTTGCATCAGGAACTTGTTCCTCAATCCAACCACCACGGAAATCATCTGTGCAACCGACGCTGGACGAGAAGGCCAACACATCTTCGACCTTATTTATCAGTTGACCGGCTCGAACAAACCCGTTCAGCGACTCTGGATCAGTTCGCTGACCTCCGAAGCAATCCGCGAGGGCTTCCGCCACCTCAAACCCTTGAGCGCCTTTGCCAGTCTCTCGGCGGCCGCAGCTTCGCGGGCCCGCGCTGACTGGCTCGTGGGCTTGAGCGCCACTCGCGCCTATACCTTAATTAATGGTCAGACATGCACTGTGGGCCGGGTGCAAACGCCCACCCTGGCCCTCATCGTCAATCGCCAAATCGCGATTGACAGCTTCAAACCCACCGCGTTCTTTGAAATCCACGTAGTCTTTGAACCCGGCTTCTCCGCCAAGTACATCACGCCCAGCGATGATTCTCAAACCCGTCTTGAGGACCGCGCCACGGCCCAAGCCGTCCTGGACCACATCGCGCCAATCCCAAGCGGGACCGTTATTTCCCTCACGACGAAGGAGAAGATCACCAAAGCCCCGCCTCTCTTTGACTTGCTCACCCTGCAGAAGGAGGCAAACAAGCGATTCGGCTACACCGCTCAGGACACCCTCGACCTGACCCAGAGTCTTTACGAAGAATACAAAGTAGCCTCGTACCCCCGCACGGAGTCCCGGCACCTGTCGCATGACATGGTCCCGGAACTGCCCAGCATTCTTCGTGCTTTGCCGACTGACTGGCCTGTCGAAGCCGCACTAGCGGCTCTCAATAACGGTCTCAAGCTGTCGAAAACCTATGTGGATGATACAAAGCTCACCGACCATCACGCGATCATCCCCACGCACAAGCCCGCGCCCGCCGACCTCCCGGCAAAGCAGCGCAACATCTATGAACTGGTTGCAGCGCGTTTTTTGAGCATCTTTCTTCCCGCCGAAGTTTACGATGAAGCGACTCCAATCATCCAACTCGGCCAGCATTCCTTCCGCGCCTTTGGTTCAGTCATCCGGGAACCGGGTTGGACGGTATTGAACAGCCAACCCGGACTCGAAGAGGAAAAAGCCGAAGATGCCCAGCCTTTACCGCCGATTGCTGAAGGCCAAAGCCTGATCAAGCGAAGCGCCCAACTGAAAGAAGGCAAAACCAGTCCGCCCAAACCTTACGATGACGCCAGCCTGCTTACAGCCATGAAGAATGCCGGGCAGGAGATCAAGGATGACGACCTCGCCGCCTACATGAAACAAAGCGGCCTTGGCACCCCTGCCACCCGCGCCGCCATCATCGAAAAACTGATTGCGGTCGCCTACGTTGAGCGCAAAAAGAAATCCCTTCTACCCACGGAAAAAGGCAAAGCCCTCGTCAACCAGGTTCATCCGACTCTCAAGGATGCCGCCCTCACTGCCTCTTGGGAGCAGCAGTTAGCCAACGTCCAAGACGGCAATACACCACCTGATTTCTTTGCTACTGCGATTATCCAATTTGTGCAGGAAATCTTTCCCGAAATTATCGCCAGCCGCCCCGCGATCGCCGCCGTCCCGAATCCTAATGCTTACGGCCCCTGCCCCAAGTGCAAAACCGGCGCCGTGCGCAAGTCGATCAAGGGCGCCGGATGTTCCCGGTTCAGGGAGGGGTGTAACTTTTCAGTCTGGGGCCAGGTCAACGGCAAAAAGCTTACGGATGAACACATCCGGCAGCTCGTCACCAAAGGCCGAACCGGACTCATCAAGGGCTTCAAGAAGAAAGACGGAAGCAGCACCTATGACGCTTGCCTTGTGCTAACGGATGATTTCAAAGTCCGTCTAGAATTTGACGGCCACGCCAGGGCAGCAAAGACCGCCTGAACAGCAGCTATTTCATATTTCCGGAGACCGGGTTGCATTGGAATCCTTTGCTCCCGTTCTTCGGATGAACCCTGAAAGACCGAGGTATTTATATGCACCACACGCACTTGAGCAATCTTCCCTCGATCCAGATGTTTTCCCTCATCGTTTGTTTATTCTTCATTCTGACAATCCAGGCAGTCCCCTGAAGGGACTTGCTTCATTGAACAAGTGGAGGCTTTGCTGGACTACTACTTATTCACGGCAACAAAGCCATGCAAGAACAGTATGAGCGATTAGCGAACGCAAGCTGAAGAATCGCAAGGATGTTCCCCTGCTTTGCCTGCGGCTCATTGTCCGCGCAAGGCAGCAGCACCCTCACCGCGTAGCCCAGTCGTTTTAACGTCTACGCATAGGATCACGTAGCCATCACTGGTACCCACGCGAAATTCCTATAGAGGTGAATACCCACAGCTGATGAGAGAAACTGACAAAACCCAAAATTATACGCCTGTATTTCATAAAGATTTCATAAGGATTTTAAGTCGCGCATCTTGGAGCGTTCACGGCCGCCGCTCCAATAGCTTAGCTAGAACGACGCCCTTCCTAAGCTTTTTTTAGCCGAGCACTACAGTGGTTTCGCAAGTATTTTGGGATGGATAGTTTTGCTATAAAATTAAGTTCGTCAGCTCTGGACTGCTCCACCACAGCCACTTTGCATTTGGCTGGTACTGCAGTTCATTCCAAAACGCCCGACGTGTTCATTTGAGGAGATCTGATCATGAGGACCAGTGGTCAAAAATCCGCCGTTAAAAAACCCACGCCGCCTGGCCTGCAGGACAACGGGAAAGCGGCATCTGCCATTGTCCCGACCCAATCTCTTGACCTTGGAGTCATATTGACCACGTTGCGCAGGATGCGCGACGGCGACTTCTCGGTTCGGCTTCCAGGCACATGGACGGGACTCGAAGGAAAAATCGCGGACACCTTCAACGAAATCGCCTCGGCCAACGAACAAATGGCGCGTGAATTGAAGCGGGTCGGCCAAGTGGTAGGAAAAGAAGGGCGTACCCGGGAACGTACCCGAATCCATGTCTCAAAGGGTGAATGGGGCGACATGGAGCTATCGATCAACACCCTCATTGAGGACCTTCTTCGCCCGACAACAGAGGTAACACGCGCTATCTCCGCAGTTGCGCAGGGCAACCTCACCCAGACCGTACGCTTGGACGTGGACGGCCGTCCGCTCGAAGGGGAATTCCTGCGCTCCGCCAAAATCGTTAATACGATGATACAGCAGCTCAGTGTCTTTACGTCTGAAGTGACCCGCGTGGCCCGCGAAGTTGGCACAGACGGCAAGCTAGGCGGTCAGGCCAAGGTGCCCGGAGTCGCTGGAACCTGGAAAGATCTCACTGATTCCGTCAACTCAATGGCCAGCAATTTGACCGGCCAGGTCCGCAACATTGCTGAGGTAACGAACGCTGTCGCCAGTGGGGATCTCTCTCGCAAAATTACCGTGGATGTCCGCGGCGAAATTCTCCAGCTAAAAGAAGCCATCAATACCATGGTGGACCAGTTGCGCTCCTTTGCTTCAGAAGTGACGCGCGTGGCGCGCGAGGTGGGAACAGACGGCAAACTCGGCGGTCAGGCCGTAGTCCCCGGCGTGGCCGGCACTTGGAAGGACCTTACTGATTCAGTAAATGCCATGGCGGGAAATCTGACGGCGCAGGTCCGCAACATTGCTGAGGTGACTACCGCAGTGGCCCGCGGTGACTTATCGCGCAAGATCACAGTAGACGTCAAAGGCGAAATCCTTGCACTCAAGGAGACCATCAACACGATGGTGGACCAGCTCAACGCGTTCGCGGGCGAAGTGACACGTGTAGCTCGCGAGGTCGGCACTGAGGGCAAGCTCGGTGGCCAAGCAAACGTGCCAGGTGTTGCAGGCACGTGGAAGGATCTCACTGACAACGTAAACTTCATGGCCAGCAATCTGACTGGCCAAGTTCGCAACATTGCGGAAGTCGCAACAGCAATCGCTAGTGGCGACCTCTCGCGCAAGATCACAGTCGAGGTCCGCGGTGAAATTCTTCAACTCAAAGAAACACTCAATACCATGGTGGACCAGCTCAACCGCTTCGCGGGTGAAGTGACCCGCGTTGCGCGTGAAGTTGGTACTGAAGGGCGTCTTGGCGGCCAAGCGAACGTGCCGGGAGTAGCAGGCACGTGGAAGGATCTGACAGATTCAGTGAACTCCATGGCCGGTAACCTAACTGGTCAAGTGCGGAATATTGCCGAAGTGACTACTGCTGTCGCGGGTGGTGATTTGTCGCGCAAAATTACGGTGGATGTGAAGGGAGAGATTCTGGAGCTCAAAAACACCATCAATACCATGGTCGATCAACTGAACGCGTTTGCAGGCGAAGTTACCCGTGTTGCTCGCGAAGTCGGAACGGAAGGCAAACTAGGCGGTCAAGCACAGGTCTCGGGGGTTGCCGGAACCTGGAAGGATCTCACCGACAACGTGAACTTCATGGCCGGAAACTTGACATCACAAGTCCGCAACATTGCCGAAGTGGCGACAGCAGTGGCGCGAGGCGACTTGTCGCGCAAGATCACAGTAGATGTGAAGGGAGAAATCCTCGAACTCAAAGACACTATTAACACGATGGTGGACCAGTTGAGAGCATTTGCTTCGGAGGTCACGCGCGTAGCGCGCGAGGTCGGCACGGACGGCAAGCTGGGAGGCCAAGCACAGGTGCCGGGAGTCGCCGGCACGTGGAAGGACCTCACAGATTCCGTGAATTCAATGGCAAGCAACCTCACCGGTCAGGTGCGCAATATCGCCGAAGTATCAACGGCAATTGCCAGCGGCGATCTGTCCAAGAAAATCACAGTCAACGTCAGTGGTGAAATTCTTCTCCTGAAAGAAACCATCAACACGATGGTGGACCAGCTCAACGCTTTCGCCGGCGAGGTGACCCGCGTGGCCCGCGAGGTGGGAACCGAAGGTCGCCTGGGTGGACAGGCCAACGTGCCCGGCGTGGCAGGCACATGGAAAGACCTAACGGACTCAGTCAATTCCATGGCCGGGAATCTGACTGGACAAGTCCGCAACATTGCCGAGGTCACGACGGCTGTGGCCCGCGGCGACTTGTCACGCAAGATCACGGTGGACGTGAAGGGAGAAATTCTGGAGCTGAAGAACACCATCAACACCATGGTGGATCAGCTCAAT
>DATGJZ010000084.1:0-115827 GCA_035294925.1 Candidatus Angelobacter sp. | reverse complement strand
GCAAACCGACGCCGTCCGCGTTCATCCAAAACAGGCGATAATTCCGCGTAACGCCGCCGAATGCCTGCCGCAGACATCACCATTCGCAAACGCTATCACATTGTAATTTTCAGTTGAAGTACTTATTTATGCACACCGCCTAAACCTAAAGCCTGTTGATCATTGAAGCCACATATCCCGCGCCAAAGCCGTTATCAATATTCACCACGCTTACGTTCGAGGCGCAGGAGTTGAGCATTCCGAGCAGAGCGGCCAGTCCCTTGAAAGCTGCGCCATAACCGATGCTGGTAGGCACAGCGATCACCGGCACGCCTACCAATCCCCCTACGACGCTGGGCAACGCGCCTTCCATCCCGGCGCAGACAATCACTACTCTGGCCTTGTCCAACACCGTTTTGTTGGCCAGCAGGCGATGGATTCCCGCTACTCCAACGTCATATAAGTGCGACACTTCGTTGCCCATCACGCCGGCTGTGACCAGAGCCTCCTCGGCAACTGGAATGTCACTGGTGCCGGCCGAGATCACCACAATCACTCCTTTGCCGTACGTGGTGGGGTCCTGTTTGAGAACAATGGTCCGGGCTACTTCGTTATATTCGGCTTTGCGTGCGACCTTCTTCACAGCCCGGAAATGACCGGCTTCAGCCCTGGTGGCCAGAACGTTACCGCCATGAGCTGCCATGCGCTTGAAGATTCCGGCAACCTGCTGCGGAGTCTTGCCCTGAGAGAAGATGACCTCGGGCAATCCGGTGCGCAGGGTCCGATGGTGGTCCACCTTGGCGAACCCGAGATCTTCAAACGGCAGGTGGCGCAAGCGGGAAACAGCCTCATCAGCGCTGATGCGGCCGCTTTTCACCTGCTGGAAGAGCTTGCGTAGAGTGGAAGCATCCATAAGACAAAAGACAAGCGACGAACCCTATAATGTAGCAGGCCATTCATGCCTGATCCTTCACACATCCTCACTATCGCGGCCACGGGCGCGAGCGGAGCGGCGTTTACGCGCGCTCTGCTGGTGATCTGTGAGCGAGACCCGCGCATCAAGGCCGTGAATTTCATTGCTTCAGACAATGCTTTGCGCGTCTTTGCGGAAGAATTGGGGATCAAAGGCCGCAGCAATCTGGTACAGCAGCTTCTGGGAAAGAAGTCGAAGAAAATCCTGCAGCAAAACAATGACGACATCGGGGCCAATGTGGCCAGCGGCTCATATCCAGCGCATGCCATGATCGTTTTGCCGTGCAGTATGGGCACGCTGGCGCGCATTGCCAACGGACTGGCTTCGAATTTAATTGGAAGGGCTGCCGATGTGTGTTTGAAGGAAGGCCGCCCGCTGGTATTGTGCACGCGGGAGACACCCCTGAACCGCATCCACATCCGCAACATGGATTTGGCCGCAGAAGCCGGAGCAACGATCTACCCGTTGATGCCTACGTTTTACAACCAGCCGAAAACTCTTGATGACATGGCGCATCAGTTCGCCTGCCGTGTGCTCAAGTTCATCAGCTTGGAGCAGCCGGACGCCTATCAATGGGGAGTCTGAGGATTTGGTAATGAGTAATTTGATAAGTGGGTAATGAAAACCAAGTTTGCCGGGAACCGCTTAAAATCACCCAATTGCCAACTTATCCAATTATCGAACTACCCATGATCCAATTACCCAATCTTTGTGGCGCAAACGAAGGCCTTTCCAATCACCTCGAGGGCCAGTTGCTCCAGGCCGTATTTGCCTAACTCGGCTTCAGTGGCCCAGGCGACGTCGGCTACATCGCCGCCGGCGCGCAGTTCACCGCCGACACGCTCGCACAGAAAATCCACCAGCACATAGTGATATTGCGGACGGCCGTTTTCGCCGAGGATGATGCGATCCAGCACCTCCACCACCTCTTTGGCTTTCACCACCAATCCAGTTTCTTCCAAGGCTTCGCGTTCGGTTGCCTGGCGGAGGGTTTCGCCCAGTTCCACTACACCTCCTGGGATGGACCATCGACCCTGCAACGGAGGACGCGCCCGCCGCGCCAGCAGCACGCGGTCCTTGTTCACGATCACCGCTCCCACTCCTACGATGGGCCGGTCGGGATATTCTCTCTTCATTCGGTCACTGCGCTCCCACTCAAGAGGGACCTGCTAGGAAAAGAACGCCCTTGGCTGTACGTCAATGAACTTCCATCCGGCGGGGGTTTTCGCGGCGGTCAAGCGAAGCTGGATGTTCTTGTGCTGCGATGGATTTGCTGGGTCGGCGGGAGTCACGTCTAACTCGGCGTTCACCACGGCCACGTTTTCCTTTACCTCCACAAGCTTGAAGTGGACGCGAATGAATTCGTACTGATTGAAAAGGGCGGTGACCTGCTCTTTGAATGTGGGGCCGCCATCCATCAGGGAGAGATCAAAGGCACTGAGCATCTTTTTTTCGCTGTGACTTTGCAGGCCCTCAGCCATCTGACCCAGCAGCTTGGAGGCGGCAGACTCAGCGAAAGCATTGGAAGGTTCGGTGGATGGTGGCCTTGCCGATTCTTGCGCAGGAGAAGACAGCGAAAGCAGCAGCACCATCACCATCAATACCGCCGACGCGAACTGGAATGCACGCATGCTCTTCACCCTGATCACCGGATCATCCGATCGCGCGCGATCACCTGATCCTTCAGAATTCAATCTTCTTCCCCCACTCTTCGGCAAAGACGGTGTGAGAAGCATCAAAGCGCCCCCCGTACGGCTTAGCATTTCCTTTGCGCCTGCCAATGGCCAGGAGCGCCACCACGCGCACTTGCTGAGGAATATGCAAGAGCGCCTTGACCTTGTCTTCATCAAAACCTTCCATGGGAGCCGTGTCATAGCCAAGCACCTCTGCCATCCACATCATGGTCGTGAAGGCAATCATGACATGACGGTTGACCCAAAGATCAAAGGTCGGCGCGACTCCGCCGCCGCTGCCGGGCGTCCCGCCAAGGTAGCCTGTCACCGACTTGCGCGCCGCTTCATGGTCCTGGGGCCCGCCAAAGCCGTGCTCAGCCGCCAGCTTCAACATCTCTTCCAGATCGCCATTCTTCCATCCCTGGGGATCGCCGCAAGCCACAATTACAACGCTTGCTTCCTCCACTTTGGGTTGGCCAAAGGCGGCAGCGCGCAGATTTTTCTTGTGTTCCCCTTCGCGTACCACAACAAAACGCCAGGGCTGCAGGTTGTAACCGCTGGGAGCCTCGAGCCCGGCGCGGACGATCTTTTCCAGGTCCGCGGCATGGATGGGCACATGCTCAAAATTCTGGGTGGCGCGACGCTCCGCAATTACCTGGCTCAAGGTTTTTTCACCGGCAATTTTTGCCATTTCGTTCTCCTGAACTCAAATCGCATACAATTCTTTCACAGCGGGCATAAATCAGAAAGCATGGGGGATTTTGAATCCGATTTTTAGCTGAGAAACAACCTCAAATCGTAAATTGCAAATCTGAAATCACAGATGGCTATGGCGCTCGAACAATACAATCGCAAACGGCGTTTCGACCGGACGCCCGAACCGGCGGGTGAGGTTGAGCCGCGCGAGCAGCACCGGTTCGTCGTGCAAAAACACCGCGCCTCGCAGCTGCATTACGACTTCCGTCTGGAAATGGACGGCGTTCTGAAGTCCTGGGCGGTGCCCAAAGGTCCTTCGCTCGATCCCGCAGAGAAACGGCTGGCTATGCAGGTGGAAGACCATCCGGTTTTGTATTTCCAATTCGAAGGCAACATTCCGGAAGGCAACTATGGGGCGGGAACGGTTATGGTCTGGGACATTGGCGAGTGGCAGCCGCTGGGCGACGCATCGGAAATGCTGCGCGAAGGAGATTTGAAGTTCCGGTTGAACGGCAGCAAGCTCAAGGGCGAATTCGTTCTGGCCAAAATGCGCTCCCACCGGCCTGGTTCGAAAGGCACGGAATGGTTGCTCATCAAGAAAAGGGATGAATCGGCCAAGGCTGGATTTAACATCGATAAACTCGACTACTCGGCCCTCACCAGACGCACTCTGGCTGATATCGCCCACGACGCGGGCTCGGCCGAGTGGGAAAGCAACCGCAAATCCACGACCCGCGGGCGAAATGGCTGAACGATCCAGCGCCAACTGGCTCTACAAAATCGGACCCGCCGGCTACAGCTTCGAAACTCAAGAAGAAATCCGCGACGAGGACCAGAGCCACGCCGCGTAAAAAAAAAGCCCGCATGATGACCTCCAAGCCGCGCTCGCGCAATTGAATGGAGTTCATCGCGCCACGATGCCCAGCGTGATCCATCCCATGCTGGCAACGCTGGTGGATAGAGCCTTTGACGACCAGCAGTGGCTCTTTGAGGTGAAGTGGGACGGTTATCGGGCGGTGAGTTTCATTCAAGAAGGCAGCGCGCGGCTGGTGTCGCGCAACCAGAACGAGCTGACCGGCGAGTTTCCTGAGATTGCCAGGGCGCTGGCAGAAATAGACGTCCAGGCGGCAATCTTCGATGGTGAAGTGGCGGCCCTGGATGAACAGGGCCGCTCCTCCTTCAGCCTGATGCAGCAGCGAACCGGTATGACTCGTCCGGGCAAGGCGCGTGGGGCCAAGGACCGAAGTGTTCCCATCGTTTACTACGTTTTCGATCTGCTGTACTTGAACGGCTACAACCTGATGCGCGTGCCCCTGGAGCAACGCAAAGAGCTGCTGGCCCGGATAGCTCCTCGGGGCGATAGCTTGCTTCGCTATTCCGACCATCACCTTGGCGGCGGCCTGGCTCTCTTTGACGTTGCGCGAGAGAAGGGGCTGGAGGGCATCGTCGGTAAATTGCGCGCCGGTGCGTATGTACAGAAACGCTCCCGCGAATGGCTTAAAATCAAGATCACGCGCCGCCAGGAGTGCATTATTTGCGGCTACACCGAGCCGCGCGGCAGCAGAGAGTATTTCGGCTCGATCATTCTGGGCCTCTATGACAAGGATGGAAGGCTGGTCCACGTGGGCCAGGCTGGGACCGGCTTTACCCGTTCATCGCAGTCAGCGTTGTGGAAGAAGCTTGAGCAATTTACCTCCCAGGAGAATCCGTTCGGCAGAAAGATAGATACCTCCGGCCGCCCGGCTCACTGGGTGAAACCGGAACTGGTGGCAGAGATCAAGTTTGCGGAGTGGACGCACCCGGACGAGCAAGGCGAGATCAAGATGCGCGCACCGGTGTGTGAAGGGCTGAGGTTTGATAAGAAGGCGCGTGAATGTGTGTTTGAATTGCCCAAACCCACAAACGTGGAGGTGAAAGAGGTCGAAAAAAAATTGCCATAAATGCCAAAAGTGCCAAGATTTGAAGACCGCTCTCTCAAAGCCCACATCCTGCTGGTTCTCATGACCCTGATCTGGGGCACGAGTTTTGTACTGGTTAAGGAAGCGCTTCGATCTGCATCACCGCTGTTGTTCAATGCCGTGCGGATGACCCTGGCGGCGACCCTGCTGGCCTTGATCTACCGCAAACAACTGTCCCGGCTAACCAGGCCGGCCATGCGTGCGGGCGTGGTGGTGGGCGTGTTTATGTTTCTGGGATACGCATTTCAAACCACCGGCCTGCACCTGACTACGCCCTCAAAATCAGCTTTCCTCACCGGAGTCTCCACGGTGCTGGTTCCACTGCTGTTGATCATTCTCTGGAGGGCACACATCAACCCCTGGCGCGCAGCGGGCATTCTGACGGCTTTTGCCGGGCTCTTCTTCATGACGGTTCCGCCTGGACGGCAAGGCATGGCAGACTTTGCCAACATTAATCTGGGTGACGTTCTCACCATAGCTTGCGCGTTGGGGTTCGCCTTCCAGATCATCTTTATCGGGCGCGCCACGCAGCGCTTTCCCTTTGAGCAAATCGCAGTCCTGCAGATAGCGGTGTCTGCAGTTCTGATGGCCATTTCTGCGCCTTTTCTGGAACACCTGCACATGCAGCTCTCTTCGACGGTGGTCACAGCCATCCTGGTTACTGGCATTCTGGGGACTGCTCTGGCCTTTACGGTGCAAGCCTGGGCCCAGCAATTTACGCCGGCAACCCACGCCGCATTGATCTTTACGCTGGAGCCGGTGTTTGCCTGGCTGACGTCTTTTGTTGTGCTTAAGGAACGGCTGGGAGTGCGGGCCGGGGCCGGGGCGCTGCTGATCGTGGCGGGCGTGTTAGTGTCCGAAATGCTGGGGAATGTCTCCCGACCAGAACAGGCACTGGTGGAGGGGTAAAGCCGTCAGTAGGTAATTGGCCCTTAGCCCCTCTACGCCCTTTAACCCTCAGGCTCTCGGTGTAATCAGTACAATCATCCCTATTTACGCCGATTTTACAATTTCCCCCCTCAATTTCTCCTGGCCCGAAAACCCGCTCCCAAAGGGTCGCTCTGGATAACAAAAGGGTGCAGGAGAGCGTCTAACCAACAGATGCTGGCCACCAGGTGGTTACTTTCCCGAAAGCACTCGATTTATAATAGTGATTCGTGTTAAGGCTCGGAGGAATCTCAGTATGAACTCGCGTTTTACCGCTCTCACAGCCCGAATCAAGGCCCAACGGTGGCTTTCCACCCTGGTCGTCCTGCTTACCCTGACTCTGGGCATTCTGATCGGCACGGTAGTGAGCAAGAGCGGTGTGAGAGGAAACTCCACTCCAACAGCGGACGCCACTCTACTGCCCCTGCAAAGCCCGCAGCAACTCAGCAACACATTCAGGCAGGTGGCTAAGCAGCTTCAGCCGTCGGTAGTCAACATCAACTCGGAATCCAATCCTAAGCAGCAGCCCCGGCGACGGGGTCGCCATCCCGGCGTCACCCCGCCGGGCGGTGGAGGGCAGGACCCCTTCCAGGATTTTTTTGATCGTTTCTTTGGCGGCCAGGGTGGCCAGGGTGGACAAGGCGGTCAAGGCGGCGATGAGGAAGGAGTCCCACCGGGCGGCGCAGGTCGTGAGCAATCCCTTGGCTCCGGCATCATCATGAACTCCAATGGCTATATCGTCACTAATTTTCACGTGGTTGATGGCGCCGACCGCATTCGCGTTAAGCTGAAGGACGAACCCCAAGGCGTGCTGCACGATGCCAAAATAGTCGGTTCCGACCGCGAGACCGACCTGGCCGTGATCAAGATTGAACCTCCTAAGGACCATGGCCTCACTCCAGCCAGGCTGGGTGATTCGGACGTCATGGAAGTGGGCGATTGGGTCCTGGCTATCGGCAGCCCCTTCAGTCTGGAAGAGACGGTGACCGCGGGAATCGTCTCCGCCAAGGGACGCAATATCAATCCCAACCGCAATTTCCAGTCGTTCATCCAGACGGATGCGGCGATCAATCCGGGAAACTCCGGCGGCCCTCTGGTAAACATGTCCGGCGAAGTGATTGGGATCAACACAGCGATCTTTACCCAGAGTTATGGTTACCAGGGCGTGGGTTTTGCCATGCCATCCAATACCGTCCGCGATGTCTACAATCAATTGACCGGCCCTGAGCACAAGGTTTCGCGTGGTTCCATTGGCGTGGAATTCAACGCCGTGCCGAGTCCGGCGCTGTCGCGTGTTTACGGAGTGAAGAATGGAGTAACCATCTCGGGCGTGCGCTCCGGCACTCCCGCCGACCAGGCGGGATTGCAGACCGGGGATACCATCACGGCCATCAACGGCAAACCGGTCAAAAGCGGCGACGAACTGGTGGCCTTGATTTCCAGCACCAAGCCGGGTAGCAAGGTTGAACTTACTTACGTGCGCAATGGCCAGGAAAAAGAAGCCAAGGTAACAGTGGCTGATCGCGTCAAGCTCTTTCCTGAGCGGAACGAGGAGACGCAGGAAGCTGCGGACGAGAGCCAGCCTGCGCCGACGAAGCTGGGCATTAACGTCCGCGCAATCACTCCAGAAATGGCACAGCGGATGGGGACGCCTGAAGGCAAAGGCGTTCAAGTATCAGATGTGAAGCCGGACTCCTTTGCCGATGATCTCGGATTTCAGCCTGGAGATGTGATTCTCCAGGTCAATCGCCAGCCGGTGAATACTGAGGATGAGTTCAGGAAGCTTACCGCAGCCTTGAAAAGCGGTGAGGATGTGGCCTTCCTTGTCCGCAGGGGAACTGGACGGGGAGCGGGTACCGTCTTCTTTTCAGGTACCCTTCCGTAACCTGGGCAAGTCAACATATCGCTAGACCGGGAGCATCAAACATGCAATGATGCTCCCGCGTGGGCGAATTTCAACCCCCGGCACTGTATCGGCGAGCAGGCGAGGGTAGGGCTTTCCGGGGAGGATACCCAGCCCCAGGGTGCCTAAGACGCTGATTTTATTAATGTTAGATCGGCGGCGGGCGCGTAATGGGGTGCATGTGAGGTGATTGCTTGCGTTTAGTAACCAAAAACTTTCTTGTCGCGGCCACCGTAGTGGCGCTCTTTGCCGGTGTGATCCCGGCCAAATCCCAGACTGCGAAACAGACGGCGGCCAAGTCAAAAACTGGTCACCACAAAACCCCCAAACATCGCCGCTCCCGCAAGGGCGCATGGAAGCACCACGGGCAACAGAAGATGGATGCCGCCCGCACCAGCGAGATACAACAGGCCTTGATCCGCGAAAAATATCTCGATGGGAATGCCACCGGAAGCTGGGACGCACGCAGCGAAGCAGCCATGGCCCGTTACCAGGCCGATAATGGATGGCAATCGAAAGTTACACCTGATTCTCGCGCACTCATCAAACTGGGACTCGGACCCAACCATCAAAGCGATCTACAGAACCCTGATACCAGATCGGGCGCGGATGCCGTGGCTTCCGCAGGATCTTCCTCAAGCACCAGCGCCAGCAAACGCCAGTAATTAGCAATTGGCAAATCGCTCTCTTGTTCCAGGACCGTTTCCTTTTTTGGACGGTGAGCGTCTTCTCCCCTCTACCGACCTCCTGCACCTTTTTAAAATCGATACAGCTCTTGATTGCGCAATCATAGGTCAACGCTCCTCGTCCAAATTCTGGACAACCTTAAATCATGATTTCCACCGACGTATTTCCTAAACTTTCATATGCCATTAACACACCGTCATTAAACTTCAGCGTTGCTTTGAACAACAAATCCCCTGCTGAGGTAAGCACATGGTCCACCGTAAGCGTTACCTTCTTCCGTTTCTGAGTCTGCTTCTGGCTTGTCTTTGTCTTCCAGCCTTGGCGCAGCAACAATTGGGCGCTATCGCGGGCACGGTTTCTGATTCCACGGGCGCGGTGATCGCCAGAGGCGATGTAGCTCTGGTAAACAACGATACCGGCTTCAAGAAAACCACAGCCACTAAAGATGACGGCTCGTTCTTTTTCCCTGACCTTCCAATTGGCACCTACACGCTGACCTTCAACCAGGTTGGATTCAAGAAGGAGGTCCACGATCGCGTGCTGGTGCAGGCCAATCGCACCGCTACGGTAACCGTCAAGCTGCAGCCCGGCGGCAATGACACCACCATTGAGGTCACCACAACACCATTGCTCAATAGCGTGGACACCACGAATGGTTATGTCCTGAACAGCCAGCAGATTGAGGAGACGCCGCTGGGAACGGGCAGCTTTACGCAACTGGCGGTCTTGAGTCCCGGTGTCAACGCTGACTTTCTGGCTGGGACCGGTACCAACGCCGGGCTGGGCAACCAAAGCATCTGGGCCAATGGCCAGCGTGACACCAGCAACACCTTTACCATCAACTCAGTGAGCGTCAGCAATATTTTTAACGGAAAATCTTCCAGCCAGGTCACCGGCAACCGCAACGTGCTGAATACAGGAGAAAGCTTCCTTAACGACGGCGCCACGATCCAGACCAACACCTCCGTCTATGACGCCATCGGCCAAAGCCTGCCTTCGCCGCCGCCGGAAACTATCCAGGAGCTGCGGGTGAATACGTCCATGTATGACGCGACGCAGGGAGCAACCTCCGGCGCGCACATTGACGTTTCGACCAGGTCGGGCACGAACGCGATGCACGGCCAGGTGTACGGGTATCGCGATTTCGGCGGTTTGGACGCGAATAACTTCTTCTTCAACAATGGTGAGAATGGGGCGACCGCTCCCATTCCCCAGCTACCTGTGCACCGCGGCATCGCCGGCGGCACTTTGGGCGGCCCAATCAAGAAGGACAAGCTGTTTTACTTTGCGTCCTATCAGTGGACGAGCGACAGCGATAGCCTGACCGGCGGATTTGAGAGGTTCTCCGTGCCTTCCAAGCTGACCGACGACCGCAGCCCGGCGACCTTGCTCGCCCTTGCGCAGGCCCTGACCCCAAAGGGTAAGACTGCGCCGACTGCTATCGACCCGGTTGCCGTGGCGCTTCTGCAGTTCAAGCTGCCGAATGGACAGCTCTTGATCCCATCATCCCAAAACCCTGAGCCCGGCGCAAAAGCGACCTCTGATGGAGTGTTAGTCGCCCCAGCTTCCACGTTCTTCGCTCACCAGGCCAATGGCAATCTCGACTACATCGTGAACTCAAAGGACCAGATCTTCCTTAAGACCTATTTTCAGGTCGATCCCACAACTACGCCATTCACTAGCGGTAACAACGCTTTGGGATTTCCTCAGCAATTGCTTGCCCAAGGCGATACGGCCTCTCTGCAGAACGTGATCTCTGTTTCGCCTTCCGTCAGTTGGGACCAGAAAATCGGTTTCGTGCGTGAAAAGGCGTTCTCCACGGCCGGACAGCCACTCACGCCCGGAGCCGCTGGCATCAACCTCTTTGGCAGCCAGCAATTTCCCGGCATTAGCATTCGAGCCGCCGGCGACCAGGATCCGAATGCCGCCCGCTTAGGAGGGTTCAGAGTCGGACCTACTTCCAACTTTGCCAACACCGGTGTAGCCCAGAATCAGCTTGAGCTGACCAGCAATCTTACCTGGGTCAAGGGACGGCATACGTTTCAGTTTGGAGGCAATTTTGACCGCTCACAACTGAACGTGATCAATCTGGCCAACCAGGTGGGAGTGGTAACATTCGACACCTTCCAGAATTTTTTGACCGGTACGATAGACAGCAACCGCTCCTCGCTCTTCACCGGAGCCACCACCCGCTACTATCGCGCCAGCCAAGCCGGAATGTATGCCAGCGACAAGCTCCGGCTGACCAAGACCCTGAACCTGACGGCCGGACTGCGCTATGACTGGGACGGCCCGCTATCTGAACTCAATGGAAATCTGATCAACTTCAATCCCACTCAGTACCAGTTTAATGCGGCCACAGATACCATTGTGAACGACGGTTTGTCGGTGGCCGGCAACAACCCGCAGTTTGCCACTCCCGGCACAAGTAATTCCACCATCACCGGACGCCAATGGGGAATCTCTCCACGCCTGGGGCTTGCCTGGAGTCCCTCCTTCGTGAAGAACGTGGTGGTTCGTGCCGGCTGGGGCATGTACTACGACCGGGGCGAATTCTTTACCGAGTTCTCGCCAACGGCCGGAGGCGGCATTAACGGGCCTTTTGGAGCCACTCTGCAGCCACCCGCAGTGGTTCAAACCAGCGCCCCCAAAGGTACTGCTTTCGCAAATCCGTTCGGCACAGCAGCGCCTCCGGCGGGTGAGACACCGCAAGCCTTTGCCAACAGCTTGCCTAACCTGGTGGCAACCGCCAAAGGCGCCAGACCGTTTGAGTTCGGTGGCTACGACCCGCGCAACACTCTGCCTTATTCGGAGAACTGGAATCTGGACATCCAGTGGCAGCCCATCAATGATTGGGTCATAACCACCGCCTACATCGGGAACAAGGGCTTACACCTGGTGGAGCCGATTCCTTTCAATCAAGCGGGGATTGCAACCCAGCAAAATCCCATCAATGGCCAGACTCTTTCCTATGGTTTTAATGCTAAAGGGGTGAGCGCGGAAAACATCAGCACCTTTGACGGTGGAAACACCGATCTGCGCGTGCCCTTTGTAGGCTTTTCACCCAATTCAGTCCTCTACCAGACGAACGGCATCTCGACTTATAACGCCGCGCAACTGCAAGTGACCAAGCGCTTCAGCCACGGATTCATGGTCAACACCTCATACACCTGGTCGCGTACGCTGGATGAAGGCAGCGCGTTGGGACTGTTCTTTAACGGCAACAATGCCTTCGATCTGCGACAAAACTACGGCAGCTCTGATTTCGACCGCACGCACGTGCTGTCTATCAACTACATTTACCAGGTCCCGAAAATCGCGCACTTCCACGGCGCCGCAGACAAACTTCTCAATGGTTGGGGCTTTGCCGGCGTAACCACCTTCCAGAGCGGACAGCCGTACAGCGTCATCGATTTCAGCGGCGCCGTAGGAAGCATCTTCTACTCGACCAACGACTTCATCACCAACCCCATTGTGCCCCTGGCTCCCGGCTTTACGCCCCAGACTGCGGGTGACGGCCATGGCGGATTGAACCCGGCGGCCTTCGGGCCCGTGTTCCTGCAGCCTGGCCAGGATGGCGTTCCCGCCTGCGATCCGGTCACCAAAGCCTGTGACACGTTCGAATCCACCTTCAGCAACAACGGACGCAATCTTTTCCGCGGCCCGTTCCAGAAGCGCGGTGATATTTCCATCTTCAAAGACACCGCCATCAACGAACGCGTACACATTAAGTACGCCTTCAATGTCTTTAATGTCACCAACACGCCCAGCTTTGACACACCCAATAACAACGCATCGTTCAACTCCGGCTTCAGCAATCCACCCAATATTGTTCCCGCCGGCCAGGCAGGCGGATTCGGCCCCATTCAGAACACCATCGGCAGCCCGCGTCTAGTGCAAATGTCACTTCACGTTGCTTTCTAGCCGAGAACGGGGAAGGCGGCAGATCTTTGTTGCCGCTTTCCCCGGCCTTCTTAATATTTTCTTAAAGGCCGCCGCTCCAGGCACGACTCGCCAATAGGTTGATTAAGGCCCTGTTTTCCTCAGCTACTCATCGACGTTTTTACACGGCATTAACATAAAAAAGCGTTACACTTTTCTGTTTAGTTCGCCAATCCCCCAACTGAGGTAAGCACATGGCCCACCATAGGCGTGACCTGTTCCTGTTCTTCTGTTTTGTTCTGGCATTTTCTTCCATTCCAGTCATGGCGCAGCAACAATTGGGCACAATTTCCGGCATCGTTTCTGATTCCACCGGAGCAGTGATTCCGAGAAGCAACGTGGAACTGGTGAACAACGATACGGGCCTCAAGAAATCTGCGGTCACCAGGGATGACGGCTCGTTCTTCTTCGCTGATCTTCCTATTGGCACGTACACGCTGACCTTCAACCAGACTGGATTCAAAAAGGAAATTCACGATCGTGTGCTGGTGCAGGCCAATCGCACCGCGACGGTTCAGGTCAAGCTGCAGCCTGGTGGCGGTGATACCACGGTCGAGGTCAATGGCACGCCCCTGCTGAACAGCGTAGACACCACCAATGGCTATGTTCTGAACAGCCAGCAGATTGAGGAGACGCCGCTCGGTACCGGCAGCTTTACGCAACTGGCGGTCTTGAGTCCCGGTGTGAACGCTGATTTCCTTGGTGGAACCGGCACCAACGCCGGTTTGGGAAACCAGGCTATCTGGGCCAACGGTCAGCGCGACACCAGCAACACCTTCACCATCAACTCTGTGAATGTGAGCAATATCTTCAACGGAAAATCGGGAAGCTCGCTCCCCGGCAACCGCAACGTGTTGAATACGGGAGAAAACTTTATTAACGGCGGGGCCACGATCCAGACCAACACCTCCGTCTACGACGCCATCGGCCAGGGGCTGCCTTCGCCGCCGCCGGAAACCATCCAGGAGCTGCGAGTCAATACCTCCATGTACGACGCAAGCCAGGGAGCAACTTCTGGCGCGCACATCAACGTTCAGACTAAGTCCGGCACCAACGCCATGCACGGCCAACTTTACGGCTACCGCGATTTTGGCGGATTGGACGCGAACAACTTCTTCAACAACAACGCCGAAAACGGCACCATCACAGGTCCCACCGGCGCACCGGCCCCTATCCCCCTACCGCCGCTGCACCGCGGCAACGTGGGCGCGACCCTGGGTGGCCCAATCATAAAAGACAAATTGTTTTACTTCGCCTCCTATCAATACACAACGGTTAGCGACATTCCTGGCGGCGTCTCGGCGCAGACCTTCAACGTGCCCACAGAGCTGACCAGTGATCGCAGCCCGGCGGCGTTGCAGGCTCTAGCCACAACGTTGAATGGTGGCGCTCCTGTGGCGGTGAACCCAGTCGCAGCTACGCTGATGCAGTTCAAGCTGCCCAACGGACAATTCCTGATTCCTTCACCAAACAACGTCGCTAACGCCCTGTTGGCCGGAACCGACGGATCGTTCATTCCGCCAAATTCCAGTTTCATCGCCCATCAGGCCAATGGCAATCTCGACTACATCCTCAACTCCAAAGACCAGATCTTCCTCAAAACCTATTTCCAGGTTGACCCTACGAACACTCCCTTCACCCGCAATGACAACCTGTTGGGATTCCCTCAGCAGTTGCTCTCCCAGGGAAACACGGCTTCGCTGCAGAACGTAATCTCGGTGTCACCGTCCGTAAGCTGGGACCAGAAGATAGGCTTTGTGCGCGAGAAGGTGTTCTCCACCACTGGGCAGCCGCTCACCGCCGGTGCTGCGGGCATCAATGTTTTTGGCAGCCAGCAGTTTCCCGGCATCTCGATTCGCAGTATCAACGATCCCAACCCCAATGCCGCCAACCTGGGTGGGCTTCAGTTCGGGCCGAATACCAACTTTGCCAATACGGGCGTAGCTCAGAACCAGATTGAATTGAGCAGTAATCTGACGTGGGTGAAGGGACGGCATACGCTTCAGTTTGGGGGCAACTTTGATCGCTCGCAACTGAACATCATCAATCTGGCCAACCAGGTGGGGGTGGTAGATTTCAACACCTTCCTGGATTTTTTGACTGGCAATATATTGACCAACCGCACGCAACTCTTCACTGGCGCCACCAGCCGCTACTATCGCGCCAATCAGGCGGGAATGTATGCCAGCGACAAATTCAGGATCACCAAGACCCTCAATCTAACGCTGGGATTGCGCTATGACTGGGACGGCCCGTTATCCGAAGTCAATGGGAATCTGATCAACTTTGATCCCACCAAATACCAATTTAATTCTGGCACTGACACAATCGTGAACGATGGACTGGTAGTAGCTGGAAATAATCCGCAGTTTGCCACTCCCGGCACAAGCAATTCCACCATCACCGGGCGGCAATGGGGAATTGCTCCACGCCTCGGGCTCGCCTGGAGTCCTTCTTTCCTGAAGGACAAGGTGGTGATTCGCGCCGGCTGGGGCATGTACTATGACCGGGGTGAATTCTTCACCGAGTTCTCGCCCACAGCCGGCGGCGGCATCAATGGGCCGTTCGGCGCTACCCTGCAGCCACCATCGGTTGTCCAGACCCAGGCCCCCGCAGGCGCTACCTTTCAAAATCCGTTTGGCACAACGCCCCCTCCGGCAGGCCAGACTCCGCAGGCTTTCGCTAATAGCCTGCCGAATCTCGCAGGGCTCATCAACGGTGGCACCCCGTTTGAATTCGGCGGCTATGACCCGCGCAACAAGCTGCCCTATTCGGAGAATTGGAATCTCGATATCCAGTGGCAGCCGGTGAACGATTGGGTGGTGACCGCGGCTTACATCGGAAACCACGGCGTACATGAGGTGGAACCGATCCCCTTTAACCAGCCGGGAGTTGCCACCGCGCAAAATCCAATCAACGGCCAGACCTCCTCGTATGGCTATAACGTGGTGCCTTCGGAGACCGTCAACTCTTTCGACGGCGGAAACACCGACTTGCGCGTGCCCTTTGTTGGGTTTTCCCCCAACTCGGTTCTCTACCAGGCGAATGGCATCTCCAGCTATAACGCCGCGCAACTGCAGGTAACCAAGCGCTTCAGCCATGGCTTCATGGTCAACACCTCGTACACGTATTCGCATTCTCTGGATGAAGGCAGCGCTCTGGGGCTGTTCTTTAATGGCAACGATGCCCTCAACCTGCGGCAGAACTATGGCAATTCTGATTTTGACCGCACGCACGTGCTTTCCATTAACTACATCTACCAGATTCCCAGGATTGCCAGCTTCCACGGGCTGGCCAACAAGTTTCTGAATGGATGGGGCATTGCCGGCGTGACTACGTTCGAGAGCGGACAACCCTATAGCGTGATTGATTTCAGTGGCGCACAGGGCAGCATTTTTTACGGGAGCAACGACTTTATCACCAACCCAATCGTTCCCCTGGCGCCCGGCTTCACGCCGCAGACTGCCGGCAACGGCCATGGTGGATTGAACCCCAACGCATTCCAGCCCCAGTTCCTCGCACCGGGCCAGGATGGCGTTCCCGCCGGCGACACGCTCGAATCCGCGTTCAGCAACAACGGACGCAACCTCTTCCGCGGTCCATTCCAGAAGCGCGGTGATATTTCCATCTTCAAGGACACTGCCATCAACGAGCGCGTACACATTAAGTACGCCCTCAATATTCTCAATGTCACCAACACGCCCAGTTTCGACACGCCCAATAACAACGTGTCATTCAATAACGGCTTTAACAATCCACCGACCTTTTTTGCCAATGGCTCTGCGGCGGCGGCAGGAAGTGGATTCGGATTGATTCAGAACACTCTCGGCAGCCCGCGTATAGTGCAAATGGCGCTGCACGTTACGTTCTAGAAACAGTATTTAGTATTTGGTACTTAGTAGTTAGAAAGCTCAGAACCAAAAGGACTTGTTCGCTTGCGAGCACGATCCTGTCCCGTAGCTGCGGACTAAGCTGATCTTGTCCGCAGCTGTGCCTGATGTTTGCCCCGCCGCTTGCCGCGCAAATGTCAATTAGACTTTACCGCGGGTTGCTCTACCATCTGCATGCTGGCAATGGCATAGGGAACATAAGCCAGGCCAAGCGGGTTACCGCTCGCCAGCAAGGCCAGCCTGGCACTGCGGACGGCTTCACCCACGCTTTTCCCTTCCACCACAAATTTTCGCAGAAAGTTTTCCGCGAAAGTCTGGGCCAGAGGCTCAAAAACGGTGATCTCCGTACCGATCACGCCTGCCGCATGGGCCAACTGGACAAAGGTGCTCACAAACTCCAGCGCCTGCTCCGGCTCCAGCGCGGTGGTGTGACAACCATTGATGAACACCAGAGGGCGCGGCTCGTCCCATTGGATCTCGTCGCGCAGAAATGAATCGGTCAGCCGCGGCCCATCGGATGGCCCTACCTTGATATAGGGTTCGTTGTCCGCAAGGCCCCCGTGACAGTAAAAATAAACCAGATGCGGCTTTTTCTCCTTCATCAGAGTGATAGCTGCATCGCGCGTGTCAGCATAATCCCAGGTCCAGCCCGGCTTGAGCGCTTTCAGTACTTTAATGTGCGCTTCCCTCAACTCAAGAGTGGTGGAAATGGCCATGGTCAGATGGGGTGTTCCTTGCCAGTCAATTTCCGTCGGTGCATCCGGAGCTTCCTCCAGCGAGAGCGGCATTCCCAGATAGTGCCGAAATCCCCAGAAGCCACCGGGACAAATAACCGATTTCCCCTGCTCCGGGCACAGGCCTTTAAAGCAATCGGTTTCCTCCAGCGAGGCATTGGCGTTAAATGCTTTTTGGAAAGTTGCGCAGATCTGGTAATCACCGTCATTCAAACCGGTGTCCAGGCGATAGTCGTAGATCAAAGCCGCGGGAATAAGATGCCGCGCAGTTTCTTTCAGGGCAACCTGCACGCGGCCTGGCTTTTTCATCAGGGCAGCCAGGTCATCGGATTGCTTTTTGCCGCCCGTAAACTGGTCGACGATCTTGCCATAAAAAGCGTAGCCTTTACGCGCCATCTGCACCAGGTCGGCTTTCAATTGGTTAAA
This sequence comes from Candidatus Angelobacter sp., assembly GCA_035294925.1. Lineage (GTDB taxonomy): Bacteria > Acidobacteriota > Terriglobia > Terriglobales > Acidobacteriaceae > Angelobacter. The sequence continues at coordinate 98,039 of DATGJZ010000084.1, read as the reverse complement.
GTTGCGCGCGCCACCGTATCTGTATTGTTTGTCCTGGGTCCAGGGATCTTTATCGCCCCAGGCGGCAACGCGAAGGGTATGCCGTGCCTGGTTGATCAGGTCTTGCAGTTTCTGGCCATCGAAGGTGGCGTCCGCGGTAAATTGTTTTTCGCCAAAGAACCTGAGGCCCACTTTGCCGTCGCCATTATCATTCAACATCATGCTGAGCTGGTGGGACCCCATCCCGGCCAGATGCGAGGGACGAATGGTCCGGCTCAGGGTATAGTCCACTTCGGAGCGAAGGGCTCCATCGCTGGCCACCGGATGGCGCATCACTCGCGCCTGAATCAGGCGTGACTGCACCAATAGCTGCTGGTAGTAGATGCTGCAACGCAATTTACATTCGCCGGCTGTGGCCGGGGCCCGCACGGAAAAAAACAATTTGCGCCGCAGCACTTCTGAAGTGCTGTCGATATTCATTGGCTGTGCCGGCTGGCGGCTTACCACGGCGGATCCATCGCCCTGGAGCGTTAGTTCACCAACGGCTGCTCCGGCCTGGACTTCCAGGCCATGTTCAAAGGAGAACAGCACCACCTGGAGACGCGCATGGGTTGGAAGCTGCTCGGTGGGGAAAGCTGTAGGAGACTGTGCTTCCAAAGACTCTGTATCCAGAGGCCCGATTTCCACGCAAAAGTAGTATGCCTGTCCGCACGTCAGCGGCATATTTCTGGGCAAATTCTCTCCTGGGGCCGCCTGGGCAGTGAAACCAACGTTGACGAAACGCTCTCGGGAGGGCGCCGCTTTCTGACCGGCGCTTTGTGCGGCTTTGCTGATTGGACCGCGTTCTTCAGCCGGCACGGGTGAAGCAGGCTGGGGCTGTGGCTTTCCGGCGCCGGGGCCATAGCGTTCCACCATCTGAGGCGGGACTACTAGCGGGCACGCCGCGGTGATCGCGACGCCTCCGCCCGGTCTTTTCGGGCTTTCCCGCACGATTTCCGATTCCAACCGCAGCGGCGGCTTGGCCCGCTTCCGGTTCTGCGGTTTCCGGCCTTCGTCTTCCAAGTCCATGATCGGCTCCTGTTCAGGAAGCGAAACGGCCCAAGACTCCCTGATCTCGTCCCGTGGCATGGGTGCGTCCGCACTTTCAGGCGCTCGCTCCTCCACTTCTTCTGCATCCTTGGTCGGAGGTGGAACTGCCGCCAGGTAGATTTCCATTAGCACGAAGAACTCAATATCAATGTCCTGATTGTTGCCATCCTTCTTGGCCACACTGCGCAGAAATTCCTTTCCCGTTTCTGATCCAATCACCCAGAAGTCATATTCTGCGGTAGCTGGGGCAGCGGCAGAAAAATTGCACTCCAGCTTTAGCACATGTCTTTCGCCCAGTTCTTTGGAAACCGTCCAGACGTACTCATCGTAAGGCTGGGACTGTGAGACCGGGGACATCTTCTGCTGATCCAGCCAGACGCCAACAAACCGGGCCTCAGTCTCTCTGGGCGCCACCCGGAAGGTCACCTTCTCGCCCGGAATTACGCTGAACTGCCACTGGTCGATCTCTCTCATAGCCTTTCCTCTCTGCTTGCGATACTACCGGCATGGGTCCGGAGAGTTTCCATTGGGGTAACGCTAAAAATGAACCGATTAAAAACGGGTCTTCATCCCGAGAATTTACCCACGCGTGAGCGGGGTAAATCGGAGGGACGTTGCGTTTTTGCCATTGACTCAAAAGGTTTCAAACTCTTTAAGGGAACAGTATTGGGCTTTAGCCCTGGATTTCTGTTCTGCATCGTTAGAAAGTGTGGAAACATTTTTGAAACAAGCTTCACTCTTCCATGGCTCCGCCGCTGCCGCGGCTATTTGCCGGCACGATGTAATCGACACTCGGCTTTTTTCGGCGTCCGTCCAGAAACCAGTCAACATCAAAATTGCTCGACTTGCGCACCAGGTAAATCAGTACCAGGAAATACAGGAAGAACCCGATCGCGAGCCCGATACCATAAGCGCCGAAGAGGTCGCTCTTGGCCGGAAAAATCGCCAGAATCCCGCCGCCTCCAACCACGCCGATCAGGGTCACCAGATCGCTCAGATGTACATCGCCCTTGCGGTAACGGTTAATGTAGTAGACGTACCAGCCGATCAGGACCCCGAAGGCCCCAGCGCCAAGAAGCTGCAGGGTGGTTGCGGCCGGCGCCACTTGCGTTGTTTGCATGGAATCGTTCTCCTTGTTTGTTCCACGGCGTTTGTTGCGCGGACCAGTTGGATCATTGGATCATTGGATCAACGAGAGCGCCGCTTCAACTCCCACAGCCATCCGGAGTGAAGCGCTGATGCGGCCACGCAGGCGCTTAAAAAAATCAGCAGCCCTTCAATGCCGGAGAAGAGAAATACCTCGCCGCCCAGGGCCGCTGTAGCCAATACAAGTTTGTATGCAGTCCCCATGGAAATTCGATGGCTTCGGGTCCCAAGCGTCATCAACCATCCCCAGGTGGCGCCGATTCCCGCGCTGCCGATTTTGGCAATCCATGTAACTTCCGTCTGCATTGGTAAGACCGCGGCCATCGTCCTTGTACACGCTAATATAAGTGCACGCTAATATAAGTGGATTTCCAGGCGATTCTCAAACTATTTGTTTGCAGGTGCGCTTGCACATGGAGAATTCTCTTTTGGGAGCAGCGCTTGCGTAACGGGTATTGCCTGTGTGCCAAAATCTTGAAACGATTCGTTGATTCAATCACGCATCCTACGGGCGCAACAGTTTTTGCTTGGCGGCGTTGAATTCGGAATCGGTAATAGCTCCGCGGTCATGCAGCTCCGCCAGCTTGACCAGCTCGTCCGCAATGCTCCCTTGCCCTGTCCGGCTTGCCGCTGCTGAATGTGCGTGTGCAGCTCCCGCCGGGCGCGTTCCTTTCTCATACTCGAATCGCTGCGGATTTGCCGGATCGACGAGAAGGGGCATTCTATCGCCGGGCGAGGGGATCTCCCCAAGCATGAACAGGCCTTTCAAAATACCCTCGTAGGCTGGAACCCCATCCTCGCGCTCGATCCGGAGCCGCACTTTGCGCCTGATGTAGACGTTGTTGATAACTACGTTCATCCAGGGCTTCAGCACTTCGAGCACCACCCCTGTGGCGCGGATACCCTGCTGCTGGAGCGATTCGGCCCGTCGAGCGACGAGGGCGATCCAAGCCGCAACCGCGACCATGACCGGGATCCACAACAACATGAACAGCGGCGAGACCGGTAGCGTCCAGTCGACCGCCCACGGCAGCAGAGACGCCGCAAACCACCAGAGCACCTTCTGCTCGCCGGCGATGTTCATGATCCACATGAAAACCGCGAACTGGGCGAGATATCCCAGGATCCATGGAAGAATCACAATGCCGGGAAGATTCGAATTCATATCGATCCGCCCGAACATACCAAGTGCCACAAGCATTCCGGGCACGATCACAAGGGCGCACCACACCACCAGGAGCGTGTAGAGATGGCGCATCTTCATGGCAGATACAATACGGGATCAGGCGGGTGAGTTCCAGCATCAGCCACGGCGCTGCGAGAACATCCACTTCACCAATGCAGGTTCGGTGAAAGCCCACTCCCAGACGTTGTGGTCCACGCCAGGGTACTCGGTGTAGAGCGGTCGGCCTCCTGCTTTCCGTCTTGCTGCGATGCGGTCACGCGACACGGACACAGGAACGGTCTTGTCAGAGTCTCCGTGGAAATTCCACAGCGGCGTCTCAATGGCCCCGGCGCCATCATCGGCCGAGACACTTCCACAGCACGGTACAGCGGCGGCGAAAAACCGTGGACGGTTCGTCACGATATTCCAAACGCCCGCGCCTCCCATCGATTGACCCGTTACGTAGATGCGGCGTTCATCAATGGACTGGGCAGACTGGGCGAATTCATGGCGCAAGGCGTCGATAATCTCCAGGGCCAACCGTGACCCATCTCCTAAACCGGAAAGCACCTTCGGCGGCCCCTCTGTCTGTTGCGACAAATCGTATCGAGCCCATCCCCGGTCGGTCTGCGGTACCAGGACGTAGCAGGGAAAACTCTTCTGGTTCTGGGGAAGCAGCCAGACGCGTGTGCCAAAGATATTGCCCAGGCCCAGTTGCTTCAGATTGTCGTCGCCCAACCCGCCGCTGCCGTGCAGATACACCAGCAACGGCATTTTCCCGGCTGCATCCGGCCGGAACAGCCGGTAGGGCATTACCCAGTCGCTCTTGTGGGTGCGCGCCTCGAACTTCTTTTCCAGCCCCTCGGATTGTTTCTTAAAGGCTTCAATTAAGGCGATCCTCTCCGGGGACATGGGTGCTCCAGGTGCGAGAGGAGGAGTGGAATCGTCGTCCTTGGCTGCCGCAGCAGGGTAGGCATTTGGCGCAATAGAAAAATTGACGCCTGTCTGCATCGCCGCAAACCATGCTGCGGCTGAGGCCGAACCGAATAGGCGAAGAACTTCTCGTCGAGTGGTCATCTGCGTTGTCACCTCTTGCCCTGCTTGCGATCTATCTTAGGACTCGAAGATGTAGACGATTTGAGCAGGGAATCGGTAGCAGGATGGGGAGTTGCGAGGTTCGCAAACTCAGACGAGCAGAGATTCTTCCTGGCGTCGGACTAAACTGTAAAACTCCAAAAGAATTGGTGCCGAAGAAGGGATTCTACCTCCCCCATTTTTCGCAAGCTGCTGATTACAGGCCAGATAACCCGTAAATTCAAGCAAATACGGCATTTTCCATACATTCCACTGTGTCTATATAGTTCCCTTTTGTCCAGGCAGTAGAACCAATTTCCACATTTTATGGACAGGATGGACAGGAAGAAGAAAGGGCTCGTTAGCGAATCCACATCTCTGCAAACAAAATGTGATGAATGGCAATCAGAGCCATCCCGGTCAGGAAACCCCCTCTTGTCCGGATGCAGGTGAAGATACCTCGCCGTTACCGCACACTCATACATCGTCCGAGCGGTTCCCTGGCAATCGCGTGCTAGAAGCCCAGCTTCAGCAGATCGAAGCCGAGATCAGCACGGTGACGGCAAAGTATCAATACGAACTGACCGTTTCCGAGTTGGCCATCGAGTGGGAAACAATATTCCCTGATTCAGAAGGGCAAGCGCATGGTAAAGATCCAGTTGTGATTGGTGGTATGAAACTGGGTAGCAGCAATCTGCACGCCTGTTCCTAGCGTGAGGCCCAGCCGGTCATAAAGAGGAATGCGTCCCACCACAAGCCCCGGCGTGATGAATGTCTGTTTCTTGCCGGCGTTCGCGCCATCTGGAAAGAAGGTCGAGTTGATCTCTACCTCTGGCCACAGCCGTTTCAAAATCCGATATTGGAAGGCATTGTTCAATGCGACGGGGCGGGCGATCACGCGTGTATTGCACGTGGGAAATGACTTGCCCAGGGTACTCTGGAAATCCAAGTGTCCCCAACCCTTGCCAAATGCCACTGTTGGGGTAATCGAGGGGTCGGTCGCGCCATTCTTATAGGAGCCGCTGGGCAGACTGCCGCCCACAAACACCGTAACAATATAATTCCCATGCTCTTCATTGCCGCTGAACAGGCGGTATTTGAGTAAGAATGGGGTGTCGCCGGCGCCATCCTTGACCGTAGCCGAGTTGTGTTGAATGTAAGAGGGTATCCCGAGAATAATCTCGACGTGCCTTTCAGGAATCAGTTCCAGACCCTTGCCACCGCCGTAATTTTCGGACAGCGTTCCGTTCGCGCTTCGCTGCCAGGTGAAATCGTAACGAAACTCCTCCTCGAGTCTAGGCGTCACGGTGACCAGCGGTGTAATCCAGTGTGGCTGCTCAGCCTGAGTGGCCGAGACCCGGTCGAACCAATTGGTGAAGTAATCCTGCGCAGGGGCTTTTTCGATGGCAAAAAGACAATAAAGCGCAACTGCGCACAAGTAAACAGGAAGACCAGGAAGACCTGAACGCATTGATTCCTCTGTTACCCGAATAGTTTTTGGACTGGATCCCAAGGCTTATGTTTCTAGCAGGGTGGGGTTAATAAAGTCAATTCGAACCGATAAAGGGATACGAATTGATGCGGAATCCGGTCGTTTGACTGCCTTTGCCCTGTGAAAGAATTATTTAGAAAATTCTAATCTGAAACATGCCGGGATGTCGGTTGGCCGACCAGCGCACAGAGAGGAGGGAAGGCAGACAGGTCGGCGGGAAACCCCGAAAGAACCGATCAAAGGATCATCAGCGGAGCGGTCGCGATGATCACTGACCCGCCGACCACGAAAGTTACAGACTGTTTCTGCCGGCTTCCTTAGCGGCTGCCCACCGAGCCTTTGCTGCGAGGGCAAGCTTCCGCCGTGCGGCCGCTGAATGTCTCCGGCGTTTCCCGTTTAATCCGCCGTTGAAGCTTGCTCGTCCGAACCCCGACCTTCCATTGGCGTGGTCAAGAATGGTGATTGCTCGATCAATACGGCTCAACTCTTCTCTAAGTGATTCCACAATTCCGTTTCTACCTGTGATTATCAACATTGTTAGATTAAGTCCTTTCGTAGTTTTTACATCGTACTGCTCTCTTCCGCCTGCTTGCTCCGGAAGGCGAAGAGTCACGCTCGGCCAGGAGTCGTGAACAAGTCAATGGGACGTTTGGGCAGTTCGCCACAAGGACATAACAGGAACTATTGCAGAGTCAGGAAAAACAGCTAATTGCCACGAAATATGGTTTCACGGATAGCAGCACCTCCTTCTTATGGATTATCATTTCCACGGTTTCGCTTACCACCTGAAAGACGGAGCCAAAATCTGGATCATCACTGAGGCAATGGACGATGAAGGGCGCCGGGCCGCGACTACGGTGTTGCTACCCCAGGAATACTAAAGGCCCAAAATCGAATTGGGGCCGGATGTTATTTGCCAACTCACGATTCGGGTGTTAAATTTCAGGTCAAGGCAATGGCAGCCCAAGCTCGCAAGATGATGGAAGGCAAGTGGCTGAACCGACCGAGGCCTGACCGCGGCCAAGGCGTCCAAGCAGGACGAGTTCTACACCCAGTATGTCGACATCCAGAAAGAGGTCGAGGCCTACCTCGAGTTCGACTCCAACACTTTCCGCGGCAAGGTTGTCTACTGCAACTGCGACGACCCATTCGAGAGCAACTTCTTCAAGTACTTCGCCGCCAACTTCAACAAGCTCGGCCTCAAAAAGCTCGTCACCACCAGCTACGACGGCTCTCCCATCGCCGGCCAGGGCACCTTGTTCCCGGAATACAATGAGGGGAATGGCAAGCGCCAGAAGCCCAAGGCGCTCGCCGTTATCCTCGACCATGTGAAAGACGAGGATGGCGACGGCGCCGCGAACGTGACCGACGTCGAGCTTTTCCTCAAGCGGAACAAGGCCGCAAGGATAGCCTTGAAAGCAGATGAGAAGTACCCCGGAGGCGATTTCCGCAGTCCCGAGTGCATCGCGCTCCTGAAAGGCGCGGACATCGTGGTCACGAACCCACCCTTCTCTCTGTTCCGTGAGTACGTCGCGCAGCTCGTGGAGCACGGGAAGAAGTTCCTGATCATCGGGAACACTAATTCGATCACCTACAAGGAAATCTTTCCGCTGATCAAGGCCAACAGACTGTGGCTCGGCTGCACGAACTTCAATGTCGGAATGTTTTTTGAAGTGCCGGACGACTGGGAGCACTTTCACCATATTGACAAGGAGACGGGCACGAAAATAGCGCGAGTTTCAACGTCGTGCTGGTACACGAATTTGGACCACGGTCGCCGCCACCATCCTCTGAATCTCATGACCATGGCGGACAATTTGCGGTTTAGCAAGAACCTGAGGGGAAAGGCGGCTTACGACCGATACGACAATTACGACGCCATTGAGGTTGGTACATACAAGGAGATTCCCAGCGACTACGACGGAGTGATGGGTGTTCCCATCACCTTCCTCGATAAGTACAACCCCGACCAGTTCGAGATTGTCGGAACCCTCGAATCCAGTGACCCGGACAACCCATATAGAATTCGGTGGTACTCGGCTCAGGACCAGAAAGACGCCTTCTTCCGTCGGTTCGGCAAGCCCGGAAGTTTTCCGCTCAACATGTCTGGCGTCATCAACGACGTCAAGGTGTTCAAGCGCATCCTCATCCGCCACCGTGTCCGGTCCGCAGGAGGGACGAAAAAGTGAAGACCAGGCTGCGAACCGACATCAGCGTCGCCAACATTTGCGACGGGTTTGTGTACAACCAATTAGAGGCTAAAGGGCTGTTCGGGCTGGGCGGAAAGCTCACCATTCAGCCGGAGTACCAGCGGAATTATATCTATGCGGATAAGGGCGGCAGCAAGGAGCAGGCGGTCATTCATTCGTTGCTCAAGGAGTATCCGCTCGGGCTGATCTACTTCAACAAGGTCGGTGACGACAAATTCGAAGTGCTAGACGGCCAGCAACGAATCACCAGTATCGGGCGGTTTGTGACGGGCAAGTTCGCGATTATGGAAGGCGGCAATCCGAAGTACTTCGACAGCCTACCCGCCAACCAACGAGCTATGATTCAAGAGTCGAAGCTTCTTATCTACGAATGCGAAGGGCTCGAAAAGGAGATCAAGGACTGGTTCGAGACGATCAACATCGCCGGAGTTCCTCTAAACGAGCAAGAGAAACTGAACGCGATTTTTTCCGGGCTGTTCGTGACCCTTGCGAAGGCAGAGTTCAGCAACAGCCAGAACGCGAACATCCAGAAGTGGAGCGCTTACGTCAAGGCCAGCGCGAACCGGCAGGAGTTCCTGGAGCGTGCGCTGGACTGGGTGAGCAAGGGCGACATTGGCGGCTACATGAGCCAGCATCGCAACGATAACAACATCAATGAGCTAAATATCTACTTCAACAGCGTGATCGACTGGGTTTCAACGGTTTTCAAAGACGTCAAGAAAGAGATGCAGAGTTTGGAATGGGGCAAGCTCTACGAGAAATATCACTCCCAGTCATACGATCCAGAAAAGGTGTCTGCCGACGTGAGGCGGCTCTACGGCGATCCCTACATTAAGAAAAAGCGCGGGATATTCGAATTCATCCTCGGCGGCCAGCAGGACTTCAGGCTGCTGGAAGTGCGCGTGTTCGACGATGCCACCACGCACTCAGCCTACGAGAAGCAAACGAGCGCGGCAGAGGCGACGAGCAAATCCAACTGCCCGCTCTGCGCCATGGGGCACGACGCGAACAAGAGCAGGATCTATGAGTTCGAGGAAATGGACGCTGACCACGTTGCAGCATGGAGCAAGGGCGGTGGAAGCTCGGCCGACAACTGCCAAATGCTCTGCATCACCCACAATCGAGCCAAAGGTAATCGATAATATGGGAGTGCCACAGCCTAGCGTGTGGAGCAAGGGCGGGAAGATGGTCGCGCGAACTGCCAAATGCTGTGCAAAGACGACAATCGAAGGAAGTCGGGAAAATAGTGACAGTCCGCCGGGCCAACTCAATGGCGTCCGCAATCCGGCTCGTAACTCTGGGCGAGATATCCCATTTTTCCTCTCTGGCCAGCCGCACGGCTGCAATAAGACGGGCACCCAAATAATAGATGATCTTCCCAGCCCTTCATTGCCCTGAGTCACAGGAATACGGTATGCGAACAAATAGCGAAAGTCAACAAACGGCCCGGCTCGGTAGTGGGCTACTTTGCATAAAACCCCGGAATTTTCCTGCATAACGGTTATAACCGTTTGACCCCCTGAAAGCCTAAGCATACAACGTGAGAACGGGATGTGCCCGTGTTGTTGGCACGAGCGCACCCCTAACCAAAACGCACTTGGAGGTGCATCATGGCTGATGAGGAATTTAACCCGTTCCCGATATTCGAGCAACCCAAACAACCTGTTTACGACGCCCTGCTTAAACTGAATCTGGCCTTTGAGTCCATCGCTTTCCAGATTGAGCGCCTGGACGACGACGAGATTGTGCCGCTGGAAACTCTGAGGCTTTACCGGATGCAAGCAGAGACCCTGCGGTCTGGAATCAATCACAGAGTCCTTGGAGTCCTGCTTCTGCGGGAAGAGAGGGACTGGGCGTTATTCGGCAAGCAAGCTGATGAAGTGGCGGAAGAGCTGAAGAATGCCAGAAAACCGGATGAATCCGGCCAATAGGGAAAATTACCTAAGTGCCTTGCTTTTTTGGGAAAACTTGGTGCATCATGGCTGGCCATGCCAAAGACCAGCCATGATAACCTTCGCGTTATGCCTAGTTCGCCTTCGACGTGTTCACTTGCGACGACACGGGTAACGGTGCCACCTTCAACATTCCAAACTGCATTAACGTTTGGACTGTCTTTTGCGCCGGTCCGCGCCAGTGGAAGCGGCAGTTGTCGAGTCGTGTGTTTATCATCTCGACATCGCCGCCGGAATAAAACAGATCGCAGTCATTAAGTACGGAGTCAACGAAATAACATTCCTCCATGACCAACGCCGCTTTAGTCAATGTTGCTTTTTCGTACCTTTGCATGTTCTCTCCTCAGTATCATTCTGAAATTTGCCCGGTTTACGGACGGGGAACTCCCACAACTTTTTGCTTGACTTTTGGGGCACTTCAGAAATAACCTGAGGATACCGGACTTAGAATCAAGCGAAAAAGATTTTCGATTCCGCCAGAGGCCACCGCTCGTAACGGTGGCTGTGGTGTCTCTGGGCCACTTCGGGTTGTCGCTTCTACTCTGCTACAAACTAACCGCAAATGCAATACCTATCTGTAGGCATGGTGAATAGCATTGCACACACAACCTATAGTGTCTGTGTCCATACCAACTAGGTTTTTGCTACTACATTATGCGGCTTTGGTTCTCTCGTATTCTTCCCACAATTCCACAAGGTCTGATACCTCAAACAAGCGATTTACTACCCCTGCGGCCATAGCTGGACTCATGCGCAGGGTCCGGTGAATCTTGATGAAGTTGTAAGCGAAGTAGCCAAGGGCCACGGATGCCGCGTGGTTTTCGATCTTCCGCGAAAACCCATTCGACAGGCGCGTATATCGGCGGTTGTTGGTTCGCACTGTCCAGTTCTGGCGCTCGACAAAGCTGGTGGAAATGTGGGCGCTATCAGGATTCCCGATTACAACCCGCATCTCGCACCCGATGCACTGCGCTGGTGAATAGCGTGTTTCAAACTCCATTGGGAACCCGTAAACCTTTTGGAGAGTCGCGTAATCAATCTCACTGCCGAAGGATCGCTCTATCGCGTCCAGATACGCCTTGTGGCCGTCCGTCGTCAGTTGGACGCGGTTACTCAAGCGGGAAGCCAGATCATCAACAAAACGCTTTGCGGTCCTGCCGTCTCTGCTGCCTAATCTCCAAGCAGGAACCAACTTTGTATCGGCATCAATCGCAACCCATAACCAGATGTCGCCAGCAGCCGGATTCTTCGCGGCGATTTCCTCTGTGCGGTTTTTGTCCTTGCAGTAAATCCAAGACCACATCTCATCCAATTGCAGCCGCTTGCACTTCAAATTACGAAAAGCCTTATCCTGATACTCAGCGCAGAACTTCCCGACTTCAACGAGCAGCCGCATGACTGTCTTCTTCGCAACCCCGGTCACACGGACAGTGGCGCGAATGGAGCAGCCTTCAATCAGGCAATTGATGACTTGCTCACGAGTTTTTGAATCCAGTTTGTTCATGTCTCTATTATGCTAAAGCGGCTTGCGCATGTCAAGCACAAAAAGAAGCCGCCCATGGAAAATGGGCGGCCAAGGTGTTATAAAAACTATCTACTGTATAGCCTCAGTTCCCGTTACCAATGAAAACGGTTCCCCGAATCCAGCTTGGTTGCTGGGATCAATTCTGACAGGCATCGGGCCTTCCGCCTTATTTTGTATTCGCTCTAATGCCTCCAACAGGGCAGGCACATGTAGCGATTTGTAGGCCCTGGCAAGCTGTACAACATCTCCGGCTGTTGTCGGGTTAGGACTCGCTCCAACGGTTCGCTGGATCATCTGCACGAAGCAGATGAGTCTAAACAGCCGGTCACTTTCTTTGGAAATCTTTTTTGCTCCGGTCTCCCAGCGCGACATCGTTACTTTACTTGTACCCATCACACTTGCTAAGTCTGTAGCAGAATAACCCGCCACTCTGCGAATTAACTTCATCTCCTCCCCAGTCAGTAGAGTCTTTTTTTGCATCAAGTCCCAAGCGATTGTGCGATGCAGCCATCCGGCATCGGGGATTTCCGGCACAATCGCGCTGCACTTCGCGCAGTGAAAAACTAGAATGTTCATCAGAATCACGGATGACAAGCCACACTCCGTGTAGCAGTAATTCTGTCTGCTACCGCGCATTTCACCGTGACACTCATAGCATTCACGAACCGCGTCTTTCTCCCAATTCTCGTTTTTGCTCATACAGGTCTTCTCCACTCATCGGTCATTACACCTTGCTGCTAGTACGCCAATAGCCGGTAAGGACGATCACCAGCGGATTTGCGTAGCCGTTAGTCGGGTCAAGCGAGACCACGATTTCTAGCGTTTTTTCTTCCACCTTTCCCCGGAAACGGTATTTCCAGTTTTTATGGTCATGGCAATACTCCCCTTCTCCGTACATCTTGCCGTCACGAATAACGTTTTCGGCGTCTATCACATCAAAGCTGCGCTCTTGCCCTCTAGCTTTGAAGTGAGCTGTAATATGAATGTGCCCATTGTCCCAAGCAGCGACGACAACCGAATGCGCGTTAGCTGGCGAGAGTTTACAGCGTGGGTCACTCTCTGTTTTTTCCTTGGAAACGTTTCCTACATGCTGGTATCTGCGTTTCTCTTTGTCCGCCATGAATACCCCTGCTTGAAACGACTCAAGTATAACAGTTAACATTTGGTTGTCAACGGAAAATATGACAGAATGTTAACTTTGGTTGCAATATAAATATAAGTTATTGATAAATAAAGCTTTATTTTCGTTTAGACTTGGACCAGCGTGCCTTTGCAGCTTTTCGGGCCGCTTTCTGCCGTTCCTGCGCCGTCATGGTCTTCAATCGGCGTTTCCCGCCGATCTGACCGCCTTTACGTCCAATTTTGGACATGTACTCTGATATCGTGGGAGGGGTTGCCGCCGGAGTGGGTTCCGGCTCTTGGGTGGAGCGCTGGACAAGTTGGAAGGCTATTTCGTTTTCATCTGTGGAACGTGTCTGCTTAATCCGCTTTGGCATGTTTCAATGATGGCATAATCGGGCCTTGAGCGCCAGTTTTGGGCGAGTGCATAAAAATCAAAGTAGCCCACTACCCCCGGCTCGCTTTGCCGGGCCTCTCATTACTTATTTTGGGATTGTGTCTGTCATCCCGCCATTTTGCGCACGAGTAACTCCATCCCTGCTTGTTTCAGCTCAGAAACTTCTGGAAGTGAACCACCACGCTGGGCGATTGGTTTCAAAACGATGCGCTCACGGACTTTGTACTCAAAGGGTTCGAGTTCAATTATCTGCTTTGTTCGCCCGCTTCCTGGATCAGTTGCTTTTTGCCCTCCACATTCATCAACCTTTTCCAGTACGTCTCGAACTCTTCGGCCCTTTCTTGCTTTATCTGCCAATGAATCAAAAGTAGCTCCATCACGCCTCCTTTAAGCGCAATCATGTTTAAGGCTGCTTTTTGCTGCGCTCTCTCCCGGTAGGGATTGAGCCGAAGACGCGAAAGGAGGAAGGAATTTACCTGGAAATGCGTCTCCGCAAACGCTGCCCGCTGCGGACTTTCAGGAAAACAGAATACCACTCTTTTGGGTTTGGCAAACAACGTTCCTGCACAAATTTTTTCTGGTTTACTTCTCAATCCGACCCGGGCTACCGTAACGGCTAACCCGTTACAGGGTGCAAACTTCCCAGTAGCACTGGGAAAATAATTTAGCCGATACTGAAGTCCATTATTTCAATTATTTCAATCTGGTGCCGAAGAAGGGACTCGAACCCCCACACCCTTGCGGGTACATGGACCTGAACCATGCGCGTCTGCCAATTCCGCCACTTCGGCTTGAGATGCGCCGGATTCACTGCTCGGCGCAGGTGAAAGGAGACTTGTCTTCTCTATTTTATAGGCTCTGCTGCGGCTGTCAAATCGAGCGGTTGGAAATTAGCAGTTGGCACGCTAGCGCTTGGGCAACCAGCTTCTCCCCAACACCTGAATCGCCGGATCACGCAATCTTCGAAAGAATCTCGTTCTGTCACGCACCAGGGATCCTATCTTGCGCGTCTCAGCGACAATCTGCGCTTATCCCAATCATGGCGAGCCAGGACTCGATTGCCAAATTATCCGCTTACATTATTTTTTTGCCCTCTTAAGTTACTGAAAAATGAAGGACAAATTTAGGTGCACTAAAGTTGCGCCGCAAATCCCCATTAGCTATCCTGCGCCTGAGGCACAAAATCTGTCCCGTCTCCGGCTCAATAGTCCGCCGCTATCTTGTATGCGACGAATCACGGCTCACAAATCCTCACGTTGTGAACCGCCTGCGCCGGCGCCCGAGAACACCATCTTTCAAACTTTGTTTACCGGAGGAATCCTGCCTTCCTCCGGTAACCTCCGGTACGGGAATCCCCTGGATTGGCGCGGATTCCGGAGGACCGGAGGAATTAGGGCCTTTTTAGAGATGCTGTGCCTCCGCGGATCGAGATTTGTGGGTTTCGGATTTGGGGCTTGTGGGTTGTTTTTCCGATGCCCCAACGCACCTGGAGCATTTTTAGAGATGCTGTAGACCGATCACCTAACCATGCCGATAGCACTGTATTCCTTCAGCCCAAGATGTTTCGCGGTCTGAATGCTGAATGCTGAGTGCTGACTGCTTAGGTCGGCCAGGAGTGGGCTGCTATTAATGAAGACTACACTATCACTAAAAATGTCCTGGCCTGCTATCGAGGCGAGCTTGCGCCGCCGAAGGGGCGATTTTGGCAATTCCTCGTTGCGCCATGTTACATTGCCCCGGCATCGGGGAGGAACGGAAATGGCGCAGCAGGCCGACCAGAGAGCCGACACTCGCGCCCTTGTCATCCTCGCTTTTTCCGCGACCGCCGGAGTGATGGTCGAGTTTTACGATTTCTTCCTCTATGGATACGCTGCCGCCAGCGCCTTTCCCGCGATCTTCTTTCCCAAGCTGCCGCCAACCCTGGGCCTGGTGCTCTCTTATCTGGCCTTTGCCGCCGGTTTTCCGGCGCGGCTGCTGGGCGCGTTCATCTTTGGCCACTTCGGAGACCGTGCGGGGCGCAAGTATTCGTTCCTGATCAACATCCTGATCGTCGGCGTCACCACATGTCTCACCGGCCTGCTGCCCGGCTTCGCCACGCTGGGCATCGCGGCTCCCATCCTGCTGGTGCTGTTGCGGGTGATCCAGGGAATCGGCCTGGGGGGCGAGTTCGGCGGGGCATCCGCATTGCTGGCCGAATTTGGCGCGCGGCGTCGCTCACGGGCGTTCTGGATGTCGCTGGCCAACCTCGGTATCCCTTTGGGTGGGATGTCCGCCAGCGCTGCCCTGCTCTTCTTCAACAAGACTTTTGCCACCACCGGATGGCGGATCGCCATGCTGCTCTCTGCCGTGATTGTGATTCCGGCGCTCCTGGCCCGCTACAAGCTGGCCGATTCACCGCTGTTCGAGCGCCTCAAGCAGCGTGAAGAGCTGGCCCGCATGCCGAGCTTCAGCGTCTTCAGGCAGCACGCTGCTCCTATCATTCTGCTGGCGATGGTCTCGGCCTTTCAACAGATGGATGGATATGTGAGCGGGACCTACGTGATCTCCTTCATGAAGTTTGCCGGCATCCCTTTGGCCACCACCGCAACCATCCTGTTGGTCGCCCGCGTGGGCGACATTCTGGGCGTAATTTTCAGCGGACCCTGCGCTGATCTGCTCAAGCGCAGAGTCGTGGCTTATATTGCCATCGCCCTTACAACGCTTCTCTCTTATCCGTTCGTTCTGGCCATCTTGGGCAAGCGCATCCTGCTGGTGGGGGTTTTGCAGTTTTTGGTTACCTTCTTCGGCATTGGGTTACTGCACGGACTGGCGCCGATTCTCACTTCAGAGAGCTTTCCCACAAAGTTCCGCTACTCCGGCACCGGAATTTCCTACAGTCTCTCGGCCATCTTCGGCGGAATGATCGCGCCCTCGCTTCTGGCCGGCCTGATCGGGCAGGATGTCCGGCGCAAATGGTATTTCGTTCCGGTGGTCTATGCCGTCTACTGCGTGGTGGCGATGGTGGCGCTGCTCTTCATCCGTGAAACCCGCGATGTGAGCCTGGAGGAGATGGATGGTGCGCTTTAAGCTAGAATAATCGAACCGGGTACCTGCCCCCACTTAGGCCCTTTTCATATGCAACATATCTACAAACGCTTCAGCGTGATTGCTGGATTCACCGCGCTGCTTGCTGTGCTGTTGATCAGCACTGCCATCACGCGGCGGAGAGTGGACGTGCTGGAACGCAACCAATCCTGGGTGGAGCATACCCAGCAAGTGTTGCTGGAGCTGAGCACGGTCGAGTCGTTGTTGAAGGACGCTGAGACCGGACAGCGCGGGTTCCTCTATACAGGCGAAGAGAGCTATCTGGAGCCTTACAACGCTGCGATCAAGCTGGTGGGTGCGCACGTCGACAAGCTGGCCGAGCTTACCGCCGATAATCCCCGGCAACAGGCGCGTATGCCCATGCTGCGCCGGTTGACGCAGCAGAAGCTTGACGAGCTGGCACGCACCATTGCGATGTTCAACCAAGGCGATCCGGAGCAGACAAAGTCACTGGTGCGCTCTGATCTGGGCAAGCTGATCATGGACAATATTCGCGCCCTCGCAGACGAGATGCGGCAGGAAGAAGACTCTCTTGAAACGGCGCGGCTGCAGAGTGCGGCTAGCAGCACCCAGGCGCTGATACTCACCCTGTATCTCAACACCGGAGCGGCGATGGCTGGGCTGGTGCTGCTGGCATTCTTTATCTTGCGGGAGATGGCCCAGCGGGAGAAGCATGCCGCGGAGATCCGCGAGCGCGAGGAGTGGTTCCGTGTGACTCTGGGCAGCATTGGCGATGCGGTGATCGCGACCGACGAGCGCGGTACGGTGATCTTCGTGAACCCAATCGCGGAAGAACTTTTGGGAGTCAAGCTGCGTGAAGCTCAGGGCCAGGCGATTCAGAAAATCTTTCCTATCTTTAACGAACAAACGCGCCAGCCGGTGGAGAATCCGGTGGGAAAGGTGCTGGAGCTGGGGCGGGTGATGGGGCTGGCCAACCACACCGTGTTGGTGCGCAGCGATGGGAAGATCATTCCTATTGAAGACAGCGCGGCGCCGATCTTTGACGATCAGAAAAGGTTGCGCGGCGTGGTTATGGTCTTCCGCGATGTAACCCTGGAGAAACAGTCGCAGGAGATCATGCGCAAAGCAGAGAAGCTGGCGGCCGCAGGCAGGCTTGCGGCGACCGTGGCCCATGAGATCAACAATCCGCTGGAAGCGGTTTGCAACCTGGTTTATTTGGCCACGCGCGCGGCCAACGTGCCGGAAGATGTGCGCGGTTATCTGAGCATGGCCGAGCAGGAACTGGAGCGGGTCTCACACATCACGCGCCAGACGCTCGGTTTCTATCGCGATTCCGCTGTGCCCACCGCGGTGGAAGTCAGGGCGGTGGTGGAATCAGTCATCAAGCTCTACGCTAACAAGCTGAAGAGCAAGAATATTTCTCTAGAGCTGGATATGGTCGACTGCCCGCCGGTGCAGGGAATGCAGGGCGAGTTGAAACAACTGATAGCGAATTTGATTTCGAACGCGGCTGATGCAGTCGGCATCGGCGGGAGAATCAGGGTTTCGGTTTGGCCGGCGGTCGGTGCGGAGGGCAAGGGCGTGGAGGTCAAGGTAGCCGATGATGGGCCCGGAGTGCCGGAGAAAAATCGCCCCCACATCTTTGAGCCGTTCTTTACCACTAAACAGGATGTGGGCACCGGTTTGGGTCTGTGGGTGAGCAAAGAGATTGCCGAGCGTCACCACGGCAGGGTCGAACTAAGTTCGAAGAGTCAGGATGGCTTGGGAGGCGCCATATTTACCGTATTCCTGCCCTGCGAAGTTCATGCTGAGGCTGCGGAGGGAGCAGCGTAGGAGTATCTAGCGGCTTCTAGCGAAAGCCCCAGCATATTCAACGAAAGTCTGGGCATTCTTGCCGGGCGCTGGATTTCAGTCTCCCAGCCAGGTTCCTTTGCCCGCTTGCCGTATCCCAAGAGTGCTATGACATTGCTTGTCAATGTTTTACAATGCCCACATGAGAACTGTGAGGACCGTTTCCATTACCCTTCCGCCCGAACTGTTAGTTAAGGCGCAGGAACTCGCGCAGCGTGAGCACCGGACGATAAGCGAACTATTTAGAGAAGCGCTGCGCCGATATATGGTTGCAGGGGATACGCGTTGGGAGAATCTGCTCAGTCGGACCCGCGCTAAAGGCAAGTCCCTGAGTATCAAGACCCAGGCCGACGTGGAGCGTCTCTCCGATGAATATCGCCGTGACAAGCGCCGATGATTCGCGTCGTCGTTGATACCAATGTTTACATTTCCGCCGTGATGTTCGGGGGGCTTCCCGGTTCCTTTCTCGATCTTGCATTCCTTCGTTTATTTGTGCTGTTAATTTCTCCCGCACTTCTGGATGAGCTTGATGAAAAGCTGCGATTCAAATTCGGGGTGTCTGCAAAAGACACAGCGATGATCCGCGCGAAATTGGAAGGTACCGCTGAGGTCGTCAGGCCGTACAAGATGTTGCATGTCATTAAAGACGACCTCGACGATAACCGGGTGCTGGAATGTGCGGTTGAAGGTGAAGCAGACTACATCGTCACGGGCGACCGTCACTTACTGAAGCTCGGCGTACATGAAGGCATCTCGATTGTCACTGTGCGCCAGTTTTTGGACGCAGCGGACTCAGAGAACAGTCGATGAATATCCATCTAGGTCTCGGCCCTCATCCTGCCGCTGAAAGGGCAGCGAAGCCACCGGTAAAGTAAAAGGGGGACAGGTGGCAGGGTCTTGCCTGCCTATCCCCCAATCATTTGGCTTTACGATTCTTCCTTCGTGTCCCTCAGTGTTTAAGTCTTTGAGGATTTTTTCCGGCGGGATCGTAACGCGGCTCAATCGTGCATTTGAGAAGCGACCCACACAGTGCTGCTAAGATATTTTCATGAAAGGCCGCCCGGCACCGAACGAAGCTGCTCCATACTATCTCGCATACATCAATCGCATCTCCAGTGACGACATTGTCAGCGTGCTCGAAACGCAACTGGACGAAATATTCTCATTCCTGCAAGGAATCCCGCAGGAGAAATCTCTCTATCGTTACGCTCCAGAAAAATGGAGTATTCGCGAGGCATGGAGCCATGTGAATGATGCGGAGCGCGTCTTCGTATTCCGCGCATTTTGGTTTGCCCGTGGCTTTGATTCGCCGCTGCCGAGCTTTGAGCAGGAAGTTGCAGTCAAGGGCGCCCGGGCCGACGACTACTCGTGGGCGAGCCATGTGGAGGAGTTCCGCCAAATCCGGCTAGGCACCCTGACGTTCTTCCGCAACTTGCCGGAAGACGCCTGGATGCGAAGCGGCATCGCCAGCGGCAATCCCGTTACCGTGAGGGCTTGTGCGTACATCGTGGCCGGACATGTGGCCCACCATGCCGCGATTCTGCGCGAACGGTATCTTTAGGGAATTGGCACGCGTTACGATGCAGATGCAAATGTCGCATTTCAAAACCGGATGAATGGCAAGGCGATCCCAACCTGGAGGCAAGCGCTTGCGTGGGCCGCAGTATCCATATCATGCGCGCTTCTGGTGTTCTGGTCGTTCTGGGGTTCGATAGAAACATTCTACGAGGGCTGGTACTCCCGTTCCTTCTGGATGAACCTCGCGTTGACCATAGTTCAGTACCTGCTGCCGGCGCTGATACTCATGGTCGCCGCGGTGGCGAGCGTTCTATGGCCCCGCTTTGGCTCGCTGCTCCATGTGGCGCTCGCGCTGGCCGTGGCTGTCAAAATCAATACACCCGCGGGGCGCGTCTTGATAGCGTTGCCGCTGGCAGGTCTGGGAGGGCTGTACTGGTTCGGGAGGCTGCGCAGCAAGAAGTGGGTTTTGTACAGTCTTTGCGGATTGCCTATCGCGACCATGATCGTATGCGGCGCAGTGCCCGCGTACCGGGTCTTTCGACGGATGGATGATGGGGACCGCCGTGCACGCGTGGTCGAGGGACGGGGTGTGCGGCTGCGATGGGCGCCCGCGGGCCCCGGATGGCCCGAGCACGGCGCAAACTGGTATAAGGCGCGGCAAACATGCGCGTATCTCTCCCCGGATGGCTCATCTGTGGGCGACAAGCCGGAGAATATCTGGCGTCTGCCCACGGCCGACGAACTCACTCGCTCTCTCAGCCTGCACGGCATCAATGCCGGGGGTGTTTGGGATGGCCGTGGGATGCCCTCGTACCAAGCTACCCCAGACAAAGAATCTCCCTTGTGGGACCGGTACTCGCCTGTGATCTACTGGTGGACCGCAACCGAGGTAGACCCGCAAAGCGCCTATCGTTTTTCTTACAGCGGGCGAGCGATGCCAACCATTAAATCAGCCAGGCCGGATTACTACGGATTCCGCTGTGTCACCGAACCTTGATGAGCGGTCTGCCGTAGGAGAACGGAAACCTGGAAGAAAAAATTTCTCTTGAGCTGCAGCTTTGGCTGCATCTAACTTCGGGTGACAAACAAGAAACACGAGTTGCAACCCGATAAAATCCGGCTGTTGTTCGTGGATGACGAGCAGCCCATCCGGCTCACCCTTCCCGCCATTCTGGAGATGCATGGATTCGAGGTGACGGTCGCAGCCTCCGTGGCCGAGGCCCTGCAAATTATGAACCGCCGCGAGTTCGATATTCTGCTGACCGACCTGAATATCGGTGGTCCCGCGGATGGGTTTGTCCTGGTCAGCGCCATGCGCCAGATCCAGCCGAGTGCCGCCACGTTTATCCTGACCGGATATCCCGACTTTCAGACGGCCCTGGAAGCGCTCCACAAACAGGTGGATGACTATTTCACCAAGCCCGCAGACATTCCCAAGCTGGTCTCCGCGCTCCAGGAAAGAGGCCGCCGCACGCGCCATCGCGGCCAGGCTCAGGGCAAGCGGGCATCGGCCATCATTCAGGAAAACTCGGAGGAGATCATCCAGCGTTGGCTGAAGGCCCTGGCCCAGGAGCCAAGCCTCACTTCGATTCAACTGAACGATCAGGAGCGCATGGATTGTTTTCCGTTGCTGCTGTTTGATCTGGCCAGGCTGCTGGACACGGGCGAAACGCGACTACGCCTGGAATCCTTGAGCGCCGCGGCCACCCATGGCGCGGACCGTGCGCGGCAGGGTTACGGAATTCCTTTGCTGGCAGCCGAGATGCGCCTTCTGAACCGGGCCATCGCAGAGGTCTTGCAGGAAAACCTCTTGAACATGGATCTGAGCACGGTGATTCCGGAATCACTGCTGATTGGCGAGTACCTGCAGGCATTTTTGGAGGAATCTATTCGCGCCTTCCAGGGAGCGGAGATTGCTCCGCAGCTTGCGTAGCCGGTAAGGAGAGCACAAAGATTTATCTCTTGAGCCGCTACTTGCAACTCTGATAGGCTACGCAATCTTGTGAAGGGGATCTCATGCCAAAGCGGGACAAGATTGCAGGGCGCGTAACACTTTCAGAATATCTGGCCACGCTGGGCCTGTTCCTGACGCTCTGCATCTCCGGCATGCTCACGTTTGTTGCCGTGCGCCTGATCGAGACGAATTTCCCCGGAACGCCTCAACTCGCGTACTGGCTGGTGGGTGTTGCCATCTTTGTGGCTGCTTATTTTGCCTACGGCCAGATCAAGCTGGCCCCATTCATCACCCCGGTCTTGTTCGTCGTGGTCGTGCTGCTCTGCAGGGAAGTGGCGTCAAAACCAATTCCGGCTTCCCATCCTCAAGCAGGGACCGGTCATCAGTCCCGCTAACATCAAGTGGGAATCTGTCAAATCAACTGTTAGCGGTACTTACTATTGTTCAATGTCCTCTTGAGACGATTTCGCGTTCGTTCGCGTTGATTCGCGGCCCAAATGGCTTTTATGCCGCCAGTGCGCGGCGATAGGGTTGTGGTCCAGATGCTCTGCCGTGATGTTTTTCCTACTCTGACCGCAGCGCCTCCACGGGATTGACTGTGGCTGCGCGGCGTGACGGCAGATAGCTGGCCAGCAACGCGGTTGCCACCAGCCCGAGTGACACCGCTCCATAGGTGGCCGGATCGACCGGGCTCACGCCAAACAGGAGAGACGCAAGCAGGCGCATGGCGGCAAAGGCCGTCACCAGCCCGCAGACCACTCCGATGCCGAAGACAGATCCCGCGCAGTCGATTTGCGTCGTCAATGGACACTATCAGATAATCTAACTAACTGGTTAATTAATTATCAGCGCACCTTAGAATGTCTGTTTCTGAGACCAAGCCGGGTAAGGCTGGTTCGCGGGGCGAACCGGAGAAGACGCGAGCGGCCATACTGAATGCCGCGCTCGAGGAGTTTGCTCTGGAAGGCGTGGCCGGCGCCCGCACGGATGAGATCGCCCGCCATGCAGGGGTCAACAAAGCCCTGCTCTATTACTACTTCAAAGATAAGGATGGCTTGTATGCGGCGGTGCTGGAGCACGTTTTTGCCGGGCTTTCCCACCAGGTAGCAGCGGTACTGGACCGCCAGGATCTGAGCCCCCGGGAGAAATTGCTGCTGTATGCCGAAACTCACTTTGACTACATGGGCGCCTCTCCGCTGTTTCCGCGCGTGCTGCAGCGTGAATTCATGCGAGCCGGACGCAATCCGGGTGCGCTGGTGGGCCGGATCGTGGAGCGATATGCGCGTCCTATCTATGACAAGCTGATGAAATTAATTGCGGAGGGCTGCCGGGCGGGCGCGTTTCGACCATGCGATCCAGCCCAGACACTCACTTCCATTCTAGGAGTCATCATTTTTTATTTCACCAGCATAACCGCGCAGCATGTGATGGCCGAGGGCGATCCGTTTTCGCCGGAGCGCATTGCCGCCCGGCGCGCGGCGGTGCTCGACTTTATCTCCGCCGCCGTCTTCTGCCCGCAAAGTTCACACAAAGGGAAGCAAAAATGAGCGCGCGCGGCAAGTTCTTCGGATTTTTGGGATTGCTGACGATCATCGCGGCGGTTTACTACTTTCTTTCCACGGACCGTTCGTCTGACCTGGTATTGATCGGCACGGTGGATGCCAACCAGATCGTGGTCAGCCCCAAGATCATGGGACGGATCGAGCGGCTGGCCGTGGACGAGGGCGACGAGGTCAAGGCCGGGCAGACCATCGCGGTGCTGGATTCGCAGGAACTCACGGCTGAACAGCAGGCGGCGCAGGCCTTGTTGGCCAGCCTGCGTTCCCAGGTGGCGCAATCAAAATTTACTGAACAGCAAACTGCAGGAGAAACCTCCAGCGGTGTAGTGAATGCACAGGCCCGTTTGCGCGCCGCGCAGGCCACCCTGGCGCAATCGCAGGCCGACCGGCAGCGGGTTGAGGCGGATGCAACCCGCGCCATTGAACTGGCGCGGCAGGGAATCTTCTCTACTCAGCAGGCGGAAGAGGCGCAGGCACAGTTGAAGTCACAGCAGGCGATCGTCCGGGCGGCACAAGACCAGGTGCACGCGGCGCAGGCTGATCTCAACACGGCGGTGGCCCACACCCAAATGGCGAATGCGGCGCAAAGCACGGTGGCATCCGCGCGTTCGCAGGCCCTGAATGCCCAGGCCCAGCTTGAAGCGGCGGAGACGCGGCTGGGCTACGCCAAAGTGGTTTCTCCGGTCAACGGCACTGTCACGGTGCGGGCTGCGCGCGAAGGTGAAGTGGTAAATCCGGGTCAGCCGATCGTGATCATTACCGACCTCAGCGATACTTGGGTGCGGGCGGCCGTTCCCGAGACGCAAGCGGTGAATATTTCCATGGATGAGCCGCTCAATGTCCGCTTGCCGTCGGGGGAGTCAATTCCAGGCAAAGTAATCTTCAAAGCTCCGGAAGCAGAATTTGCAACGCAACGCGACGTCAGCCGCCGCAAACGTGACATCAAGGCGATCATCCTCAAGGTGCGGGTGGATAACAGCAAGAAGATGCTGGTTCCGGGGATGACGGCGGAGGTGTTGGTGCCGGAAAAGCAGCAGTCAGCGGTCAGCAATCAGCATTCATCCAAACAATGATTTTTGCGTTCACTTGGCATTGCCGCCAGACTTTGGCCAAGAAGCTTTGTTAACGCTGATTCACCGTGTCTGTCAAAGTTGCGTTCGTGTCCCGGCAGAGAAGGGAGCCCCCATGGCGGAGCAGAAGGCCATCCAGGTCGAGAACATCGTCAAGCGGTATGGTGACTTCACTGCTGTGGATGGTGTTTCCTTCGATGTGGCCGAGGGCGAGATTTTCGGGCTGCTGGGGCCGAACGGGGCGGGAAAGTCCACGCTCATCCGCATGATGACTACTCTGCTGGAGATTACGTCAGGGACCGCCATCATCGACGGCTATGATGTGCGCAAGGACCCCAACAAGGCACGGCTGCGCATTGGAGTGATACCGCAGGCCATGACCAGTGACGGCGATCTGACCGTGCGGGAAAACCTGAGTATCTATTCCAAGCTGTACGGCATTCCGGCAGTTGACCGGGAAAAATCGATCGAGGAATTACTGGCTCTGGTGGACCTTACCCAGTGGCGCGATGCCCCGGCGCGCAATCTTTCCGGAGGAATGCGCCGGCGGCTGGAAATTGCGCGGGGTTTGGTGCATCGTCCGCGGATATTTTTTCTGGATGAGCCCACCACTGGACTGGACCCAGTTTCTAGGGTTGCCGTCTGGGAGATGATTACCGCCATCAAACAGCAACGGAACCTCACCGTCCTCATTACCACGCACTACATGGACGAGGCCGACCGCCTCTGCGACCGCATCGCCATTGTGGACCATGGCAAGCTGGTGGCGCTGGATTCACCTCGGGCCTTGAAGAACAGCATTCCCGGCTCCACGGTCATAGAGGCGCAATTCCTGAACGCCCCCGAGGATTGGGAAAGAAACCTGGGACAGCTCAGCGGTGTCAATAAGGTACAGCCGGAAGGCAATAACATGTACCGCATTCTCACCGATGATGGTTCGCGCACTACCACAGATCTGGTAGAGACGGCAGTGCGCCGGAAAGTAGTGATCAAGTCGCTCACCGTGCAAAGCACTACGCTGGACGATGTGTTTGTGCACTATACCGGACGGCAGTTGCGCGACCAGATTGTGGATTCGCCGCTGTATCAGCCTCCGATGACCTGGGGACGGTGATGGCTGAATTTTTCAAAGGCGCGCGCATGATGGCCCTGGTGGAGCGGGATATGCGGAAGTTCTTTCGCTCGCCCGCTCTCATGATGGCGGCCATGGTGTTTCCCCTGGTGCAGCTCATCGTCCTGGGCAATGCCTTTGGCGGAAAAATTCACGACGCAAGACTGGGCCTGGTGGACCACGATAACGGCCCGCAGGCCATTCGCGTGCTGGAATCCCTGCGCGCCGTGCAAAGCAACGCGCGGACGTTTCAGACAACGCTCTACACCGACGAAAAACAGATGGTAGAGGACGTGCGCAAGGGCAACCTCACAGCCGCTTTGGTGATCCCTCCGCAGTTTTCCCGCAATTTTTATGAGCATTCGCGCCCGCAGATTGGCCTGGTCATGGACAATACGGACAATTTCCTGACCTCCACCTTTGAAGATACCTTGACCCAACTGGTGGACGCGCTGAACCAGCCGGACGTACAGCCGCGTGTAGTACAGCAAGCCGAACTGCAGATCGTCGAACTGTATCCCTATATCGAATACATGAAGTATCTGCTGCCCGGCTCCATCACGCTGGCCATGTTCGTGAGCGTGATGATCGGCGGCGGAATCGTCTACATAGACGACAAGGCGCGAGGCGTGCATGAAGGCTACTTGGTCACGCCCATCACCAAGATTGAACTGGTGGCCGGCCTGAACATTGCCGGAGCATTTAAGGCCATGGGCGCCGGAATCGTGATTACGTTGATCGGATCACTCATTGCCGGCGTGGGCAATTCGTTCCATCCGGCCAACCTGGTCTGGCTGTTGTTGCTGATTGTGCTCACTTCGTTTGCTTTTGTGACCATGATGTCCCTGATGATGGTGCGGGTGAATGATCCTCTGGTGCCGCGCGCCATTTTCGGTATCCTCAACACGCTCTTGTATTTCCCCAGTGGCGCCATCTATCCCATCCAGGCTTTTCCCCAGTGGCTCAAGTGGATTGCCTGGGCTGATCCGTTCACCTATGCGGTGCACGGATTTAAGGCTGTAATTCTCAAAGGAGTAGGCATTGCCGCCATCTGGCCGGACGTGCTGTATCTTTGTGTTTTTGCGTCGGGAATGTTTATATTCTCTACGTTGCTGTTCAAACGAACGTTGTGAACGCAGGTTTTTGGCTTTTAGCTCTTGGCTCTTGGCCGTGCAAATGAAAGAGAGTAGCTCTCATGGGATTGCTTGATGCCAAAGAATATGACCCCAGGCCCAGGCAGCGGCTGGTGCGGCTGATCGTTCTCGTGGTTGTGGTTGCGATACTGGGGCTGGTGGGATATTTCCTCTTCCGCTACCAACCGGAAAAAAATGTGGTCAACCAATTCTTTCAGGCCGTTGAAGCAAAAGATTTTGAGAAGGCGTACGGCATCTATAATGCCGATCCCAACTGGAAGCAGCATCCGGAAAAATACAACAACTACACTTACAATCAATTTCAACTGGATTGGGGCCCGCAGGGCGAGTATGGCGCCATCACCACCCATGAGATTGACTGCTACACAGAACCGCCCAAGAAAGGCTTCCGGTCACCCAGCGGCGTAATATTCGCAGTCAGGATCAACAACCGCACCGACCCACATGACGAAGTTAACCTTTGGGTGGAGAAGAAGTCCAAGACGATTGGCCTGTCGCCGGAAAACAAGCTGGCATGTCAGTAGAGCAGTAGGTTACTCCTTACTCGCTGCCGCAAACAGGTTGGTCACTTTCTGCAAGGAATCTTCATCGCCTGCGTTCACTGCGGTCTGGGCGCGGTCGATCTGGCGCATCAGGCCGCTTAGGACTTTGCCCGCGCCGGCTTCAATGAAGGTGGTCGCGCCAAGCTGGATCAGTTTCTGCACGCAGCCTAGCCATTGGACTGTGCCGGTCACTTGCTGGATCAAGGCCTCGCGGGAGGCGGCGGCGGTAGTCTTGGGTTCGGCGTCCACGTTGGCCACCACGGGCACTTCAGGATCGCCGAACTTGAGCCCGCGCAAATCTTCTGCCAGGCGGTCCTGCGCCGGTTTCATCAGCACGCAATGGAAAGGCGCGCTCACTGCCAGCATTAGGACGCGCTTTGCGCCGCCCTGCCGGGCCAGTTCGGCAGCCCGTTCCACCGCGCCCTTATGGCCGGAGATCACGATCTGATCGGGCGAATTGATGTTGGCCGGAGAAACAACTTCACCCTGGGCGGCCTGTTCGCAGAGCGGCCGCAACTGCTCCAGAGGAAGCGCCAGAATTGCCGCCATCGCTCCCTCACCCGCGGGCACAGCCTCCTGCATGTATTTGCCACGGTTGTGCACAACGCGTACCGCATCGGCAAAGGAAATGGTCCCGGCGGCAACGTGCGCGGAGTACTCGCCCAGACTATGGCCTGCCACATACTGCGGAACAACTCCCTTCTCCTGCAGCACGCGAGCAGCGGCGGTGCTCATGGTGAGCAAGGCCGGCTGGGTGATCTCAGTCATTTGGAGCTTTTCTTCCGGACCTTCAAAGCAGAGCTGCGAGACGGAGAAGCCGAGAGCTTCATCGGCTTCCTGAAAGGTGTGCCGGGCCACGGGATAGAGTTGTGCCAGCTCTTTTCCCATGCCGACTTTTTGTGAACCTTGTCCTGGAAACAGAAAAGCAACCTGCGGCAGGCTCATGAAATTTCTTCTCCGCTGACGGCGGCAAGAGGCTGCGGCTGCTCGCGGCGGTTCATGGCAAGCTCCTGCTCCAGGCGCTCATTGACGCCGGATTCGGCAAACTGCTTGGCCACGCGGATGGCATTCTTGATGGCGTTGGCGTTGGATGATCCATGCCCCACAATGGCCACGCCCTTTAATCCCAGCAGGGGCGCGCCGCCATACTCGGAATCGTCGATGCGCTTCTGAAAGTCGACAAACGCTTTGCGTGAAAGCAGGGCGCCCACCTGCGCCGTAATCGTGGAAGTGAGAGACTCTTTGAGCAGGAAGCGGACGGCTGCGGACAAGCCTTCAGAGATTTTGAGAGCAACGTTGCCAACGAAGCCATCGCAGACGATCACGTCCACGCGGCCGTTATACAGGTCGCGGCCTTCCACGTTGCCCACGAAATTTAGCGGCAACTCTTTGATCAGCGCATGAGCCTGGCGAGTGAGATCGTTGCCTTTGATTTCTTCTTCCCCAATCGAGAGAAGGCCGACGCTTGGCCTCTGCACGCCGAAGATCGCGCGGCAATAAATCTCTCCCATCACGGCGAACTGGGCCAGGTTCTGGGGCTTGCAATCCACATTGGCGCCAACGTCAATCAGGATGGCGGGTTTGCCGGCGGAGGTAGGAAATACCGCAGCCAGCGCCGGCCGGTCGACACCGGGTAAGGCTCTCAGCGTCAGTTTGGCGGTGGCCATGGCGGCGCCCGTATTGCCGGCGGTGACAAACCCGGCAGCCAGCTTATCGCGCACCAACTGCAGGCCCACGCGCATGGTGGAACCCTTCTTGGCGCGGACGGCATGGGCCGCCTTCTCGTGCATGCCGATGATTTCAGTGGCGTTGACGACTTCCACCGATACATGGCGGGCAGGATGGCCGGCCAGTTCGCGATTGAGCTGATGCTCCGGACCCACCAACAATACCTTGACGCCGAATTGGCGAGCCGCGTGCAACGCCCCTTCGATTTCCGGCTTAGGGGCGCGGTCAGAACCCATTGCGTCGACTGCTATGACATTTTGCATTGCGTTTGCTGAATGGCGCTAATACACGTCTTCCGGCAAAATAACCCACCACAAATCAGTCAGTCCAGGCACTAACTGGCTTCCTTGGTTTCCACGATCTCGCGGCCTTTATAGTGGCCGCAGTGCGGGCAAACACGGTGCGGCAATCTTCCTTTTTCATGACAGTTCGGACACTCGGAAACGGATGCGGCAGTCAAATGGTCGTGAGCGCGGCGCCTCGAAGTGCGTGCTTTCGAGTGCCGCCGTTTTGGATTTGGCATTTGTAAAAACCTTTCTGAATCTTCAGGGCCGGGGCCCCAACTTTATTTTTGCGCCAGTTTCTTGCGAATATCTTCCAAAGGAGCCCAGCGCGGGTCAGACATGGTGGCCGCGCAATCACAGTTTTCCATATTCAAGTTACAGCCACAATGCGGACACAACCCTTTGCAGTCTGCGCTACAAACCAGCTTTACCGGCAAAGCCAGCAGGATTTGCTCTTTGAGCACGTCTTCCAGCAGCAAGCCTTCGCCTCGATAGTACCCGATTTCAGTTTCCGCCTGTGTAATAGCGGCTTCGTCACCGGCTGCATCCACGCCTTGAGGGCGGTAGAGCAGGTCAAAAGACTCACTGATATCGCGCTCTACCGGGTCCAGACACCGGGCACAGCGAACTTCCAACCTGGTGGACATGCTGCCCACCAGGCGAATATCTTCTACTACGTCTCGAGATCCCCGGGTCTCCCGGATCAGTTCGGCGCGGCCCGAGGCATGGACCGGAACTCTTTGCCGGACTTCCTGTCCCAGATCAATCGTTCCCGCCTGAAAGCTCTCATCGAATTCAAGTTTCCGGAGTTCAAGTTCCTTTATTTTTATGAACATAGGGCCACTCCGGAATGCTGTAGCGGGAGAGAACGCTGGAGAACTATACAGAAATTAGGATAAAGGCGGTGAGAAGACCCTGTCAAATATTGATGTCGCTGCGCTCCAAACCGCCGGAGAGCTATAGCTCCTTGCCATCTGTCCTGTGCACCTTGGCAGCGGGCTCGCCAAGCTAGAAGGGCGGCGCCTTTTTGGACGGTGGTGATTTTGCTGTCGCGTCCAAACCGGCGCAGCGAAAGCTGCTTCCCGGTAGTTCTCGTGCATCCTTGCAATAGGCTCGCCGCACGAGCCAGCGTGCCGTTGAAAGTTCTGATGGCTGGCAAAAGACACGCGGCGGACCAGGGCCGCCGCTCTCGCAAATCGTGAAGATGAATTACCGGCTTAAAGGTTGCGACCGGATTCTGTGCCAGTAGCTCCTCCTCCCGAGAAACGTTCTGCCTGGCCGCGGATCGCGGAGACCGTCGTACGGATGCGCTCCTGACCCTGGTCCACCAGATCGCGGGCAGAATCAGCCAGGTCACTGGCGCGTTGCGACAAATTGCTGCGGGTGTCCTCGCCGCTCATGGGAGCGAACAAGATTCCCAAACCGATACCAATTCCCAAACCTGCCAAGAAGGACTTCATATCCATAGCTCCTGCTGTGTTTACACAGAATATTTTTTACTCTCTCTCAACAAAGATGCGGGGATTGGATAAGAGTTTGCCGTACGTTGCATGAAGTTGAGGCGAGATGCTGGAAGGCCTCCAACATAGCCGCAAAAATGAAAACAACACCGGAAAAGCACAAGCAATGAAAAGGAAGTCTGAAAGCTCTTTCCCTGTGCCCTCACCTATCCCCTGACCCCCTACTTGGAGGCGCTGGCCAGCTTGGAGGCGGCAATCTGGGCCGCTGTGCTGTTGGGACTTTCTTTCTGGATTTGCTGATAAAGAGTCGCTGCCTCTTTGGGATCAGTGGCTTCATACATTTCCGCAAGTTGAAGCTGGGCTTCGCCCTTGGGAACAGTGTCCGTTGGATGGTCCGTAAGGTCTTTGTAGATCTTGGCCGCATCGCCGGCGCGACTGGTGCTGCGGTAGAGATCGGCCAAGGCAAGCTTAGCCAGTGCGGCGACGTCTTTGTCGCCTGAATCGACCACAGACTTCAGTTGCTGCTCCGCGTCGGAGTTGTCGCCGGCCTGTATGGCCGCTGTCCCCGCTAGATACGCGGCAATTTTGCCGGGCTTGGTGTGGGAGAATTGGCCGGCAACGGCCTTAAGCTCTTTTTCGGCTTCCTTGCCGCGCTCAACACTGCTGGTGAAACTTTTTGAGTTTGGGTCGGCTGGACTTCCGGCAGGACGCAACGGAGCGTTCAGGGTATGAAGAGCTTTGCTCAGATCCATATTGGCGCGCTCATTCTGGCGGCTATTCCAAGCCAGCAGGCCGAAGACAACGGCGGCTGCTACCAGGATCCCACCGGCTGTCCAAATCATTGTCGGCCGATGCTTCGTCGCCCAATGTACCGCCCCCTGGGCGCCCTTGGCGAACTTATCTTCCTTCAATTGATGACGGGTATAACTTTGCACTTTGAAGAACCTTCTTGGGTGGGTAAGTGGTTATAAAACATGAGTTTAGCAGGGCCGTGCGCAGTCGGTCAAATGGCGCGCGACAAATCTTTCTGGATTCGTAATCCTGGTTAAGACAATAATTTCAGCTCCTCGGTGCTCGCAAGTAAAGGTAAACTGGAAGCAACTTTCAAAAACAAGCGATATTACGCACGCGGGAGTGTGTGTCTTGCCCTCGAAAAAAAAGAACGATAATCAACCTGTAGTAGGACCTCACGATTTGTGGATCGCGCCTAAATCAAATTTGAAAGGCGACAATGGTGACCGGGCCTGGAATGACCGCGGAACCACCCCGACTGGCTCCCGTCTGCTGGAACTCGCGGACATCGCGCTGGGACTCAAGAAACCTGAGCCTCCCAAGAAGCGCCGCTCAGCGGCGGCCGGTGGCAACGGACAGAAATAACCCAATGGTTTGTGATTTTTGATTTGTGATTTTATGAGGTTGGCGCAGGCAATGGGACTCCGTAGAACGTGGAAATCACACATCAAAAATCATCCAATCACGAATTTGAACTTCCCCATCCTCCGCCGCCGGGAGATTCAATTCTGATGCGCACGCCTTTTTTCAGGCGGACGCTGGTTTTTCCCGGCAGGGTTTCGCGCTTGCCATCATTGTGCAGGATTTCCGTTTTGCCGGGCGCTCCGTCTGCGCCACCATTCAGGCCATAAGGACCGCGCGTGCGTCGGTCTGCCAGGAGAGTTACCTGCGCATCCGTGAGCAGCTCAATTTCACGGATGATTCCATCGCCACCTTCATATCGGCCCTGGCCGCCACTGTTTTTTCGCAGAGAGTACTGAGTCACGCGCAAAGGGTAGGCGTATTCCAGCGCCTCGGCCGGAGTATTCAACGAATTTGTCATGTGCGTATGCACGCCGCTCACGCCGCGCCGGTCAGGACGCGCGCCCATTCCTCCGGCGATGGTTTCGTAGTAAGCAAACGGCTCGCCGGTGCGAGGATCGACACCACCCATGGTCAAATTGTTCATAGTGCCGGAAGATCCGGCTGGGACCTTGTCCGATATCGCCAGGGCGAGGGCGCGCAGGAGCACGTCCACAATTCGTTGTGACGTCTCCACATTACCGCCGGCAACCGCTGCGGGCGGCCGGGCATTGACCACGGTTCCCAGCGGTGCAATGACGAGTACTGGACGCATCAGCCCTGCGGTTGCGGGCACATCTTCCGCCAAAAGGCAACGGAAGACATAGAAGCAGGCAGAGTAAGTGATGGCCTCCACAGCATTGACGCTGCCTTCCACCTGGGGTGAACTGCCGGTAAAATCCACAATCGCCAGCGGCTTGCTTGCTGAAGCTTTCTGAAAGGTAAGAGTTACCTTAATGCGGACAGGACCAGAGCCGGCGCCATCATCATCCAGAAAATCCTCTGCCTCGTAGCGGCCACGCGGGACTCTGGAGAGGAATGCACGCATGATCTTCTCCGAGTAGGCCTGCAATTCACTCATGACTCGCTGAACGCGCGGCAGCCCGTAGCGTTTCACAATCTCATGCAGCCTTACGGCTCCGGTGTGACAAGCAGCGATCTGCGCATTCAAATCTCCCTCACGCTCTTCCGGAGTGCGAACATTGGTCAGCAGCAAACGGAATACATCCTGCTGCAGCCGACCTGATTCCAGCAATTTGATTGGTGGAATGCGCACGCCTTCCTGGTAGATTTCGCGGCAGATGCCCATGGAGCCTGCGTAAGTGCCGCCGACATCCGCGTGATGTGCGCGGGAAGCCACATAAAATGAGGGGCTGCCGGATTTCCTGCCTTTGAGGTACACGGGGGCGACCAGGGTGATGTCCGGCAGATGGGTCCCACCGCAGAAAGGATCGTTGAGGATGGCGACGTCGCCAGGATGCAACTGCAATTTGTCTATGGCAGCGCGCACGGACATGGGCATGGAGCCGAGGTGCACGGGCATGTGGTCGCCCATAGCGAGAACTTCTCCCTCGCCGTCAAAGACGGCGCAGGAGTAATCACGGCGCTCCTTGATGTTGGGAGAAAATGCAGTGCGGCGGAGGGCGGCTCCCATTTCTTCAGCAATAGAGTGGAAGACGTTTTTGAAAATCTCGAGTTCGACTGGATCGGGCATAAGGATTGGGTAAGTTGTCGATCAGGGCGTGCGGCCCGCAAAATGGTCATGAAAATCACAAAGTTCTTTATTTTCAGTGAGAACGGAGCAATGTGATTTTCGACCCTGGTAATTTTAGATTAATAAACGGAATACTCCGCCACATCCTCAGTTTCTCTTTGTTTGCTTTCGCAATAGCTTCAAGTGCTCTACATCGCTCCAACGACCAGACGCTTCTTTGTTCCGTATAAGGTCGTCAAGACCAATAAAATACACGTCTAGGCCCGCCAGCTTTCCCCCAGTCTTCTTCGCCCAAGCATCTTGAAAAACGACACCGTCGATACGGGTGATAACGTCAACTCTCAAAGGAGGCCGACCAATTTGATAGGTAAGATCGGGGCTGGCAAAGTCTCTGGCGGTGAGACCGTCGGCTTCAAGCGGAGCCCCGAATTCAGCCAACGCCGAGTAGACCCTCTCCGCGTTTTCGGGCGTGTTTCGAATCCAAACGTCAAGGTCTTTAGTGAATCGTGGTTCGGTGTATTTCACCACTGCGTAACCGCCCACGATCAAAAACTCAACGCTATGACCGTTTAACATTTGTAACAGTTCGGTGAAATGTGGGTTGTCTTCCATGCTTAGCTTGTTCCACCATGCAAATCATCTCCCATACGGCAGCAAAGATCGCTTCGTCGCCTTGGGCTTGCCAAAAATCAATATCGAATTGCCGGTCCGCAGGCTGGCCGCGCACGACTCGGGTTTTGAATCCCCATGTCGTCGGCTTCTTGCCCCTAGCCGGAGGTTTGCCATCCTCAGCGTTCACAACTTTGTCTTCCCTCCAGTTCCTTAAGTATACGTCTCGATGAGTAGGGATCGCTTTTTGATGGTCTTGATTTTTGGTGTTGTCCCTTTGTAGCTCTTAGAGCTGCGCTTAGAGTGCTTATGCCGCATTCGACGATGATAAGAGACGAAGGAATATAAAGCGAAGAATCAAAGTAGGACACTGCCGGCTGCCGCGATCTCTGCTAGCCGATCACTCTGCTTCGCGTTCGGGGTTCCAGGTGATTGAGGCACCCGAGCCTTCCTGGACCTTGCCGGAAAGGCCGCCTTCCAGGGCATCGGGATCGGCTCCGGCCAGTTCGATTTTGCGGCGCTGAACTTCGCGGATGCCTTTCAGAATAGCTGCTTCCGCCTGAAGGTACTGCTCTTCATTGATCTCGCCGCCTTCCAGTTGGACTTGAAGTTCAAGAAGCTGCTCTTTCAGCGGGGCGTCATCCGTCCATTGCTCTTCGGCCACCTTGAGCAAGGTGCGCATGATGAAGTTGAACCCGCTAAACGGGGCGAGCAGGAGATCATCAATCAACAGCATCAGCTTGACCCGCCTCTCTCCAATTTGAGGCGTATATTCACGAAGTTGTAAGGCGGCCAGGGGCCGGTATATTTGAAGTTCAGACGGTCTCCGAATTTCTGGGCCACCTTGTTTACGGCAGCATCGAACTCGGTTTCGCGCTCCTTCTGGATCAGGAATGCGGCGTTGAGGATCATTTTGTCGCCAATGGGCTTGTTATCGCGCGAAGCCACGCAGACGCTGCGCAGGCCATCGTAAATCTCGCGCACGTAATTGGCGGCCAGTTCGGCCAGGGCCTTATCGATCATTCGGCCGAGCTGCATGCGGGCAAAATAAGTGGATTGCAGATGCTTGCGGGTAAGCTCCTGATGAAAACGGTGGATTTCCTCGTGCTCGCGCTTGAGTTCCTCGATGATGCGGTCCCGGTCCCAGGTTACCTTGAGCCCGAACTCGAGCTTGCCGGTCATCTGCTTCAGAACGTCCTTCAATGAGGTGTAAATGCTTTTCAAAACCTCGCGGATGTCCTCGTCTGTGCGGAACACGGTACCGAAGCTCATGGGGATGATAGTGTAATTCTTCATCACGGACTCGATGACGTGCTCGTGGGCGAGGGCATTATCGCGGGTAGGATCAAAAATGAAGACTGGAGTGCGGCTGACAACGGCGACGATATCGCCATAGTGGACGGTATAAACGTCTTCACTTACACCGCCGATACTGCTTTTCCCGAATGTAACGGGGGCACGGGACTCGATCACCCCGTAGACATACCGGCCCTCCTGCTGCGTTCGTCCCGCAGTTTCAGCGTGCGACTGGGCCGCCTTGGGGACGATATCGAGTACGGCTGTCGCGCTAGTTCCGGCCTTTCCGGTTGCCTTGCGGCTTAGCGTCTTCTTGCCGGTTACCTTTCTGATTGGGCTCATCGTTTCTCCTCAGCATGTTGGAGGTTCTGGCCAGGAATTCCTCGATCTCAATGGGTTTGAACATAACCCCGATGTTCTTGTTCTGAGCCTCATCCGCCGTTTCCAGAGTAGCATAGCCAGTCAGGAGAGCAGCGGGAAGCTCGGGATTACGTTTCCTGGCCGCTGTAATTACCTCAAAACCCGTATGTTGCTCTTCCAGCGAATAATCACATAGCACCGCATCAAAATCCTGCTTCTCCACAGCTTGAATGGCTTCGCGCGAGGTACGGCAGGCAGTTACCGCATATCCCTGCTGTTCCAGGATCAAGCGGTAGGTAATCAAAACTGAAGCTTCGTCATCCACCACCAGGACACGGTATTTGCCGGCATCGTTCACAGTTTTACGACGGGCAAATCGATCCTGAAAACCGTGCCCCTGCCTGCCTTGCTCTTCACGAGGAGCTTGCCTCCGTGGTTTTGAATGATTCCTTTAACAATCCAAAGTCCCAGGCCTGTGCCCTTTTCGCCTTTGGTGGTTACAAAAGGTTCAAAAATGGTGCGAATCATCTCCTGCGGAATGCCCGTACCGGTATCTGCAATCAGGATGCGCACCCAGCCGTGCAGATCGTCCGGGTTGGGAATGTGCCTGGAACGTATGATCAACTTGCCGCCGTTGGTCATCATGGCATCCTTGGAATTGATGACCAAATTGGAGAGCACCTGGCGGATCTGATCGGCTGCGATCACGGCATCCGGCAGTAGCCCCAGGTCGGTTTCCACTTCGATATTAGCGCGCTGCAGTTGCCGGTTGAGCAGCAACAAAGTGTCTTCAATAATGATGTTGACGTTGACGGGCTTGACCTGCTCGGTGTTGCGATACAGCCCCAGCATCTGGCGGACGATGCGGGCGACACGCTCGGTTTCCGATTTTAAAATGTTATAAACCGGGGCGGCACTTTCCGGCATGGAGCCCGCCAGCAGGTAAATCGCATTCTTGATGGCTTCCATGGGGTTGTTGACCTCATGGGCGATGGTGGCGGCCAACCGTCCGGTGGCGGCAAATTTTTCAATCTCCAGCATGCGGCGCTCAACCTTGAGCTGCTCCACCTTGCGCAGCGCGGTCAAATCGCGCAGCACGGTGACGGTGTAGGAAACCTGGCCGGCTTCATCGAAGATTTTGCCGGAACGGGCATCGTACTCGATCTCCTGCCGGATGGCGGGATTGAAGAGTTTCAAGGGAGCGGTTTCGCGCTCAGCAAAAGAGTAGGTAAAGTTCGTGATATAGGCGCTGAGCTGGTTCTGGTTCTTGAACTGCACGGCGTCGCGAGGTTCCTGCTCGGAAGCACCAAACAATTCCTGGGCGAGCGGGTCCACAAGCACGATGTTAGCCACGCTATCGCAGACCACGATGGGATCGCCGACGTTTTCAATGATCAGGTTCAGACGGTCGCGGTCCTGGCGCACAACTTCTTCCGCCTCACGCAGCTTGTCATAGTTGGCTCGCAACTCCTGATCGGCGCGGCGGAGATCGGTGACATCCCGCATCACGGTCACAGTGCCTATCTGAATGCCGTCCGGAGCATACGTGGGAGCGGACACGGCCTCAAAGAGCATTTCTTCACCTTCAATGGCGTCCACCAGGGTGAGATCGCGATGCGAGTCCGATCCGGAAACCAGCATGGAAGAGAGGGCGGCGGAAAATAGCAGGTTGTTCAACTCAACGGCGCGAACGAGGCCCTCCGTCATCTCATCCGGCACCTTGAAGAACCGCTCCGCAGCTTTGTTCTGCATGATGACGCGGTGCTGCGTGTCCGTGAGGATGACAGGATCAGCCATGCTCTGCATGACGGTGCCCATCTGGGCGATGGTGATCTCCATGTCACGCATGCGGTTGTAATAATGTTCCACTTTGAACAAGCGGGAGAGATAGCGGTTGGCCAGCTCAATCAGCTCAGCCAGCTCGGCGATGGCCGCGGCGGCAGCATGCCGGGGCACCTCCACAATCAAGGCAGCCGCGTAGGCGCGCATCTCGCACGTGGAGCAAACCTGGTCTTCCAGGCGAATTCTCTTTTCTCTCTGGAAGTTTTGCACGGCCAGGCAGGTAGCGGTGCGGAGGCGATCGGCCTCCCAGCAGAGATTGCGATTGGCATACAGAATAGGATGAACGTAAATGGGCCGGTTGTGCAGGCTAGTTTTGTTCAAAACCGCAGGGCGCGCCGTGTGCAGGACGTGGACCAAGGGATGGTCCGACGTCCACAAAGCGGTGCTGAATCTGTCTAAATGCTGCCTGGGCCACTTGAGCGCGGCCGCCGGCGCGACTTCACCGGTATCAAAATTAACATCGACCACCATGGCACGGGGGAAGC
Organism: Candidatus Angelobacter sp.; assembly: GCA_035294925.1. Classification (GTDB taxonomy): domain Bacteria; phylum Acidobacteriota; class Terriglobia; order Terriglobales; family Acidobacteriaceae; genus Angelobacter. The sequence continues at coordinate 59,956 of DATGJZ010000084.1, read as the reverse complement.
CCAGGGTGATGATCTCTTCCAGGAGGAGAGGAAAAACCTCTTCCGACCGCTCAGCCTCAAGCAGACGAATCGCGGCGGGACGGCGCTGCGAGGTCCCGCGCCGCGCGTTGATACGTTCAGGCTGAAACCGCACCTCCGCGGTAGCCATCGGCTCCCCCAAAGACGATCCTTACCGGCGCCGGCGAGTTGGCCGCGGCAGAACCGGTTCCGGCGTCTCTTCTTCCACGCCGCCTTCCGCGAGTTGGGGCCGGGATACCAGGCCAGTGAGACCCACAGCATCGGCGTACTTCAGGTAAGTATCTATGGAGGCGACTACTACACGGGCCTCTACAGTAATGAGATCAATACCAACCAGGGAAATTCGCACCCAAGCATCAATTACTATGCCTTTGTCTAATACCCGGTCCAACACATCAATAAGACTTGAACCACCGGATACGCGTTCAACGGCCATTGAGGGCCTCCTTCACTCGAGTCAAAGCGTCAAAACAACTCTACTTCGCCCGTCGGCGACGTGCTTTCTGAGCGCCACGTGGAGGAGCCTTGGCTTGCGGCGGGGGCGCAGGCAAAGGGACCCGCCGTCCGGCAGACTCAGGCAACGAAGCGGTCAAATTGGGGTCGTACTTCCACCAGTTGAGGCCGATCTGCTCTGCTTTGTCTACGGAGCAAACCAGCAAGCGGATGCGGATGGTCAATAGTTCCACATTGGCCAATGAGATGCGGATATCGCCGGCGATCACAAGCCCTTTATCGAGCACTCGATCAAGAATGTCGACAAGGTTGGTTGTCCCGGAAACAGTTGGCACTCTTTGCATTAGTTATCTCAGGAAGCAACTAGACAAGATCGCCCTTCGGGGGTGGAGATTCGGCGCGACCCACGTCCCGCATCCTACCCACACCCAGCACAACTGTCAACTGTCAGCAGTTTGACACCCATCAACCAAGCGCACCAAATTCTTTGAGTTTCCTGCGGGGGAGTACCGACCTGAAAACGTCAGATGCGAGTAGCTGCATAGCTGGTTGGCCCAGGATGAAAATTTTTCTCACGGGTGTTCCGGAGTCAGCAGCAGGGCGTGGAGCCCCAGATGCTTGTCATTTGTCATTATTCAGCAGATTGCCCAGGGGGCCGAGTTCCAGGTTGAGATCCTGAGGCCGAAGCCCGAAAAGCGCGGCAATTTCATTGATTTTGAGCTCCAACTTCATTAAGGCCTGCCCCATTTCCTCGATTTTGGCATCGTCCAGAGAACCGCCTTCCATGCGCCGGATCGCCTGGCGTTCCAACAGCCGGCGCAGTAGCTCGATCAGGCTCAGTACCAGCCGGGCGAGGCCTTGCTCAATGTTTTCCGGGGAGCAGTCAATACGGTCAATGGTTCCCGCCCCGACCGACTTCAATTCGCGGTTCAGCTCGGAAACCGCAGTGGCGATCTGTTCGGGAGTGATTTTGCGGACGTCCGTCATCGTTTATTTTGTATTTTAGTCCTGCCATCTTCCTATCTTCTTATCTTTGCCCTGCGATCTGGGGCATCTTGACCCAATCGCTGAGGAATTCGGCAGGAGGCCACGGACCGCTCATGCGCCGGGCCAGACGTTCAGGGACGGGAAGATCCTGGACGATGGAATGAAACTTTTTTTCATTACCGCGTTCCACCAGCACAAAGATGCGGCTCCCGTTTTTCGATTCCCGGACATGAATTTCCCGGCTGAGTCCTGAGGTTGCGTCGCGTATATTCTGAGCGAACGCTTCAGCCCCGCGCACCAGTTCAGCTTTTTTTTCCAGGTAATCTCTTCCTGAACTTTTGTTGACCGGTCCGGGCGTGAAATAGAGGACGCACTCCATCTGCACCAGACCTTGCAAGCGTTCCAGATCCGCAATGAAGTTCTCCCGATGCCGGGCAAGAAAATCCTGGAGGGCGGGCAGGTCATCGAAAACCGAAAGCAAACGAAACGGCACCACGGCCCCCTGCGAAAACATGTGACTCACGACGCCATGAAACTCGACCGCGCTGCGTTGCAGGACCGACGGATCGAAGGGCCACTCCACTTCCGACCAGAGCAGGCCAAGTTCACCCTGTGTCTCTTGCAGAACGGGCGCGCTGCTTACCCCGGAGTCCGGCAAGGAAATTTGCGGACGATGCAGGAAGGCGCAATAGGCAAGGGATTTGGTCACCTGGAAAAGATAACAGGTTACTGGGGAAGGTTACAGGTGACGGGGCACAGGTTACAGGGAAGGCAAAAACAAAACCTCACCACAGAGGGCACGGAGGAAAAGCGAGTTGTTAGCAGTGAGGAGGAAGGTTTTGAGCTGTCTTGGGGCGCACCCATCCAGCAGGAGCTTAAGAACTTTCACGCGTGAAGTTGGGCAACGAGGCGCGCCGTGCTTCTTCGATGGCGGCCCCGGCGGCCTCGCGGGTAACGGTGGGATATTGGTCGAGAAACTCGTCCAGGGAATCGCCGCCTTCAAGGTAGTCTGTGAGAACCTTGAAGGGAACGCGGGTTCCACGAAAGACAGGCTCTCCACCCAGAATGCCTGGATTCGAAACAATTGCCTTTTCCACAACTATCCTTCTAGCGGTACGCCTAAAGGACATTCTAATTCACTGCGGGTCTGAGGCAGTGGCACAGCAGAGTTCTTACAACCGTCAACCACCAGGCAGCGCTTGCGAGTAGCCGATGGAAATGGTGTAGGTTGGCAAGTAGCTGGTCTCGCTCATCCTATACAATGCTCATCCTATGCGATGATCTTCCAGATCAAAAGCCATGAAAGGACCAGAACGAATTGAGACGGCCAGACTCGTTCTGCGGAAGCCCACGCCAGCGGACGCAGAAGCCGTGTTCCTACGTTATGCGAGCGATCCCGAGGTCACGAAATTTCTAAGCTGGCGCCGCCATCAGTCGATTGAAGAGACCAGAGTCTTTCTTGAATGTTGCCAACGCGAATGGACGCAATGGGCGAGTGGGGCGTATTTGATCGAATCCCGCGAGCCAATGCGGCTGCTCGGTAGTACAGGGCTGCACTTCGAGACCCCTGTCATTGCCATCACAGGCTACGTACTGGCAAAGGACGCATGGGGGTACGGGTACGCTACGGAAGCTTTGAGCGCAATCGTGGAGGTGGCGCGCACCCTGGGTGTGCGCAGCTTGCGTGCTTCTTGTCACGGCGAGAACATAACCTCGATGCGTGTACTCGAGAAATGCGGTTTTGTCCGTGAAAAGCCGGACCACTGTGTAACATTTCCTAACCTTGGGCCCATTCCGGTTGAGAGCTTGGGGTATGTCAGAAGGTTTTGAGTCGCGGACGAAGTTAGAATTTGGCTCTTGGGCTCTTGGCTCTTGGCCTTTGGCCAGAACCAAAACCCAGGACGCAATCACAGGCCACTACGCTTCAGGCTTGTTTCTTCCACGTTTCCTTGTCACTTGGTGGCTGTTCCCTGCTGGGGGTCGTGGCAGACGGGCCAGGCGCCGACCATCGGCGGAGGACATGGGGGAGAGTAGATCGGCGGGTTTCCGTGGGTTAGTACGGACTCTACGCACAGGGCAATATACAGAAGTCCAAAAAGCACAATCGCCAAGGTGGAGTTTCTTCGCTGTTTGTCGATTCTGGCAGTCTCCGGGTCGTCATCGGCGGTGGCGGGAGGCTGGTGGTCGTCGATTTTCATGAGTGGTTCCCCTGTTTACTCTTAAGTATTCATTTGTTCTGCAAGACAAATGGAATCAGGCAGTGTATAGCGCATCATGCATGAATGTCCAATGACGCACCCACCGATGCCGAATCGGCCGATCTTTGTAAACAGTTTGGGAAACGTCTGCGGGCACTGCGCAAAAAGAAGGGATTCCACAGGCAGCTTGACTTCAGCGAGAAGTGCGGTATCGAGAACGCTCACATGTCCAGGCTGGAGAATGGCAAGAAAGAGCCCAAGCTCACTACACTGAGGACGCTGGCGGACGCTCTTGGAGTCACCATCTCAGAATTGACGAAGGGCGTGTAGGCGCTTGAACTTCGTTCGCAGCGGACGAAGTTTAGTGCTTGTGTTTTCAGTACGCATGGGTTGGGAACGTTGTGATTTTTGAATCCTGACCAATCATGCACGGCAAGATCCAGCAACAGCAAGACACCGCCGCCGGGTATCTCCGCCCCTATGCAACCCAATCTTTACGAGCAATTCGGCTTGGGCGATTACTGTGGACGTGGCCTGTTCCTGTTTTTCCGGCGGATAGCCGTGCTGGCGAAGAATTCTCCTGACGATGGTCAGCATGCGGGCACGCAGCCGTCTTTAACAGTCCAATCAATCGTGGCATTGCGCCGGACTGCATCCACTAATTCCAGGGCAATCTGGCGCAGGGTCTCATTTTCCAGAACCTTGACGGCGCGATCGTTAAGCCGGCTAGGTAAAAAGAGTCGAAAGCATTTTGTTTAGAAGCGCTCCGTCCGCCGCGGCGGACTTTGCGCAGGCCCACGGCAGTGAGGAAGCGATTGTTTTCTCGGGATGACCCAGGCCTCAAGCAGGCCCTTGTGGCGGCCTGGGCTAACTAGTTTCGCGCCTCCGGCGCTGGGGAATTTGTGATTTGAAACCAACGGCAGCTCCTGGCTGCTAGCTCCTAGCTTAGCTAGCTTCTAGCTAAACACCAACGACTCTCCCACGTTGTGTGATCATCTCGAGGGCAGGCTCTGCGGCGGTGCGGAAGTGATTATTTTCTTGGGGCGATCCGGATCGAGCCAACGCCAACGATGTCTCAAGACAAGGGCTAGTATTTAGTACTTGGTATTTAGTATTTAGCAAAACCTGGCAAAACCGAAATCAAAACCACATCGCCGGGACATCTCCGAGCCAATTTCAGCGATTCTCTTGAACAGGGCCTTCTGAGTTTTATGTCGCCCCGCTGGGGCTTGGCGCTTTGTCCGAACATTTTCCCACAGCTCGCGCTGTGGGCTATCCTATTTCACCCCCTGTCGGGGGTTGCCAGACTGTTCATACTAACTGCTTTCCCGCCTCCGGCGTTCGTCTCTAAATTCTGTGCCGGCCTGGAGGTTTTTCAGGGCTGTCTCTACTGAAGTCAGAACAACGTTGAGGCCCAGATAGACCAGGTCGACTCCGGCTATGGAGATTACGATTGAGCCGTGAATGACTACGCCTGCGTTCAGGACGTGATCGAGGATATCCAGAAGCGAGACATCCTCATCGGAACCACCCGCCAGAGTTACGGATTCGAAGTCATTCTGCATCGGAGACAAAGGAATACGGGGGCCATGGACCATTTACTTCGATGCGCCGGGAGCCACTCCATTGCTTCAAAAATTCCTTCAATGACCGGTCCCATTCCCTGCGCCGGCCACGCGGCACCAGAAACGTGGCTTGCCACAGCAGGTCCGGCTGGACGCCGCTGATCTTTCCCGTAGGCGCGGAGTCTATGGCTATCTTCTCCAGCGCGGCGGCAAACTCGCGCAGGCCGGAATCATCGCGATCTGGAGGGCGTTTCATCCGGGCCGCCTTATGCTGCAGGTATTCTTTGCCCGACCGGACGTTAGACTGAATCCCGGACTGAACCCCGGATTGAACACCAGATTTCGGATCGGCCCGCGGTTCCGACACTGCGCGGGGGTCGGCAAAAACTTTTACTCCCCATTCATCCGAGCCGGTGATCCGCGCGAATACTTTTTTGAGGGCCGACTTTCTGCCTTGAACGTTCTTCACGAGTGCCTGCCGGCCGGAAAAGACAGTTCCAAAGCGGGCAGGAATCATGGCTTGTCTGGCCGCAATCTCCGCCACCACCTGCTGATGGCGAACGCCGTGAAGCGCCAGCCACTCCAGGTTTTCCCGATTACGGTCGATCTCCTGGGAGAACCCGGCACGGTCCACGGCGGAGACCCAGCAGATAAAATTGCCGCAGGGAACGGCCTGCACGGGATGACTACCATCGCCATCTATGCCGGGGCTCATGATCTTTATCTTTGCCGACATCTTTGGCGACCCAGGCCGGCTGGGCCCATTGGGCTCATTGATTAAGGAGATCCCGTACAGGTAGAGCGCCGGTGCTGAGGCTAGTCCGCGATTTGCCATAGTTTGCTGGTGAACTTTTTGAGCGCCGCGGCTCCGGCAATCTCAGCCGGAAGCTCGGGCGCCAGGAAATTCCGGTATGGCCGGTATTTCCGGCTGATGGTTTGCAGCGTAGACAGTTGCCACCCCCAGGCGCGCAGGCAGCGTTTGCAGGTCACGTCCGGCTTTTCCCGAATGAGCACGCGGTTCACAAACAATGAATCCACGGTCAGGCCCATTTCTTCCACCGCCTGCAACAGGCGGATGGTCTGATGGTCCGGCACCGGCTCCGGCAGCATGACGGCCCATATGCGGCTCTGGCGCGGGTCCTTCATGATCCCGATCAATTTACGGACTTGTTGCCCCAGAGAGGCCAGTTCGACCGCGACATCCTGGGCGAGGGCTAGTGTACGGTGCGACGCCAGGCTTTTCAACAATAGCCGGGACCACAACTGGATGCGCTCCGGCATGCGCAAAAGCTCCAGAGCGTGGCCGGTGGGCGCCATGTCAATGAAGACTTTGGCGGCCTGAGGCTGCGGGAGATGCTTGCCCAGCGGGTCTTTATTCAACAGGTCTTTGTTCAACAGATCTTTGTTCAGCAGATCGAGGTTCAACAAATCGAGGATGCGGAAGATGGCAAAGAGCTCATCCACGCCGGGAGGGACCACGTCCATGAGAGCGGCGAAGACTTGCTTTTCAAAGGTGAGATCCACGTGCAATCCACCCGATTCCATGCTCAATTCCGAATTCAGCTTGTGGGTGATTCGCGCGGCCCAGCGGCGGAACTCGGAGACTGAATCAACCTCCATGGCGCTGAATTCTGGGTCGCCCAGCACGGCCATTTGCTGGTTACCGATGGGCTTTTTGAAGATATCGTCCAGCGAGGGGGCGGGATCGGTAGAGCAGACCGTGACCGGGATTCCAGGTTGCGTGGCCCGCGAGTGAAATGCCAAAGCAGCCGTGGTAGTGGTTTTGCCCACTCCGCCTTTGCCCACCGTAAATGACAGTGGAACAGCGGCCACGGGCCAGGCCTGCGGGGTGAACTTGAGTCTCTTGCCGGGCAGCGAAGGAGGATTGATCGCCAACTTGCTGCTGCGATTTTGAAAAACTACAGCTCCGAAGCGCCGCAGCAGCTCGATGCCAAGAATCGGGTTTCCGGGATCAGGGCCGACAAAGACTGGGACGCGCGGGAATTTCTTTTTGAGGAACTGTTCCGCCTTGCGCGCAGCCTGCACGCGATGGCGGCAATGGAGACAGTGGGCCGCTTTCCGGACAACGCGGTTCAAAACGATGGCGCCAAGGCGCATCTCCGGGACGGATTCATCTTCTTCCAGGGATTGAAGCGAGCGCACGGCCTCATTCAGGGAAAAGGTCTCAGGCGAAGTCACCAGAAAGATCTCCGCCTCTTTTGAGGCGAATGCATCCCGCACCTGCCTGACCATGGCTTCCCATCGCTCAAGAAATGCGTGCGCGGGAGCGTTGAGATGGCCGCCGAAGCGCTCGGCCAGGAGCGCATCACGATTGGAGGCGACATTCAAGAAATTCAGGAAGCGCTGGAAATGAGAAGGCAGCTCGAAGAGGCGCAGAGTGTGGCCAAACGGGGCGGTATCCACCACGATGTGGCCGTATTTGCCGCCTGCCAGCAGTTCCTGAATGGCAAGGAGTCCGGCAACCTCCGCCATACCGGGCAGAGCGGTATCGAGCAGCGGCGCGATTTCTTCTTTGGAAAAGAAGGTGCCGCTTTCAACGATCTGGAGAATGGCGTCACGATTGCCCGATAGAAATTTTTTGAATTCCTTACCGGCATCAATTTGCCAGACGGACAGTTTTCCTTTGCCGGCGATCCGGCGGGGAGTGGATTGCAACCGCACCTGCAGCACGTCCGCCAGCGAGTGGGCGGGATCGGTGGAGATGAGCAGGATGGATTCGCGCGGCCGGCGGGCGGCGAGCTGCAGAGCATAGGCACAGGAGACGGTGGTCTTGCCTACGCCCCCTTTACCGACAACAAAGGTCAGTCTCGCCATTGGGTTCTAGGCGATCTTTGCGGTTCTGGCGCGCAAGCGGAATTCCGCCATGAGCGGAAGATGGTCTGAGGCCATGAGCGCCATACGGCTGCGATGCAGGAGAAACTCCTGCAAGATCAATTCACGGTCGAAATACATGTGGTCCAGATGCATGATGGGGAGCACGCCGGGATAGGTGCGTTTGCGGTTCAGATGGAGTTCGATGTCCACGCTTTCAAATTCACGCTGCAACATGCGCGAGACCAGCCCCTGCGTCCACTCGTTGAAATCGCCGACGACCAGGCGCGGACATTTCAACTCAGACGCAAGCAGCACTTCCTTGCTCATGAGAAGGCGCGCCTGCTTGCGGCGCTCCAGATATCCCGTGCCCAGGTGAACGTTGAAGAGATGGATGACTTTGTGTGGAGCAATCTCCAGGTCGCAACGGATGCAGCCGCGCGGTTCGCGGCGGGAGGCAGTCAGATCGTAAACCCTGACTTCTTTCACAGGATAGCGGCTGAGCACTACGTTGCCGTAGGTTGCGCCCCGCCATTTGCGGGTCTCGCCGACATGGAAGTGAAAACCGACCGCATCTGCCAGGTATTGGGCCTGGTTCTGCTCCCGGCGGCCACCGCTGAGGCTGGCTACTTCCTGCAGGGCGATGACGTCTGCATCCAATTCACGCAACACTTGCGCCACGCGCGATGGACGAATCCGTCCATCCATGCCACGGCATTTGTGAGTATTGTAGGTGGCGATGCGGAATGGAGGCGCTACTCGGTATGCGGCAGACATCAAGGTTTACTTCTACTTAGATGATAAACCCAGGGAAGAATTTGGTAATTGGATAAGTTGGTAAGTTGAAGGTCAAAGGCGAAATCTTCCGGCGCGTACTGGGATAAACCCCAGGGAGAAAATTGCCAGAATTGCCAGGATTGCCAAAAGTGCCAAAATTTTAAGGCGTGCGGCCGTCATCTGCACTTGCACCACGGCGCCTTTCCTGACTCCCAGAGTTGAGCTGTCCAATAGAGGTCGTTAAGAAAGAGACACGGCCTTGACGACTTGAACTCGGAAAAGCGAAATGTAAACGCCTGCTGGGCTTTTCCGGCACGATAGATGACAACGCGATGTCTTGTGGCCGTGCTTAGCCCATCGATCTTCATGCTCTCGGACTGCGGCCACGGCTGAATGGGGCGGTGGTCAATCTGGACCGAGAGTTTGCCCGGCGCGCAGAGTCCGGGTGCACACCTCTGCGGTGTTTTAGCAGGGTTGGGGGCAACACACAACGAACCCGCATCAGATTGCGCGTACAGACACCGGCAGAGAGAACAGACCACCAATAGGCGAATGAAAGTGTCCCACCAATGCATAACAAAATCTCATTCTACGACTTTCCTGCCTCGCGGAAGATTTACTGAGAGTTGAGCAGCCCCGTTTGCAAATTCCGGCAATTCTGGCAATTATGGCAGTTATGGCAATTGCGCCGAAGGTTCTGGTAATCAAATCTGCGAATCTTAGAAAGGTTCCCTGGCTTGTGCACGGGTTCAGTACCCGGCAGGGAGGAGTGAGCAAGAGCTATGGCGGCAGAAGCCTGAACCTGGGCTATACAAAGGAGGATTCACGCGAGTGCGTGGAGAAGAACCGCCAGCGCTTTCTGCTGGCTCTGGGGGCAGCCGACAAGGGCAAGCCCTGGCCGCTGGTGGCGCTCAAACAGGTCCATTCGGACGCAATCCATGTGGTGAAGGTCAGGGCTGCCGGGCAATTGGTGGGCGATGGGCTGGTGACGAATGTTCCGCAAATTGCGCTCGCGGTGCAGACGGCTGATTGCTTTCCGGTGCTGCTGGTGGACAGGACGAACAGGGCCGTAGGGGCCTTTCATGCCGGCTGGCGGGGCACGATCAAGCGCATTGCGGAAAAAGGACTGGGAGTGATGCGGCGCCACTACGGCACGGAGCCCCGGGACGTGAGCGCGGCAATCGGGCCGGGCATTCAGAAGTGCTGCTATGAAGTTGGCGAAGAGGTGAGAAGCCAGTTTGAATCGCAGTTTGATTATGCCAGCGAGCTGTTCAATGAGCTGTACTCACCCGATCCCATCCGCGAAAAATATCCACTTTTGTTCCTGAACGCCCGTCCGCCCGGACACGGGGACACGGCAACCAAACTCTATCTCGACATTATGGAGGCCAACCGCCGGCAACTACTAATGGCCGGCGTTCCTGAAAACCAGATTTCGGTTGTGAACTTCTGCACATCGTGCAATCGCCGGAAATTCTTCTCGCATCGTGCGGAAAAAGGGGTGACGGGAAGGATGATGGCGGCGGTGGGGGTGAAGAAACCCGGGTGAGGTTTATTTCAGTCGTGGGACTGAGGCGCTTCTGAAGAGGCAGGCTGCGGCGGATGCTGGGCCGCAATCTCTGCGACAGCGTGGTTGATCAAGTCTTTGAGTTCTTTGCTGGGCTTGAAATAGGGTATCTTCTTGGCGGGTACTTCAACCCGTGCACCGGTCTTGGGGTTGCGTCCTACCCGCGGACGGCGCTGCCGGGTACGGAAGCTGCCAAAGCCCCGGATCTCAATCTTGTCTCCGGCGCGCAGAGAGCGGACCACGCTGTCAAAGATGGTTTCCACAATGATCTCGCTGTCCTTGCGCGTTAGCTCGGCCAGCCGCGACACCTCTTCGATCAGATCGGCTTTGGTCATAGAAGTCCTATTCCACCCGAAATAAGCCTCTGCGTCAAGAAACTTAAAGTTTAATCTTGTCAAAGAGTGTAGCACCCCTCTGGGGGCACAATGACGGGTAAACTTTTTGGCTGCAGGCTGATTTCTACCGGAGTCTGGCAGACGAGCTCTCCATCCGCATACAGATCAAGCACCGGGTTGGATTCGATGCGGACTCTTCGCGCCTGGAAGTACTCAACTTCCTTCAGCCTGGTGTGGCCGCCAAAGTAGATGATGGGAAGGCAGAAGAGAACCTTCAGTTTGCTAATCTGGCCAACCAGACAGATATCGAGCAAGCCATCTTCCAGGCTGGCGCGAGGAGCTATTTTGACGCCTCCGCCATAGCGGTGAGCATTGCCTACGGCGATCAAGAGGGCAAGCCGCTTCTCCTGGCGAGCATCCGCGGTGACCTGAATTTCCGCGGGATGAAAGGATACCAGCGCCTGCATGGCGGCCAGGAGGTATGCGGCGGAACCTCGCAACCAGCGCGGCATGCGATTGGCGCGCGCATTGGCCTCGCCATCCAGGCCGGCGCCGACTACACAGCAGAATAGCGTTTCTTCTTTACTGTTTCGGATCAATCCCAAGTCTATCTGCCGGAAGTTTTTCCCCGTGGCGCAGAATTCTTTCCAGGCACGCAAGGCGACCTTTTCGCTACCAATGCCCAGGGCGCGGGCAAAATCATTACCGCTCCCTTTTGGGACAACCAGCATGGGAATTTTATTTGCATAAAGCAGTGGAAGATAGCGATGGACAGTGCCATCACCACCAAAAATCAGGGCCGCGTCTGGTTTAGTTTGTGGTGGGAATCCAATCTGGAAAGCTATATTTGTATCTTTGAATGGCTCCAGACACTTTTGCGGGATTCCTGGAGCCAGGAGGGCTGAGACTGTCATATTGTGCTTGTGGACCCCAGCCGGCACGGCCGCCGTCCGTTTTTGTTCTTGGCTTTTATTGCTCTAATCTCACTCGCTTAATTTTCTTGCCAAGTTTGAGAACTAAATCGGGCACATCTTCACTAAGTGTGACCGTAGGGTGAGTCTGCTGTTCGCCATTCATGTAGACTGCGCCTTCTTTCAGCTTCCGTTGCCCCTCTGATGCTGAGCTCACGAGGCCAGCCAGCAGCAACAGCTTGTCAAGACGGATGATATCTGAAATCAACGTCTGGACCTCTTTTCGGTAAACTGTTTGCACTTCCACGTCCTCCGGCACTTCATCCTTCTGGAACTGGCGGCTCCAGTTTTCTTCTGCTGCCTGGGCGGCTTCGGCAGAGTGGAAATCCTGGACAATCCGGCGGGCCAGCGCCTTTTTCAACGCCATGGGATGCTGGTGGCCGGCAGAGACGTCCGCTTTCATCTCTTCGATGGCTTTCACGCTGGCATCGGTCAATAGCTCATAGTAACGCCACATCATGGCGTCGGAGATGGACATGACCTTACCGTAGATTTCCTGCGACGGCTCGTTGATGCCGATGTAGTTTCCGTACGACTTGGACATCTTCTGCACGCCGTCTGTGCCTTCCAGAATGGGTGTAGTCAGCACGATTTGTGAGGGCTGCCCGTAGGCACGCTGGAGTTCGCGGCCCACCAGGAGATTGAATTTCTGGTCAGTCCCGCCGAGCTCCACGTCTGCCTGGAGTGCAACCGAGTCATAGCCCTGGACAATGGGATAGAGCAGCTCGTGCAGGGCGATGGGCTTTTCTTCCTGAAAACGCTTGTGAAATTCCTCGCGCTCCAGCATTTGCGATACGGTGAAGCGGGCCAGCAGGCGCACAAAATCTTCAGCCGTAAACTTTGAAAACCAGCGGGAGTTAAAGTCTATGACCGTTTTTTCCGGATGGAGAATCTTGAAGACCTGGGTCTTGTAGGTCTCGGCGTTGCGCTCAATATCTTCACGCGTCAACGACGGACGGGTCGCGGAGCGTCCTGTAGGATCACCGATCATCCCGGTGAAATCTCCAATGAGGAATATGACTGTGTGTCCCATGTCCTGGAAGTGCTTCAGCTTGCGGATGAGGACGGTGTGGCCAACATGCAGATCAGGCGCGGTGGGATCGAATCCAGCCTTCACGCGCATGGGTTTACCGCTCTTAAGGGATTGTTCCAGCCGCTCGCGCAGTTCGGACTCACGAATGATCTCGGCTGCGCCTTTCTTGATGTAGGCCAGTTGCTCGTCAACAGGGGGGAAGTTGGGCATCAGGTTTTGATTATAGGAGAGACTACCGTCCAGTAGAACCGAATCCGCCGGCCTGGCGGCTTGAATTGCTGAGTTCGTCCACCACCTCGACCTCCGAGGTCAGGACCGGATAGGGAATGAGGTTGGCGATTTTCTCGCCGGCGCGGATCTCCGCGGGAGAATCGCCGAGGTTTTCCATCAAGACTCTGACCTCGCCACGATAACCGGCATCAATTACTCCGCCGGTCAGGACCAGCCTCCGGGCCGCCATGGAGGACTTATCGCGCAGAAGAGCTCCCATCGGTTCTCCTGAAGGGGAGCTGCACTGAATGGCAATCCCGGTGGCTACCACGGCGTGCCCTTTCGCCGGGAGGGTGAGCGTGACGGCAGAATAGACGTCGTAACCCAAATCTTCACCGGGATGGCCGACGGTTGGGGCCTTAGCGTGAGGGCTGAGCAATTTCACTCGCAGCATGCCTATTTTGTCCTCACGGTTCTTCTGCCCTGGACTTGAATCGCTCCGGAAAGCACCAGCCGGATGGCCTCCGTGTAAGCAATGTGCTCCTGCTGCAGAATGCGCGCGGAAAGAGCGTGGACGTCATCCTCTTCGAGCACGGGAACAGTTTTTTGCAGGATGATGGCGCCATGGTCCAGGTGTTCATCCACAAAATGGACGGTGCAACCGGAGACCTTTGAGCCATAGTCCAAAGCCTGCTTTTGCGCGTCCAGTCCGGGAAAGGCCGGCAGAAGTGAAGGATGGATGTTCAGAATGCGATGGGGAAAAGCACCCACAAATTCGGGAGAGAGCAGGCGCATGTAGCCGGCCAGACAAACCAGGTCCACCTTTGCCTGGTGAAGGGCAGCGACTACTTCCGCATCGTGCTCCTCGCGGCTGCGGCCCTTGGAGGGAATCAGGCTGGCATTGAGGCCGCGGCGCCGCGCCGATTCGAGGCCGGGGGCATCGGCGCGGTTGGAAATCACAATGGCGATCTCCGCTTGAAGACGGTGTGCCTGAATGGAGTCAGCAATGGCTTCAAAGTTCGAGCCGCGGCCGGAAAGCAGGATGCCCAGTTTTTTCAATTGAGTCATGCGCTAGGCGTAGCTGACCTTGCGGTCGCCCTTGACGATGCGGCCGATGAGGTAACTTTTTTCGCCACACTTTTCAATCAAGGTCTCCACCCGCTTGTATTTTTTTGCCGGAACCACCAGTACCATGCCAATACCCATGTTGAAGGTGCGCAGCATTTCGTCCTGGGGTACATTGCCGATGTTTTGCAGATGAGCAAAGACCGGGAGTACGGGCCAGGTCCCCATCTGCACCGCAGCGGCCATGCCTTTTGGCAGCACACGGGGCAGATTGTCAGTGATTCCGCCGCCGGTGATGTGGGCCATGGCGTGAACCAGGCCGGCGCTCACCAGACGCCGCACCAGCGGCCAATAGCTCTTGTGAGTGCGCATCAGTTCGCTGCCCACCTTGTTCCTGAGCTCGTTTACATAGGTCTCCGGGGTGTAGTGCCCGATCTCGAAAAACAATTTCCGGGCCAGCGAATAACCGTTGGTGTGCAGGCCATTGGAGGGCAATCCCACCAGGACGTCACCTGCTTCAACCGCCTCGCCAGTAATGATCTTGTTGCGGTCCACAATTCCCACGACAAAGCCAGCGAGATCATATTCGCCATTGGGATAGAAGCCCGGCATCTGCGCGGTTTCGCCGCCTATCAATGCGCAATCGTTGTGGCGGCAGGCTTCAGCAATTCCCTCCACCACCTTTTCCACCACGGTGGGATCGAGAACGCCGGTAGCGAGATAGTCCATGAAGAAAAGCGGAGTGGCGCCCTGGACAGCAATATCGTTGATGCAATGGTTTACCAGGTCTGCGCCCACGGTGTGGTGCAGCTTCATCATGAAGGCCACTTTGAGCTTGGTGCCGACGCCATCCACACTGGAAACCAGCACCGGATCACGGTACTTCTTCTTATCGATGGCGAAAAGGCCGCCGAAGCCGCCAATTTCACCAATCACCCCGCGGGTGAAGGTGCGATGGGCCAGGTATTTGATGCGTTGCTTGGCGCGGTCCGCGCGGTCAATATCAACTCCACTGTCAGCGTAAGTAATGGGCTTGGTTTTCAAAACTTGAGATCCGTTTTTAATGAGTTATCAGGGGCGAAGTGAAGGGTATTTTAGCATTGAAACAGTAGTGAGTATTTAAGTACTTGGTATTTAGGAAGAGCGAATTCCGTCGAGGCTCACGACTGGTTCGTTGCCTATTACTTCTGCGCTGTGCTCCGCGCCGGCGGGAACATAAATTAGGTCACCGGCTTTCAGCACAACCGAGTCTTTCCCCATACTGATGCGGAAGCTGCCCGAGAGTACCGCATCGATTTTGTCGGTTGAGTGAGTGTGGTCAGGAAAAAATGTTCCGGGAGAATAGATGTAGCGCGCCACGCGGTAGCCAAGCTGCTCCATCTTGCGGCGCATCGTCTGCTCAGACAGGACGCCATCTTTCTCCGGGTTCCAGTGTTCCACTTGCAAAGGCAACGGCAACTCCGTTTATCCGGGCTTACCTGTACCGGCATGGCGGGGATTCGTGGTGGCGAGTTCCTTGCCGATCGAATCCAGCACGCCATTGATGAATTGGGTTGATTCAGGCGAGGAAAATTTGCGGGCAATCTCCAGGGCCTCATTAATGATTACCGGCCGGGGCGTAGCCGGGTAGCCCAGGAATTCGGCCACGCTGGCGCGGAGCAGGTTGCGGTCCACGGCCGCCATTCGCTCCATCCGCCAGTGTTGGGCGTGCTTCTGGATCAGGTCGTCAATCTCCGGTTGGCGTTCGGCGGCAACATTGAACAGGTCTTCGGCAAAGCCGCGAGTACCGGCATCGAGGTCCGCACGCTCATTCCAGAAGGTCTTGCGGACCTGCTCGGGCGTCTGCTTTCCCATGTCCAACTGAAAGAGCATCTGCAAGCAAAGCTCGCGCGATTTACGCCGGGTCCCCATTTTATTCAGCCATGCTTTCCGGTTTTGCGTTTCAGGCTCACCATCTCCACCGCTGAAATGGCTGCCTCAAAGCCCTTGTTGCCCGACTTCAGGCCAGCGCGGTCGAGTGCCTGCTCCAGATTTTCGCAGGTGAGCACGCCATAGGTGTGCGGCACACCGGTCTCTTGCGCCGATTGTCCAATGCCGCGCGTAACCTCGGTGGCAATGTGCTCATAGTGGTCGGTTTCGCCACGGATCAGGCAGCCAAGGGTGATGATGGCATCAAATTTTGCGGTCTCCGCCAGAGTGCGCGACTGGGAAGGAATTTCGAATGAGCCAGGAACGCGCACCACGGTGATGTCTTCCGTGCGGCAACCTGAACGCCGCAAAGCATCCAGAGCGCCTTGCAGCAGGCGCTCCGTAATAAACGAATTCCAACGGCTTACTACAATGGCGAAGCGCATCTCCTGAGAGTTGAGATCGCCTTCAACGGCATCTGTTGGCTGTCGGTCAGCTTGCCAGAAGGCAAATTTGAGTCCCTTGGCAGGCTCAACCACCAGCAAACGAGAATTCCAATCCGTCTCCTGAATGTCCGCGGTGAGTTTGATTTTGTTTTTCTTCAGCAGGCTGCGAATGGTATCGAGGTCCGTGACCTCGATCCAGATGTCTGTAGGCAGCCGCTGCTTGCCCTGGATGAACTCCAGTTTTCCAACGGGCACGAGAAATGGAGCGCCGCGGGCCTTCGCGCTCTGCCACTCGCGGCCCGGTTCAAAGCCCAGGGTCTTGAAGAGTGCGGCCAAAGCACCGAACTCTTTGGCGTTTTTTACGCTACGGGTTGTGGTGATGGTTTTGATCACAACAGGTTCTCGTCAGTCTCTTTCCATTCTTTGCGGCAATCTTCGCATTTCCAGCGGTTTTTGAAAATGGGAACCGACAGCGAAAAAAACCACAGGGGTAGCAGAGAAATTTTGTCGTATTCCTGAAAGCTTACATCCAGGGAACCACAGTTCGGGCACCTGGGCTGGTTGTATTCCTCGCCAATTTCCTCGGCGCTGAAGCCGGCAGGAATCTCCTGGGCAAGGACCTCCATGGCGGCCGCGGCGTCTTCCTGAAGAAGCTGGAGCCTGAGCCTACCCAGTGCATCCGACCGGAACCAATTGAGGCGAATCATATTTTCATCCGCCAGAAAACATTCGATTCCGCAGGCCTCAAGTTTGGCTCTTACTACCAGGGCCTCGGGAAAGTCCCGATAGCGCCATAATGTGATGATTTCGTCCGCCACTAGCCGGGATTATACGGAATTGTTCGGCTTGCCGGTAATTGAGTCTCTAATTCCCTGGCGCAGCATAGGAATCGCCATCACGTGAGCTTTCACAACAGTATTCTTCTCCAACGCAAATCTATCCTGCTGTAGGGGTTACCTCCGCCTCGCCTTGGCTTGGGTCGGGATAAACCGCGAAACATCAAAACCTCAAAAGCTTAGAACTTCTGAGGCACAGGATTGTTTGGGTCGGCGTAGTCGTAAAAGCCTTTGCCGGTTTTGCGGCCATACCATCCGGCCATTACCAACCGCTTCAACAGAGGCGGCGAGGCGAAGCGGCGCTCCTTGAACTCTTCGAACATCACCTGCGTGATGTAGTACGTAGTATCCAGGCCGACGAAATCGAGCAAGGTAAACGGCCCCATGGGATAGCCACAGCCCAGCTTCATGGCATTGTCTATATCGGGAATGGAGCCGACGCCTTCTTCATAGGCGCGAACGGCATCCAGCAGATACGGGACCAGCAGGCGGTTGACGATGAACCCGGTCTTGTCGCTGGTGCGGACGGGAACTTTGCCCAGGCTTTGCCCGAATTGATAGGCAGCTTCAAAAACCGAGTCGCTGGTGGCGATGGTGCGGACCACTTCCACCAGTTTCATCAACGGCACCGGATTGAAGAAATGAAGGCCAACGAAGCGATCGGGGCGCCTGGTGGAGGCCGCAATTTCTGTAATGGAGATGGACGAAGTGTTGCTGGCCAGGATGGCATCTTTCTTCACGATGCCGTCCAGTGCCGAAAACGTCTTCTTTTTTTCTCCGAGGTTCTCGATGATGGCTTCAATGATGATGTCGCACTCGGCCAGGCCCGCGGGATTGGTGGTGCCTTTCAACCGGGCGCGAACAGCTTCTGCAGGCTCCTTCAGCGTGCCCTTCTCGGCAAACTTGGCCAGTGACTTCTCAATGCCGGAGAAGCCTTTATCGAGAAATTTCTGCTCCTGCTCCAGGACCGTAACTTCATAACCGGCAGTCGCGCTGACCTGGGCAATACCGGAGCCCATCAGTCCGCAACCCAGTACTCCAACTTTCTTAATCGTCATCTTGCTCCTTAGAGTTTTAACCACAGAGAACCACTGAGGAATTCGCACCGACTTAACGGCTTCCTTCGTGCCTTTGTGGTTGCCGTTGTTTATCGCCGTAAATTTTCCACGATCATGGCAATACCCTGGCCGCCGCCGATGCAGGCGGTCGCCAGGCCGTATTTGCCTTTGCGACGGCGCAGCTCGTAGAGCAGCGTCATCACCAGCCGCGTTCCGGTTGCGCCCAGCGGATGTCCCAGGGCGATGGCTCCGCCGTTTACGTTGACCTTGTTGCGATCCAGCCCCAATTCCTTCTCGACCGCCAGATACTGCCCGGCAAAAGCTTCGTTGACCTCGATCAGGTCCATGTCGTCCAGCTTGAGGCCGGCTTTTTTCAGGGCCAGACGCGAGGCCGGAACCGGGCCGCTGCCCATGATTTTAGGATCAACTCCCGCTATCCCCCAGTTTACGATTCTGCCCATGGGCTTGAGACCGCGCCGCCCAGCCTCTTCCATCGGCATGAGCACAACGGCTGCGCCACCATCCACAATGCCGCTGGCGTTGCCGGCAGTTACGGTCCCGTTCTTGCCAAATGCGGGTTTCAGCTTGGCCAGGCCTTCCATGGTGGTTTCCGGGCGAAGATGGTCGTCCTTGTCGAATGTTTCACCAGAGGGTTCGCCCTTTTTATTTTTGAGGGGTACGGGCGTGATCTCTTCCTGAAGGCGGCAGGCCTTTTGCGCCGCGGCGGCCTTGTGTTGTGATTGGAGCGAGAACTCGTCCATATTTTCGCGGGTGATGCCCTGCTGCTCGGCATAAAGTTCGGCAGTGTTGGCCATGTAGAGGCCGCAATAGGTGTCCAGCAGGGCGACCATCAGCGAATCTTCCAGCTTGCCCTCACCCAGGCCAAAACCGGTGCGCGCTCCACGAATCACATGCGGAGCCTGGGACATGGATTCCATCCCGCCCGCCAGCACGGTAGTAGCTTCGCCAAGTTGGATGAGCTGCGCCGCGGTAACGATGGCCTGCATGCCGGACCCGCAAAGCCGGTTTACAGTCAGCGCCGGAACTTCCTGCGGTAATCCCGCTTTCAGTGCGACGTGGCGCGCGCCGTAGAGAGCGTCGCCGGAGGTTTGCTGCGCATTGCCGAAGACGGCATGCTGGAATTCTTTGGGATCAACTCCGGAGCGGCGAATGGCTTCCTGGCTGGCGACGGCAGCGAGTTCCATGGCGGTAAAATTCTGCAGCTTGCCGCAATAGCGGCCCATGGGCGTCCGCGCGCCACTGATGATAGCGATGTCTGTAGCTTGTGAGTTCATAGGACAACCTGTAAGAAGAGTTCAGAATAACAGGGCAAACATTTGAGTTTATCAGCGGTGTGGAAGGCGGGGCAACGCGAGGCAATCAAGTCCTTAGTACTTAGTATTTGGTATTCAGCAAAAGCAATGTGCATGAACATAAAAGCCGCCCTTGCGGGCGGCTTTTGTTTTGACTTCGCGGTTTGCTTTAGAACCGGTAGTTGAAACCGGCACGAGCAACGTTCGCGTGAAGGTTGGTTGTATGCGTGAACGGATTTTGGGGAAATGCTATGGGCGGTGTGAACGCCGTGAGATTGGTGCTGGTGGTTGTAACGCTGCCAAAATTGGCAAAGAGGTATTCGCCCTTTACCGACCAATGGCTGCTCTTAAGGTGATACTCGACACCCCCACCCGCGGTCCAGCCGGTCTGGGTGAGATTCGCCTGACCGCTCTCGTTTGCGGTGGCAAAGGTGTCTGTAAACTGCGCCTTATAGGTGAGGTTGGTAACGGCAAGGCCCGCGGTGCCATATACCAGCCAATGGCCGGCAGTAAAGCCGACACGAGGACGCAACGTGAATAGCCAATCTGTGTTAACGGATTGGTTCACGGTGAAGCCCGTGGGTGCGCAGCACGGATAAGTCCCGGACGTGCTCTGGGACTGACTCAGCTTCATTCCGCCGAAATCTAATTCAAAGCCCGCGACGAGTCTATGAAATTGAAGATTGAGGCCTGCCTGGCCGCCGAACGTGCCACCTTTAGGGCTCAGATTCTGGTTGCCGGCGATGGCAATTGCTCCGGGACTCGTCGTGGCGAAATAGCCGGTTGGGCTGAAGACCGTGGTCGTTTGCGCGTTGGCGCTGCCAAACGCGCCCCCGGCATTTGCGCCAACGTAGAAGCCTTTGAAATCATCAGCATTCGCAGAAACCCCTGCGATTAGAGCAAAAAAACACACACAAATTCCTTCGATTAGTCTTACTCTCAATTTAACCTTCTCCTGAAAATTTGAATTTTGTTCATTTGTAGCAGGCTGTCTATCACTTAACAACGTGACTTTTGTTACGTTTCCTAAACAGCGTGGCTTCATAAAGAAAAAAGCCGCCCGGAGGGGCGGCTTTAGCTTTGAAAGCGTAGTGCTACTTAAAGAAACTATTTAGCCTGCGCCAGACGTTTGTTCACCTCGTCCCAGTTGATCACGTTCCACCAGGCCTTCAGATAGTCCGCGCGGCGGTTCTGATATTTGAGATAGTAGGCGTGCTCCCAGACGTCGTTTCCCAGAATGGGAAAATCGCCGCTGCTCATGGGGTTATCCTGGTTGGGAGTGGAGGTTATCTTGAATTCTCCGCCCTTGGTGCGAACCAGCCAGGCCCATCCGCTGCCGAACTGGCCTAATCCTGCCTTCTCAAAGGCCTCTTTGAATTTGTCAAAGCCGCCCAGGGAGTTCTTGATGACATCGGCAATAGCTCCGCTGGGATTTCCGCCCTTGTTCGGGCCCATGATCTGCCAGAACATGGAGTGGTTCACGTGGCCGCCGCCGTTGTTGCGCACGGCTGTGCGAATGTCATCCGGAATGGCGCTCAGGTCGCGGATCAGCTCTTCCGCGGTCTTTTTGCCAAGCTCAGGGTGTTTCTCGATCGCCGCATTCAGGTTCGTGACGTAGGCGGCATGGTGCTTGTCATGGTGCAGGTGCATGGTTTGGTCGTCAATGGACGGTTCAAGAGCGTTGTAGGGGTAGGTCAAAGGGGGGACTTCGTAAGCCATTTCAAATCACCTTTCTTTAATAAGTACTCAGCAGTCAGCCATCAGCATTCAGCCCGCGAACATTTTTGGGTTGAGTTGATGTTGCATCGTGGGCCCGGCCAGAAAACTCCAAAAACACATCAAAAGGAAGCAAACGCCAGTTCCAGCAAAGTCTTCTGCTCCATCTCGTGCGCGGTATGCGACCCGGTTGACGGGCTGGATGAAGGTGAGCGCTTGACCGTTCGTAGCGGGTTGCCGCGCGTGAGGCGCTCGATGTTCGGGGCCAAAAAGCTGAGCGCTCCCATGTTGGCCGGCTCTTCCTGCACCCAGAGGAACTCACGCGCATTGCTGTGCCGGGCCATAGCGGCTTCCAGTTCCGCCTCAGGAATGGGGAAGAGCTGCTCAACAAAGATGATGGCTGTGCGCGTATCGCCGCGCCGCTTGCGTTCCCGGCGCAATTCATGGCCGATTTTTCCACTGCACAGGATCACGCGTTCGCCATTGCTGATTTCCGCATCCTGGATCACCGTCTGGAACTTGCCACTGCTCAAATAGTTCAAGGGAGAGGCCGCATCAGGATGGCGCAGCATTCCCTTGGGAGTAAAAACAATCAGCGGTTTGCGCCAGCGGCGCAACGCCTGGCGGCGGAGCAGGTGGAAATATTGTCCAGCTGTAGATGGCTGGCAGACCTGAATATTGTCCTTGCCCGCCAGTTGCAAATATCGCTCGATGCGGCCGCTGGAATGCTCCGGCCCCTGGCCCTCATAACCATGCGGCAAGAGCATCACCAGGCCGGAAAGCAGGCCCCATTTATCTTCTCCGGCAACGACGAACTGATCGATGATGACCTGCGCGCCGTTGGCGAAGTCGCCGAACTGGGCTTCCCACAGGACCAGCGCGTCTGGATAGTCGCGGCTGAAGCCATACTCAAAACCCAACACGGCGGCTTCCGAGAGGATGGAATTGTAGGCCTCAAACCATGCCTGATCGGGCGAGATATGGCAAAGCGGCACGTACTCCTGTTCATTTTCCACGTCAATCAACGCAGAGTGCCGGTGGTTGAATGTGCCGCGGCGGCTATCCTGGCCGGAGAGGCGAACAGGAATGCCTTCCGTGACCAGGGAAGCAAAAGCCAGGGCTTCGGCCATGCCGTAGTCCAGCGGCAGCTTTCCGGCCCCCATTTTTTCACGTTGCTCCAGCAGCTTCTTAACCTTGGGATGAATGGCAAAGCCATCCGGATAGCTGGTAAGACTGGCCGTAAGCCGGCGCAAGTCTTCTTCAGAAACGGCAGTGGACACTTCGTAGTCCGCATCATAGCGGCCGCCCACATATTTGTCCCAGTAATGAGGAAGCCGGCGCAGAGGTGGTTTCTTCTGCATCTCCGCCGCTTTCTTGAAAGCCGGATCCACCTCATTGCGGAATTGAGCTTCCATTTCGTGGGTGTCAATTCCTTGCTCTTGCGCATAGATCTGGAACAGAGGCGGGTGCGCGTTGATCTTGCGATAGAGCAGGGGCTGGGTGATGGTGGGATCATCCACCTCGCTGTGGCCGTGACGGCGATATCCGATCAGGTCAATCACCACATCACTGCCGAACTGATAGCGATACTCCATGGCCAGCGCTGCCACGCGCAGCACGGCCTCAGGATTCTCAGAATTCACGTGCAGAATGGGGATGGCTTGCCGCTTTGCCAGGTCCGACGAAAAGCGTGCCGTATGCAGCTCTTTGGGATTGGTAGTGAAGCCAATCAGATTGTTGACAATCACGTGGATACTGCCACCCACGCTGAATCCCTTGAGCCCGGAAAAATTCAGCGTCTCCGCCCATATGCCCTGTCCGGCAAAAGCGGCATCACCATGCATGATGATGGGCACCACCTCGCTTGCTCCATTCTCCCCGACATGGATTTGCTTGGCGCGAGCGCGGCCCAGCGCTACCGGGTCCACGGCTTCCAGGTGGCTGGGATTGGATACCAGGTGCATGTTCACAGTCTTCCCATTGCGCGTCCGGTACTCGCCGGTTGCGCCCTGGTGATATTTCACGTCGCCGCCGCCCAGGATACTGCGGGGGTCAACATCCTCAAATCCGGCAAGAACGTTCTCCAGGGGAATGCCGACGGTGAGCGTCATCACCGCCAACCGGCCGCGATGACTCATGGCCATGACGCAGGTGTTTGCGCCCAGATCAGCTCCGGTTTCCAGGAGCACGTCCAGAAGAGGAATCAGCGAGGTGGTGCCTTCTCCCGAATAGCGCTTGGTGCCGAGGTAGCGGGTCTGGAGAATCTGCTCGAACAGATCAGCGTGCAGCAGGCGCAGCGTGAGCCAGCGGCGGTCCACGGAAAGCGGCGCCGGGTTCTCAATCCGTTCCTGGAGCCATTCACGGCGGTCACGTTGAGGAATGTGCATGAACTCCACGCCCATGCTGCCGCAGTACAGCCGGCGAGCTTCCTCGGCAATGGGTCCGGCAATTCTGAGTTCAGGGAAGCCATTGGCGATGGCCCCGCCAAAGGGGTTCAGCTCCGCTTCCAAATAACCCCACTGGCGGAAGAGATCCAAAACTCTCTCCCGCTCGATAGACTGAATTTCAGTAGTTTGTAGCTCTGCGCTGCTCATTTTGTAAGATTTTTCCAGGAAGACAGTTCTAACGGGTCCTGATTGAAGATGTCTAACCTTTGAGGATAACACCGTCAGCGGTAGTTGGGGGACGCGAAGCAGAGCAGCGGGAGCGGGGCTGACTTCGGGTCCCGAACTCCGCAAAAAGCGAACGTCCTGCAAGAATCTCTTCCTGCAGGACGTCGATGGCAGCCCTCCCCCAGAACTGCCTTACCACCGAGCAAGAGTTTACCGTATGGTGTCCGTTAGTCCATAGTACTTTGGTAACCGCGGACGCGCCATTTCGCGCCAGCCGGAGGGTCACGGGGCTATACTCCGTCGATTCAACAATTTAGACTTGGTTTGGAATCCCCGCGCCGGACTGGACATCTAATGTTTGGTAGGATATTTGGTTTTGGATATGTACTATTAGCCCGCGTACTTGGGCGGGCAAACAGGCAATTTTCTTAAACAAAGAGGAATCTCATGGCCAGCAACGGAATTCTTGAAGTAACAGACGGAAACTTCGATCAGGCGGTATTGAAAAGCGATCAGCCCGTAATGGTTGATTTCTGGGCGATATGGTGCGGTCCTTGCAAGGCGCTGGCCCCCATTGTGGATGAGGTGGCGGAGGCATATAACGGCAAGGTGAAAGTAGGAAAAATGGATGTGGATAAGAACCCCTCCACACCGCAGCGCTATGGAGTCCGCGGAATTCCCACCCTGCTGATCTTCAAGAACGGCCAGGTCCAGGAACAGATTGTGGGCTACGTGGCGCGTGAAGTCATCGAGAAAGCGCTCAACAAGCAACTGAGCGCCTAAGAGAGATTTTTGCCAGAAGGCCCGGCGAACGTCCGGGCCTTTTCTCTCATTACGCTTCTCGATACTACTTCCGTTTCCGTTCTCTCAATCTGGCTGATGCGGTCATCTCCCCGAGAAGCGTACGCGCCAGACTGTGGTAGCGTGACCACGCGTCCCACACGGATGCTGCCCAAATCTTTACCGCGTGTTGATGACTGGCTACATCCGTGGCGCGATGAAGGGAGTCAACGGTAACCTCGCCCCGAAGCTCCACAAAAGGCGGCCGCTCGCGTTCCTGACGCCCATCCAGGCCCAAGTGGATGGCGGCGCATCATGGCCGGATCCCTGCGGTATTCCATGGCGCAGCATAATCCGGCGAGGTGCGCTGCGAAAGACTTGAATGAGGCGCAGTAGCGGTGAGGATGCTGAAGCGCATAGCAATCCATGGTAGTGCGATTGGCGCTAAAGTAGAGCGGATCGCTGAGTTCCCGCGCCAGAACTTCATCAAAGAGCTTCTGACACCCGTCTGCTCCGCCCACAGGCGCGCCGCATTCCGGACACCTCTCCGCCATTGGTATTCTCGTTTCCAAGATTTTCACCCATTCTAGCCGTTTGCTTGACCGCTATTGGCGTAATGCAATCGCCAAACACTGTAAAATCAATATCACCGACTCCAATCATTTCTCATGAACCTATTTGCCACTGCGCAGTTGCTGCAGTTTAACAATCCTGGTTTCCTGCTTTTTCCGCTGGGATTGCTGGTTTACTACTTCATCTGCTGGCTGCTGGTGGGCAGGGATCCGAAAGTTGGAAGCGTCTCCCCGCAATACGAGCCGCCGCAGGGCGTTTCTCCAGGCGTGGCGCGCTATGTGACCACCGGCGGCAGTGATGGCACTACCCTGGCCGCAATCCTGGCGGATGTTGCAGCGAAACAGGTAATCTCGATCCAGCCGGAGGGCGCGG
Organism: Candidatus Angelobacter sp.; assembly: GCA_035294925.1. Lineage (GTDB taxonomy): Bacteria > Acidobacteriota > Terriglobia > Terriglobales > Acidobacteriaceae > Angelobacter. The sequence goes on along the minus strand of DATGJZ010000084.1, from coordinate 34,331 downwards.
CCTACCGCATCAAGCTGCTGAACAAAGCGGCCTCCCTGTTGCCGGAAGAGGCCGCACTGATCAAAAGCCTGATGGGCATAGAGTGCCCGATTCAGCCTTATTTCCCGGCAGGAATGAAAAGAGCAGACGCTCCTGCCTCTGCTGCGGAATCGCTACCCCAATTTGTAGCTCAGCATCCCATGCTTGGCTGGCTGGCGCAGCGAGTGATGGCGGCAAAACCCCGGCGTGAAGAATCCTTGACGCCGGCTTCCTCCAAGGCTGATGGTGCAGGGTTGTCCCAGCCCGCGTTGCAGCAAAAGCAACTTGAGCCGGAACTGGCGACTGCGGCAGGTGCTTCGTCGGCGTCGGCAGAAGTTGTGCTTGAGCCGAGGTCCGCCGAAATCACAGCCGCGCTGGCTGCGATCCAGGCGGCCTTTCACAGTAACCTGCAGGACGTATACTTTCGCTGGAACTTCAGGTTTGTTGGACTGGGGATTCTGGCCACGTTTGTATGGGCGATGGCGACAGCCTTGACTTTGACGACGAGGGATGGACCTCCTCTCTTCGTTACTTTCTGGCTGCTGTTTTTTACTTCGATTTCCGGATTGGTGATCACCGGTGCATGGACTGCAAGGCCGGCCCATCCCACTCCGGCGCAGAGAATGCAGGTTGTCATCCTGCCGTTGCTATTTTTTGTGCTGCCGGGATTTATGATCTACAGCTTCGCGCTGCCGTCCGCTCATTTTTTTGTGCTGGCGTTGCTCACGTCTGTCGCTTTGAACAACATTTTTTTTGTTCTGATGCGCGCGCCTACGGCGGAAGGCCGGCGGGTTCTAGAACAGCTTGCCGGGTTTCGCGAGTTTCTTGTCCGCGTGGAACAAGACAGGCTGCAACGCTTGAACACTCCCGCGCAAAAAGCGGAGCTGATGAATCGATTCCTGGGTTACGCGATCGCGTTAAACGTGCGCGAAGGCTGGGGCGACACTATGGCCGCAGCATTTTCCAATAGCATTGTGGAGCGGTGACGCAACCGGGGTGGCTGTGCCCGGAGGTTTCGAGTCAGTACTTTCTCAGCACTCCAATAACTCTCCCCTGCACCCGCACCGATTTTGCCGCCACCACGATAGGCCCCATCTCGCTATTGGAGGGCTGCAAGCGGACTTTCACCCCTTCGCGATAGATGCGCTTCAGGGTGGCGTCCGAGCCATCCACCAGGGCAACCACGATCTCTCCATCGCGGGCATTGTCGGCTTTCTCGACGAGAACGTAATCGCCATCCACAATGTGCTCGTCCTTCATGCTCTGGCCCTTGACCTGAAGCACAAAGACATCCTTGGAACGGGTAATGTCGCCCAGGGAGATGGTTTCGCCCTGTTGGACAGCCTCAATCGGCTGTCCGGCGGCGATGCGGCCCAGCAACGGCAGAGAGAGCTCCGGGGGCGCCGGTTTGGGCTGCTTACGGAGAAGCCCGCGCGCCGGCAGCACATCAATTGACCGGCTGCGGTTGTAATCGCGCTTGAGCAGGCCTTTCCGCTCCAGATTGGAAACGTGCTTGTGCACCGTGGCGAGTGAACTCAAGCCCAGCCCCGCGCCAATTTCCTCAAATGAAGGTGAGTATCCATGCTGCTGCACAAAGTCATGGATAAAGTCGTAAGCTTCGCGTTGACGTTTGGTAATTGCCATCGCTCTCTATTTGAGCGAACGAAAGGCGAAGTGTCAATAGCCTTTTTTATACCCCCGTGCCGGGGGGATTCCAGAACATCACCCTATGGTACTGAACCTCATTTCGTCGCCACCGCCATGGCGGCCAGGACCTCGTCCACTGTCTTGATGGCCAGGTCAATCTCTTCCATGGTGTTGTAGAAGTGAGGAGAGAAGCGCACGCCCGCTTTGGGACGAAAGTCCACCAGCACATCGCGCTTCAACAGCTCCTGGCAGACTTCCTGGGAATTGGGCATATCAATGGCCACGGTGCCGCCCCGGAGCTCGGGATCGCGTGGCGCATTCACCTTCCAGCCGCGCTGGTCGGCCAACTCGATCAGCCGCGCCGTCATCTTTTTGGATTTTTCACGAATGCGCTGGACGCCAATCTCGCGGATGATCCGAAGTCCCGGCAGAGCGGTATAAAGCGCGGGGATATTCGCTGTTCCCTGCATGAAGCGATAGGGCGGATCTGCATATTTGTTGGCGCCAATTTCAAAGCCAAAGGGATTCTCGTGGGCAAACCATCCCGTCAGCGTGGGCTCAAGTTTTTTTGCCAGATCAGGACGCACATACAGATACGATGTGCCCGCCCCGCCACACAGCCACTTGAGCACGCCGCCGGTGGCGAAATCCGGATTCAGTGCCTGCACATCCACGGGAACAGTGCCCATAGACTGGAAGCAATCCAGCACCACATGAGCGCCCACGCGGTGGGCCTTCTCAATGATGGCCTTTGCGTCCTTTATGTATGCGCTGCGAAACACCACATGAGAAATGGGCACAAGCAGGGTCTGTTCATCGATGGCGTCGAGCAGGCGCTCGGTCGGGACGTGAATTCCATCATCGGTGCGGACCATGTGCACGCGCGCTCCGCGTGAGCGCTGCCCCTCCCAGAAGTACATGATGGAGGGAAAATTCATGTCGCTGTACACGACCTTGTTGCGCGGCCCGGCGAAATCAAAGCAACTGGCAATCACGGCCTGACAGATGGTCACATTCTGATGCAAGCTGACAGAGCCTGAAGGCGCATTCATGATGGCGCCAATCTCATCGCCCACCTCGCGGGACATCATCCACCACTTTTCTTCCCACGCGCGCACGCCACGGGTGGCCCAGATATCGCAATACTCATGGGCGGAGTCATAGACGCTGCGCGGCATTGCGCCCAGCGAGTTGCTGATCATGTAGGTGGTGCGTTGCAGAATGGGGAATTCGTCGCGATAGCGAAGCAGATCGTCAGACATAGCCACTCCATTGTGCCCGAACTTGAGCAAGTTTGGAAGAATCAGGCGATCCGGTGACCGGGTGATCTGGGACCCCTCGCAGCGCGACGGAGCCGCAACCAACCCAATCGCCGCAGATTTTCGCAGATGGCCGCAGATAAAAACCGATTTTGCCGCGAATCAACACGAACGAACGCGAATTCCAAGAAAGCTTAAAGAGAAAAGGAAGAAAAATTGGAGATGGCGTCGCGACTCATGCGCTTGATCGCTGTATGACCTGATTCTGTTATATTCGCAAAATTGCTATGCGGAAAAATCCATCCATGCCTGGGCGCAAATTGACTGTGCTGCCGCTGGTGGCGGCTACTTACTTCATGGTCTCCGGCGGGCCCTCAGGCATCGAGGAGGTAGTGCAAGACTCCGGCTACAAGCTGGCGCTGGTGATTCTGGTTGTGACCCCAATGATCTGGAGCCTGCCGACGTCGCTTATGGTGGGGGAACTTTCCGCCGCCATTCCGGCAGAAGGCGGTTTTTACGTCTGGGTGCGCCGGGCCTTGGGGCGTTTTTGGGGCTTCCAGGAATCCTGGCTCTCGCTGGCTGCAAGCCTGTTTGATATGGCTTCTTACCCGGCGTTGTTTGTGCTTTCCCTGGCAAAAGTATGGCCACCCGCCAACGAGGGTCACAACGGGGCGTTGATCGCCTCAGGGCTTATTCTCGCTTGTGTACTCTGGAACCTGTTCGGATCACGGGCCGTCGGCGATGGGTCTATCCTGTTGGGAGCTCTGCTGTTGAGCCCTTTTGTTGTAATCATGGCCATTGCTCTCTTCCGCCATAGCTCTTTGCAGGGCGCCACCGCCACCTCTGCCTCCCACGGTAGTTGGCTGACCGCAGTTCTCGTTGCCATGTGGAACTACATGGGATGGGACAACGCCTCGACGATCGCCGGCGAAGTGGAGAATCCGCAAAAGACCTATCCCAGAGTCATGATGATCACGCTGGCTGCGATCGTCCTTTCCTACGTGGTCCCTATCTCCATTGTCTGGAGCACGCACATTCAGCCGGGCTTCTGGTCGGCCGGAAGCTGGGTCGCCATAGCGTCTCTCCTGGGTGGGCCATGGCTGGGATTTGCGCTGGTGGTGGGGACGATGATCAGCACTTTCGGGATCGTCAATTCGCTCACCATGTCCTACTCGCGGCTGCCAGAGGCCATGGCGGAACAGGGCGATTTCCCAGGAGTATTTGCCCGCAAACTGCCCAACGGAGCGCCCTGGGCTTCGATTGCGGCCTGCGGGCTGGCCTGGATCACCATCCTGTTGGTTTTTGGCACCAACCTGGATCGGCTGCTATTGCTGGACATTCTGCTTTACGGCGTGAGCCTGATCCTGGAGTTTGTTGCCCTGGTGGTATTGCGGATCCGTGAACCGCTGCTGCACCGTCCGTTTAGGGTCCCCGGCGGACTGCCAGGCGCCGTATTCGCCGGCGTAGGCCCAACCGTATTGCTTGCCGTAGCTTTTGTCCAGAACCGGCAGGAGCACCTGGGCAGCATCAGCACACTGACGCTAGGGCTGCTCTTTATCGCGCTTGGCGTCGTGCTCTATCTGATGGTTGTGGCATTCGTCGGCAGGAAAAAGGCGCTATCGACAACGCAAACCTAGGGAAACCTCACTTACTGTTGGCGCGTCCGCGTCGGGCTCCCTTCACCAGAAAATATGCCACGGTCAGCACCAGCAGATATGGTCCGGCACTTATGATTGTCACGCGTGACTGCGGCACCCATCCGGTAGAGACAATCGCAGCGACAATGGCAATGAATCCGGCAACAGAGCCGGCAGCACCGAGCGGCGAGCGCAAGGACATGGATGAGAGCTTGTCCGCCGGGAGGCTGCGGCGAAAGCTCACATGAGCGGCCAGGGAGACAAGCCAGGCAATCATGCCGCCGACCAGGGCAGCACTGATGATATAGAGATACGCATTGGGCGTGCCGAACTGCACCAGAATTGCCGCCACAATTCCCAACATGGAAATAAGCAGGGCAGGCATAGGCACGCCGTGCCGATTCAACTTGCCCAGCCGGTAAGGAGCGTAGCCTGCGCGCGCCAGTGAGAAGAGCATGCGCGATGCCACATAGAGAGTCGCATTCGCTCCCGAGAGGGCCGCGGAGAGCACCACCAGATTCATGATGAATCCAGCGGCCGGAATCTTTGCCACCTGAAAGACCGTTACAAACGGGCTCTGCGCCACTCCTGCTCGGCTCCAGGGCATCACTCCAACCAGCACGGCCATGGCGCCAAGATAAACAAAGCCGAGCAGGGCAAAGGCAATCCGCATGGCGCGCGAAATAGCTGCGCTGGATTGCGCCTCTCCTGAGGAGATAGCCACCATTTCGATTCCAAGGAAGCTGTAAAGGCCAAAGGAGGCAGCCAGCAGTGTTGATCCCCATCCATGAGGAGCAAAGCCACCGTTGTCCAGATATTGAGGATGGACCTTGCCGCCAAACAGCAGCGCCGCACCAACCAGAATGAAAGCGAAGATGGTAAGCACTTTGATGAAGGCGAACCAATACTCTACGGTGCCATAGTTGCCGACTGGAAACAGATTGATCAGTAGCAGCAACACGCCAAAGATCACCATCCACAGAACAATGGGAACACCCGGATACCAGACGCGCATGTACGTCCCGGCGGCAACCAGCTCCGAGCCGATGGCGATCACCACAGAGAACCAGTAACCGTAACGGGCAACGAAGCCGGCCCAGTCGTTCAAATACATTTCGGCGTAGACACCGAACGATCCCGCGGCCGGATGTACGCTGGAAAGTTCTCCCATGGCCATGGCCACAGTCCAGGCGACCAGGGCGCTCACGACATAAGAGACGATGACCGCGGGTCCCGCGATCTGGATGGCCGCGCCCGAACCAAGCAGCAAGCCGGTGCCGATGGAGCCACCCACCGCTACCATGGCAATCTGTCCTGCACCGAGCTGCTTCCTCAGGCCTTGTTCACGATTGTCGATGCTGGAATCAGTCATTGGCGATGGAAAACCACGGGACAGGTTACAGGGGTCAGGGGATAGAGGAAAGCAAAATCTAACCACGAGGAACGAGCAGGAATACTGAAACCCAGGGATAGGTTATAAAAGACAGGGAAAGATCAAAGGAAAATAAATAAATAAAGGAGCAAGAAAAAACAGGAAGACAGAAACCAAAAGCGGAGAGAGTCCGAGGGGCACCGGGCCACTGGCGGTCTTCCATTGTCGCCAGCAGCAATTCCGCATAAAATATGTTTACCTCAACCTTCTCGTGGGCCTGGCCGACCCCCGTCAGGCACCATCAAGGGACTGATTTTTCATGCAGGACGTCTCCAAGCGACTGGAAAAAGCCGAAAAGCACCTCCAAAAAGGCAGGACCGAAGCCGCTTTGGAAGAGTATCTGGCGGCTTTGCATGAAGATCCCAAGAACGACCAGATCCGCCAGACTGCTGCTGACCTTTGTATCGCATGCGGCCGTAAGCCTGAGGCAATCTCTTTATTAAGCCATTTGTTGAATGAACAAGTGGCGAGCGGCGATGCCAGGGGAACCGTTACCTACAAGAAGCTAGCCAAGATCGCGCCTCCCACGCCGTTCCAGATGTTGCAATATGCGCAGCTCATTTCGAAGAAAGACAAACAGGAAGCATTGGATGCCTATTCGGGGGCGATGCAGGGTTTCGAACGGCTAAGGCAAGAGAAGCAGGCATTCTCCGCTGCTAAAGAAATGGTAGATCTCTCTCCCTCAGCAGAGAACCTGCAACGCTTAGGAGAGAAAGCTGCCCACCTGGAGCAGGGAAAGGTCGCGGCCGAAAGCTTTGTGCGACTGGGCATCCTGAAAGAGGAGACATCTCCGGGATCAGGTTTCGAGTGGTTTGACCGGGCCTACTATTATGATGCCTTCAACCTCCAGGCCATCCTGTTTTACGCCCGGGGATTGTTTTCCCACAATTCCATTCCCCAATGTATTGCCGTGCTGGAACATGCTATAGGCCATTTTGAGACCACACCGGAACTGCGGGAGCTATATGCGCGGGCGCTGATGGCAGCCCGCCGTCCCGCGGATGCGGAACCTTATGCCTGGGAGTTGTTTCAAAATGATCCTCAGCAGGTACATGAGATTGTCTCCCTGATAGGCGCTTTCCTGGATGCAAGCGACACTACAGGGGCGCTGACACTGGCAAGAAAACTGGAGCAGCATGAGACCAAGGCAGGCCGCAGGCGCGAATTCATTTCCCTGATGCATGAAATGGCGGATAGCCGGCTGCCTTCCGTGGAGTTTCTGGAGTATCTGGTGGAACTCTTTAACTCCGCCAATCGCGAGCAGGAGTACTGCCGCACGCTGATCAAAGTTTTTCAGCTCTATTACGCTGAAGGAAAATACATCAAGGCAGGCGAAGCACTGGACCGCTCCGCCGAGGTTGATCCCTACGAGCCCGGCCATAGCACGCGGCTGGAGATGCTGCGCGGCAAGATCGATAGCGTTCAGTTCAACACCATCGCCAACCGGTTTCAACCTATTTCCAGCACGGTGGAGCCCCCGGCCCAGGAAGGCGGCATCCAGGAATCCGAGCCCACGGTGCTGGAAGACTTCATCCTGCAGGCGGAAATCTACCTGCAGTATGGAATGCGTTCCAAAGCGCTGGAGCGACTGGAGCGGGTTAGCAAACTCTTCCCGCACGAAGAGGAGAATAACGAAAAATTGCGGCAGCTTTTTATTACTGCCGGCATCCTGCCAGGGTCCAAAGGCGCAGCCGGGTCTGCCAAGGCAGCAGCCGCGGTGCCTCCATCAGCGTCCCAGACGCCAGGCAAATCGCGGGCCAACCCGCCTGCAGCGACTTATGCCCCGGAGCACACCTCAGTTGATAGTTTCGCCCGAATTGCGGAGATCACCCGCAGCATTTACCGCCAGGCGAGCGTAAAGAGCGTGCTCTTCACCGCGGTCAATGAAATTGGACGCCATTTTGATGCCAGCCGCTGCGTAGCCGGACTGTGCACGCTGGGCAAGCCCCCGTCTGCCGCGCTGGAATACTGCGCGCCGGGCGTCAAGCAGTCGGACGTGATGGCCATCGTCAAGCTGATTGCAGTTACCCAGCAGCTTGCGGTGCATGGCGTCGTGAACCTTCCCAATGCCAGGAGCGCAATCGAACTGGAGGCGGCCCAGGAGTATGTTCAGGCACTGACTATCGAATCCCTGCTGGCGGTCCCGCTCATGGACGCGGGAGAGCAGGCAGGGCTCCTGATTCTGGAACAGTGCCAGCCCCGGCAATGGCGGCAAAACGAGATCGAGGTGCTGAAAACCATTGCCGAGACAATGGTGCTGGCCGTGAGCAATGCGCGGCTGCGCAGTCTCATGAAGAGCCTGGCCGTGACTGACGAAAAGTCCGGATTGCTGAAACGCTCTTCCTATCTTGACGTCCTGCTCTCAGAGGTACGGCGCTCTTTACAACAGCAGACGCCACTCACCCTCATGCTGCTTCACTTTGGGAAAGCCTCCGCTCTGGTTAAGGAGATAGGTGAGGCCGCAGTAGAGACCATGATGCAGGAAATTGGACAGGCGCTTTGTTCGCATATCCGCCAGAACGATGTTGCCGTCCGCTATGAGGTAACCTCCATTGCCCTGCTGCTCTCAGACACGAATGACAAGAACGCATTTCTAGTTGTGGACAAGATGAAGAAGGTGCTGTCCCACAACAAAATCCCAGGAACTGACCGCACTCCGCCCGTGACTGTGGGCATCGCAGAAGCCGTGCTCCAGCAGAACTTCGATCCGGTTGATATTGTTACGGAGATCATCAACCGCGTAGACGCTGCGCTGGAAACTGCGCGCGCCGAAGGGGGCAACAAGGCAGTTTCTCTTGCAGCCAACCTTCAGCCGGTAGCCTAGAGTGTTACGCCGGCAACTACCGAGAATTCTGTTCCGCCGCGATGAAGGCAGCATGCTCCCGGTGGAGAATTTGGTAGTTGAAAATCAAAAGGCAAAATCTCCCGGTGTGAACAGGAGTATCAAGAGCAAAGCCCGGGGGCTTCTCGCTTCGAAGTGAACTAGAACAGCGGCACCGTTTGGACACGCCCTTTCGTTCAGCGGGAATTAACCTCCCGATAACAACCGCGATGATAGCCTTTTAAATCAGGTTTCCAATCCTAAAAATCCGTGGCAGGGGAGTGCCTGCTGAGCAGTTCGAGAGTTCAGCTATGAATCGGATGCGACGGTTTCTGCTTCATCTTGTAATCATCCTTTCTGTTCTTCCGCTACTGACGTTGCCTCTGAACGCCAGGACTCAATCAGTTCCGAACATTACATCGGCGCAATGGGACCCCGTGGCTGCAAGCGGGAACCAGTGTGCAAACGGAGCGGGATTTGGGAGCACAGCGGGAACTATTACCTTGAACGGAACGGGCTTAACGCCCTCTCTATGGAGTGATACGCAGGTATGCGTTGCCATACCCGCCGACACTCCGGCAGGAACAGCGAGCCTGCAACTGGTCACTGCCGGGGGAGCGAGCGCCTCTGTGAGTTTTTCGGTGACCAGCGCCGTTCCCACGCTGACCAACATAACTCCAGGCACGGCGGGCGCGGGCGTACCGGTGACCATTACGGGAAGCAATTTTGGCAGTTCGCAGGGCAACAGTTCAGTGCAACTCCGGGGCCAGACCTTCGAGATATCTACCTGGAGTGATACGCAGATTGTCGCCATAGTTCCCACCGGCATAGCGCCGGGAGGAATCTATACGGTGAATGTGACCGTGGCCGGCGTAACCGTTACCGGAGGCATGACCATAGTAGGAGCGCCTCAAATCACATCAACACAGTGGGACCCGGTTGGCGTAGGCGGGACACAATGCGTGAATGGAACAGGCTTCGGAAACTCCTCGGGAACAATCATCCTGAACGGATCCACCCTGACGCCCTCGTTGTGGACGGATACCCAGGCATGTGTAGTCATCCCTGGCAACACTGCCGCCGGAATTGCGACGCTGCAGGGAGCGAACGGAGCCGGGCCAGGCAATGCGGTGAGCTTCACCGTGACTACCGCAGTGCCGGCGGTAACGAACATCACACCAGGCACCGCAGGGGCGGGCGTTCCGGTAACTATTTCAGGAGCAAATTTCGGCAGCTCACAGGGCACCAGTTCGGTACAGCTTCGAGGCCAGAGCTTCGCCATCTCGTCCTGGAGCGATACTCAGATTACGGCTACGGTGCCCGACGGAGTACCTCCGGGAGGAATCTACTTGGTGAATGTGACCGTGGCCGGAATTACGGTTTCCGGAGGCCTGACCATTGTTCCTGCGCCACAAGTCACCTCCGTTGAATGGGACCCCGCGGGACTCGGTGGAAACCAATGCGTGAACGGCACAGGTTTCGGGAGCACCTCGGGCACGATTGCGTTGAACGGCGTGAGTTTGACGCCATCTCAGTGGACGGACACGCAGGCATGCGCTGTGATACCCGCGGATACGGCGGTCGGAACGGCAACCCTGCAGGTGGTCAATGCGGCCGGAACCAGCAACTTGATTGGCTTCACAGTAACGTCCGTGGTTCCTACTGTAACCGGCATAACTCCGGCGACGGCGGGAGCTGGCGTTTCGGTGACCATTGCGGGAGCTAACTTTGGCAGCGTTCAAGGTGACGGCTCGGTGGTGATGCGCGGACAAACCTTCGGCATTGTGAGTTGGAGTGACACCCAGATTGTTGCCACCTTGCCGTCAGGCGTAGCCCCTGGAGGAATTTTCTCGGTGAACGTCACGGTAGCCGGAGTCACCGCGTCCGGAGGCCTCACCATTGTGGGGGCGCCGCAGGTCGCTTCAGTCCAGTGGAACCCAGTGGGAGTGGGAGGAAACCAGTGCGTTAACGGAACCGGCTTTGGGGCTACCTCGGGAACGATCACGCTGAATGGAAACAGCCTGACTCCATCTCTATGGACGGACACACAAGCGTGCGTGGCGATCCCGGGAGACACCGTCCCTGGTCCGGCTACATTGCAAGTGGTCAACGGGGCCGGACCGGGCAACGCTGTGAGCTTCACCGTCACTGCCACGGTACCTACTGTTACGAACATAGCTCCGAGCACGGCGGGAACGGGACTGCAAGTTGCTATTACGGGCGCAAATTTCGGCGCTTCCCAAAGCAACAGCTCGGTGCAGCTTCGCGGACAGAGCTTCGCCATCTCGACCTGGAGTAATACGCAGATTGTTGCTACGGTGCCCGCCGGCATACCTCCGGGAGGAGTCTATTCCGTCGGTGTGACCGTGAACGGGGTAACCGCCTTCGGTGACCTCACAATCGCGGCCCTCCCGCTGATCACTTCCTTGAATCCCGGCAGCGGCGCTCCCGGCACCGCAATCACTATCGCCGGGAGCAATTTCGGAGCGGCCACGGGAACGGCGAGCTTCAACGGGATAAGCGCCGCGATTCTCAACTGGAGTGATACCAGCATTACAACTGCGGTGCCGGGCGGAGCTTTTACCGGCAATGTGGCGGTCACCACGAATGCGGGATTGGCCAGCAATCTCCTGAACTTTACCGTGATCTCCGCCAATCCCACGCTGGATGCCGATATCCTCAACCGCATCTCGAACATTGATTCCAACCGCATCAGCAACAGCATCCAGATGCTGGCCAACTTTGGCTCGCGCAACACCTGTTCGAGCAACACTGGGGGCACTTCCGGCATAGGCGCCGCGCGCGATTGGATCCGGGGACAATTCGCGGCTTTGCCCGGCGTTCAGACTGCGCTCTTCAATTTCACGACCACCACCTGCGGCACGTCACGCACGCTCCAGGATGTTGTGGCGTGGATTCCCGGCAGCGGTCATCGAAACCGGTTGATCGTCATGGGCGGACACTACGACTCGCGAACAGTGAACGTTATTGATGGCACATCGTCCGCCCCTGGAGCAAATGATTCCGGGTCGCAGACTTCTCTGGTGCTGGAGGCGGCGCGGGTCCTTTCCGGCGGTTCGTTTGACGCCACACTGGTCTTCGTTGCCTGGGCCGGAGAGGAGCAGGGCCTGCTCGGATCGGCGGCCTTTGTACAAAACTTCAAGACCTTGTTCCCTTCAGGCACTCTGGAGTTAAACCTGAATTGTGACATTGTGGGTGGCGATAACACGGCGAATGACGCCACCGCGCTGCAAACATTCCGCCTGTTCTCGCCGGGCACGCCGCGCGAGATCTCCACCAACGCCATAGGCAGCACGGACAACACCTCGCCTTCACGTTTGGTGATGCACTACGTTGGCGATTGGGGCAGCCGGTACGCTCCCGATATGACCATGTCGCCGAACCTCCGCGAAGACCGTCCCGGGCGCGGCGGCGATCACGAATCGTTTATTGCCAGTTCGATACCCGGCGTGCGCTTTATTGACCCGGCTGAAAACCTGAATCACGAACACACCGCCAATGACCTGTTCACATTCGTTACTCCGGCATATACGGCCCGCGTAGGGCACGTGATGGTAGCTCTTGCGGCTGTGCTGGCGCAGGCGCCCACGCCTCCGCAATCATTCTCAGCGACGCTGGTAGACAGCGACACCGTGCGCGCCACCTGGAGCGCACCTAAATCCGGACCGCATGTTGATCACTATGTGGTCGCGGCGCGCCCGGTGACGGAAAACTTCTACCATGCGCGGGTGGTCATAAACGCGTCACAGACATCCGCCCAGGTGAGGATCATCGAGGACTTAGGAATTCCGGCAGGAGCGAGCTTCTATATCTCGGTGGGAGCGGTGGATGCGGCAGGCCATGAATCGATCTTTGCCTATCCGGAATATCGCTGTACTTCGTCTGGATGCGTGATACCGGCAGGCGCGCTTAATGTAACCGCTACGCGCTAGGCGATATGCCAGCAATCACTCTTCGCTTCGAGGTGAACTGAAAAGGCATAGAACCGCCTTCACTTCTGCGATCGTTTTCTCTTTCCAATGGCGGGTATAGTTTTCCAAGGTAGTGAAACTCCGCGTGGACATGCGGTCTATGTAAAGCGTGCCGTTCAGGTGATCAATCTCATGCTGCAGGATGCGCGCGTACCAGCCAGAGGCTTCAATCATGCGAGGCTTCGAGTGTTCGTCCAGGCACTCAACCCGGACTTTTCTTGCCCGTGGCACAATCGCCATGTAGCCAGGCAGACTCAGGCAGCCTTCAAAGAATTCAACCTCGATCTCACCCATCAACGTCAGCTTAGGATTCACAATCACGTGGAACGGGACCGGCTGGCGCTCGCGCTCGGCCAGTTGATGGGGTAGAGCGTCCTTGGTGTACTCAGGTCGGTCTTCGATCACGGCAAGCTGGAGTGAGTGGCCTACCTGCGGCGCGGCCAGACCCACGCCCGGCGCGTCGCGCATGGTCTCTTTCATCATTGCAATGAGACGCTGGACCTCCGGGCTGACAATCTCTTCCGGAGAAAGCGGGCGAGCGGCTTCCCGCAGAACAGGCTCTCCGGTTTGGACTACTTTGAGGGGCATAATTGCTCGGACCGTGAGAACGGAAACTGTGCAGTGTAGCAAATCAGGCGAAAAAGATGATTCGAATGCAGGCTGCGCTGCAAGAACAAAGATCGGTCCCCGTTCTACACTTGTGACTGAGGCTTGCAAAGGAGAACCCATGTCTTCACGTGTGCTCGGTTATTCACTGCTGTTGGTTCTGGTTGCCGCAATTAGCTTTCCACTGATTGCTCCTACGCAACAATCGCCGGACAATCCTCCTCCGCCGCCCAAGTGGGAATACCAGGTGTTCAGGCTGGATGCTTCCGGGTGCTCGTCAGAAACCGAGGTAGCAAATTCCCTCAACAGACAAGGCCAACAGGGATGGGAGCTGGTGAGCTATGAACGGGCTGCACCTTCATTTCCCAGGGATGCGGATGGCACGCTCGTGATCGCCCCCGCCGCAACCGGCCCCAGTCGGGGTGTGACCCCGCCGACTGCGGACTCCTTCCAGGGAACCCTTGCCATCAAAATGGGCCCGGTGCAGCCCGGAGGCTGCCGGATGGTGCTCAAGCGCCGGTGGCGGCCGCCAGAAAGACCCCAGCCCGTAGCAGAGCCGCGGTAGGTCGTCGTGCGAGCTGCTACGAGAATTCTGTTGCCTGTCTGCTGGGACAGCAGGATGGCTCCGAAAGATCTCCCGGCGCGTACGGGGATTTCAAGGGCCGAGGCTCGTGGTTCGGCGTAGCCGGTTGGCAGGGAATTACCTTAATCAGTTGGCAGAATTGCCAACTGCCGCCCTGGTGGCATAAACTTCCCAGTTTTCCATCTTCTGCCAACGAGGCACACCTATGTTCTGGAAAAGAGTGTTAGCGGTAATGTTCCTGGGAATCATGACCTCCGTCGCGCAAAACGGAAGCCCGGCTGCGACAGGGGCCGATACGCCTGGATCAGGCACCAAGCCGGCTACCCGGCCTAAGTCATTTGACCTCTCCGCCATGGACAAGTCCGTGGATCCGTGCGAAGACTTTTACGAGTACGCGTGCGGCAGTTGGCGCAAGAAGAACCCCATTCCGTCCGATCAGGCCCGGTGGGGACGCTTTAATGAGCTGGCCGAATATAACCGCCAATTTCTGCACGAGATACTGGAAAAGGCCTCCGCCAACGATCCCAAGCGCGACCCAATCACCAAGAAAATCGGCGATTTTTATGCCACCTGCATGGATGAGCAAACCGCCAACAAGGAAGGCGGCGTGCCGCTCAAGCCAATACTGGACCGCATTGCGGCCATTTCCAATCGGGACCAACTGGTCGAGACCGTTGCTCACATCAATTCAAGCGTAGGCGGCGTGCTGTTTGGCTTTGGCGCTCAACCGGACCTCCATAATGCCAGCCTGGAAATCGCCCAGGTGGTTCAGGGCGGGCTGGGATTGCCCGACCGCGACTACTACATCAACCAGGACGCCAAGTCGCAGGAGACCCGGACCAAGTATCAGGAACATCTGACCAGGATGTTTCGTTTGCTGGGCGATGATGACGCCACGGCAAAGAGAGAAACCCAGGCTGTATTGAATATTGAAACTCAACTGGCACAGGCCGCCTTCGAGCGCGTGAAGATGCGCGACCCTAAGAATCGCGATCACAAGATGAGCGTCTCCGAGCTGGAAAAGCTTGCCCCTAACTTTGAATTCCAGCGTTTTTTCCAATCCATGGGCGCTCCCTCATTCACCGAAGTCAACGTAGTGCCCCCGGACTTTTTTGAGAAGGTCAATGGCGTTCTGGATTCGGCCTCGCTGGACGACTGGAAGGCATATTTGCGATCCCATGCTGCGCGGTCTGCCGCCCCGTACCTTTCAGATGCCTTTGTGCAGGAGAATTTTGACTTCTTCGGGCACTATCTGAACGGGCAACAGCAGATTCAGCCTCGCTGGAAACGCTGCGTGCAATTGACCGATCGTCTTCTGGGCGAAGCCCTGGGCCAGCCTTATGTCAACCAGACTTTCGGCCCAGAAGGCAAGCAGCGCATGTTGAAGATGGTGAATGCACTCGAGCAGGCGCTGGGAAAGGACATCCAGGAGTTGCCATGGATGACGGCGGAGACGAAGGCCCAGGCGGAAATCAAGTTGAAAGCCATTACCAACAAGATTGGCTATCCTGATAAATGGCGTGACTACTCCAGCGTAAAGGTCGTACGCGGCGACCTGCTGGGAAATGTGATCCAGGCCAGCACCTTTGACCGGCATTACAACATCAGCAAGATTGGCAAGCCGCTGGACAAGAAGGAATGGGGCATGACGCCGCCCACGGTGAATGCCTATTACAGTCCGCCGGAAAATGACATCAACTTCCCCGCCGGCATTTTGCAGCCTCCGTTCTTCGATAAAGCAGAGGATGATGCCGTGAATTTTGGTGGAATTGGCGTAGTCATTGGCCACGAGCTGACCCATGGTTTCGACGATCAGGGCAGCAAGTTTGATGCTGAAGGTAATTTGAAGAACTGGTGGACGGATGCAGACCGCAAGGAGTTCGAGCAGCGGACCGGCTGCGTTGCGGATGAGTACAGCTCCTTTGTCGCCGTGGACGATCTTCATCTGAATGGGCGGCTCACCCTGGGCGAAAACACCGCCGATAATGGCGGCGCACGCATTGCCCTGATGGCTTTGCATAGCCAAATGGCGGCTGAGAAGAGGGGGTCCGAGAAAAAAGACGGATTCACTCCTGAGCAACGCTTCTTCCTCGGGTTTGCCCAGATCTGGTGTGAAAACCGTACTGACGAAAGCGCTCGATTACTGGCCAAAACTGACCCTCACTCCCCCGGACGCTTCCGCGTGATCGGCACGCTGCAGAACAACCCCGATTTCGCCAAAGCCTTCGGCTGCAAGGCAGGGCAGAAGATGGTGAGCCAGAACGCTTGTCACGTATGGTGAAAGGAAGTATTCGGTAGTTAGTACGAAGTACTAACTACCGATTTAGAATGTCCCGCCTTTTTCTCGTCCGTCACGGTCAAGCATCTTTCCTCGAGCGGAACTATGACAAGCTCTCCGCAACCGGGGAGAGACAGGCCCGGCTGCTGGGTGAGTATTGGAGCCATCGGCGGATGACGTTCGAGCACGTTTATTCCGGTCCGCGAACCCGGCAGATTGAGACCGCCAGAATTGTAGGGGACATTTATAAAGATGCCGGGCTCCCCTGGCCTGAAGTCCAGATCATGCAGGAGTTCGATGAATATGATGGCGAGTGGGTGATGGAATCGAGCCTGCCCGCGCTGGCGGAAAACAATTCGCACGTGCGCGACTTGCAACAGGCATTTTTGAATGCCGGCAGTCCACGCGAGAAACACAGGACATTCCAGCGATTGTTTGAAGTTGTGATTGGCAAATGGGTGGGTGGAGAAATTCAGGTTGAGGATATAGAATCCTGGCCTGAATTTTGTGCCCGCGTGCAGCGTGGTCTGTCGCTGGTGTGCGTCGGCAATGGGAGCGGAGAGAACGTTGCCATCTTCAGTTCGGGAGGGCCAATTGGCGTGAGCCTGCAGCGCGCCCTAAGCCTCTCTCCGGAAAACACCATCAGGGTGGCGTGGATGGCACGAAATTGCTCACTCACGGAGTTCCTTTTTTCCCGCGAACGCTTCACCCTGAGTTCCTTTAACGCGTTGCCGCACCTTGACGATGCATCGCTGCTGACATATAGGTAAGAGTCATTGCCGCTGACCCGCTGCTTTTCTTCTGTGTTGAAGGCGTTGGAGCTGCTTTAGGAGAATTGATTCATGTCAGGCGAAAGCGCAAAGCAGAACCTTACGGAGACCGGTTATCAGGACCGCGCGGCCGAGATCCGCTCCGGAGAAGAACTTGATCTCTCACATCTTGAGCCTTTCTTGCGCAGCCACTTCCCGGATGAGCAGGGCCCGCTGCTGGTGAAACAGTTTCCCAGAGGCCACTCCAACCTGACCTACTTTGTTTCTCTCGGAGACCGGGAGATGGTGCTGCGCCGCCCTCCTTTCGGGAGCAAGGTGAAATCAGCGCACGATATGGGACGCGAGTACCGCGTGCTTTCCAGGATACATTCGGTTTACCCCGCTCCCAAGGCGCTCCTCTACTGCGACGATGCTTCAATTCTGGGCGCTCCTTTTTACCTGATGGAGCGCATGCACGGGATCATCTTGCGCCGGGAAATGCCACCTGGCTTGCAGATCACTCCTGAAAAAGTCCGCCGGCTGAGCGAATCATTCATTGACAATCTGGCCCGGCTGCACAGCCTGGACTATGCCGCCATCGGCCTCGCCGACCTGGGCAAGCCGGACGGCTATCTGGAACGGCAGGTGCGAGGATGGATTGAGCGCTACTATGGTTCTAAAACTCACGAATTGCCTGAGGTAGAACGGCTGTCCGCCTGGCTGAAAGAACACATGCCGACCCAGAGTGGGGCTACGCTAATCCACAATGATTACAAGTACGACAACATGGTTCTCGATGCAACCGACATCACGCAGGTTAAAGGAGTTCTGGATTGGGAAATGTGCACCCTGGGAGATCCCATGGCGGACCTGGGAACGGCCATTGCATATTGGGTGGAGGCAGGTGATCCGCCCGAACTGCAAACCATCCACTGGGGTCCGACAAGGCTGCCGGGCAGCCTGGGCCGCAGCCAGCTTATTCAGCGCTATGCGGAGAAGACCGAGCGCGACGTCTCGAAGATCATCTATTACTACGTTTTTGCGCTATTCAAGACGGCGGTCATCACCCAGCAAATCTACTATCGTTATCATCACGGGTTGACTAAGGACGCTCGCTTTGCCGCCATGCTGAATTCGACCAAGGTCCTCCTGGGTGCGGCGGAACGGTCGGTGGGGGGACAGGCATTGTGAGGGAAGAGAGTTTCTGATGAAAATCCATCGCAAGGTTCAGTAGACATCGGCAGACACTATCCAGCCAACTGCTTCCAAGTGTGCCGCGCGATCATCAGGTCCTCGTCGGTGACCATAACGCGCACGGTGCATCTGCTATCCGGCTTGCTGATGATGGCCGCGTTCTGAGCGTTCAGTTCCGGGCTGATTTGGATTCCGAGAAACTCGAGGCCCAGGCATACTTCTTCGCGGATCACGGCTGCCTGTTCTCCGATGCCTCCGGTAAACACCAGCGTATCCAGCCCGCCCAAGACTGCCGCATAAGCGCCGAGGAATTTTCTTATTTCGTAACAGAACATCTGCACGGCCTGGCCGGCGAGCGGGTCTTTGTCTCGACTTTCCAATAGCGTCTTCATGTCGCTCGAAGTTGTGGAGACGCCAACCAGGCCGGACTCGCGGTTCAGCAGCTTCTCCAGTTGATCCGGCGTATGCCCCGCCCGCAACAGGTACAGGAGAACACCTGGATCAAGATCGCCGGTGCGCGTGCTCATCATGAACCCGCCGGCGGGAGTCAGCCCCATACTCGTATCCACTGGCTGGCGGTCACGGATAGCGGCCATGCTGGCCCCATTGCCCAGGTGAGCGATGATCACGCGCCCTCCACCGTCTACGCCAAGGGCATTCAAAATAAACTCGTAGGAAAGTCCGTGGAAGCCATACCGCCTCACGCCCTTGTCCCACAAGCTGCGTGGCACCGGCAGGCGCTGCGCCACCTCCGGCATTCGCGCATGGAAAGCTGTATCGAAGCACGCGACCTGTGGCAGCTCCGGATAGCGCTGGGCGATTGCCTGGATGAGTTCAATCTGCGCCGGCAAATGGAGTGGGGCCAGCGAGATCAGTTGCCTTAGCTGCGCCTGCAACTCACGGGTGATTTTCTGCGGGGCAGTGTAGAGGGGACCGCCGTGGACAATGCGGTGTCCTGCTGCCGTGGGCTGCGGCATCCCGGAGTGGTCCAGAGCCGCAAAGATTTCGGCAATACATTTATGTGGTCCCCGCAGGTTGGCCTGTTTATCCAGCAACGGCCGCCTATTTGCATTACGAAGCCACAAGCGGCCATTAGGCCCCATGTCTTCTACCGCCCCATTCGCCAACCTGCTCTCAGCAGACTCGGAAATGCTGAACAGCGCAAATTTCAGGGACGAGGAGCCGCTGTTGAGACATAGGATTGTTTTTTCCATAGGAGAATTGCCAAGTCTTTTTGCAGCTTGCCTCGAACCCAGTAAGGCGATTCTTTCTTAAGAAGCTGGCTTCTTCTAAGACGCTGCCTTTTGGGGCGTACGCCCTGAAACAGCATAAGGGGATAGGGTTCCCTCCCTGCCGGTCGGGATAAACTAATAAGCTTCCTGGAACGTCCTTATCCTTCCCATCGCCAATTGCTGATCTCCGGCATGTCTTCGCCATGCTCACGAATGTATCGTGCGTGCTCAGCCAGCTTGTTTCTGAAAATCTGGATGGCCCGATCGCTGCTCTCCTTAAAGAGAGAGACCCTGCCAAGTCCGTCAATCGCCAGTTGGAACCGGTCCATGTTGTTGCGCACCACCATGTCAAAGGGCGTGGTGGTTGTGCCTTCCTCTTTATAGCCACGCACGTGCATGTTGTCGTGATTTTTTCTGCGGTAAGCAAGGCGATGAATCAGCCAGGGATAGCCGTGATAGGCAAAGATCGTGGGCCGGTTGGTGGTGAAGATGCGGTCAAAATCCTCATCAGGGAGGCCGTGAGGATGTTCACTGGCGGGCTGCAAGGTCATCAGATCAACGACATTTACCACCCTGATTTTCAATTCCGGCACATGGCGGCGCAGCAGCGAGGTGGCAGCCAGAATTTCCAGCGTAGCAACATCACCGGCGCAAGCCATCACCAGATCCGGATCACCATTGTCATTGCTGGCCCATTCCCAGATTCCAGCGCCGGCCCTGCAATGGCGGATGGCCGAATCCATATCCAGCCACTGCAACTCGGGCTGCTTGCCGGCGACAATCACGTTCACATAGTTGCGGCTGCGCAGGCAGTGATCGGCAATGGAGAGCAGCGTGTTGGCGTCAGGAGGAAGATAAGCGCGCACCACTTCCGGCTTCTTATTCACTACATGATCCAGGAACCCGGGGTCCTGATGGCTGAAGCCGTTATGGTCCTGCCGCCAGACATGCGAGGTGAGCAGGTAGTTTAAGGATGCGATAGGCTTGCGCCACGGAATATGGCGCGTCGCCTCCAGCCATTTGGCATGCTGGTTGAACATGGAAGTGACAATATGGATAAAAGCTTCATAACAGGAGAAGAAGCCGTGCCTGCCGGTGAGCAGATAGCCTTCGAGCCATCCTTCACACATATGTTCGCTGAGCACTTCCATGATGCGTCCGTCCGGAGCGACATGTTCATCGTTGGGAAGAATCTTGGCCGTGGAAGTACGATCCGTCACCTCAAATACCGCGGACAGCCGGTTGGAGGCGGTTTCATCCGGACCCATGATGCGAAAGTTCTTCGCGCTCTGGTTGGCTTTCAGGATGTCCCGCAGAAAGCAGCCTAGAATCCGGGTTGATTCTTCCTGTACCGTTCCTGGCCTGGGCACATTCACAGCGTACTGGCGAAAATCCGGTAGTTTCAAATCCTGAAGCAGCAGCCCACCATTGGCATGAGGATTCATGCCCATGCGCCGTTTCCCTGCAGGAGCAAGCTGTGCCAGCTCCGGCCTCAGCTTACCGTTGCGGTCAAACAGTTCCTGCGGTTTGTAGCTCTGCATCCATTGCTCAAGAATCTTCAAGTGCTCCGGCTTGGCCGCCAGATCGGTTACCGGAACCTGATGGGCTCGGAACGTGCCCTCAATCTGGACTCCGTCCACCATTTTGGGGCCAGTCCAGCCTTTGGGCGTGCGCAAAATGATCATGGGCCATCGCGGCCGCACAGAAAATCCATGCTCCCGCGCGTCTCGCTGAATCTTCTGGATTTCTCCCAGAACGTTATCCAACGTGGTAGCCATGAGCTGGTGCATGGTTTCCGACTCATCGCCTTCAACCAGAAAGGGCTGATAGCCGTAACCAACAAACAGGTCTGTGAGTTCCTGGCTGGAGATGCGCGCCAGAACCGTTGGCCCGGCAATCTTGTATCCATTCAGGTGAAGGATGGGCAGCACCGCGCCATCGCTCTCAGGGTTGAGAAATTTGTTGGAGTGCCAACTGGTCGCGCAGGGGCCGGTTTCAGCCTCTCCATCGCCCACCACGCAGCAGGCAAACAGGTCAGGATTGTCATAAGCAGCGCCGTAGGCATGCAGCAGTGAATACCCAAGTTCGCCGCCTTCATGAATCGATCCAGGTGTATCCGGTGAAGCATGGCTGGGAATCCCTCCTGGCCAGGAAAATTGCGTGAACAGCCGCTTCATCCCCTCTGCGTCCTGGGTGATGTTGGGATAGAGCTCGGTATACGAGCCTTCCAGATAAGTATTGGCGACAATACCCGGGCCGCCGTGTCCAGGGCCGGTAATGTAAATCGCATTCAGATCGTGCAGCCGGATCAGGCGATTCATGTGCAGGTAGATGAAGTTGAGTCCGGGCGTGGTGCCCCAGTGTCCCAGCAGCCGCGGTTTTACGTGCTCGATCTTCAGCGGCTCGCGGAGCAAGGGATTGTCATGCAGATAAATCTGGCCGACCGAGAGATAATTCGCAGCGTGCCAGTAGCGGTCCATTCGGGAGAGTTCTTGCGGCGTAAGAGGACCTTGCAGCGTTTTTACTTCTGCTTGCATTTCCGGACTCCTGCCTTTACCCAACATCTAGATTGTACTTAGATTCAATGGCAGAGTGCGGGGCTGATCGCCGACAAAAAAATTATGCAATTTTCACAATTGCTCCGATTGCCGGCAATAGAGATGTGCTATGCACATTCTCCATTCACAAGCTCGCATATCGGTTTTGGACGGTACGGCATCGCCTGAAACGAGCGATGTGTCGAATCCCGGCCGGAGAAGAAAATGAAATGGATTCATGAGATCCGCTTCTATCGGTAGTTTCTCACCACCCATTCAGCCACGCAGCATGGTTTTTCCGAGCCCTCTCCTTCGACCGTCACCAAATAAACCATTTCCAAACCTTCAGCGAACTCTTTGATCGACTGCAGGGTGAAGCGCGCCCGGACGCGGATGCCCGAACGCACCGGCGAGACAAAGCGGAGCCTGTTCAGGCCGTAGTTGATGCCCATACGCATCCCACCTTTGATCTGAAGCACCTGGGGCATGAATTGGGGCAGCAGCGACAATGTGAGGAATCCGTGGGCAATCGTAGTCTTGAACGGCGATTCGCGCCGCGCGCGCTCCACGTCCACGTGAATCCACTGGTGGTCGCCGGTAGCATCAGCGAATTGCTGGATACGTTCCTGGGTGACAGGGAACCAGTCGGTTACGCCGATTTCCCGGCCGACATGGTTTTTTAGCTCGTCGAGCGAATTGAGAGTCAATGGGGGCATGTCTGACAATTTGTGATTTCTGATTTGTGATTTAAGATTTCAAACCTGACCGACAATCTCTGATTTCTGAGTTTCACTCCCGAGCCAATAGCTGTTGCTTTTGCCTTTAAATTACAAATCAAAAGTCATAAATCAAAAATTTCTTCTATCTTTGCTCCACGGCTTCCGGACGAATGCTCTCCTGTCCGGCCCAGTACTTCTTGCGCAGATCTTTTTTCAGGATCTTGCCTGTACCCGTCTTCGGCAAGGCCTCCAGGAACTCGACGGAGCGCGGGCATTTGTAGTGAGCAATGCGCGAGCGGCAAAAATCCAGCAGTTCCTGTTCGCTTGCCGTCGCACCCGGCTTCAATACTACCAACGCCTTTGGCACCTCGCCCCATCGCGAATCGGGCACAGGAATCACGGCTGCTTCGTAGACGCTGGGATGAGCTGCGAGCGTTTTCTCCAATTCGAGTGAGGAAATATTCTCGCCGCCGCTCACAATGATGTCCTTGGCCCGGTCCACGATCAGAATATAGCCATCTTCGCTCATGGTGGCCATGTCTCCGGTGTGGAACCAGCCGCCGCGCAGCACCTGCGCGGTCGCTTCGGGCTGCTTCCAGTACCCTTGCATTACGCCGTCGCTGCGGGCAATGACTTCTCCGATGGATTGGCCGTCACAAGGCACATCTCTTTCTTCGGCATCCACCACGCGAATCTCTACGCCGGGAATGGGATATCCCGTCATGGCGTGCTTGTTGTGGCGGTCGCTGCCCTCCCATTTTGTTCCCGGCTTGGCCTGAGCCGTTGTCAGCACCGGCGCAGTCTCCGTAAGGCCGTAGCCGGAAAAGCAAGTGCAACCCAGCTTCTCTTCCACTTCTTTGACCAGCGTTGGTGAAGAAGCGGCGCCACCTATGGTAATCCTTTGCAGGCTGCTCAAGTCATATTTGGCACGATCAGGACAGTTCACCAGCGCCGTGGCCATGGTGGGAACCAGACTGCACGCCTGCACCTTCTCCCGCTCAATGAGACGGAAAACCTCAACCGGATCAAAGCGATGAATCATCACGTGGGTTGCGCCGACAAAGGTCAAGGAGTGCGCCACTCCCCAGCCATTAGCGTGAAATAAGGGAATGGTATGCAACTCCACCGTGTCTTTTGAGCTGTTGAAGTTCAGGGCAACATTCAGCGCGTGCAGGTAGACGTTTCTGTGCGTCAGCATCACACCCTTGGGATTGGCGCTGGTGCCGCTGGTGTAAAACAGTTCGGCCAGGGAGTTTTCATCCACATCCATTACATTGGCGCGATAGGGTGTGGCGCTCATTAGAAGTTGCTCATAATTTTTGGGTGAGAGCCAGGCCGCTTCAGGCTCTCCGTCCAGGAGAATGAATGACTGGACTGTAGAAGCATCGTGACGAAAAGAATCGGCCATCCCCAGAAATTGTTTTTCGAGAAAAAGGAGTCTTGCTCCAGAATCGTTAAGAATGAAGGCCAGTTCCTGAGGAGCAAGCCTGATGTTGAGCGGGAGCAGCACCGCGCCCGCTTCGAGCACGCCATAGTACGCTTCCAGCAGGCGATGGCAATTGCTGCTCAGAAAGGCGACGCGGTCACCCGGTTTGATCCCCGCTTTGCGGATTGCGCCTGCGAGCCGGCTGACACGCTCGGCGAATTGAGCATAGGTAAGCCGCTGGTCTCCGCAGACCACCGCGGTCTTGCCGGGAAATTGCTGCTGCGCGTAGCGCAGGAAACGGATTGGTGTGAGTGGAATGTTCATGTCTTAGCTACTAGCTGCTAGCTCCTGGCTTCTAGATTCTAGTTCGCTTTCATAGGAAGATTCGTTGGACGGTGAATCGCTCCCACTTCCCAGGGAGCTTTGAGTTCGGTGCGCCACTCGATCAACGCCGGTCCCGGACTATTCAACCAGGCAGGCAACTGCCGGCGCAGGCTTTCGAAATCTGAAGCACTCTGAGCGGGAATGCCATGGGCTTCCGCGAGCACACAGAAATCAGGGTTCTTCAGTTTGATTTCATGAGTATGGCCAAAGAGGCTCCGCTGCAGAAAACCAATGATTCCATAGGCGCGATCGTTTACCAATAGAATTTTTACCGGCAAGTCATATTGTGCTAGCGTCGCTAATTCGTGCGAGGTGTACTGGAAACCTCCATCGCCGGAAATACAGACAATTCTTCCGCGATGGCCATGCTGCGCTGCGGCACACGCGGCGCCCACGGCAGCAGGCAACCCATATCCCAGCGTTCCTGATCCCGTGGGATAGAGAAACGCTCGCCTCTCCAGCACCGGAAAGAACGCTGACACCCAATAATTCAAGATAGATTGATCATTCACCACCACATCATCGCGATCCAGCGCGTGGCGCAGAAGTTCCAGCGCCGCATAGGCGTCGGAGTGAATTGCTTTCAGCCGTTCACTTTCATCGCCCCGTTTGCCCCTGATGTCCCACCAGCCTTGCCTGCATTTGATCTTGGCCGTAAGGCTTTGCGCTATGGCTGCAATCTCACCCAGTAATCTGACGGTAAAAGGAAACTGCAGACCAATGTGTGTGAGGTTCTGTTCAACTTGAATGTGTCGCGCCGGCACTTTGAGGGAGAACCGTCCGGTATCAAATTCAGTAAAACGCGCGCCAATGGAGATGAGTAAATCGCTTTCCAACAGCAGTTCCTGGGCAATGCCCAGGCGCGAGATGCAGCCCATGGACAGCGGATGGTCGTCGGCAATTGCACCCTTGCCGCTGGTAGTGGTCAATACGGGGGCCTGGAGAGCTTCTGCCAGCTTCTGGACAGCCGCGGCTGCAGCACCGCTCAGGACATCCGAGCCAATCACCAGGACCGGCTTACGGCTTTGATCCATCTGCGCGGTTGCTTGGGCGATCTCCTCCGGAGGAGCGTGGGCATCAGCGTTTTCCGAAGAGAGCTTTGCGTCCGGGGCAGTCACGGGCGCCAGCAGCAAATCATGGGGAATCTCCACGAATGCGGGTCCACCCGCGTGCGCGGCAGCGGAAATGGCGCCTGGAATTGCGTCCGGCGAGGTGATTCGAGTGGCAAAGCGGGTGACCGGGCGAATGATCTCAAGCTGCAGCGGAGTCTCATGCAACGCGCCGCAGGGCTTTCCAAGCATCTGAGAAGCCACGTTGGTGCCGATGAGCACCAGAGGAGTACTGGTTTGCAGGCTTTCCAGCAGGGGCGCGACGGTGAATAAATTTCCCGGTCCGGTAGATGCGAAAACCGCCGCAGTCCTGCCGCTGCTTCGATAAAAACCGTCAGCGGCAAAAACGGCCGCCTGTTCGTGGCGGACGACCCAATGACGGAACCTGGGCTCCTGCCGCATGGCATCATAGAGCGCGATGTTATGAATACTGGGAATGCCAAAGCCACTGCTGATTCCGCATTGAAGAAGGGCGTCTATGAGTGTCTGGGCGGCAGTGCTTTGAGTCGGGGCGGACGTGGTGTGAGTGGCTGAGGACATGGTGGCGGCAAAATTGCGGCCAAGGCTCGCTTCACGCAAGTCCCTTGGGCAGCGCTAAAGCTATCATAAAAACGACGACGGAGGCATTACCTCCGTCGTCTCACATTTCGAAGCTAGAAATTCAGGCGAATGCCAAGTTGCAATTGCCGCCTGAGCAGGGCCGAAGTAAACGCTGTCGGAGCGCCTCCGGGGTTGACGGTGGCCGGATTCCTGAAAGTCCCACTGGAGACCCCAGGAAAAGGAGTAAAGCCGCCGATGTCTGTTACTTCGTTGTTCACGCTGGCAAAGTTTGTGCGATTGAAGACATTGAAGCCCTCTGCGATGAACTGCAATTGCGACCGCTCTGCCAGTTTGAAGGCCTTGGTCAGGCGCATGTCAACATCGAACAAGTCGGGGCCTAGACCGGAGTTGCGGGCCACGCCCAGCGGGCGATCATTGGTGGAGTGCCGATCGCCATTCACGTCCGTTCCGCTGGCCAACAAGTTGAATGGATGTCCGCTGTTATAGCGGATGATCGGCGCCAATTGCCATCCGCCTGTCAACTGGCTCTTCCCCGTAGACTCGAAAATACCGGACGCCACGATCTTGTGCCGCTGGTCGAAGTCGGAGAGCGCGCGCTCTGCGCCGAGATTCAGCTCGTTAAACGGGGCGAAGTCACTATTGAAATCGCTCGAGGTATCGTAGGCCTTGCTGTAAGTGTAGTTGCCGAACAAGGTGAAGTGATCGCTGAAGCGCTTCTTGACTTCCACGATCATGCCTTCGTAAAGCGCTGAAGCTCTTGAGGAATACTGGTTGCTCTGCAGGATCAGAGGATTGGCAAAGCAGAGGAAGGGATTCGCCCCGCACTGCGCCGCTCCCCAATTCTGGAACGTCACCTGCTGGCCGGTAAAAGGCGAAGTAGACGTGGTGAAAGGGGCCGTTGGCAGAAGATTTGTATCCAGGGCCACCGGCAGGCGCAACGTATGGACGTAGATGCCGCTCAAGGCGATGGAGAAGCCCTTGGAGACTTCACCTTCGATCCCAAACGATGCCTGCGTAGAGTAGGGGCTCTGGTAATCAGGCTGGCCGCTAAACAACACGGTCAGTGGCGGTACCGGGCCGGTATTGGTGACGTTGATCCCGAACTGAGTCAGATTAGCGGGCGTAATACAGGCAGCGGCCCCGGCGCCCGGGGTTGTGCACTGAATGAGTCCCTGCGCAAACAGCGTCTGGAAGATTGCGGCCGAGGTCAATGCAGGATTTCCCGGCGCGCCCGTAAGGGGCACAAATACCTGGGCGATCGGACGTACACCATTTACCAGGCCCAGCGTCTGGACTACGTCTCCAATCTGTCCATAGATGGGCGCGTAGTAAATGCCGACTCCGCCGCGAATTGCGACCTTGTGGTCCTTAAACGGATCCCAGGCAAAAGATACGCGCGGCGCGAAGTTATCTTTGTCTGTATTCAGTTGGCCGTATTGCGCGTCCAGTTCGTAGCGCAGGCCGTAGGTCAAGGTGAAGTTCGGCGTCATGGCCCACTGGTCCTGCCAGTAGAAGGCACTCAAAGGACGCGGGTAGTTGTAGATGGGATTGCCGAACCCCTGCTGATAGAACTGAGGCAAACCAAGGGCGGCGGACTGCAGTGAGTTAAGGGCTGCTGGGAAGCAAAACTGGCCGAGGGCAGGAGTTGGGAATTGGCCATTCACAAGCTGGCAATTCGACAGAGGGGATTGGGTTAATTCGCAGGCGGCCGGCGCCTGGAGGCAGGGACTTATGATGCCTCCGGGCAGGTTGCCGAACACGAACCTGCCAGGGAAGAAGGTATGGGATTCGGTGTGGTTGCCGCGCTCCAGGAAGTAACCGCCAAATTTCATCGTATGATGCCCGCGTACCATGCTTACATTGTCAGCAATTTCCGGGCGGCGCATGATGGTCAGGCTGGGCAGGAAGATATTGGTGCCCAGGTTGGCGAAGCCGGGAATCGCCAGTCCCACTTCACCCGGCGTGTTGGGAATCACGTTGAAGTCGGTGTAGTTGAACTGGCCACGAAGCTCATTCTGGGTTTTCGCGCTGAACTGGTGAAACCACGCCGCTTGCGCAGTATTGTCGTAGGCATGGATGGAGCTACCGGCGGAAAATCCGATCAGCGATTGTACGTCTGGGTTCTGCTCGTTGTCGTGGGCAAAGCTGTAACGCAGATAAGCCTGGTTGGAATCGCTGAAGACGTGGTCCAGACGCCCAGAGATAAAGTATTCGCGGGTGTTGTACTTGAAAAGCCCACCGTTGTTTTCAAACTGGTTGACCAGGAATGAGCTTAGTGGACTGGTGGCCGGGTTGATAGTCAAAATGTTGTTCAGAATGGCAGCGCAAGTGGCCGCCGGGAGCATCGTTGGCGGATTAGCGCCATTGCTGAGGCACGGCACTGAAGGATTCCCTGCCAGAGAGGCTAGGCCCTGAATGATTGGGGTCTGCCCATTACCGGAGAACGTGCCGGTATCAGGACGGAAGACGTTCGTGTTGGTCACCAGGGGCACGGCATTTTGCGCGTCCGCTCTCAACCCTTCCGCGGCAAAGAAGACGAATGTCTTGTCCTTCGAAATGGGAAAGCCGAAGCTTCCGCCAAATTGCTCCCGGGTCAGAGTGTCCTTGGTCGGCGTACCCTGGAGATCGGGTGCCGCGGGATTAAATGTCTGGCCGGGCGCCAGCGCCTGGGTGAAGGCAAACGGGTTGCGCGCGTCCATCGCATCATTACGGAAAAATCCGTAAGCACTGCCATGTACATCATTGGTGCCGCTTTTGGAAACGATGTTGATGGAGGCGCCGCTGGCCCCGCCCAGGTCCGCTCCGTAGTTGCTGCGGTTGATCTGGAACTCCTGCACCGCATCCTGGCTCAAGGTCAGGCGCACGCCGCCGGAATCGTCATTGGCTTCGCCACCGTCTACAGTCACGCTGTTGCCACGGCCGTTGCTGCCATAAAACGAAAGGCCGCTTTGCGGCGTCTGCTTTACTCTGAAATCCTGATCATTGGCCATTCGGGTGGAATCGGATACGCCCGGCGCCAGCAGGGTAAAAGTGAGATAGTCGCGGCGGTTGATGGGCAGATCCTGAATGTATTGCTGGTTGATGGTCTCAGCCTGATGACCGCTTTCGGTGTCCACAAGCGCGGCCTCAGTTGTCACTTCCACTGATTCCACCGCTCCTGACACCCTCATGTGGACGTCAAGGATCACGTCTTGACCCACATTGACCACCAGACCCTTCTGAATGGAAGTTTGGAAACCGGCATGGGAAACGGTCAGAGTGTAGGTTGTCGGCGCCAGCCCGGGAATCGCGTAATGGCCATTGTTGTCCGAATTGGCGGAGCGCTTAATGCCTCTTTCGGCGTCGGTTGCGGTCACAGTGGCGTTGGTAAGAACAGCGCCGGAAGGATCAGTTACGATTCCGGCAATGCTGCCGGAAGCGCCGACGCCCTGCGCAAGCGCCGTGCCGCTCACCAGCAGCAGGCCAACAAGCAGACACGCCAATATTTTGACTGACTTCATAGGTCCTCCTCATGAATTTTGTAAAGGCATTGCGGCTGCCTCATGCCTCATCATTGCAGGTGCTGAATGATCATTCATTCAGCGGTTTTTTAAGGCCCGTTGCGGCGAACGGGTTGTGCTGCAAGAGCCCCGTTTTCAAAGCGATAAACGGCAAAAATTATCCTTCGAATGAACAGCGCTTGTCAAAGACTTTGGGCGTCTTGGTGCTATCCAAAGAGGCACCCCGGTACAATTACTGCCGTTCTCAAGGTAACTTTGGTCACATTCCGGCCCTCGGAACCCCGGCCCTCGCCTCTCAGGTCCCGTTGGTGTCGCATCCAAACTCATAACCGCGTCGGTTATTACGTTTCCAGCCCGCAGCTTAAAGTCACCTGCCCACAGCGAGTGATTGGCTGGTGCGAAAGCCACTGTGGAAGCCTCTCTGCGTATTGCGTTAGTCCAGCAAAATGTAACCATGCTGGCGAACAACGGCCTATTATACAGAAAGGTAACATTATGGTTAAATTTATTTTACTAATGATAATAATAATGTTCTAACACAACATTTTGTTTACCATCGATAAACATCAGTCCGGGTGCGTGCGGGTATTTCATGTGTCCTTGGGCATGGCCCTATTGGCCGCCCAGCGCTTTCCCGCACGATATACTCAATACCAGTTGCAGTTGCATTTCTGCCCCGGAGGATCTGATTCTTGGCTTCCCAGCGTTCTGAACTCAAGACCGAAGTAATCGCTCTCAAGAGGAAGCGGATCGTAGACGCCGCCCGTCGCCTCTTCTACGAAAAGGGGTACGAACGCACAACCCTGGATGACATTGCTGAGCGCCTGCAGGTCACCAAGCCGTTCATTTATTCCTATTACAAAAACAAAAATGAGCTGTTGCACGAGATCGCGCAACAGTGCATCACCGAATGCCTGGAGGTGCAGTCCCGCATTCTCTCGAGCAAACTCTCCACCGCGGACAAACTGGCCAGAATCGTCGAGGAGGTCGCGCAGATCGTCATCGGCAATCAGGCCAATACCATCATTTACCTGCGTGAAGAGATGAACCTGGATTGGCGGGTCGCCCAGAAGATCCGCGAACAGCGGAATGAGTTCGACCACCGAAATATGAAGTTGCTCAGGGACGGCGTCCGTTCCGGGGCCTTAAAAGTCGTGGATGAGCGAGTAACCGCCCGCTGCATCGGCGGAATCCTGGTGTGGTGCGCGCTGTGGTACCGGGACCTGGGAGTGCTCTCGCCCGCAGCCATCGCCCACCTTGTCAGCCAGAATGTAATGAGCATGGTTTCATGCGCCCGCGGGAAAAATCGCCAAAATGGCCGGTGAGGCAGACTCGTTGTCACCTGTCTCCTGAAGGGCTTAAGCCACCTTCACAATCTGTTTCCCAAAATTCTCCCCTGTGAACAGACCTACGAACGCCGCCGGGGCATTTTCCAACCCCTGGGTGACGGTTTCACGGTATTTGATTTTGCCTCCGTGCACCCACTGGGCCAGTTGCGTCAGGGCTTCCGGCCAGATATCGAAATGATCGCTGATGATAAACCCCTTGAGCGTAATGCGGTTGCCTACAGCGCTCACCAGGTTTCTGACGCCATAACGTTCTTTGGCATTGTAATCGGCAATCATGCCGCACAGCGGAATGCGGGCAAAAGGATTGCATCGCGCAAGCACTGCATCCAGGACTGGCCCGCCCACATTCTCAAAATAGATATCGATGCCCTTGGGTGTCGCCTCGCCCAGTGCTTCAACCCAATTTTTATCTCGATGGTCAATGCAGACGTCAAATCCCAGTTCGCCGGTCACGTAATCGCATTTCTGCTTGCCGCCGGCAATTCCCACAACCCGGCACTCCCTGGTTTTTGCAATCTGTCCCACCACGCTTCCGACTGCGCCCGAGGCGGCGGAGACCACCACCGTCTCGCCCGCCTTCGGCTGGCCAATCTTCAAGAGGCCGTACCACGCCGTCACTCCAGGCATTCCAGCTACGCCAAGATAGGCTGAAGCGGGCAAGAGCTTGGGGTCCACGGGCCGCAGGTTCTTGCCGTCGGAAAGCGCGTATTGTTGCCATCCGGCCTGTGCGGCCACCGTGTCGCCGGCTTTGAACTTTGCGTTCTTTGACTCCGCTACCTGGCCGATAGTTTCCCCGATCATGACGTCGCCGATGTTCAGCGCCCTGCCATAGGCGCGCTTTTCATTCATGGCGCCGCGCATGTAGGGATCAAGCGAGAGATAAAGATTCTTCAACAGCACTTGACCGTCCGCAACCGCGGGTACGGCCGTTTCGACGATTCGAAAATCACTTTCCTTCACCCAGCCATCAGGGCGGCTGGCCAGTACGACCTGTTTGTTGGTGATAGACATGGCGACCCATTGTAAGCAGGGAAGAGTAAAAGCACCAATGCGTAAAATGCGAGGCCTTCAGGCACCCAATTACCAACGCGGCCGCTTCTTGGTTGGCATTTCCGAAGAACCCGATTTTCCTGCTTCTCTGCAGTTGAAGGCGCCGATTTGTGCTTTTCTCCGTTCCTTCCGACCTCTCTGAGAGGTTTAGATAAGAATTGCAAACTATTGCAAAGCCCAAAAAGAAACCTCAATGACTGACATAGAATATGCAGGTTCCTCGGTGCACGAGCCGGCTTCCGGAGGTTTCAACATGAATGCAAAGCGTGTGGCAGCGGGCCTTCTCCTTGTGATGTTCGGTTGCCTGCGAGTTTCTCCAGCCCAGGGCCAATCTGATAAACCGACGGCCACAGAACCCGCCACAGTCTTAAAGGCCACAACTCGCCTGGTCATCGTGGACGTGGTGGCCACCAATGGCAAAGGAGAACCTGTCTCCGATTTGCGCGCCCAGGACTTCAAGTTGATGGAGAGCGGAAAGGAACAGGAAATCCGCGTCTTTGATTTCCAGCACCCAGGAGAAAACGTCCAGCATTCAGGCCAGGCTGCCATTGCCGCCAGGGCTCATTCCGCAAAGCTGCCGCCGAACGTATTTACCAACGTTCCTGCGTACAAGCCCAGCAGCGCGTTGAACGTGATCCTGCTTGACTCTTTGAACACCGTAACTCCCAGGCAGGCATTCGCCAACGACGAACTGCTGCGTTTCCTGGAGAAGTTCGTTCCCGAAGGCCCGGTTGCGGTCTACGCTCTGGGCGGCTCGCTCCGTTTGATCCAGGACTTCACCGATGATCCACAAGTACTCAAAAACGCCGCGGCGCGGTTGGACGCCAAGGCTTCGGCCCTGCTGGACAACAAGACAGGAGGGCCGCCTGTGGTGATGCCGGCTGTTGCTGGGATGCCGATGCAACTGCAAAAGGCGATGCGCGATAGTGAGCAGCAGAGCCGGGATTTCTCTACCGGGCAGCAAATACGAATCACACTGG
Organism: Candidatus Angelobacter sp.; assembly: GCA_035294925.1. Classification (GTDB taxonomy): domain Bacteria; phylum Acidobacteriota; class Terriglobia; order Terriglobales; family Acidobacteriaceae; genus Angelobacter. Next base: position 1,268 of record DATGJZ010000084.1, on the reverse strand, counting down.
ATGCCCTGAATTCCATTGCCCGCAGCCTCGCGTCCTATCCGGGACGTAAAAATCTGATCTGGATTTCTGATGGCTTCCCTTTCTACATCAATCCTCGCACCGCCACGGACAGCTACTCGCGAAGCTACGGAAAGCAGGCTTCTGAGGCTGACAATGTGCTCATGGATTCGCAGGTAGCCATCTATCCCGTAGACGCGCATGCCGTCCAAGTCGCTACATTTAACGATATCGGCGTCGGTTGGCTTCACGATCTCGGCATTAGCGCCAAGAACGCAGGCCCGGGGGCTCTGCGTTTTGCGTCGACGGACTTCAGCGAACGGCTGGCCGTCCATTCCACCATGAACGAACTGGCGGAAGAAACCGGAGGCAACGCTTTTTACAACAGCAACAACATTCAACAAGCCCTGCGCAAGAGCATCGCTGATGGCTCAACCTACTACACTCTCGGCTACTATCCGCAAAACAAACACTGGGACGGTAAATTTCGCAAAATCGACCTGAAAGTAAACCGTTCCGGAGTCACGCTTCGTCATCGCCTGGGATACTACGCCCTTGAACCCGGCACGCTCGCGGGGCGGAATGGCACTCAGCGCGCGGATGCTCTCCAGGAGGCGCTTGGTCTCAATTCTCCGGTGTCATCGGCGCTTCTGTTTGAGGCTAAGGTGCTCGCGCCTTCAGAGCAGACGCAAAATAAGCTTGTCGTTAATTTTGGCATTGATCCGCACACACTCAGCTTTGAAAAAGATGCCGATGGCCTGCAACATGCCACTCTGGAATGCGCAGTGGAGGCCTATTCAGACAAAGGCGCGCTGCTCAAGTCGGAGGCCACAACCGTGAACGCCGCTCTGCAGCCGGATGTTTTCGCCAGGGTCAGTCAATCGTTTTTCCCTTGCCAGCAGACGCTGGATTTGCCTGCCGGAAGCTACTGGTTGCGCCTGGGCGTTGTGGACGACCGCACCGGCCTGATCGGAACAGCCAACGCAACCGCCACGGTGCCTGCCGGCAATCCTTCGGGATCAGCCCCCAAGTGAGGAGCTTGCAAGTTTTTTTCATGATCGCTCTCCTCAAAGCGAATGGTCGCAACATTAACTCCATGGGACACTAAAATTCAATTACAGGACATCGACAGGGTGTGCGACATCAGAGTTGGCATTAGTTCGATTTCTTTTTTTGTGGCCTTTTTCTTAGCGCCTATATACGCTAGGTTAAGGAGGACACTATGCCTGACTCTCTGGCTCAACTGGAAAAGCAAAGAGCGGAGCTATTGC
>DATGJZ010000083.1:0-62331 GCA_035294925.1 Candidatus Angelobacter sp. | reverse complement strand
TTACCCCGCCATACCCGTAGGCCCGGGCCTCTGTGGCTGCAAACCGACGCCGTCCGCGTTCATCCAAAACAGGCGATAATTCCGCGTAACGCCGCCGAATGCCTGCCGCAGACATCACCATTCGCAAACGCTATCACATTGCAATTTTCAGTTGAAGTACTTATTTATGCACACCGCCTAAAACCTTTATGGTCAACGGCAGGTCTGTGCCGCCCCTACGGGGCTCGACTGTTCTTTTCCCGGTTAACCCAGGCCTCAAGCAAACCCCTGTTTCGGCCTGGGCTAAGTACTTTCGCACCTTCGGCGCTGTGATCACAAGCGGTGGACGGAGTGAACGTGGTGGACTGAATGGACGCAGTGGACCGAGTGGCCGAAGACCTCGCGCGCGGCTAGCATTATTGTCCTGACCTCGTATTGGGTTTCCCAATATTTCATCTCTGGCGGTAGCAACTCATGGAAAAGACCGGAACCAAGACACCGCCGAGGCTCCCGCAGGGAGTGCAGCGGCGGCGCCACACGTACATGGGAGGAATCAGCTCCTGGCTTCTAGCTTGGCTTCTATATAATTTCCAGCTAACCCTCGTGTCGCCGCCTCCGGGGCTCGACATCTTTAATTTACGTTAACCCAGGCCTCAAGCAAACCCTGTTTCGGCCTGGGCTAAGTACTTTCGCACCTTCGGCGCTGTGACCACAAACGGTGGACGGAGTGGACTTGGTGGACAGCGTGGCTGAAAATTCCGCGCGCGGCTAGCATTATTATCCTGACCTCATAATTGGGTTTCCCAATATTCATCTCTGGCGGTGGCAACTCATGGAAGGACCAAACCCAAGACACCGCCGAGGGCGGCGGTGCCACACCTGCATGGGAGAGATCAGCTCCTGGCTTCTATATAGTTTCCAGCTAACCCTCGTGTCGCGAAGATCAGTATTTAGCACTTAGTATTTGGTATTTAGCAAAACAACCACAGACGCAGCCGGGGGCGCCTCCACCCCAACACGCGCAAAACCCAAAACCAAGCGCGTGTTGGGGACCCCGGGCGGCTGCGGTCCACTTTTAATTTTTTTGTGCCGGCCTGGGCTAAGTGCTTTCGCACCTTCGGCGCTGTGACCACAAGCGGTGGACGGAGTGGACCGCATGGACTGAAGGGACGCAGTGGACCGAGTGACCGAAGACCTCGCGCGCGGCTAGCATTATTATCCTGACCTCGTATTGGGTTTCCCAATATTCATCTCTGGCGGTAGCAACTCATGGAAAAGACCGAAACCAAGACACCGCCGAGGCTCCCGCAGGGAGTGCAGCGGCGGCGCCACACGTGCATGGGAGGAATCAGCTCCTGGCTTCTAGCTTGGCTTCTATATAGTTTCCAGCTAACCCTCGTGTCGCCGCCTCCGGGGCTCGACATCATTATTTACGTTAACCCAGGCCTCGAGCAAACCCCTGTTTCGGCCTGGGCTAAGTACTTTCGCACCTTCGGCGCTGTGACACAGGCAGTGGACGGAGTGGACTTGGTGGACAGCGTGGACGGAGTGGCTGAAAATTCCGCGCGCGGTCGCTCCAACGATTTGTTTATAAGCGCTGCGCGAGCGAAGACGGGTATTTAGTACTTTGTATTTAGTATTTGGCAAAAACGAAAGAACAAACCAAAGACGAAGCCGGGGGCACCCCAACACGCCCAAAACCCAAGACACCGCCGAGGCTCCCGCAGGGAGTGCAGCGGCGGCGCCACACGTGCATGGCTCCTGAAAACAGGGTGAGCGCCGTTGAGATTGATCCAATCCTATCGGGGAAAAAACTTAGCGAAGGGCCACAGGCACATCTCCAGCACGCAGATCTACGAGATACGCCCCTGACCGATCTCGAGATCGTACCTATCGTACTTCACAAATCCGTGAACAATTCCGAGAGCGACACCTTCAGGGCGCCCGCCATCTGATCAATCGACCGCAAACGCGGCTCCTGTTTGCCGTTCTCAATCAGCGAGATGGTTGATTGGTCCGTTCCGATTTTTTCCGCAAATACGGTTTGGCTCATGTTCCTTGCGTCTCGCAACTGCCGGACGCGCCTGCCGAATCTTCGAACAATATCTCTAGACATCCTTTCAGTTTCGGCATTATTATCCTAACCTCATATTGGGTTTTCCTAATATTCGTCCCTGGAGGCAAGCAACTCATGGACATCGAGCCCGACAATCTTTTACAGGCGGATACGGAAGCCACGGAGCAGCTCTCCATCAAAAAACAGCTCGATCAAGGAGCCCGAGCCTTAGCCTTTGTCTGGATTCTTGTGATTCTGCTCGTGACGCTTTTCATGGTGACGCACGAACCACGGAGCTTTTATGGCCAAGACGGATGGCCGCTGCCGTGCCCACCGCCGATGGTGGGAGACTGGCCGGATTGCCATGACCCGCCACGGCAGGCTTTCAGCAGGTCACAGGGGACGGGGGACAGCCCCGCCACCGATTTTTGACCGAATTGAACGAGCGGTGAGTGGCGGGAGATTGCCAAAATCGCCGTAATTGCCAAAATTGCCAAAATTGAAAGGCAGCGGCAAAAACATTGCCGGCCTGATTCTAGAAGAGTCTAGCGAGCGGCCAAAAAGAGTCACAGGTTAGGGGAAATCAACAGCAACATCTTTTAACCACAGAGGGCACGGAGGAACACTGAGGACAACCTAAAATCCTTATGGTCAACGGCAGGTCTGTGCCGCCCCTACGGGGCTCGACTGTTCTTTTCCCGGTTAACCCAGGCCTCAAGCAAACCCCTGTTTCGGCCTGGGCTAAGTGCTTTCGCACCTTCGGCGCTGTGACCACAAGCGGTGGACGTGATGGACGGAGTGGACTTGGTGGACGGCGTGGCTGAAAATTCCGCGCGCGGTCGCTCCAACGATTTGTTTATAAGCGCTGCGCGAGCGAAGACGGGTATTTAGTACTTTGTATTTAGTATTTGGCAAAAACGAAAGAACAAACCAAAGACGCAGCCCGGGGGCGCCTCTACGCCAACACGCGCAAAACCCAAGACACCGCCGAGGCTCCCGCAGGGAGTGCAGCGGCGGCGCCACACGTGCATGGAAGGATCAGCTGCCAGCTCCAATACTGTTCGCTTACAGAGTTTGGAACCTTTTGAGTCAATGACAAAACTCAAGGTCCCTCCGATTTACCCCCGCTGACGCGTGGGTAAACCCTCGGGATGACGAACCGTTTTTTAATCGTTCACGTTAAGTGAACAATATTGTGCTTAAATCCTGGTCGGATCACGCGCGAGTACTTTCGCACTTTCGGCGCTGTGGCACGAGCAGTGGACGGAGTGGACGTGATGGACGGGGTGGACTTGGTGGACGGAGTGGACGAAAACCCCGCGCGCGGCTAGCTCCTGGCTCATTCTTCTGACGGCATCCGCGCAATGACCAGGATGTCTTCCGGAAAGTGGCCGTTGCCTTTCTCAGCGCGCTAGAATATCCCGATGACCCAGCGATCGGAAAAGGGGAGACGCCGGTTTCACGCTCACGCAGGTACGCGTGCAGATTCGCTCGAGGGGCTTCCACTGGCCACCTTTTGGCAACGGCTGCTCGGATTCTGCGTGGATTCGCTGGTTGTTGTGATGATCTGGGTCCCTCTTGAATTCTCGTGGCGAAAGTTTGTTCTTCATGAGGAGAACTTTGACATGGTCTGGGACTTTCACGAAGTCGGGAACATCGTGATGATGGTTTTGTATTGGGGATTGGCCAATTATTTTGGCAACGGACAAACGCCAGGCAAGTGGGTTGCGCGCACAAGAGTTCTGTCCGTTACGAGCGAACGCATGGGACTTTGGCAATCCGTGGAACGCGGGTTGGGATACGGTGCAGCTCTGCTGGAGTTAGGTTTGGGGTTTTTACAGTTCTTTTGGGATCGTAATCGGATGTGTGCGCAGGATCGACTCGCCGAGACGATTGTGATCGACATTAGAAAATAGAAGCCAGAAGCGGCGATCGCTGGTGCTCCCGGGCGCGCACTGCCAGGCCAACTCGGGCCCCCAGGACGCAGTTGAGGGCGGCCGCGGTCCACTCTAATTCTTTTGTGCCGGCCTAAGGCTAAGTACTTTCGCACCTTTTCGGCGCTGTGACCACAAGCGGTGGACGGAGTGGACGAAATAAGCAGCCGCTAGCCGCTAGCTTCTAGCCAACCCGTCGTGTCGCGAAGGCGGGTATGTAGAGCGTGTTTCAAAAAATGGCTCTGTGGCTTGCAACCATACAAGGATGAAAGACCGGGGCTGAAGCCCGAGGTCGTAGAAGAGCCATTTTCGCGGGCTCTAAAGAACCCGCTCCCCGGACTAAAGTCCGGGGCTTCCACCGATGGATGCCCCAAATCTATTTTTGGAACACGCTGCAGTACTTTGTATTTAGTATTTGGCAAAAACAACCAAAGACGCAGCCGGGGAACCACGGCGAGCTTTCAGCAGGGGAAGATCAATACCGAAACCCAAGGGTTTGACAGTCTTGTGAGAACGCCCCTGATGCAGCATGGCAAGGGACAGGTTCTGGGGATCCTTCAACTTTGCCGGGCTCCTAACGTCGGGGCGGACTACGTTCAGGATGACAAGGGGAGAGGTTATCGCCGAGGAGTCGAGTTTCAGGTTTAAGCAAGCCGGGGACGGCTCTGCCCCAACACGCGCAAAACCCAAGACACCGCCGAGGCTCCCGCAGGGAGTGCAGCGGCGGCGCCACACGTGCATGGAAGGATCAGCTGCCAGCTCCAATACTGTTCGCTTAAAGAGTTTGCAACCTTTTGAGTCAATGACAAAACTCAAGGTCCCTCCGATTTACCCCCGCTGACGCGTGGGTAAACCCTCGGGATGACGAACTGTTTTTTAATCGTTCACCTTGTTCACCTTAAGTGAACAGTATTGCTGCTAGCGCCATCTCAAGGCAGGCCTCCGACGGCTGCAATAATCGCATCCACTTTTCCGCTGTCTATCAATTGCTGAATTCGAGCCTCTTCCAATCCTGCAATCCGGCCAAGCAGGACTCTGTACGCATAGGCATGGCCGGGATTCTCCCATCGCGCCATCTCAATCAGCGAGCGAGCGGCTTCAGACCGGAGCCGATCGAGCAGGCGTGGATTTCGGGCTCTGCTAAGTTCCACCAACAATAATCCGGTCTTATTTCGATCCGTCCAGAGGCTGGAATTGAGCATATCGACGAGATTGTCCGCAGGTATTTCTGAAGCCGTGCTCAGATTTGATCCTGTGAGAACCCACAAAGCTCTCACCGCATTGTTGCGAACTTCCTCATCGGAATCGCGGCTGGCCGATACGAGGGCTGCAATCTGGCTTTTCGACTTCGATGCATAGCCGAGAATCCAGGCCGCAACCTGGCGGTGCTCTGGCTTTCCGCAGAATTGGAGGGCCTGCTCTGTGCGTTGTTCGTGAGCCATGGCATAGTGGTGCACAGCCAACTGCTTTGACCGCGCAACAGCATCATTGGCGAGCGCATAACCCCTGGAGTGGTCTTCGCCACCGTTCCCCTTCTGAATCGCCCGCGAAAATGCAAGCATCACGCCGTCGTAAAGGCCCATTGCATATTTAGAAAGGCAGGTACGGCCTGTAGGAGCAGGGAGTAGCGGGAAGATCGCAGTATTGCTGCCTCCAAGGCCGATGTAGATGGTGAAATCACCCCGACCGTCGCAGCAGAGGATTGCGACGTCCGTAGGCTTATGTCCCAGCGCTTTCTCGGCAGCCCGGTTCATGCGCTCTCGAAAGCCTCCTATCTGATCTTCAGTTATTGTGTCTCCTTTTTGAATGGGAAGCGCCGACCGGATTGCTGGGACGTCAATGCCAGCGGTTCCAAAGAAGTCAATCTCTCCAACACGGGCGTGCTGAGGCTGCGGTAAGCCCGCGGCTAACGCCAGCGCCGCTATGAACTGCCATGCCATTTCACCATTTTATACAGGGCGTCCGTGATCAGCCGCATCTTGATGCTTCGGCACAAGGGGAGAGGTTATCGCCGAGGAGTCAAGTTTCTGGTTTAAGCAAGCCGGGGACGGCTCTGCCCCAACACGCGCAAAACCCAAGACACCGCCGGGGCTCCCGCAGGGAGTGCAGCGGCGGCGCCACACGTGCATGGAAGGATCAGCTGCAAGCTTCTAGCCAACCCGCCGTGTCACGAAGGCGGGTATTTGGTACTTGTAGTTATTTCTGGCGAAGAATTTTATGGCGGATATCGGGCCAGAACTCCCTAATGACGTTATTGAGGGAGGCAGCTTCTATCTGGGTGGCCCAATTCTCGGCCGTCCTGCGGAAGCCACGCTCCTGTGGGGGGTAATAAAGGTTGGCCAGGCCCGCTTCCATGACATTGCCCACAATCTCAGAGAAATTAAAGCTTACGCCTCCAGAATCGGTCCTGGTCAGGACGACTTGAGATAACGCGTACTCTGTTCGGCGGAAAAAACCTCCATGGCCAGCGGTATAGTACCGCGGGTCTTCATGGGTCAACGCGGGGACAATTGCTTCCGTGAAAAAAGATCCAGACGCTTGATCCGCGAATGCGCGCCAATAATAGCGGGCATAGCCAGCGAGTCCATGGCCCAATTCCGGATCCGACCTCAAAGCCATGCTTTGGCCGGCTTGCAGTCCCGCCCAAACGAACGAGGAATAGTCCACGCTATCCTGCCTGGCCAGCTTGAATTTGTCTCGCACAGACAGCGGAGGGAGCTTGGTGTCAGCGCTCACGGCCGAAAAATTCGGGACGATCCAAAACATGCGTTTGGTTTGTTTGCCTCCGGAATCATCCGTTTCCTGGCGGGCTGGGACAGGGACCGCAGGCGCAGCTAGCGCCGTCTGCTGATTGGATTCGCTGCTCGCGTCCGATAGCGATGTGGAATCTCCGGTGCTTCCCGATTGCGGTTGCTGCGGCGCACGGGCGCCCTGATTGGCCGGAACCGCTGTCTGGGCCCAGACTGTCTGGGGCGAAACAAGGGCAGAAAACAGAAAGACAACCAGAACCAAAGCAGCGCTTCCAACTCTACGCACAGCAGACTCCAATCGAACCCTGCCTTGGCGGGCACGCTTAGACTACAGCCTTCCAGTTGTTTATGTTTCCGCTCCCGGAAGCAAGGCAGATACAACTATGCGCCTGGGGCCGGTTTATTGCTGATTCATATAGCTCACAACGCCTGCGCGAGAGCAGCGCTCAGGTGGAACTGATTAGGCCAGACGCCGCGAGCCTCTGCTTGCAACCATACAAAAATGAAGACCGGGGCTGAAGCCCGAGGTCGCAGGAAAGCCATTTTCGCGGGCTCTAAAGAACCCGCTCCCCAGACTAAAGTCCGGAGCTTCCACCGAAAAAGCTTGACATGAGTCATAGTGTTATAGTTAACTATAACAGTACATGACATACACAGCGATCCTTTATTAGAGGTGACCGCTTGCAACTGATTAAGGGCCAGCGAATAACCCCTGGCCTCAAGAGGAAAGAAATGAACCACAAGGAGAATGAAACCATGAAATCGCTTCGTATTATGCTGTTCGTTGTTCTGACGTCTCTATCCACCGTAGTTTTTGCCCAGCCGGACACGCACAAGTCCGCCGTGGCTCCTGTGCCGTCCGAGGCGCAGAAGTCGTTCGCAACCATGAAAGGCCTGGCGGGGGAGTGGGAGGGCGTCGTCACCGTCAAGGACGCGCCGCAGATGTCAGGCACGCTGATCCATGCCTCACTGCGCGTGACGTCGCGAGGAAACGTCCTGGTGCACGAGTTCCAGGAAGCAGGAACGCCATTGGATGCGACCAAGTACGACCATCCGGTCACGATGCTTTACATGGACGGAGACCAGCTCACGCTGATTCACTATTGCGACGCTGGGAACCGGCCGCGCATGACGGGCAAGATGTCGCCGGACGGGAAGACGGTGGATTTTGAATTCAAGGACATCAGCGGGAGCACGGAGTACCATATGCACCATTCGCTATTCACCATCATTGATGAGAACCATCACACCGAGGATTGGACGTTCATGATGAAGGACAAGCCGGTGCACGCGCACTTCGACCTGCACCGGACCAACTAAGACGCGCCGATCTCAGCTAAGGTCTACGTGGAAAACTCAATGGACCGTGAGTGGAACGACAATCAGCCGATCTACCGCCAGCTTCACGACCGTGTCGTCGCGATGATACTCGACGGGGTGCTGAAGGAAGGCGATCCGCTGCCATCGGTGCGCACTGTGGCGGCCGAATTTCGGGTGAATCCGCTCACGGTCCTGAAGGGCTATCAACAACTGGTGGACGAGGAGCTGGTGGAGAGCAGGCGGGGGTTGGGCATGTTCGTTAAGGCCGGAGTGCGGGATCTGCTGCTGCAGGGCGAACGCAAGAGGTTCCTGGCGGAAGAATGGCCTAAGATTCGCGACACCATGGTGCGACTCGGCTTGACAGCGGAAGAACTGTTGAATGATGCCGCCGGCACAACCCGCCAGGCGAAGTCGAAAGCCAAACAGGAGGAGCGCTGAAACATGGCCTGCATCGAAGCACGCGGTCTGCGTAAGTGGTTCGGAACAACGATGGCGCTGGACGGCGTCGATTTGCGTGTCGGAGAGAGCCGCATCGTGGGACTCATCGGTCCCAACGGAGCCGGCAAGACGACGGCGCTCTACGCGATTCTCGGTCTGACACCATATCAGGGAGAGCTGAGAGTGCTTGGACGCGACCCCTGGACCGAGCGGGATGAACTCATGCGCGATGTGTGCTTCATCGCGGATGTTGCCGTGCTGCCGCGCTGGTTGCGGGTTTCGCAGGCGCTCGACTACGTTGCCGGCGTGCATCCGCGGTTCGATCGCGCGAAGGCCGAAGGGTTTCTGGCGAAGACCAACATCCGGCGCAACAGCAAGGTCAGGGAATTATCAAAGGGCATGGTAACCCAACTGCACCTCGCCCTGGTGATGGCCATTGACGCGAAACTGCTGGTGCTGGACGAGCCAACGCTGGGCCTGGACATTCTCTATCGCAAGCAGTTCTACGATTCGCTGCTGAATGACTACTTCGATCGCAAGCGCACCATCATCGTGGCGACGCACCAGGTGGAAGAGATCCAGGACGTGCTCACGGACCTGATGTTCATCAACCGCGGCCGCATCGTACTCGATTACAGCATGGAAGAAGTCGAGGCGCGCTATGTGGAAGTGATGGTGCATCCGGAACAGACTGCCGCAGCACGGGCGCTCAAGCCGATTCACGAGCGCGAGGTGTTCGGGCGCAGCGTGCTGCTGTTCGATCATGCCGATCGAAGCCAACTGGCCGCGCTGGGCGAGGTGCGCACGCCCAGCATCGCCGACTTGTTTATTGCGGTGGTGGGCCATCAAGCCGGAGAAACACAAGGAGCGGCTGTATGAATACGCAATCGAGCGCCGTGCCGGAGTCCCTGGGCTCGCGGGGAATCGACTCGCGGGGAATTGTGCCCACGCCCATCCCATGGACCCGGCTCATGTACTGGTCCGTGCAACGTGAGCTGTGGGAGAACCGTTCCATCTACATTGCGCCGCTGGGCGCCGCCGCCGTCTTCCTGTTCGTCTTCATGATTCACACGATGGTTTTGCGGTACCGCAGGCACGGGGCATGGGTGCTCAGCGCGGCGGACCAGCACGACGTGTTCGCGGCGCCGTACGAACTGGCGGCAGCCCTGATCATGGGAACGGCTGTTATCATCGGGTTCTTTTACTCTCTGGATGCGCTGTACGGAGAGCGCCGCGACCGGAGCATCCTGTTCTGGAAGTCGCTGCCGGTTTCCGATCTCACGACCGTGCTTTCGAAGCTAAGTATTCCGCTGGCCGTTCTGCCACTGCTCTCCTTCGCCGTCACGGTTGTCACGCAGCTGATCATGCTGCTGGGGAGCAGCTTGATACTGCTGGGGAGCGGCGCGAGCATGGCGACGGTATGGACACAATCATCGTTCTTCCACGTGTCACTGATGCTCCTCTACCACATTGTGACCGTTCATGGCCTGTGGTACGCGCCGATCTACGGCTGGCTGCTGCTGATTTCAGCGTGGGCTTCGCGCGCGCCATTTCTATGGGCCGTGCTGCCGCCGTTCGTGATCTGGGGCGTGGAGAAGATTGCCTTCAACACTTCGTATTTCCTCGCCATGCTGGAGTACCGCTTGACAGGTCCGGAGGCCCTCACAGCGCCCGGCAGCAGCCTGATGGACGTGATGGCGGCACTCACTCCGGCGCAATTTTTCAGCACACCGGGCCTGTGGACCGGCTTGGCAATCGCCGCGGCATTCCTGGTGGCAGCGGTGCGGCTCCGCCGCTATCGTGGCCCGATCTGATTTGCCCTGGGCATTGGGTTCCAACAACAACGGCCTCGCCGGAAGAACGTGGTTGCGTGTAGCATGGAACGTTGTTCATTTCGGCACTAGAAAAGGACCTCATGGGAAAGACGATCGAGTTCAAGCGTCCGGATGGAAAAACGTGCCCAGGCTACCTGGCCGCCGGCAAAGACGACGCCAGCATGCCCGGCTTTGTGGTGATCCAGGAGTGGTGGGGGCTCAACAATCAAATCAAGAAAACAGCCGACCGCCTGGCCGAAGCCGGTTACCGGGCACTGGTGCCTGACCTCTACCGGGGCAAGCTGGCCACCGCAGCAGACGAGGCCAGCCACCTGATGGGGAGCCTCAACTTTCTTGACGCCGCCGAGCAGGACATCCGGGGCGCGGTGCAATACCTTAAGCAGACCTCGAAGAAGGCGGTCGTGGGTGGATTCTGCATGGGCGGCGCCTTGACGCTACTGGCGGCCGCACGCGTGCCTGAGATGGATGCCGGCGCCTGCTTCTATGGCATCCCGCCAGCTGAAGTTTTCAATGCCAAGGGAGTCAAGATCCCGCTTATCTGCCACTTTGCCGACCATGACGATTGGTGCACCCCGGCGAAGGCGGATGAACTGGAGGCCGGGCTGAAGCAATCGAAGTCAAAGTATGAGCTTCACCGCTACAACGCCCATCATGGCTTCATGAACGAGGCCCGCCCAGAAGTTTACGATGCCCAAGCCGCGCAGATGGCGTGGGACCGGACGCTCAAGTTCGTGAAACAGGCGTTGACCTAGGCGGTCCTCGGCCAGTTCTGTTCCTTTGCGAAGACAGTATTATGGGACCACAGAGAATTTGGTAATTGGGTAAGTTGGTAAGTTGGTAAGTTGAAAGTCAGAGGCAAATATGGCCTTGCCCTCGGGTGAAGTGGCGAACTTCAGGAATGCCAAGGCTTGCCTGGGGTGCTTTGATCGTCTGAGCACGCCCGCTCCCTTGCGGACCGGGCTGTGCACCTTGGAAGGGATCAGAAGCATTCGCGTGCTGCTTTTCAATTGATACGCTTTTATAGCGGTTTCCGGAAGCAACGCCACATCCGCGCTGCCGCGCTTGAGGAACTGCGCGGCCTCCGCAACGTCCGCCCCCACGACAAACTTTCTTTTTAGTTCGAAATCATAAATATGGACGGCCGTGAGAGCCTGCACGGTAGCTTTGCCGAAAGCGGTGAGTTGCGGGCTGGCTAACAGCCAACAGTCCCATTACCTCAGTAATTTGTTATCAGCGCTGGTCCGCCTTAATTTTATATATCCCCCGGAAGAGCCGTACCCTTCTGCGCGCTTGCACCAGATTTCATTTTGGAAATTTGCAAGGAGAGACCTTTGATTACCCCAGTTCGTCTCTGCGTTTTCATAGGCTTATTCTTATCGGTAGTATTGCCGGTCTTTGGACAGCAACCGAGCGACGCAATGCAACTTACCACCCAGTCGGTCGAGGCCCGGAGCTTCTTTGAGCAGGGCATGGCCAAGATGGAGACTCTGCATTGGGAAGCGGCATTGCAGGAATGGCGCAAGGCAGCGCAGGCTGACCCGCAGTTTGCCCTGGCGCACATTTTTCTTACCATGCTCTCACGCGATCCGGCCGAGCAGGTGGCGGAGCGCGAAAAAGCCGTGGCTGCAAGAAAATTTGCCGGGCCGGAAGAGCAACTCATTGTTGACTGGATCAGCCATGGCAACCAGAACCAGTGGATTCCCGCCATTCAGGCCATGAATGAGGCGTTGGAACGGTTCCCGCAGGACAAGCACCTGGCGTGGTTTGCCGGACTATGGCTGGAGAACCAGAGGGAATCCGAGCGCGCCATTCCGCTCTTTGAGCGCGCCAACCAGATCGACCCGAAATTTGCCGACCCGTTAAACCAGGCGGCATATTGTTACGCGCGTCTGGGGAATTTTGACAAGGCCTTTGCGGACATGGAGCGCTACGCCGCGCTGCTTCCCTATGAGGCCAATCCGCAGGATTCTCTGGCGGAAATCTCACGCATGGCGGGAAGGTTCGAGGATGCGCTCACCCACTATCATGCTTCCCTGAAGATCGATCCCACATTTATCGAGTCGCAAGCCGGCTTGGGTGATACCTACGCGCTCATGGGGGAAGAGGCCAAGGCGCGTGAGGAGTATGCCGTGGCCATGGCGAAAGCCACAACTCGCGTCGAGAGCATCAGCTTTGCCCTGCAGTCGGCGACCACTTACGTTCGCGAACAGGATTTTGCCGGCGCCGACGCCGCCTTTTTGGCCGCTGCCCGGGAGGCGCGCAGCAAGGACGTGGGAACGCTGGAAGCTGAGGCTTACCGCATGATGTCCGTGTACCAGAAAGACAATGCCAAAGCCATGGACCTGCTGAAGCGGGCTGCCGACGTGTTACAGGAAAGCCATGGCATGAGCCCCGCGGCAAGAGAGCAGGAGCTTGCCTTAATTCTGCGTACGCGGGCAGGACGCGCAGTACACGATGGCAGCATGGCGGCAGCCCAGGCGGCGCTCAAGCAACTTGCCACCCTGGCTGCCTCGAACGATAACGGCCGGGTCCAGTTTGCCTATAGCGGAGCGGCTGGAGCGGTCCTGCTGGCGCAGGGCAAGTACCAGGAGGCAATCTCCCGCCTGGAAGAGGATGACAAGAACCCATTTTCCATGCAGCGGCTGATCGTCGCTTACGAGAAGACCGGGGCGAAGGCAGACGCGCAACGGCTCACGGAGAGGCTTTCGCGTTACTACGATCCCAGCGTAGAACAGGCAGTAGTAGTGCCTGAGTTCCGCAAAAACCTGGTGGCGCAGAAAGATAAAAACTAGCTTTTGGCCTTTGGCTCTTGGTCTTTGGCCAAAAGCCAGCCCACCGTACCCAGCATTCGACCAATATGCTCGTTGCAAGTTCCGTTGCATGAGCGATAGCGGGATCTTCTATAGCTCACAAAACGGCTCAATTGTGAGCGATAGCAAATGCGCGTAAGCCAACTTTGATTAACCGAGCTTCCCCACCCACATGCTCCAATTCGCGATGTTCGGATTGTCGGTCTTGAAAGGATATTGCGCGGCTACCCAGATCGCCGTGTCGTCCGATGGATCGACGCAGGCGGCGGTGGTTTCACCATAATAATTGTAGGAGCGGCCCGATCCTTCGAAGTATGGAGATCCACCGGCCTGAAGGAGAACGCTGGAACGGAGATCAGGCTCCTTGGCGTAATAGACGCTCAAGCGAACTTCAGGATAGATGGCGGCGCTGGTGCGCGTGGTGGAGAACGCCATATCGCCATGCTTGTTCACCTCCACGCCGGGCCACGCATAGTGAGAGATGTGCCCCTTGGGATCGGTTTCCGCCGCCTCTCCAAAAGTGCGATCAATCTCGATGTTGACGGATGGGTACTTGGCTACATTGGCGCGAATGAGGCGTCCGGAGGCGAGGTTTCCGCTTCCGGTCCAATTCTTGGAATTGTTGGCGGTAAAGTACAACTTGTTGTCTCGATATACCGCCTTCAGGAAGGCGTCACCGATCTGTGGACCCATGGCGATGGGCGGCGGATTCGAAACATGATTCCCTTTCTGCGGCGCGTTGACGAGCGTTCCCGAGACGCCAGGAAGTGAGATGTCCGCCCGCTGGTAGCTTTGCTGAGGCGTGAGCGCGTGGTCGATGGCCCATATTTCGGCATTGTTGTTCCACTTGTTGACCAGAAAGATGCGTGAGCTGGGCCCGTGATGCACGGCCGGCTGGATGATGTAGGTAGGGTTTCCATCGGGGTTGTTCCAGCCCCACCACTCCCAGCCGTCGATCTGGCTTCCGGGCAGGCCCTGCGCCATCTTGTCGGCATTGCGGAGAAGCACCCGCCAATATTTGTAGGTAGAGCCGTTGGCCACCTTGTTCGTCTGCACAAAGATGTGTTGTGCAATCCCGATGCAGGGATAATCGGCGGCATCTCCAGCCTGGTATCCCGATCCTGCGGCGGTGGGCACCGCATCCCAGTAGTAGAAATAAAAGCCGTCCGTGGGGTTTTCCGTTACCGAAACAGCGGCCAGGAAGGAAGGGACGATACGGCCGGGAAGAATATTGCTGGTCAGCGCGCAGACCCAAAACCGCTTCCGGTACTCGTCGAAGATCATGCGCAGATCAAATATGCCGGCACCGCCCGGCGCCTTGGGAAGGCCAATAGATTCGAAAAATGTCTCCGCGCTGGCGACGCCGTACACCTTGCTCCCGGCCTTGGTGTAGAAGGCGAGGGCCGCCCGGCCACTCACGCCCACATGTGTGCTGCTTACGGCGATCTGCTGGTCCGAGCCTTCGCCGCCGGCATTCAGGCCTCCGGAGGCTTGCCAACTTACGGATGGAGACGGAGTAATCATTTTCGCTCCTTTGGTTTCTCTGGTTTATCTTCGTGGGCAACAATCCTGGGGTGAGGCGTGGCCTTGGCTCGCGGCATCTCCGCGTCAGGCGGTGGAGGAGGCTCAGCGGCGCGATGCTCCTTAGTTCTCGCCATGACTTCAGCCGTGAGCCGGTGCGGCCCGAGCGTCTCGCTGGCCACGCCAACAGGATGAGCAGGATGAGGATGAGGCGGATGGGTTGGCGGAGTTGGCTTGGATTGGCTCAATGTCTTGCCTCCTTTCGGTTCCCGCGAGCAATTCTCAGGAACCACAAAAAACAAACACTCAATAGAATCGCCAGGAGCTTTAGCTCAAGGGAGCTATCGCCATTATCTGGAGCAAAGCCGAACAGGAACTCGATCATCGGACGCCCTCCTGGATCTTTGTCTCTTTCCTACCCATGGATCAGTCGCTCACACTGCTGATCCGGAACTCCACTGAAAGTGTTGAATATTATCACTACTGCGGCAGATTGTTTGCGTGCTACGAGTTATTTTCGATGGGGTATAGAAGACGCAGCCGTGGGCAGCTCCGCTCCGGTTTAGTTTTTTGTTTCTTTTGCGGCACTACCGAGCTTGCGCCACGCGAGCTTTGTCAAGCCGGCCAAAGCCAAAAGCTCAATGGCCAAAAGCCAATAGCCAATAGCTAAACTGCTTCTCGATTACCTCTGTAACTTGTACCCAGTGCTGGTTCAGTTTTAACTACTCTCATTCGTAGTTTTGCCAAGTTGCCAGCCCAAACCGCATGTGGCTTGAAGCAGGGCACCCATTAAGGAGATCAAAATCGAGATGGTCCCCACTCGGATCCAAATTATTATCATTGCATTGCTTCTCGCGGTGATGCCGGCGGCTGCCGAGCACCAGACCGGCGGAATGCAGATGTCCACCAAGTCAGCCAAGGCGCGCGCCTTCTTTGAAGAAGGACTGGCCAAGATGGAGACCCTGCACATCCAGGCAGGGCTGCAAAACTGGCGCGATGCAGCCCAGGCTGACCCTGATTTCGCCCTTCCACACATCTTTCTTGCTTACTTTGCGCAGGACCCGACAGAGCAGGTTGCTGAACGCGAAAAGGCTCTTGCCAGCAGACAATCGGCTGGCCCCGAGGAGCAACTCATCATCGATTGGCTGGCGAACGGCGGCAACGGCAAGATGGTGCCCGCGATCCAGGCCATGAATGAGGCTTTGGAACAATACAAACAGGATAAACATCTGGCGTGGCTTGCGGGATGGTGGCTGATGCTGGCACAGGATGAGCCTGGCCGGGCGATACCGATGTTTGAACGCGCCATCAAGCTGGATTCGAAATTCGCCGATCCGTGGAATGAAGCAGCCTACTGCTATGCCCGCGTGGGAAATTATGACAAGGCATTCATACATATCAAGAAGTACGCGGAAATGCTGCCCCATGAAGCCAATCCGCAGGACTCTTATGCGGAGCTCTCGCGCATGGCGGGCCGGTATGATGACGCGCTGACGCACTATCGGATGTCCTTGAAGCTGGATCCCACCTTTATTGAGTCGCAGCTTGGCCTGGGTGATACCTATGCCTTGATGGGCAACGAAGCCAAGGCGCGCGCCGAGTACGCCATTGGTATCCAGAAGGGGACCAAGGTGCAGGGCGTGTTGTGGTCTTTGCAGTTCGCCGCAACCTACGTTCGTGAAGGCAAACCAGGCGATGCAGATGCCGCCTTCCAGGCGGCTGCAGCGCAGGCTCATGCCGATGATTTTGCCAACCTGGAAGCAGAGGCCTATCGCAGCATGGCCCTTTACCAGAAAAATGGCGCTGCAAGCGTAGAGTTACTGAAGAAGGCCGAGGGGGCGCTGGGTGAAAGCCACAAGGTGCCACAGGCGCTTCTGGACCAGGAACTGGCGTCAATCTTGCGCACCGGAGTTGACCTTGCTCTGCAAAACGGAGACATGGACGCTGTGGGCGCCAATTTAAAGCGTCTCCAGGACCTGGCGAGCTCCAATCCTGACTCAGTGATCCAGGCTTCTTTCCATGGCGCTTCCGGAGCCGTGCTGGTCTCCCAGGGCAAATACGAGGATGCAATTTCACAGCTGGAAGAAGATCAAAGAAGCCCCTTCTCCTTGCGTGGGCTGGCTGTGGCTTACGAAAAGACCGGGGACAAGGACAAGGCAGCTCGCATAACCGCCCGGCTGGCTGGATTTAACGAACCGCTGATTGAGCAAGCCATTGTGGTGCTTCCTTTCCGCGAAACTCACACCGTGGCCAAGCTCGGAGCTGGTTCTCACTAGCAATCACATTTCGAAGTACGGCGCCTGATAAAAGCCCGCCAGCAGTTTTGGCGGGCTTTTTCGTCTCTTGCATCCAATACGCATCACTCCCATTGCGGGTCACGATCTTCAACGGTAGCCTGGACCAGTTCAAGCAGCTCGGCGACAATTGCATCCGGAAGCTCGTCGTGGGTCAGGCTCTCGCATAGGGCGCTGAGATCAAACAGTCGCGCAAGCTTCTGCCACTCCTGCGGCAATGTACCGCCGGCGGCCAGGAACCCGGTCGAGAAGTGGGGCTCGAGCAGCGGACGAGCCGCGCGCTCGTAGCGGAGGAAATGGCCAAGGTCAATCAGCGGGGAATCGGAGACGGCGAACTCCCAGTCGAGCACGCCAGCCACACGCCACCGGCCTTCTCCCTGTCGCACCAGTTCTCGCTGCACTAGCAGGTTTCGTTTGCCAAAATCGCAGTGAACGAGGCAAGTCTCGTCGTCCAGACTGGCGAGCTGCGCTGCCCACGACCACAGCAAGGCATGCGCGCGATCCCGCAAATCCTCCGGCATGCGCTGCTGCAGGTTGCGCGATTCGAGGCACCGATCCACAAACCGTGGCAGGACGTTTGCACCTTGCAGCAATGGTTCAGTGACAGACGGCCCGGGAGCGAGCCATCCTGCCTTCGGGAACCTGATGCGGCCAATTGCTGCCAGGGTTTCACCTGCGGAGTATGCGGCCTGTGCAATCGCGTCCGCACTGCCGCTGCGCTTTAGCTGGTGGAAGCTGATGCCCTGGATGTAGCTCATCAGCGCAAAGGGCGGCAGCTCCTCCAATCCGCAAGGCTCCGCGTGAATCACCTCCGGCACAGGAACCGAGTGGCCAATCAAGCGAATCAGGTCAACCTCTTTTTGGCATAGTGAGGCATCGTGTTCGTAGATGCGGAGCACAACTAACTCAGGCGTGGAGTCGAGCTGGATCTTGAAATTTGCGTTGCGCAAGCCATCCGGAAACGGCTGCGCGTTTACCACGCGGCAGCGTGGGAAAGCTGCATGAACCATCCGTTCCAGGAGCGGTAACGGCAAAGCGCGGCGCGGCGCCGGCCGGACCCAGCGAGCTGCATTGGGAGCGCCAGGGATCATGGTGTCAGGATTCACAGGTTTCAAAATTCACAGCGGTCAGGATTCACAGCGGTCATGATTCAAAGAAGCGTTTGATCTCGGCCCAGTATGTCTGGACGATGTGCTCGGTTCTTACGTGTCCGCCACGGGCAAGCAGGCGAAGTTTGATCCCGGCAGAAGCCGCAAAATTGCTTACCGATTTCCACGGAATGTAAGGGTCGTCCTTGGCGTGGAAGATCAACAACTTCGTTGGCGTCAGCTCTTGGATATGATGCACAGGGTTGTAGAAGGTCCCCGAACTCAGCTTGTTCCAGTTCTTTTCTGACAGCCGGTAGCCATTACCGAACGCCTCGCGAACGTAAGCAGGGTAGCTTTTGTTGGAGGTCTCTTTTTTCTGCTCCTGCGCCAGGATGCTCCAATCCACCACGGGACAATTGGCAACAGCTTTCTTGACGCGGGGATCGAGGGAAGAAAGAATGGCTGCCGCGCCGCCGAAGCTGCCGCCGATGACAAAGATCTCGTCCGGAGATAGTTTGAACTTCTGCCCAAAAGCAATTTCGCGCACGCCCTTCGGTAGTTCGTCCAGGATGTCGCTGAGGTCCTGCTGCGGAGACTGTTCCATGAACTGGCCTCCGCTCTCCCACGCTCCGCGCCAGCGGGGATAGAAGACCCAATATCCCTTTTGCGCCAAGAATTGCGCCAGAGGCTGTTTGCGCGGAACGGAGGGCATGCCATCGCAGAGAAGAATCACTCGATCCTTCTCACGCGAGCGCGTAGGCGGCAAAAACTCGGCAACGATTTCCTTCTTGAATCGCGCTCGAAACATAAGACCAGGGTATAGGTTACCCGCCACGGCGGGCTTTCAGCAGGTTAAAGGTTTGAACACAGAGTCAAAACCTTACCACAAAGGCCACAAAGGAAAAGCCGAGGACATTAGAATAAGCTGACCCCCATGGATGCCAGGGAATGCTATGACGAGCTTGCCGACCAATACCATCTGATATTTGAGAACTGGGACTCTTCTATCGAGCGCCAGGCCGCAGTGCTCGGCCCAATTCTCGAACGGGAGTGTGGTCCGTCGGGCGCAACTCGCATTCTGGATTGTGCCTGCGGCATTGGAACCCAGGCGCTCGGCCTGGCCAAACTGGGATTCCGCGTCACTGGATGGGACGTGAGCCCCCGCGCGGTTGAACGCGCGCGGCTGGAGAGTTCCCGGCGAGGCGCAGAATTGCAACTCTCAGTGGCCAGCATGCTGGATCTGACCTCTCTCCAAGGCTCTCAGTTCGACGCGGTGATCTGCATGGACAATGCGCTTCCACACCTGGAAAACACGGACCAACTCATTCAGGCAGCGGCCCAAATTCGCATCAGGCTGCGCCCCAAGGGTTTGTTCATGGCCAGCATTCGGGATTACGATCGGCTGATTGCGGAAAGGCCGGCCACGCAAGGACCATCTTTCTACTCCGACCACGGGCATCGGCGGATTGTCTTTCAGGTTTGGGATTGGATGGATGATCGTCGATATATCTTTCATCTCTATATCACGCGCGAAATTGAGAACCGCTGGCAGACCTTTCACGCTTGTGCAACCTATCGTGCCGTGCTGAGAGATGAACTCGCGGAGGCCCTCGAGCGCGCGGGCTTCATCAATATGCGCTGGCTCTTTACAGCAGAAAGCGGATTCTATCAACCGATAATCCTGGCAGAAGCGGGGTGACCGATTTCTTTTCCTCTGCACGACGATTCCCCAAAATCTTCGTAGCCTGAGACGATTTTTTCTTCATTCTCTGCTGGCCCTTTCGTGAATTCGCGTCCGTTCGCGTTCATTCGCGGCCAAATTTGTTTTGTTATCTGCGCCCATCTATGAAAATCTGCGGCGAATCGGTTGGCGGACCACTCACCCCGCCAGAGCCTCAATGGCCTGCACCGCCTCCGCTGAGAGCGCCAGCTTTAGACTGGCCAGGTCTTGCTTCATGTGCTCGGCGTTGCAGGTGCCCGTCAACGGCAGCATCCCCAGAGCCCGCGCAAAGGCGAAGGTGATCTGTGCGGGTGTGACGCGCATTTGTTGGGCAAGGCCAGTCACCAGAGGATGGTGCAAAACTTCTACATTCGCCGTAAGCAGCGAGAATCCCTGGTAGACGATCTTTCGTTCCCGGCAGAACAGCCGCACACCGCGGTCCCAGCCCAGGCGGGCGTAACATCGGTTTTGCACGAATGCAGGAACTTCCGTGCTGGCGGCTGCCATCTGCTCAAGGTGCCGCAGGGAAACGTTGCTCACACCGAGAAGACGCGCGCGTCCGGCATCGCGCTCTTTGATCATGGCTTCCCATACCTCGGTATCGTCATCGCTCCAGCCATAGCCGGAGGCGGGCCCGTGGAGCACGTAGCTATCGACGTAATCAGTCCCCAGGTGTTCAAGCGAGCTGGCCATAGACTGAGCTACCTGAACCGAAAAGCTGGCTGAGGGGTCATAGGGCAAACGGTGGTCCTGGCCGCCCTGATAGGTAAATTTCGTCTGCAGAAAAAGATCGGCACGCGTCACCACTCCCGCGCGATAGGCGACAGCCAACGCCTCGCCGACCCCTGCTTCGTAGTAGTGGCGTCTCTGGTTAGCGGTGTCAATGCCGCGAAAGCCCGTGCGGAGGGCGAGTTCGGTCAGGGCCGGAGTCCGGTCTTCCTTCCATGCGGTGCCGTAAAGGAAATCAGGCACAGGCGATGGTCGTGCGGATGATGGTTGCGCGGACGACGGCTGTTGGTTTGGCATCGCTTTAATTCTGGCACGATCCCGCGCTAGTGAGCTAAACCGGCGCGCCGCCAGAGGTGCTGCAGGAGGTTGAGCCACAGGTCGGATGGCGATGAGTTGGCGGCCTGAGCTGTGCCAATGTGGCGGGCCATTTCCTGTGACTCTCTGTATCGCCGCTTCAGGCAACAGGCAATGGCCTTCTTGATGAACTGAGAAATGCTTTCAAAATCGAGATCGGCAATGTTCGCTTGAAACTCCGGCGGCCAGTGCTGCGGCCCATCAATAGCTTGCTGTAATTCGGCCTTAATGGCCGGCTTTCCGGTGGTTGAGCTTCCCCATAAGTTGGTCCATTGAACCGCCAGGGCCTCCGCTTCTGGTCCTGCCGGATCCTGCCCGAGGGCCGCTTGCACCAAATGCAACAACTCTATAAACGAGCGGAAAATCTGTTCGCGGCTTTCAGCCGTTGGACGCTCGCGCGGGTCCCGGAATTTCGGCTTGGGCATTTTGGATGCGGCTTTCCTGAACCTTTGTATCCTGGACCACAGATGCTCTCCGTAGTGTTTCTTAAGGCGCAGGTCGAACGCCCGCGCGGCAAAGATCCGGCTGATAAACAGCGCAACCTCTTCATGACAACGCTGGGCCAGACGTTCCCGGGCATCAGGCGGCCAATTCTTGCGATCAGCCCATGCCTTGCGAAGTCCATCCTGAATCTCCGCATCACCCGCCGTCGAGTGCTCCCAGTGCTGGTGCCAGCGCTCGGCAAATTCCTGGGCTATCTCTCCTGCCGGATCTTCCGCCACCAGGCGCCCGGCTTCCTGGTACAGCTCTTCCCATTTGCGGGCCATCTCAGGCTGGGACTCGCGATTGCGCAGCTCCTGCCATCGGGCCCATGCCTCGTCCGTGAAATATTTTTTTTTGAAATTATTGTTTTTCATGGGGACTGCTTCAACAATATTCTGAACCGCGCGGCAGAAAAAAGCGAGCTTGTTTATGTAGAATCATGGCGGGGATCATGCGATTCGAATCTGCGGCTTCCGTACTTCGAATCACGGGTAGAACCTTCGAATGCCTCGTAGACGATGACTAATAGAAAAAGACAAGTGACGGAATCCTTGTTCGTCATCGTAATGTGGGCCCTTACAGCCTGGGGCGGCGTTCCGCATCAGGAACGCGGACTCAACGCAAGCTGTTCACCAGCAGGTGTCGAACTTTCGGTTGCAGCCCCTGACGAGCTGAATTCCGCATTAGCGGAACTGGCGCGCCGGTTCGAGCAGAAAACAGGCAATCGTATTAGCCTTACTTTCACAGATTCGGTGAGTCTGCTTAAGCAGATTGGAGCCGGCTCGGATTTTGATGCCGCGTTCCTGCCGGAGATGGAAGAGGCGCGCAGCCTGGCCGCTTCAGGCACGCTGACGAGCCCTTCAATCACGGAATACGCCCGCGATCAGATGGTTCTGTGTATTGCGCCCGGAGTACGCATCGACCCTCGGCCGGGAAATCCGCTGTTGCTTCTTACCAGTAAGAGCATCCCTCATATTGCCATTGCTAGTTAGTTAGCTCTTGGCGTTTGGCTCTTGGCTCTTGGCTCTTGGCTCTTGGCTTTTGGCTCTTGGCTCATTGGTCCTGGATTCTCAGTCGTGGGAACACGCGTGTCAGTGTGGGACCTTGGTCGTACTTGCCCTGAGACTCACTGCAAAGGCTAGTTGACGCTAGAACCTTTCAAATCCTTGGCGATGGTTGTAAGCAACTCCCGCATGGCTGCCGTCACCGCTTCCGGAGCTTCCAGCGAGCTGCTGTGGCCGCATTTGGGAATGCGCACCAGCCTGGCCCCGCGAATCGCTGCCGCCAGCTCTTCCGAGTCGTGAGGCGGGCGGGCAATATCGTCCTCTCCGGTGATCACCAGCACCGGGCATTGGATCGCCCCGAGGCCGGCAGAGACATCGCGGCGATTCATGACTCCTAACAGCGATCTGGCGGCGGTTCGTGGCCGGGAGCGCAGCTTCTTCGTCCATTCCTGCAGCATCTCTTGCTTCGCCGGGTCCTTGCGGGTAGAAGCGCCGAACAGCTCCTTGACGGCGATCCCGACAAATGGCGCCGGACTCACCACCTTTACCAGTTGTGCCAGGAAATTGTAGCGAATGCGGCCCGGCAACGGTTCTCGTCCGGCGCCTGTGTTCATCAAGGTGAGTGAACGCAGCAATTCCGGCCGCCGCGCAGCCAGGCGCATCCCGATAAAGCCTCCCATGGAGAGCCCGGCAAAATGACAGGGCGCGGCATGGAGAGCCTGGATCAGCGCTGCAGCATCTTCGGTGAGAGTCTCCATGCCATAGCCGCTGCCGGGATCTTGCGACTCACCTTGTCCGCGATGATCGTAAGCGATGACGCGATAGTGAGGATCAAAGGCCGCCCGTTGCGCCTCAAACATGGAATGGTCCATCAGCAGCCCATGGGAAAACACAATCGTCTCCGGGCCGCAGCCCGATTCCTTGTAGAACAACTCTACACCGTTGACTTTGATGGTGGGCATGGTTCGTTGTGCTGCCGGTTACGAGAATTCCATTCCCGTTGCGAGGATGGCGGTAATGACCCGGCAGAGAATTTGGTAATCGGGTAATTTAGTAACTTGGTAATTGAAAGTCAAAGGCGAGATCTCTCGATGCGACCAGGGAGATCTTCGGAGTGCCGACAAAGACGCAGCCGAGGGCGGCTGCGGTCCACTCTTTGGTTTTTTGTGGCTTGTTTTTGGTTCCCTATTCACTCCAAAAGCTTTCACTCAGATACTTGTCCGCCGAATCGGGCAGCACGGTAACGATGGTGGCCGA
The DNA here is from genome assembly GCA_035294925.1 of Candidatus Angelobacter sp. Classification (GTDB taxonomy): domain Bacteria; phylum Acidobacteriota; class Terriglobia; order Terriglobales; family Acidobacteriaceae; genus Angelobacter. Next base: position 38,759 of record DATGJZ010000083.1, on the reverse strand, counting down.
TTCGGCCTGACTGGCGTTGGCCTGCTGCGCCACCATCAGCGAAGCAGCCAGGGCAGCGCCCGAAGAAATTCCCAGCAGGACGCCTTCCGTACGGGCCACTCGCTTCACCATCTCATAGGCCGCCTCAGTGCCAATTTCCAGTTCGGAATCTGCCAGCGATGGATCATAAATTTTGGGAACGAGCGCGCTGGGCATGTGCTTCAATCCTTCAAGCCCATGAAAGGCTGAATCAGGTTGAAAGGAAATCACCCGGATGGCAGGGTTCAATTCTTTCAACCGCCGGGCTGTCCCCATAAATGTCCCACTGGTACCCAGTCCGGCGACAAAATGAGTGACTGCGCCTTCAGTCTGTGACCAGATCTCGGCCGCGGTGCCATGGTAGTGGGCCAGCCAGTTGGCGTCGTTGGAGTATTGATCGGCGTAGAAATATTTTTCGGGATCAGCCTGATAAAGCTCCCGAGCTTTGCGAATTGCGCCGTCCGAGCCTTCAAGCGGATCAGTCCAGATCACCTCCGCGCCGTAGGCGGCGAGGATGCGCTTGCGTTCCATGGAGACATTTGCCGGAACACACAAGGTGATGGGAATAGCCCGAGCCGCGCCGATCATGGCATAGGCAATGCCGGTATTACCGCTGGTGGCATCCAGCAGCCGTTTGCCCGGGCGCAACGCGCCGGATTGCCATGCTGTTTCTATGATATTGAACGCTGCACGGTCCTTGACCGATCCGCCGGGATTGGCCCATTCCGCTTTGCCCAGAATCTCGATCTGCAGCCACTCGCGCGTCAGGCTTTCAAATCGAAGCAGAGGCGTATTCCCGACACGGGCCAAAGGCTTGGTCCCGTGTGCAGCGGCCTTGATTGGAGCAGTGGCATGCATAAGCTATTTCGGGTCCTGCTCCGCCGGATCACCCGACGACGAGATTCCCTCCTGCGATGGAGGGCACAATCGAAATGGTATCGCCGGCCTTGACCGCAGTATCCGCCTTCTGCAGATAGCGGATGTCTTCATCGTTTAGGTATACGTTGACGAAGGAACGCAGCCGTCCATCGTCTGTATAAAGTTGCTTCTTCAGGACCGGATACTTCTGCAGGAGCGACTCCAGCGCCGAAGCAACCGAGCCGCCCGAAACTTCGATCACCCCATGGCCGTCTGTATACCGGCGCAACGGGGTGGGAATGCTTACTTTCAATGACATACGGATTGGTCCTCCACTATGGCTTCTACCGTGATCTCTTCCCTCTCAAAACGCTTGTCATCTTCGCTCTCACCCAGCAGGGCAAAGGAGTTGGTGAGATTGGCCGCACCTTTTACCACCGCGGTAATCACATAAGAGCAACCTATCCAGTGCGCTTCAGCCAGATCGGTCTGCGACCATTGCGCCGGATGATCGGGGTGCGAGTGATAAAAGCCCACAATCTCCAACTCCTGCTGCGCGGCCTGGCGCTGAATTGCAATCAGCTCCCTGGGATCGATATTGTAGCGGTCCTGGGGCCGGTCGTCGCGCGTGTTGCCGCAGCGCACGATCTGTTGCACCACCCGATCTGACTCCCGGAACGTCCCCAGCAACGCGCCGCAGCATTCGTAAGGATAGGTCTCCTCGCCGTGCCGCCGAAGCGATTCGTATTCGGGCTTCTTGATGATGAGCATAGTTTTCAACCACGCAGCCGGTAAATCATCCTGTTCCAAAATCAAAACCCACTCAACTGGTGAGTGGGTCGGCTTGAAAGAGCTTAAGATCTTTTCAGGTTTGCCGAACCTCACCAGAATGCAGCCCGGAGGTGCAACAACAACAGTCGTTCTGACGCACGGCAACCATCGCTTTCAGTCTAATCAGAGCCATAAATGGAAGTCAAACCCGGGCAAAATGTGCTTTCCGTCCTGGTTTTGGTCGTCATTTGACAGGATTTGGCATGGGGGCTTTGGACCCAGTGGCCAGGTTGTGCCTGATCCACTTTTCCACGCGCTCAAAAAATTCGGTATCGAACTCCGTATGTTGTTTCTTTCGGATGCCCTCAAGCCACTCGCGCTGTGAAGGCCATAAATCCAGGCCGTGTCCCATGCCGGCAAACTCTGCTTTTCAATGGCAAAGCGATGCTGGCAACGTTCCACCACGCGAACGTACTGGTCCACCACATCATATGGGCGGCCCAGGAGCAGGAGTTGGCGGCGCGCATTTTCCAGTTCATATTCCAACCAGCTCTTGCCAATGGTCTCCGCCGCAACAAACCCACGGACAGGAAATCTTTGCGCCACCAACACACCTTCCAGAGGGCCAATACTGTGGGCAAAGATGAAAATATTGTCACTATCAACGAAATCGTAAGCGGCCAGATTCCTGAGAGCTGTAACAGACCTGCGAGCCGCAAACTAAAGATCGGATTGCGGGCTGTCGCACGGAGGTCCCTGGCTCGTACCCTGACCGTTTTTCTCCACCCACATGGTCACATAACCCTTTCGGGTCAGGCCGTAGCGAAGCTGATTCAAGGGACTGTCCTCTTCCGGCGGATCAAGCGGATAACAACCCAGGCCAGAAATCACGAACACGGCCGGATACCGTCCCGGAGCTTTCGGCCTGGTCACAATAGCGTGAAGATTGGCTCCGTCAAGCTGAACTGTGCGATGGAGAATTTCGATATCGAAGGGAAGCTGGGCAAACAGCGACGAAGAGCAGAAAAGCAGGAATAGCAGTTGCCTCATGAAAAAAGAGTACCAAGAAAACTGTGCTAATCGGCTGTCTTATGGTGACTTCCGCATAGCTCTTGACATTCTGCTGTTTCGACTTATGATCGATTTGCCCGGCGGCATTCCAACCGATCTTGAAACACAGCAGTCTATTCTTGCGCCGGATCCTTCTCTTTGCGGCCGCTTCCGCCCTTTTCGGCAGCCATGGCCCGCGAACCGCCGTCCGTTTATGCTCATTTCCTGCGATCACGCTTTGGGCCTGGGAGCGCCATGAGGATCTGCGCCGCCTTGATCCTTCCCGCTACGCGGTAGCTTATCTGGCCGAGACCATCTTCATCGGCGACAAGGTCAGCACGGTGGCACGGCGACAGCCACTCCTGGTTGCGCCAGGCGCAAAACTCATCGCGGTGGTGAGGATCGAGGCACACTCCGGTCATGCCAATCTAAGCGATCCCGGCCTTCCCGGCATAATCGCCGGAATTATCTCCGCCTGGGGCCACGATGGCAGGACGGCAGCGGTGCAGGTGGACTTTGACGCCACGCAGAGCCAGCGTGCTTTCTACGGCCAGATGTTGCGCGAACTCAGAAGCCGGCTCCCGGCGCAAATGCCTTTGTCCATTACAGCGCTGGCTTCCTGGTGCGCCTTTGACGACTGGATCGGCCAACTGCCGGTCGATGAAGCCGTTCCCATGTTCTTCCGCATGGGACCTGAACATCCGCCAGCCCAGGTTTCCGGCTGGCAGTACCCGATCCACGAGCCGTTCTGCCGGGGCGTTGCCGGCGTCTCCACGGATGAGGCCTGGCCTGAACTTTCGCCGGGGACGCGGCTCTATATGTTCCATCCTCGGCCCTGGAACCCAATCGCTTTGAACAATCTGGAGCATTCACTCGGACTATGACCAAGCATCAGCGTCTCTTCGCCTTCCTATGTGCCGCCGCCGTTTTGGCTTTTCCCTGGCTGGCCGAAAGCCATGTGCCATACCGGCCGGAAGTCATTTTCGTCAGCCCCGATTATCCCGATCGCCCTGTCTCACGATTTGCCGCCGGACGCATTGGCGTGGTTCAGCCTTCGTGGGCGTGGGGCTACCTGGTGGTGGCTTACCGGTACTTCAACGGCACTTCTTTGAGTGCTGTCGAGCAGAAGTCGTTCCTGGCGCAGAAGGATTTGCATCCCGGTTTCGCCCTGAAACCGTTCGACTGGCGGTACGAACACCTCGGGCCGCCACAACGATGGGTCAAGGCCCGGGGGAAATTCCGCAACACCAAGCCTCCTACCAACCAGCCTGGGGCCGATTGGTGGGAATATACCGATGGTGACGGCTGTCTCGCCGGGGCTTTTGATACGGCGATCCGGACACTTCACGACCGGGCACGACGCTTCGGCGCCAACAGCCCGCAACTCCAGGAATGGATTAACGGGCAGGACCAGGTATTCATGAACTGCCCGCTGTGGGGGAGGATATCCCAGGGAGAGGTGCTCCCGCAGAGCCTTCCGAACACGGCAGACAGCCTGTTACACGCCGATCGCGCCTATCAGATTGCGGCTGCACATTTCTACGCCCATCACTTTGGCGACGCCTTGCGGGACTTCGAGGCGATCGCACGCGATAGCACTTCTCCGTGGCATGAACTCGGACGGTATCTGGCAGCCCGGACCTTGATCCAAGAGGCGACCATCAGTGAACCCGATGATGCCGCAAACGTGGAGATCCTCAAACAGGCGCAGGAGCGCATGCACGCCTTTGCCATGCAGACCAAAGACGCGGGCCTGCGTCACAGCGCGTTCGGCTTGCTTAATTTCATCGCTGCCCGGCTGCAGCCGGAGCAGCAGTTGCGGACCCTCTGCGCACGCATTCTCCAGCCTGATGCCGACTTTGGCCAGGATGTCTCCGACGTCAGCTATCTCCTGCAGAATAAGATCGGCCCACAACCGGATTTTCCCGACGTCGAAGACGGATCGACGGAGTACGACCGCAAACTGGCTGCCTGGCGGCAGGAACGCTACCACAAAATAGACGAGCAGAGTTCAGGCAAAGAGATTGCCGATTGGATTCTGACCATGGCTTCATGGTCAGAATGGTCGCAACAGCACGCCCTGGCGCGCTGGCGCGCCGGTAAGACGCTGCCATGGCTGGTAGCTGCAATCAGCAAAGCGAACGGGCGTGATCCCGGGTCCGACGAACTGCTTGCCGCAGCCGCCCATGTCCCGCCAGAGTCGCCAGCCTATTTGACCCTGGCCATGCACAGCGGCCGTCTACAGCGGGAGAGAGGAGAGTTCGAGCGAGCCAGGCGCATCCTGGATGCTGGGCTGGCGCAGGCGAAGGATGGGCCGATTTCCGCCTTCAACTTGATCAAAAAGGAGCGATCTCTGGTCGCGGCGGGTCTGGATGAGTTTGTCAGTTTCCTTGGCAGCCGGCCACTGCAGTTCAGCAACGGGGCCGTTGATAAAGGAGAAAGCGAGTACTGCGAAGATACGGGCTGGGATGTTAAGTGCGAAAAGAACCTGTTCCTGGGGCCAGGAAAGGAGTTCTATCCTCAGCTTGATTTCAATGCAGCTATCATTCTGAACCAGCGGATGCCAATCGAGACGCTGGTGCAGGTAGCCCGTTCGCCACGCCTTCCGGAGAATCTGCGCCTGCGTCTGGCCCCCGCGATTTGGACGCGGGCGCTAGTGCTTGACCGTCCCGACCTGGCGCGGACGATGGCCTCTGACGTCGGAGGCCTGCGTCCTGAGTTGAAGCCTTTCATCGCCGCTTATGAGCAGGCAAAGGATCCAGCCGAACGAAAATTTCTTGCCGCTTTCGCGATCGCTCATTTTCCGGGATTGCGTCCGCTGGTGGAAGACGGCTCTCCGCGCGCAACCCGTTTTGATTATGCGGACAACTATCGTGACAACTGGTGGTGCAAGGACGCTGAACTGGAGGAGCTCTCCTGGGGTTCCAGCTACAACAAGAAGAAGGTCGGCGCCGTGCCTGACCCGGCGTTTCTTACCGCTCAAGAGAGAGATGTCGCTCTCAAGGAGCGGTCGCAGCTTGTTCAGATTGGCGGCCCCGGAGACTGGATGCCGGCAATCCTTATAGACTGGGCCAGGAAACATCCAGACGATTCTCGTGTTCCGGAAGCGCTGCATTTCGCGTGGCGGGTGAATCGCTTCTCTTGCGACGATTCCAAGAACCGCACCCGGGAGATATTCACTCTCCTGCATTCCCGTTATCCAGACTCTCCCTGGACAAAAAAGACGAAGCACTGGTACTGACAAACTGGAGCCACAACTTAGCCTTCGAGTGCGCCGAGGAAGCCGTGAATCCTGGCTGCCAGTTCTTCAGCCATGTTCCAGGCCATCCAGTGTTGGCCACGCGCCACGATCTGCAATTGCGAGTGCGCAATCAGGGAATGCAGGCGTTGTGCCTGTTCTACCGGAAAATGCTTGTCGTTTTCCGCCCAGAGCACCAGCGTGGGACAACCGATCCGCCTATAGAGGTCGGGTAGTCGAGGCAGAGTTCCCTGATAGCCGGCGCACATTTTGGCGATGGTGCTTCTCACCTCGGCCCGACGGAAACAGTTCCAGAGATCGGCCCGCAGTTCTGCGGGTAGCCTTGCGCCCCTGGGAAGAAAGGTTCGCTCTGCACGGCCAAAAACCAAGCGAGGCAGGTTCTGCAGGATAAAGCGGTTCCAGCCAAATTTCCTCAGCAGTCCAATCTCCCAGGAGGTCTCTTCATCCCACAGGACGAGCGAGTTCATGGCCACGACGCTCATCACGCGCTGGGGGCTCTGCGCAGCGCAGGCCAGGGCCGGCTGGGCGCCCATGTCCATCGCCAGCAGGTGAGCGCGTTCCAGCTTCCAGTGATCCAGGAGCGCGCCAATGCGTTCGCCGAGGTGCATGGGAGTAGTGCCTCCGGGCCATGGGTCGCTTTCACCCATTCCCGGCCAATCCACTGCAATCACACGAAAGCGCGTAGCGAGACGAGGCGCCAGTTCGCACCATATCTGAAGATTATCGGGATAGCCGTGCAGGAGCAGCACCGGTTGCCCTGCGCCCATACGCGCAACACGCAGCTTCCGGCCACCTGCCAGCACTTCGATGGAGGTGGGCAGCATCACGAGAGGTCCTTGTGCAAGGCCTGGGCTGAGAGCACGCCGGAGATAGAACAGAAGCTGACCCACTGGCCAGGATGGGTAGCGCTGCCTGCCAGATACAGGCCTTTGACGTAAGGGCTGCGATGCGCAAGCCTTCCCGCGCGCATGAACGCCGCAGTCATCACCGGATTCATACTGTTGTTGTACAAGTGAAAATCCACGCCCCATTGGGCCGGGATGCGGCTCTCAAGGACTCTGAAGTCAGTAGCGCCTTCCTGCCACCACTTCTCCGCCAACAACCGCTCCAGGGTCGCCCTCTGTCCTGCCTCTCCCATGGCGGTGGCGCGGCCATGATCGAGAGGCATCAGCAGCCGCGCCGGATGCCAGCCGTCACGCATCAGCTCCGGCTCCATCACGGTTGGCGCGATGATCAAGCGGCAACCATCCTCTTTACCGGATAAAGAGAATCTCAAGTAAGGTGGCGCGATGTTTCCCCGCACGGCCAGGTAGGCGCAGATACCTGGAGACTGCAGAGGCAGCCGGGCCATCTCCTCTTTGATCGCGCGGGGAAGCGATGGCAGCAACTCGACGTAAGCACCCACGCCCCCGCAGTTGGCAACTACGGCGTCGCATTCGATGTACTCGCCACTGTGGGTTTCGACTCCAGTAACGTGATCATCTTTGCAGCGAATGGAACGTGCTTTGGTCCTGTAGCGAAACTCCACTCCTGATGACTCGGCGATCGCCGCCACTATCTGCGGAAGCCTTCCAATGCCACCCACGGGGTAATACGATCCCACACCATGAATCAGACCCGGTACAAAAGCCATGGGAGCCGGCGCGGTACTCATGCGCTGACCAGCTACGTGGGTCCATATTCCCATGGCATTGACCACTGCAGCGGGCAAGCCGGCGCCAGCCAGGATGCTCTGCAGAGAACGCAGAAGAAAGGTGACATGCCGCCACGCGCCCGTACGCAGCAACCCGCCGAGACCAGGCTCAGGCATGGTAAGCATCGGCTTCAGACGCTGGTAGATGGCGCTTGCCGAATCCACAAACTTGACATAGCGAGCGCCTGAGCCGGGCCACTGTTGTTCCATCGCCGCCGCTGTCTGTTGCACATCAGCGTAGAAATGTACGACCGGCCCGGTCTGGTCTGCTACAGAATAGACGTGCTCAATGCGCCGCAGCTCAACGCGCTGCTGCACATCGATGCCGAGCGCCTGAAATGCCCACTGTAATCCGGGGAGATCGAGCAGAATGTAAGGACCGGCATCGAAATGAAAGCCGCTCTGGTCAAATCCGGAAGCCAGTCCTCCGGGCACGTCGCGAGCTTCCAGCAAGGTTACGCGGTGGCCAAGCTGAGCAAGCCGAGTGGCGGCGGTTAAGCCACCCATTCCCGCGCCGATCACGACAATCTTTTTCATTTCGCGGGGTGCAGCCCCAGAACCAACTGTGCCGTGCGGCGACAGAAACGAAGCACCAGGCCTTCGCGGCCAATGGGCGGGAAAGCATACTTGTCCATCGCCGGTACAAACAAGGCTCCGCGTCGGCTGGCCAGAACATAGACGGGGAAAGACATCAGACTCAGGAAGGCGGAAAACTCATCGTCATATGGTCCATGCCAGACAACGGGTTCGTCCACGCCGCGAACTTCCGGCTGGTCTGCTGTGCTCCCGAACCAATGGCAGGCGGCGTTCACAATATCGGAGTCGCGTGGGTTCTTGAGTCCAATATGCCTTAGAACCACCGTATCCAGGGCCAGAGCATCAGCACTGGCATACAGGCGGCGCGGTATTCTTGGTTTGGAACAGCCCATCACCCCAATCAGGCCGTCGGCAGCAGAATCATAAGCGTCGAGCAAGGCGAAGTGTGGCGGGAACTCATCGAGAAGCATCATGATGGCAGTGAGCCGGTGGGCCTGCCTGTCAGTAAAGATGAAATCGTGGCAGCGCGCACCCACTCCCTCAACATTCCCCAGCGCGAGGTAAGCCACGTGCGAAGGATGGCTGCGGAGCTTGCCAAAGGTAATCCTGAAATCCGCCTCCTTCCATGTCTTGCCCACGCCGTACACAGCCATACCACGGAAATATTCGTGAGCAATCTGTTCCTCAGTAGTATCGACAACGCGATAGTGAGCCGACTGATAGCCGAAATAGCGGGCAACATCTGCCACTGTGCGGTTGCGGTAGAAAGAATCGTAGACATTTCTGCCTTCGACCACATCAATGTTGCGACAGCCCCAACCCGCCAGATGCTCAGCCAGCGCCGCAACGAGATCCGGGTCGGTGATGACTGAGGTATCGCGATGGTCATAGCCCAACATAAAAGAGACTTTGATCGCCACGTGAAGATCGCCAATGCTCTTGTTCAGCTTTTGCGCCCGTGATTCCATCACCGCAAGCAAACCGGAATCATCCATCAGCTTGTGCAACAACGAGAGCTTTTCTTCCGCACTTGAGCCTGAGGCCACCCAGACCGGCGCTCCGCTACCCAGGGGATTCTGGGTCGCGAGTTTTCTTCGGGAGCGGGGAAGGAAAACTTCTCCTACTGCGCCGATCTTCTCCGCTATGGATTCTGCAGTTTCGCCGGGAATGAGCCTGTTCTGCTCATCGAGAGCGCCGGCAATAATGGTGAATATCTGTTCGTGGCGGGCCTCATCATCCTGTACCCGTTGGAAGTCAGCGTGCATCTGGGCGCTGATATCAGGCTGTGACACGGCCAGTTCGGCCAAGCGGCGCCAGCAAAGCCACGCCGTTTTTTCCGCGTCAATATTGAAGAAACAGAAATCGCGGAAGCTGCCGTAGTCGAGGTGCTGTTTGACGTCGCGCGGAACTTTGCCGGTAGCGATACCACCCCAGGTAATGACCGTAGCCAGCGCGCGAGAGAACGGAGCTTCAGACCAGCGAAGGTGTTGCCGCACGGAACTCGACCATCCGCCCACGGCCCCAGCGAACTGGCGGGCAAAGGTCTGTGCCCGCAACAGCGGGCCGCCCAATTTGAGGAGCGTGCCACGGATGTAAATGGCATGCATTTCCTCATCCTTCCATGCCCATACCAGCGCATGGTGGATGAGGTCACGGACCTCCTGGGGGATGGGCATGGCCGCCAGCCGGCGCAAGAACACCTCTTCCCGATAAGCTACGGAGACGATCTCTTCCCGCTCCAGCGAGAGGAGGCACAGAAAAATCATTTCCCGCCGCGGCTGGCCGGAATGCTTGAGCCGCAATCCCTCCAGTTCACGGACAAACTCGTCGTAGACCGCCCCCAAGATGTCTTCTCCTGTTGGAATCTCGCTGGGTTGCCGAGCGATTCGGCAATAATGTTGACTTGATCTTCAAAGTGTATCTGCAGCTGGCAAATGCAGAAAAGGGAAAAGTGGCCCAAGTTACGCAATGGTAACGTAGATCCAGTCGTCGGGATCAGGGGCGTCGGCTAGTTATCCTCGCGCTTTTCCTTGTGGGTTTCTCCACGGCCTTTTCCTACGCCGTAACCTGCAAGCTTGATTTTCCGGCAGCTTACTTCGGCTTTTGTGCGTCTAAGTATCGAGTGATACAAACTCCTCCGAAGGCTCGAACCCGGAAGCTGGTTCCATTCGTCTTGATCCCTGTCCTTGGCTTTGGCCTGGCAGCACTGGCCATGGGCGCGCTCTATCAGCTTGCATTCGCACAAACTCAACCTTCCAAGCTTCCTCGCGGCCAGGAGGTAATTGGCTACCTCAATCAGAGCATCGACTGGTATCGCCAGCTCACGATTGAAGAACAGGTTTCAACCGATCCCAGCGATGTGCTATTTCTGAATGACGATCACCTGACGGCAGGCCAGGTCCTGCATCTCTCATTTGATTTTGCCCGCGCCGACGCCCAGCTTCTTGCCGGCCAGGGCTCGGCTGAAGGCCAGAGTGCACCCTCCGGCCAGGGAAAGTTTGCTTCTCTGGTCCGCGCCGCTCAGAATGCGGACACCGAGGCGCAGCAGACAAAGACTGAGCTGGATTCGGACAGGAACAACCTGCAGACGGCCCGGGGAAGCGAGCGGCACAGGCTGCAGTCGGAGATAGACGAACTGCAGAGCGAGCTCGATCTTGCTCAGAGCCGCAGCAAAATTCTGCATGACATCCTACAGTTTGTGAGCGGGGCTTCCGGCACAAGTGGAAATCTCTCCCAGCAAATCGATCAGCTCCAGCGCTCAGCTCCTGAAGTGGAAGCGGACAATGCCAAAGGCGCCGGGGCCCAGACGACTCCATCTACTCCCAACAACAACGCTCTGTCGCGGGCGCTCAATCGCCGGTCAGAGCCTTCCGGCATTCTGAACCTTGCGGAAGATCTCTTCTCTCTTTCCAGTCAAATCCACGCCATTGATCAGCGGACGCAATCCACGGATGAACTGTCGCGGGCTTCCGAGCGACTGCGCGCGCCGCTTCTGGCGAATCTCACGGCAATCGCCCAACGTGGCGAAGAGGCCGCCAAGCAGGCGGACGTAAGCGGTCCGGCCCAGCTCGAGCAGTTAAAACATGATCTGGACGCGCTTACGGCCAGCTTCAAGCAGACATCTACGATCGTCCTGCCGCTGAGCAAGCAAGAGGTGTTGTTTGATCTATACAAAGGCAATCTTGGGCGCTGGCGCAGCGTGGTCAAGAGCGAATACTCCGCCGACCTGCGAAGGTTGCTCACCAGACTGGCAATCTTCGGAATTGCGCTGGCTGTTGTGATTGCCTTATCGCAAATATGGCGGCGGGCCGTATTTCGCTATGTTCACGATCCCCGGCGGCGCTACCAGTTCCTGCTGTTGCGCCGCATCATCCTGTGGATTGCCATTGCCATTACCATTGCCTTCGCGCTGGCCACGGAGATTGGCTCCATTGCTACTTTTGCCGGATTGATTACCGCAGGAATTGCAGTTGCGCTGCAGAATGTGATCCTGGCCGTTGCCGGCTATTTCTTCCTGATCGGCAAGTATGGGGTCAGGGTGGGTGATCGAGTCCAGATATCGGGAGTGACCGGGGACGTAATTGATATCGGACTGATCCGCCTGCACCTGATGGAAGTTGGCGGCACGGAAACGGACCGCCAGCCCACCGGCAGGGTGGTGGTGTTTTCCAATGCCGTTGTGTTCCAGCCGAGCGCGAGCTTCTACAAGCAGATTCCCGGAACGAGTTTTGTCTGGCATGAAGTCTCACTCACGCTGGCGCCGGAGAGCGATTATGCGCTGGCGGAAAAGCGCGTCCTGGATGCAGTGGAAAAAGTTTACTCTGACTACAAGGACAGAATCGAACAGCAGCACCGGGAGATGGAGCGGACTCTCAGTGTTGCCGTCTCGGCGCCCAAGCCGCGAAGCCGTTTGCGGCTGACGCAAACCGGCCTTGAGGTGGTGATCCGCTATCCTGTCGAACTGGAGAGCGCGACCGAAGTTGACGACCGCATCACCCGCGAACTGCTCCATTCGCTGGCGCAACCTCCCAAGCTGCGACTCGTGGGCACCGGGATTCCCAATATCCAGCCCGTCAACGATGAGCCCAAAGCCGCTTAAGAACAGGGGACAGGTGACAGGGCACAGGGCACAGGTTACAGGTGGGAACGGCCACGAGTTTGAACGAATCTAATGCAAGAGCAGGATGCTAATCGATTTCCCGATTCACTGATTTGGCTAAATACCAACTACTCAATACTATGTACTGTCATGCCCCGATCCAGTGCCTCAGCCCGTGTCCCCGCGTTCTTCCGTCGCATAGCCCTTAAGGGCTGGCGCAACAGCCCTTATTTCACTTATAGCTCCGGGTATCCGATCCTGCGGCGATGGCTTATCGCGCAACTCTCCGCGCGGGACAAATCAATCCTCTCCATCGGGTGCGGGAGCGGGGAGTTGGAGCGCGATCTGATCAAACTAAATCGCCAAGTGACCGGCCTCGATATCTGCTTTGAGATGCTGCAATCCGCCAAACGCCGTGGGGTGAAGAACGTGGTCCAGGCAGACGCGCTCAAACTGCCCTTCACCTCATCTTGTTTTGATTTAGTCATGTTTCCGGAGTCCATCGGCTATTTTGCCCTGGACGAAGTGCTTCCGTGCGTAGCACGCGTGCTGAAGAAGCGCGGCCGCCTTCTGGTAACCGCCTATCCCACGAATTTTGCCTCCGACAATATCTACAAGAAGTTTACTGTGGAGGAGTTTACCCACGCGTTACACGATAGCGGCTTCCGCGTCGCCGACCACAGGCTGCTCACCATCAATAGAAGCCGTGTCACTGAGGTCTCGTCAGAGACTCGCTCGCAAATGATTTATATTCTGGCGAGAAGTTCGAGCTGAAGCTGCCATGACTCGGCAGAAAACGTCATTGCTGGTCTTATCTGCTCCAATCTGCCTGATCTGCGGCTGGCTTGTTTTGCTCCTGTTATAACCGGCCCCTAACGAGTCGCTTGACCACTTCCTGCGCGCAGCGTATGGTTCCGATATCCCCAGACATATAAGTTGAAAGGTCCATCCATGAATTCCAGACGCGTAACTCTCGCCATCCTGTTCGCACTAGCGTGCGTTTCCTGCAACAAATCACCGTCTCCGAAACCGCAGTCCATGAGCCCCGCTTCTACCAGCGTTGCATCCCGGGACTACAGCGCGCCTTACCTGACCGACGATAAGATGCAAAAGTTTCTCCAATCCATGAGTGAGGCCCAGAATCCTTTTGAGGGAATGTTCGCCCAAGCGGGCAAGACTCCTGGGAGCATTCCCGCAGAGGTAGCAGCGCTGGACGCCTTCGCGCGCAAGTACGGCTTCCAAGGTTACCAGGATTACATGGCCGTGTGGGGCCGCATCGCCGTTGGTGAAATGTCCATCATGGCCGAGGGCATGAAGAAGGGCTTGCGAGAAATGACGGAGAAGAGCATCCAGAGCGCCCAGGAGCAGCTCAAGAATCCCAGTCTCTCGCCGGAAATGCGCAAGGTGTACGAGCAGCAGATTACAAGCGGGCAACAATCACTGCAGAATATGGATAAGCCGCAAAAGAACTCGCTGAACGATAGCGATCTGGCCCTGGTGCGCAAGTACTCGCCGCAGATTGAAGAGGCATCCAGGAGATACAACAAGCGCCCAACCCAAGGCCAATAAGAGAAGCCACCATCAGTAGGCGCTCCGCGGATCAGGCCTTACGCCTGGGTTTGGCGCGTGATCGCTTGTACTTAAGTGAGATCAGGCCTTTGGAGAAGGTCTTGTTTTCCACGAGGGTGAAGTCCTTGGGCATGAAGAGGAAATCGACCGCGCCGTCCGGACGCGCGATGTAACCATCCAGGCTGATACCGAGACCGAGGATGACACTGCGCATTGCGGGATTTTAGCTGGGAAATATTCAGGGCCGCAATCGTGACGATGGAGGCGGGTGGGTGGTAGTATTAGGCCCTTAAAATCAGTCAGCAAGCAGCAAGGTTCGGCAACTGAAGGTAATTCGAAGTGGGCGTTCAATCCAAATACAAGGACCTTTTCTGTGAGCGAAAAACAACCCGCGTGGCATTCTCCGGAGTTTTATCGCGACGCACACGAGCTCGCCGCCAAGCGAGTGAGCTTTATCGAACACAAAGGCAGGCGCATCCTTTTCGTGGATTTCTTCGAGGCTGAACTGGAGGTAGTCAAGGCCACGGCCGCGGAATGCCTTCACGTTATGTCACAGGAGCCTGCTCATTCCGTGCTTTCACTGGTTGAGGTGGAAGGAATCCCCTTCCATCCTGATGCGTTGAAAGTGGGCTCTGAACTGACCGAGATGGGGCAAGCGTACTCGCTGCGGACGGCGTTGAGCGGCGTGAGCGGCTTTCGCTCTTTCATGCTGCAAACCATCGCTAATGCAACCAAACGTCCCATTCGGCTGTTCAAGGAACGCGTCGAAGCGTTGGACTGGCTGGTCACGGATGTTGACGCAGAATGATGGCGTGCGGCACACTTAAAATGTCAATAAATTGCGCTGGAGTCTTGCATCCCTCGCCGGATCCTCCTACATTCGGCGCTTCGGGGCGCCGACCTGCTGTCGGCTTTATGGCGAATCTAGGCTTTGTTCGAGCTGTATCAGGCTCGCTATCCGATTTGCCGCCATCGAGGTAAGGCCGAATGCAAAGAGGGGACGCATGTTGTTCCCACCTGGGCACCAGATCTCGCCCACTCGAAGACTATGTGAGCCGCCTTTTTAATCTGATCAGCGTCAACAGGCGGGCGATCGCTATCTCTGTCTTCCTCGGACATCGTTTGTCCCAGAGCGCATTTGACCCAGGTTTCCACCTGCCATTTCGGAATAAGGATGACGATTGGCTCTGTCTGCGCAACGGGACCGTGCCCAGCCTGCTGAATCTCGGCATGCAGGGTCTGCTCTCGCTGCGGCGGCGTTAGATTGTCCGCATCAGTGATCACGATAAGAAGGCAGGATGCTCGACGGCCGAGTGTACCCCGGCATTCCTTCACCTGTTCGGGAAACCGCTCACGCACGTGCTGCGATCCGCATAGCCGGTTTCCGGGGCGCGCGACCGGACGAAAACTCCGGTCACTGTGGCCAGCGCGCTGCAGGTACCTTCTTATGAGATTTTCATGTTCCTGATCCTCTGACAGAATGATGATGTTCGCTACCCGGTCAGCCACGTTCCCACCCCCTGGCCACAATCTCAGCCGGAGTGAGGGTTGTGTCGCTCGGTGGCGCCCACGGCCTGACCAAGGTGTGCCGGCCATCTACGCGATCCAGAACTACGCCGTTTCGGGTGGCGAGTTCATTTAGCAGCTCCGGGTGATGGGAGGCTATCAAAACTTGTGACCCGATTTCCTGTAGATCTCGCAGCCGGGAGAGCCAGGGCTGAATCTCGGCGAGTGCAACAAAATTATCCGGCTCGTCTATACAAATCGTTGTTTGATTGGCAAGGGCGGCATGTAGCAAAGTGTACAGTCCCACCAAGGCCCGCTGTCCATCCGAAAGTTCGTCGAAGGAATACCGCAGCGACTTGCTGTTTAGGTCGCTGCTAGCTCGAACCTCGACCTGAAGCTGCCGGACGTTGAGGCCCGCATCCTCCAGGTCGAGGCTCTCAAAGCCTCCAACAACCTCTTGCAGAGAGCTCCGGATCTCCTCGGTTATCCTCCCTCGAGCCAAGCGCAGGTGCCGGTACCACTCGGCAAAGTTCGAAAGGTCGAAGGCTGGATGGACGGCTTCCTTGTCCGCACGCGCGCCCATGCGCTTAGGGTCAATCTGGACGTAGAGCAACCGCCCAAGCCAGTCCTTAAGCCAGCTCAATTTCTTGTTCTCCGGCCGGGACTCTACAATGGCCAAGCCAGAGCGCCGGCGGTCGAAGGCAAATTGCACTCGCTCTGCGAATAGGTCGTTGTAAAGGTGCATCATGCCTTCTTCAAACTTGAAGAGGGGTTTACCGTCCAGTGAGACCGCCTCGCGCCGAACTCTTGGGTAGGCCGGCTGACCCCATTCGTCAATGAGCAATTCGTAGAGGTACACACCGCCGTTGCCACTAACCTCGAGTTCGAACCGCTGCTGCTCGACGTCCTGCCAGCGGGTTCGGGTCCTGCCGGCGAGACGGCCCTCACAACGCTCCCCACGCGCCGCAAAGTCTCTCAGCAGTTCTAACACTTCAAAAACGGTGGATTTTCCCGCGCCGTTGCGCCCCATAAGCAACTGCAGGGGCCCGGGACGGAACTCGAAATTTACCAGACACTTGTAGTTGTCGCAGAGAAGGCGGGTCAGCATAAAGGGAATTGTAATGGAGTCGACGTTCCATCGCACAGGTTAGTCAAAAAGGGTCTTATACGCCAGGAATTTTGTTTATCATCACTGTTCGCGGTCCACCAAGATCAAGAGGCTGTTGAGACTGACTTCCGCCCGGAGTTGTTTGATCGCAAGTTTGCGAATGTCAGCCAGCGCGGGAGCAAGGACGCCCTCGGCTTTCAAGCGCTCAATGTGCTGGCTGATCTGCTCCGCCGCCTGGCTGATGGCATGTAGGGACTCGTAAATAGAGGCTTTCATTGACCGTTCTTTTCTACATCCTGGGGCCGGAGGCAAAATTCCGGTGTTCTTGACCATTCAAGGACCTGAGAATTCCGGCCTCCGCGCCAGGGGACATTCGTACTGGTACATCGGAATGATTATACAACATATATGGTGTAACCATGCACGGGGTAGATTTTCGGAAAAAATGCCGAAAGACTCTATGTCGTGCAACGTTCCCTCATCCCATTCGGCAAGCAGATTCGCAAACTGCGGGAGGAGCGAAAGCTGTCTCAGGAGAAGTTGAGCGAGATGTGTGAAGTACACAGGAATTACGTTGGACGGGTTGAACGAGCTGAGACGAATATAGGTTTTGAACGTGTCCTCAAACTCGCCTATGCCCTTCAGGTGAAACCAATGGAGCTTTTCCGGCTCGTCCCGATCCCCGAAACTCTTCCCAAACCTCTCAAGAAGAAAAAGAAGGGCTGAGGCTACGCCCTGAAGCGATGTCGCAGGCCACCTGCCCTTTACACTGGTCAAAGATGAAGCGCTCCTTTGCAACCGCGACCAGCTCTGACGCAGCCGAGCTGGCGGCGTTGCACTGCGCTGTCTCGGAACACCTGACGCGCCAGTATGGGCAGGGACGCTGGTCGTCCGCGCAAACGGAACGGGGCGTGCTCAACGATCTGCGCAAGCCTAAATTCTCGCGGATCCTGATGGCCCGCCGTGGTGCGCGCATCGTGGCTACCCTGCGCCTCGCAACCAAGAAGCCCTGGGCCATCGATACGGCGTATTTCACGCCGGCGAAACGGCCCCTGTATCTAACCAGCATGGCCGTGCATCCCGATATTCAGCGCGGCGGTGTTGGCCGTCTTCTGTTGAAGGAGGCTGAAGCCATGGCGCAGGCGTGGCCGGCCGATGCCATCCGTCTTGATGCCTTTGACGCCGAAGCCGGCGCGGGGAATTTCTACTCGAAGTGCGGCTTCCGCGAGGTCGCCCGCGTGAAGTACAAGGGAAACCCGCTGATATATTTCGAACTGGTGCTGCCCGGGGTCGCCATGGACGCCAAATGAGTCACTTTTTTTGGGGACTGGCGCTCATGCGATGAATCAGCGGTAACACCTTGTTTTTCACTGCAGTTGATTTTTGGGTTGCGGCCCTCTTCGCATGTGCAACATACTGTTTACACGGCACGAAACCAGGAATAACAGGAGCCAATCGCATGAAGGAATTTGCAGCTCGAAGAGCAACTATATTTGCCAGGCGTTCATTGGTTGCCTGGTTTCTACTGGCCATCTTCGTTCTCTTTTTTGCCGCCTGTTCCAGTTCGGCTCCGGGCACTGGCTCGACCATCGCGTCCACCACAGAATCTGTTGCGGCAGTTTCCGGAGCGCCAACTGCGCCTTGCTCATTGGTTACGCAGGCAGAGGTGGAAAATGCTCTGGGAAAAGGGGCTACCAAGACTGATTTCTTGAATCCGCGTCTCGGCGTGCACCAGTGCCGCCTTAAACCGGCAAGCACCGGAGCGATCGAAGAAGTGCTGATCGTCGTCCACACGGCAGAGCAGTGGGATTCTATCAAGAAGGCAATGCTGCCGCCGAGCAGCGATGCCAGGACTGTGTCTGGCCTGGGCGAGGATGCATTCGAGGGAAGGGCCGTCGGTTACAACGTCCGCAAGGGAAACAAATATGTTCAGGTCTTCGGGGCAGTCACGAACAACGATGATGCCAACGGGAAGGCCACCCGCTACCTGGCGGAACGGGCCGCCTCACGGCTGTAAGACTCGCAGCAAAGAACGGCACCTGCCGGTTGCCTCCATCTAGACAATTGTGTGAATGACAGATGTTCGCTACTCTGACTCGACGTTTTCATTCTTTTTAAGATCAAAGCTGAGCGTCATGAAACAATTGCATCCCTGGACCGGACAGCGGAGTTCCCCTCCCTTGGTGAAATCCTTCGTGTCAAACGCGATTACAAGATGCGGTGAAAACGGATGGCCACATCTTTTGCAGTTCCCCTTTTCATCCTCGAGACTAGGTTGATTTTGCGGCTCCATACGAGGCTCTGTAGTCTACGGATACTTGATGGACTGGATACTTGAACGACAGCGAACACCCGCCGGGAACCCCTGTACCCGTAGGCCTGTTACAATTTGGCCTATGACTGAACACCTAGCCGAAAACCCTGTCGCCGCCATGCACGAGAACAAGGCCCGCGAACACCGAAGGAAAGCCGCCGACCTGGACGCGAGCGCCGACAATACCAAAAACCAGTCGGAACGAAAGAGGCTCCGAGCCGCGGCAAAAAATCACCGTACGCAAGAAAAACAGGCGATGGAGAACGCCAAGATCGCGGCACAAAAGACCTAGTTTCTCGGGCCACACCGCGGCCTGAGAAAGTCTTAAGGGATCGATTAACCAACCTTCCCATCAAAGAGACTGCCAGCGTGAGTGGCCGTCACGAATTCCGGCACCGCAAACCCTTCTTCACTTTCCTTACCCTTTCCGTTATCCCGCTCTTGACCTTGCCGACAGCCAGGCAGAAAGTTGAATGCCGCCAGGGATTCCTCCCTGCTGTCGGAATAAACTACCTGGAAAAAATCGCTGGTGCCGGGAGGGGGAGTCGAACCCCCACGAGGGGTGAACCTCGGCGGATTTTGAGCCCGCTGCGTCTGCCAGTTCCGCCATCCCGGCTTGAGGTAGGCAAGTGACTGACAGCCTTTAGCTTAATTGGAACCGTCAGAGGTTGGCAAGAAACCAGGTACAGGAGATCGGGGCATCGGGTTATCGGAGCATCGGAAAATCCAAGTCAAATCCAATTGGAATCTACGTAGCTATCGCAGAGCCGGATCTCAGTAGGAGCAGTCAGTCAGCGCCTACAGCAACGTTTTTGTACACTCTGCCGCCCTTCATCACGAACACCACGCGGCGCACGGCGGTGATGTCCTTGAACGGATCGCCATCCAGGGCAATGATGTCCGCCTGCATCCCCGGAGCGATAGCGCCGATCTGGTCCTCCATGTGAAGCGATTCGGCAGCACGGGAATTGGCGGCAATCATGGCATCCATAACTTCCTGCCCAGCCTGCACGCGATAGATGAATTCTTCGGCATTGCGGCCGTGAGCGCCGGCCACAGCGTCCGTTCCAAAGACGATCTTGAGCCCCTTGGTGGCCAGCGCGCGCTTGAACATCTCCTGGTTGAGCGGCAGGACCTCCTGCATCTTGGAAAAACCTTCGTCCGTATAGTTGCCAATGCCGAGAAATCTGGCTTTGTTATCGAGATAATTGTGAATCACCAGCCCGACTTGCGGATCGAAGATCGTGCCTTGTTCCGCCATGGCGCGCAGGTCTTCATCCGTTGCGTAGGTGCCATGCTCCACCTCGGTGCATCCGGCGAGGGCAGAGGCGCGGACCGCCGACTTATAAGCATGGACCACGCTGCGCAGCCCTTGCGCCCTGGCCTCACCGCAGGCGGCCTGCAATTGCTCGTCGCTCAGCGTCTGGCCGCCGCCATCGCGAATGCTCTTTGAGGCAAAGATCTTCACCACGTCGGCGCCATCGGCCTTAAGCTTTCTCACCGCTTCGCGGATCTGCTCCGGGGTCAGCTTGGGATCGCTGATGGGCCGCAGCGCAGTAAGTGTCCGGGGACCAGGAATCTCGCCGGCATTGATGGCAGCCTTCAGCTCTTTATCTTCCATCGAGCCGAGGCTCTGGATGGTGGTGAATCCCGCCATCAGAGTAGCCCAGGCATTGCCCGCGGCTGCAAGCGCGGCTTCCGCTGGAGTCTCGTCTTTATCTTCCGCGCGGCCGTTGGGGCCAAAGTGCCAGGTGATGTGATCGTGAACGTCAATCCAGCCGGGCAGGACGGTCAGCTTGACCAGGTTGTACATGACATGGCCACGAGGCTCTTCCACACGCAGGATCTTGCCATTCTGCACCACGATATCGACGTCATGCCGAACGTGGCCTTTACCATCCAGAAGCGTGCCGGCACGAATGGTGATTGGATTTTCCTGGGCGAAGGCCGCCCACGCAGTGAATAAGCAGACAGACAGCAGAATGAGTTTCGGAGGTTTCATCAGCGGAGAATTGTAACGGAAGAGCAATCAGCAGTCAGCCCGCCGCGGCGGGCATTCAGTCCGCGGACGGTCATGGCAATTCTTGAGAAAGTCGCCGGCGCGAAAATGAAAGCTTCAAAAACCTTACCACTGATAACGGTGATTTGACTGATTTCCACTGATACCGCCAACCAGAAAAGGGCGAGCAATCGGGAATTCTCCTAAATGCCAAATACCAAGCACTAATAGCTGCCTTTACACCATCTGCGTGTGCGTCATTTGTTCCAGCACGTGGACGGGCGCGACCTCGCGGGTCACGAATGCTTCGCGGGGAACAATGAACGTCTGCTCCAGCGCATACCTGCCGGAGAGCACGGCGTGGGGAACGCCATCGGTATAGACCATCCATGTGCACCCAGGGGGGAAGACCACCTGCTGCTTGGGCCAGTTCTGCTGGAAGTCCGCATTTTCTTTGAGCCAGTCGTGCAGGTAGAGCATGTACTCATCGTAGCGGGAGCGGTCAGCCACCGGCAGGCCGATGCTGGCCGCAGCGCGAACCAGCGTCCGCGACAGGGCTCCGCGATATGGCGGTGCAATGCTCTGCGCCTGGGCAAGGCGGGGCATCAGTGAATCGAACGGCTCGCCCACGTTCCATACCCGCTCCGCCAACGGATTGATGTTGATAAAGAACCGCAGTATGCGCGCGCCACGCGTGGGGCGAGTGGGAAAGGCGTCTACGTGAAGCAGATCGTTGCGCTTGTGCAGCGGCAGGTCGCGGTTTTGCTCCTCCAGGGGACGGAAGCTGGCAAAGTCCATTTTCAACTTCCCCGCGTAGGGCGCAAGGAAGCTGGAAACAAATGCGGCCGCCTGCCGCGAAAAATGGCGCATCACGCCATGCAGGCGCTCGCGGTCCGGAGAATCAGAAGAGACGCCCTTGAGAATGTCCTGCGCGGGACGAAAGGAGATGTTCTTATGAAAACGCGAGCCTGTCTGCTTCTGGGACAGCAGAAAATCGCAATCAGCCTGGGGAAAATCAAAGGGAACCTTGCGGAAGAAAAGTATCTTTCCCCGTTCCAGTTGGTCGCAGCACCAACTGGCCGATTCGGATTGAATGTTAGCAACTTCAACCAGCGCGGAACAGGCACTAGACATACTCATATCATACCTTGGCTCGAGGCCGGCGGCTCATCACGAAGGCGATGGAACCGAACGAGCGTCAGCGCGTCAGCGTTTCCTGGCTTGCGCCGGTTGATTCATGGCCTTTTGCAGCATGGCAATGTTTTCTTTGATGGCTTGCGATTCGGGTCCATCAGGATCGAGCCTGAGGGCATCACGAAATTCCGCGAGAGCGGAGTTGGCGTCGAGCAGCGCCAGATCGATATTGGCCATCAAGACATGCGGGCTGGAGTACTCTTTGTTCAGCTCAATGGCGCGACGCGCCTGCACTTCCGCGGCGGGCAATTTTCCCAGGCTCAATAAGGTGCGGCCCAGTTCATAGTGCGCTTCGGCCGAATCAGGTTTCAAGTCCAGGCAACGCTGCAGCGCTTTCTGCGCGCCCGCATAGTCCTTCTGCTCATTCAGGGCCGATCCTATGCCGAGCCAGGCCTGCGGATTTTCGGGCTCAAGTTTTGCGTCTTCTTCAAAGGCCCACTGGGCATCATCCCAGCGCTGCGTCTGCATATCAGCGACGCCGAGCATGATGTACCCGTGTCCGTACCATGGATCCAGCTTGATGCATTTTTTGAAGCTCTCAATTGCGCTCTTCGCGTCATGCTTCTGGAACAGAAACTCCTGTCCTTCGGCCTCCGCAGCCTTGGCCGCCGCCGTATCACGGTGCTCGGCCGGCCTCTGTTCCCGGGTGGGAGTCTTGGAAGAAGTGGAACCCTGGTCCTGCGCCATCAATTGGAAGGAGCAAAAGATGAGTCCCAGGAAAGCCAGATGGAGAGCATTGCGCATGAAGTCTGTTCTAAGCAAATTGTAAGTGGTTTCAGCAGGAAACTCCAAATCGTCAAGTCGCCGCCACGCTTGGCGTCTCGCGTCCAATATGAATCACAGTTCGCACAGCACCTCTAAAAATGCCCCTAATTCCCCCGTTCCTCCGAAATCCGCGTCCATGGCGCAGATGGTGGTTCCTGACCGAGCGGCATTTCCGCGTCAGCAAACAAGTTGGAAGACAGCATTCCCAGTAAATGTGCTTTCCTTTTATTCATCAGGCGCAGGATAGCGAATTGAGATTTGCCCGCGCAACTTTGGTGCACCTAATTTTCTCCTTCATTTTTCAGTAGCTTAGAGGCAATTGAAAAATTTGTAAGCGGATCATACAGACCGCTATGCAGTCTGAAACGGGAGTTTTGTTGTTTGTTGCTCTGCAAGTGATATCTCTCGCTCGAGAATTGGGTAATTGGGCAATTGAAGATCAAAGGTAAAAAATCCAAACGAGGCGAAGGGATATTAAGGGCGGAGCCTTACTTATTTGGCAATCGAGTCATTGGGCGGTAAATCCAAAGCGACACCGGATCTGAGGACGCATGGCGGTCAAAGCGGTTGGGAGCGAAGCGACACAAAAAAATGGAGCAGCCCATGAAGAGCTGCTCCGGCAAAGAGACGACTGGCTGTTTAGAACTTGAATTCCGCCTTCAACTGGATCAAGCGGGGTGAAGCATCGCCACCCAGGAACGAACCCAGAATACTGGTGGGTGTGTTCACCGTACGCTGGATCAAACCAAACTGATTATTGGCGTTAGAGATGTCGTTGATTGGTTGATCGAAGTTGGGGTGATTGAGCAAGTTAAAGAACTGTACGCCAAAGCCAAGGCTCGCCCGCTCTCTGAGCTTTACAGTCTTCATCACGGTGAAATCTGTATCGAAGTAGTTGGGCCCACGGAAAGAATTACGGCTTTGGTTGCCGAAGCCCGTTTCCGATCCTGGCGCCAGGAACCCGGCCGTATTCAAGCACGGACTGTTTAGAGCAGATGTGGCATCTCCTCCGCAGGATGTTGCGGTAGTGGTGGGTCCTGTTACGGTAGCCAGCACGAATCCGCCATAGTTATTGCCGCGCAAGCCCTGGCTCAACCCGTTATCAATGACGCTGAAGGGCAGGCCGGAGCGGGAAAACACCGTTCCCGAGAAGGTCCACCCGCTAAAGATCGCGTTCGGACCCCAGTGGAACAGATGGCGCAAGCTATTCTCCCAAACGTAGTTGGCGCTGAAGTAATGGCGAACGTCGTAGTCGGCGCTGCCATACATCTGGCGGAGGTTGAACGGATCCGTAGGATTGCTCAAACTCACGTTGGTGGTGTTGTTAAACGGCAGTATGCCGCCGTTCGAAATTTCATCCAGCGCATGGCTCCAAGTGTAGTTAATCTGGAAGGCAAACCCGCGATTGAACTGATGCCGCAGACTGGCAACCAATCCATTGTAATTGGAAACCGCGATGCTCTGGATTTGGTTGACGGTGCCAAAACGAGCATCGGGAACTGTTGCAGGCAGGTTTCCGAAGCCAAAGGCATTCAGCCCGTTGTTCTGCACCGGCTCAAAAATCCCATGGTTGCCAACGTAGTTCACGCTCAGGACCGTACTCCAGGGCAGTTCCTGCTGGACTTCCAGGTTCCACTCCTGGTAGCGCGGCTGGCGCACCCTGGGATCGGTAGTAGTAAATCCAGGCGCGGCAAAGAAGGGGTTGGCAAGAGAAATCGAATTGAAGGTACCACCGGTAGCAAAGGCATTCTGGAAAGACTGGTTCGCATTGGATGCCAACGTGAATAGATTGCCAGGCTGCGCCGTGGAAATGGCCGCCCCAGGCACCACAAAGGTGGACTGGGTCGGAGCATTGCCTAGGAGAGTATCGGCCACAGTTGCCGGGAAGGAATCACCGAAGATGCCGCCCCCAGCCCGGATTACGGTCTTATTGCTCGCAAACGGACTCCAGGTCAAGCCTATGCGGGGTTGCCAAACAACTATGTCGGTACCGGGATAAGCCTGACTCTGCCCAGTCAGGATCGTTTGATTGTAGGGAATGTTGGCAGAGTTGGTGTGGTTCAAGGTGGTGAACGGTGAGGCCAACCGTGCGAAGCAGTCGGTGACGCACACAGGATTGGAGTTGTGATCCAGGCGCAAAGCCAGCGTTAACTTGAGCTTCTTGGTCACCCGCCACTCGTCTTGTCCGTAGACACCGAGGCCGTACACATTAATGGGCTGCGTTAGTCTGGTGGGGAAGTTCTGCTGGATGATGTCACCCGCCTTCGCCGCCGAATTTACCAGGCTGGTGCTGCCTCCGTTGAAGAAATCGGTGATCGTGAACGGCTCCACAAACCCAGCAGTGAATTCCTGGGGATTGTAGTCCGTCACAAGATTGCGATGGAAGTTTACGCCAAATTTCCAGGTATGGTTCCCGTGGGTCCAGGAATAGTCATCTACGGCCTGGTATTGGGTCACGTTGCGGCCCTGAGGGAAGATTTCGCCAAGCGCGCCGCCCAGATTACTGAATGAGCCATCACCGAACTGCAGGGTGGTCGGAAACGCAGCCAGCGTAGCGGCCCGACTGGGATTGGTAAATATGGCGGTGTACCACTGGCCTGAGATTTTGAACTCATTGACTGAGTTAGAGTTGACGATGTGCGTCCAGCCCATTTGTCCTTGGTACTCCGGCTGGTTACTCTGCACGTTGAATACAGAATTGATGGGGTCCGTAATGGTCGCCTGCACCCCGCGGTCGGTTTGAACGCGGCCAAAGATGCTATTGTTGTCATTGAATTTATGGTCAATGCGTAGCGCCATCAGGTATTCATGGGTGAAATTGCCGGCAGTAGAGCGGAAGGTCAGCACGCAGGGTGTTCCCGCCAGCGAGGGTATGCTCACAGGACAATTAGCCGAAGGTGTAGCACCAGCGGCACCCGGCGCGGTGTTATAGAGGTTAAAGATGTTCTGATAAAACGGTATTGAGGCTGAGAGCGGTTTTCCCGTTGTAATGTCAGTGTGAGTCGCCAAATTGTTCAGAGTGGCTGTCTCAAACGCCGGACTGGGAATGAACGCCGGGCTGCTGGTGGGAAGAACGACCCGCAATCCTTCATAATCCCAGAAGAAGAATGTCTTGTCTTTTACGATTGGCCCGCCAAACGAGGTCGCCCATTGATTCACGTTGTCAAACGGCTTTTTGGTCGAGGTTTCGTTGTTGATGAAATCGTTGGCATTCATGACCCGACCATTCCAGTAATAAACGGCATTGCCATGAAACTGATTACCGCCGGACTTCGTCACATAGTTGACCTGCGCTCCCGCTAGCTGGCCGAACTGCCCGGAGTAGCCGTTGCTGGTAACGGTGGCTTCCTGGATCTCATTGGCGCCCAGAAGCAGGTTGGTGGCGCCCGAGTTGTTCAGGTTCAGGAAGGGATCATTGTCGTTCTGGCCGTCAAGCGTAAACAGATTGGATGTACCCGGCAGGCCGAAGCTGGAAAAGTTTCCGAATCCGCCCTGGGTATTCATCACGACGCCCGGAGAAGTCTGCGCAACCGCGCTGAGGTCATTGCCCGGATTCGGCACCAGGGAGATTTGCTGCTGGCTGAAGTTGGTTGACAGGTCCGCATTATCGATCTGGGTCGGCGCCGTAGTTACTTCTACAACAGTACTCCCACCCGTCACAGCGAGGGCGATATTCCCGTTGGCTGCCTGTCCTACTGCAACCTGGACTTTGTGGGTTGTCTGCTGAAATCCTGCGGCATTCACAACCACGGTATAACTGCCGGGCTGGAGGAATGAAATCCTATACGACCCATCCCCATTGGTGGTTGCGGTGTGCACCGCGCCTGTGGCATCACTGGTTGCGGTTATTTTTGCGTTCGGCACCACGGCGCCGGAGGGATCGGTAACCACACCCCCCAGATCTCCGGATGTGACCGACTGGGCAAACCCAGGTAGAGCAAAAATCAGGCCCAGCACTACGGCTGCAAGGCAAAAAATTCTTACGACTTTCATTCGTCGCCTCCAAATAAGATTCCGTCACTTCCACCTGGGTCCCGGCAGAAATAATTTCTACTTTTTCCCTTATTACCTTTGAAGTCGTGACCCTGATTTCATGAAGTAACTTCACAAAATCAACTGCATGAGTCATTCCACTTGTTCAGCTAGTTCAAGTATTTGAAAACAAAGACATAAAATCGCATTACATTACTTTAGTCCACGACCTTTCATATTGTTTCTCATAGACCAATGCCATCTCTATATGGTTTTCTAAATCTGCTAACAAAACACTCGCAACAAAATTCTGTTTAGCCAAGGCCCCATTTGCGTCTGGCAGATTGGCTATGATAACTTCCGCTCAAAGGTCAGTGAAGCCAAGTTTGCAGGAGGAGAGAACATTATGGGGCTCATCGTACTGTTGGTGCTGGTCGCTCTGGCGGTCTTCATTCTGGCCGGCATGTACAACAGCCTGGTGCAACTCCGGGTGCGAACTGAGTCCGCCTGGTCCGACATCGATATACAGTTGAAGCGCCGGCACGATCTGATCCCCAACCTTGTGGAAACCGTGAAGGGATATGCCGCACACGAGAAGGGCACCTTTGAAAACGTCGCCAAGTTCCGGTCGCAGGCGATGCAAGCCACAACCCCCGCGGACAAGGCCCAGGCTGAAGGCCAGCTCTCCGGAGCTCTGAAGAGCCTGTTCGCCGTGGCGGAAAGCTATCCTCAATTGCAGGCATCGCAGGAGTTCACGGAGCTTCAGAACTCATTGAACTCGATTGAGGACAACATCCAGAACGCCCGTCGTTATTACAACGCGGTGGTCCGCGACTACAATACCCGCGTGCAGTCCTTTCCCACTAATATCATCGCCGGCATGTTCGGCTTCTCCGTCAAGCAGTTCTTTGAGATCGATAGCGCCGAAGACAGGCAGAATGTGGCTGTCAAATTCTGACAGATGAAGCCCAAATCAGCCTTCCAATCGTCGCGATGGATCGTCCTTCTCTTATTGTTCATTTTGTTCATTGTCAGTCTTCCAGCCTGGTCGCGCAGTTATCACGTTGCCAAGTTCAATTCCGACATTCACGTTGACCAGGATGGCTCAGCGCGCGTGACTGAGGAAGTCACCTTTGCATTCGTCGGGGAGTTTCAGGGGGTCTATCGCAGCATTCCGGTGGAATATCCCGGTCCCAACGGCACCAATTATTCGCTGTTTATCCGCGTCAACCGCGTCACCGATGACCACAATTCCCCGCTCAAGTATGAAAAGCACACCAGCAACGGTTATCTCAAGCTCAAGATTTTTGTCCCTGGCGCAGCCAGCACCAACCGGACGGTGAATATTGAGTACACGGTTCTGGATGCGACCAAGTTTTTTGACGACCATGACGAGTTTTACTGGAACGTCACCGGGAATGACTGGGAAGTGCCGATTGACTCTGCTTCCGCGGCCATCTACTTTCCTGCGGAGGTTTCCGGCCAGTTGCGCGCCCAGGCTTTCGGTGGCGTTTATGGATCTAACCAAAAAGAGCCATGCAGCGCAGAAGGCCCGGTAGTGACCTGCGAAACCGCCAATCCCTTGCCCATGCATGGCGGACTGACAGTTGATGTCTACATCCCGCAGGACATCCTTCATAAGCCGGGTGGACTCACGCGCGCGAACTGGTTCCTGCGCAGCAATCCTGTTTTGACGCTCCCTCTGTGGGCCTTTGCGGTGATGTTCACTTTGTGGTGGGTCAAAGGCCGGGACCCCGACCCCGGTATGTCCGTGGCCCCGATGTATGCGCCACCCGACAAAATGGGACCGGCGGAAGCGGGGACTCTGGTGATGGACCGGGTTGAGCCGCGCGATATCACTTCCGTCCTGGTTGACCTGGCCGTGCGCGGCTACATCAAGATTGTGGAGGTAGACCACAAAGGACTTCTGTTTTCCCACAAGGATTACGAACTGCATTTGCTCAAAGAGCAGGCTCAATGGGGAGAGCTTACCGACTACGAGCGGACCTTGCTGCAGCAGGTTTTTTCCGGCGGCAGCATGACTCACATCTCCGAGCTGCGTAATCGGTTTTACACTGCCGTGCCGCTGCTGAAAACCCAGATCATGTCTGCCCTGAAGCGGAAGGGAATGTACACGCTGGATCCGGATTCCGCCGCGGGGCTGTGGGTGGTGGGCGCCATCCTGGTGGCTGCGCCCTACGCCGCTCTTCAATGGTTAGGGATAGCTGACTTCTTCAGCGGAGTCACCTCCGCAATTGTGGCCATTGCCGCGGCTCTCTTGATCGTATTTCTTTTTGGCCGGGAGCTTACCGCCAAGAGCCTGCTGGGCGCCAAGACCCGGGTGGAGGTGCTTGGCTTTGAAGAGTTCATGAACCGCGTTGATGCCGACCGGTTGAAACGCATGCCGCCGGATACATTCGAAAAATTTCTTCCTTATGCCATGGCCCTCGGCGTGGAACATCGCTGGGCCAAGGCCTTTGATGGGATCGTCCAGAATCCCCCGAGTTGGTACCAGTCCGGCAGCGCCTGGGGCCCGGGCAACACTTTCAATTCCTACCTGTTTATCAATAGTCTTGGGACAATGTCGCAGACCGCAAGTTCAGCCTTCGTAGCCGCTCCCAGGTCAAGTTCCAGCTCTTCGGGCTGGAGCGGTGGCGGATTCAGCGGCGGCGGCTTCTCCGGAGGCGGCTTCGGCGGGGGCGGCGGCGGAGCGTTCTGACCGGCTTCCCCCAACCGTTCTCGATTCCTTCTATCCGGCTTCAAACATACGGCTCAATTCCTACATCCTATTGATTACGCGTCTTTAATTGCGCATCTCTAATCACGCGTCTTTATTATTATGAGTCCCGGATTATGAGTCCCAGAGCATTATGAGTCCCAGAACGACCCGAGAGCGGGGGAAACTGCTCCAAAGGAGTTCTTCATGGCTGAGAGACTGTATAGAAGTCCAGACGTTCCTGATTTTGATACCTATCCCGCAGGGATCCCTACAGCTCCTTCTCGCTTCCAAGGCGACCCGGCTTTGGAACGGCGTGCCCGGCAGATTGGAAGTGCGTTGGGCAAAGGAGTCGCAGCGCTACGGCAGGCACAGGGCACTATCAAGGATATCGCCTGCGAAACCGGCGAAGTCGCAGCCATACGTGTAGCAGAAGTGAAAAATAGGATGTCCAACACAGTCAAGAGTAAAGCCCAGGAGTGGGGCACAGCAGCGGCTTCACAGGCCGGGCATCTACAACAAGCAACTCTGGAAAAAGTTGCCGAGGTCCGCTCGCGGGTCAAAACCGGCTATTACCGGACGCGCTTGCGCGCCAACCAGCTTGTGCGCGAGCACCCGTTCGGTCTGGTACTGGGAGCGGGCGCCGTGGGATTTCTGCTCGGGGTGGGACTGCGCATGCGGAGGTCAAAACGTGAATACTGAAAAATCACTCGGCGCTGTTCTGACTGAAACCAGGGAAGAAATGAAGGAATTCATTGAAACGCGCCTTCAGATCCTGCACGCTGAGATCACTGAGAAGCTGGGCATCTGGAAGTATTCCGTGCCCTTGTTGCTGCTGGCCTGTGGACTCCTGTTGCTTGGCTGGATGGTGCTCTCGTTCGCGTTTGTGGCCGTAGTGGGCCAATGGCTCCTGCCTGCCGCCTATGCCTGGTTCTGGGCAGGATTGATTGTCTCCTCCGTCTACTTGATTGCCGGCGCGGCGCTTGGATGGTATGCCTATAGCCAGTTGCGTGCCGCAGGCATCACACCCAAACACACTTTGCAAGTACTGAAACAAGATCAGGCTTGGATCCAGAAGGAAACGAGGGCAGCATGATTTCCGGAATTCCTGTTGATGTACTTGAAAAACGGGCGGCAGACCAGCGCCACCACCTTCATAATTCAGTCAGCGAGCTCCGCCAGACAATGAAGGGAAAATTGGACGTCAAACGCAATCTCAGGGAGCATGTATGGCCGGCGGCTGGGATTCTGGCTCTGACCGGACTCGTCCTGGGTTACGCCATCAGCGGAATCTTCGCCAGAGACTGACTTTCCCGCTGGAAGCCGCAGGGTGTTGGAAGATCTGGATCCACGTATGGCGGCCTCGCCCGCATTTGAGTACTATTGCCTAATTAGGTGAATGCTCTGTCCAGCATTGGCTTTTCATGATATAAACCTGACATCATTACAAGAATTATAGCGGCCCTGTAACGCCCTGGGTCCATGTGAGGAGTGAAATGGCAGAAGCAAGGACAGGCAAGAGATTCCCTCTTGAATTGCCCATCCGCATCCGGCAAAAGAGAGCTACGGCTGGAAACGATGGCACCACGGCCGACGTGAGTGCCGCGGGCGTGTACATCCAGGCCAATACCGACCTCGCGGTTGGTTCCTCCATTGAGTTCGACATTACTTTACCAGCCAAGGTTCTGGGCACACCCACTGACGTGGAAGTCCATTGCACCGGCCGGGTAGTACGACGCGAGTCGAGCAGCAAGAACGGCAAAAGTAGTAAGAAGAATGGCGTTGCTTGCGTAATTGACCAGTACAAATTCATTCGCAAAAACAAAGGAAGCAAATAAATGCTGAAGATCATCCTGGCTGATAACCAAGCAATCTTCCGCACGGGCGTAGCCAAAGTTCTTGCGGTTGAAGACGATTTACGTATCGTGGCCCAGGCCGAGAATTCAGAAAAGATGATGATGGCGCTGGAAAAATTCCACGCGTCGGTCATGATCTTCGGCTCGGACATGCAGGCCAACCTCCAGGAAATCGTTGAGGCCGCCAGACGGCTCAAAACCAAGCTGGTGCTGATCGCAGATACCGGGCAGGACTCGAGACACTATCTGGCCAACGGCATTAACGGCGTCATTTACCGCAACGTGAGCGGAGAAGCGCTGGTGCAGTGTGTCCGCAAGGTCAACAAGGGTGAATCCTGGGTCCAGGATACACATGAGAGCAAAGAAACCGCGGAAAACGATCTGGTGGGAGCGCGCGTGCGAGACCGGCTAACAGCCAAAGAGCTTAAGATCGTCGCGCTCATCGTACAGGGCTATAAGAACAAGGAGATCGCGGTGCAGCTTGGCACCACCGAGCAAGTCATCAAGAATTACCTGCGGAATGTGTACGACAAGATCGGTGTTTCCGACCGGTTGGAATTGGCGCTGTTTACCATCCATCACCGTATTCTGGCGGAAGCAGCGGCCACTTCAGTCGCGACTGGTACACGTTAACAAACGGTCGGCTACCGCCTTCCAGCCGAAAGTCCCGGTCCAAACGCGGGCCGATACAAGGCCAGGTGCAATTCATAAAAGGGAAGATTAAAAAAGCATAGCAGCCAGTGGCCGGAAGCTGGTTCGTTAGCTGCTTTATCTTGAGGTTGTCCGTTCGCTGCTTTTGAGCAACTCATTCACGATGGTGACCAACTCCTCAGGGTTGACGGGTTTTTCCAAATAGAGATCCGCCAGCGGCTCCGCAGCCTGAAAAGCTTCAGCGACATATCCTGAAACAACTACTACGGGCACGCTGCTGTGGCCCTTGGCCGCCTGGACTACGGCGCGTCCATTGGCATCGCCCAAACGCCAGTCGGTAACGACCGCGTCGTAAGTGTTCTTTTCAAGTTTGTCGATGGCATCACGCGCTGAAGTAGAAGCGGTCACCGTGTGACCGGCTCCTTCAAGAATGGCGCATTTCAGGTTGACAACGTGGGGTTCATCGTCCACACAAAGAATCTTAGCCATAAATGCGTCCTCTGACGCCTGGGCAATCGGGCTCGGCGCGCACATCCCGGCGGGTACTCCCACCAATTACTCTAATTCTCAGTCAGTAGTCCCGGCAAAGTCAAATCAGTGGGCGGGTAATTTCCTGTTTTCGCGAACCACCACTCAATCTGACACCCAAAAGGGTTCTTTGGCCTGTTCTCCATTCGCGTCCGGGACAGCTTGATGCTTGTATGATTCAAAATCAGGCAACCGGGTCCGCTTCACCCAGCTTTTCAGCCACGGACTTAGCCTGACTGAACAACAGCAGATAGTCGGGTCCACCAGCTTTTGAATCGGTGCCGGACATGTTGAAGCCCCCAAAAGGATGCGCCCCGACAATTGCACCGGTGCACTTCCGGTTGAAGTAGAGATTGCCCACCTGGAACTCGCGGCGCGCCCGCTCCAGCTTCTCGCGCGAGGTCGAATAGACGGCGCCGGTGAGACCAAACTCAGTGTTGTTGGCGATCTTCAGGGCGTCCTCAAAATTACGGGCCTTTATAACCGCAAGCACCGGTCCGAAGATTTCCTCCTGTGCGATCCTGGCCGTAGGAGAAATATCGGCAAACACCGTCGGCTGTATGTAGTAGCCAGCTCCGCCTTCGGAAACTGGTCCTCCTCCGGCAATCAGTCTACCTTCCTTCTTACCGATCTCGATGTAGCTCAGCACTTTTTTGAATTGTTTCTCGCTCACTACCGGCCCCATAGCTTTGTTCTCCGCCGGGTCGCCCACACTAATCTTGTGGACGCGTTCTTTCAGACGTTTCAGGAATACGTCGTAGATCTCCTCGTCAACAATGGCTCGCGAGCACGCCGAGCATTTCTGGCCGGAGAATCCAAAAGCAGACTGTGCAACGCCCTCCACGGCCGCGTCCAGGTTGGCATCGTCAGCCACAATGATGGAGTCTTTGCCGCCCATCTCCAGAATTGTGCGTTTGATCCACTTCTGGCTGGCGCGCGGCACCGCCGCTCGTTGGTTGATGTCCAGTCCCACCTCTTTGGACCCGGTAAAAGCAATGAAGCGGACTTGCGGATGCTCGACCAAGCCGCCGCCGAAAGTAGAGCCGGAGCCAGGACAGAAATTCACGACCCCATCGGGCATCCCGGCCTCCTGCAATGCCTCGAAAAACTTTGCGGCGATGATGGGTGAATCGTGCGAAGGCTTAAGGACGACGGTGTTACCACAAACAATGGAGGCCAGAGTCATTCCGGCCATGAGTGCGCTGGGAAAATTCCACGGTGGAATCACCGCGCCCACACCGAGTGGGATATACATGAAGCTGTCACGCTCACCGGGCAATTGAACGTCCGTTCCCACATGGCTCAGGCGTTCCGCCTGGCGCGCATAGTACTCGGCAAAATCAATCGTTTCTGCAATGTCGGCATCCGCCTCGGCCCAATTCTTTCCCACTTCGTAGACCATCCAAGCGGAAAATTCGAATTTGCGCTGGCGCAGAATTGCCGCCACGCTGGTGAGCAACTCGGCCCGTTCTTGGACGCTGGTGTTTTTCCACTTCTCAAAGGCGCCGGCGGCCGCCTGGACCGCAGCTTCGACGTACTCGCGCCCCGCTTCCTGGGTTACACCAACCACCTGCGATGGCAACGCAGGGTTCACTGAGGTGATTTTGTGTTCGGTCTTAATCAGGCGATTTCCAATCACCATGTCATATTCGCGCCCCAACTCAGCTCCAACTTTCGCCAGGGCCTCGCGCATACGCCGCGCATTCTCAGCATGGGTGAAGTCCGTGGGCGGCTCGTTTCGAAATGGGCCAGGAGGAATACGCAGGGTTGCAGTCGTGGTTTCAGCTGTAGCCATGTTTTGTCTTGTCCTTTTTCACCAGGTGGGTAAAGAAGATTCGGGTCAACCGGTTATTTTACTACCGCAATGCCCGGGTATGGCAGACTGCCTTGTCAGCTTCGTGAGCTGGTTTTCGGGCGCGGCTCAATACTGCGAAGGTGTCTTGGGCTAGTGTCGAGCCCTAACTGCTCTCCGCTTCTCTTCAGGCATGTTTTTGCTGGTCGTCGGCAAGTGCGCGAAGATATGTCGTGGCGGCTTCCTCGGCTTCCGCAAAAGTGCTCTCTTGTCCCCAGTGAAGGATTTCAGCGGAGCCGATTCGTTGGACAATCCAGTGGCAGAGTACGGAGGGCTGGCGGCTGTCCACCAGAACGTCGGCAATGTAATTGCCGACCGTGAGCCGCGTATTCGACGGCATCTTTACTCTCCTGACAGCAGCAGCCACTACCTGAAGTCTCCTCTCCTTGCCCTGGAACCTTATAGTCGATAAGATCAGAGTGCCGACTTAGATTAGAATTCTTTGATTTTGGTTGCACGTAGCTCGTTATCAACTTGATTTGGGGTTCTTGCGGGCTTCCGCGCCAAGGTACGGGCGATTTCATATGAACCTTCAGCTCTCTTCCAAGGCTGTAAATGCAAGATTCTGCGTATGTTATCGTAGTTGTGCCTCATCTGGACAACCTACGGCACAGCGCAATCGGGCCAGGAGCTGCATTCATTCCTTTGTCCAAGGGAGGTTCTAGTTATGGCTGAAGTCAATATAGCCGGAGGGTCCTCCGCGTCATCTCGAAGGATTCCCAAAGGACAAGCTGCAGCCAAGCGCGCTAGCCAAGCAAAAGATGCAGCCCTGGCGGAAATACCCGGCCTGCGCGAGCGTAAAAAGGCGCGATTGCGCCAGCAAATCATTGATACCGCCATCCGCCTGTTTCGCAAGCACGGCTACGAGAACACCCGAATTGATGACATCATTGAAGTCCTGGAGATCAGCCAGCCAACTTTCTTCCGCTATTTCCCCACCAAGAGCGCCGTTCTGATCGACTTCTCTCTCGAAGGCATTGCCCGGGTTACCGAAGAGCTGAAATTGGAGTTCGCCGACGATACCACTACAGCCGAGCGCTTGCGCAGGTTCTTTAGCCGACGGGCCCTGAGGATCGATGCCGACCCGCCTTTATGGCGGGCGGTGGTGCTCAGTGGCGCCATGGATCCCGTAGTTTCCCCCCAGGTGCGGGAGTGGGACGAAAAGATGGTCGCCGTGCTCCAGAGAATCCTGGCTCAAGGGCAGGAGCGAGGTGAGGTTGCCCGCGACCTTCCGCTTCTCCATCTGGCGCAGGTCATGGATGGGCTGTATAAGGTACTGGTGTGGAAATGGGCCGGAGATATTACCGGCCCCCACAGCTTTTCCGAAAGAGTGGCCACCGCAGTGGAGGTCTTCCTGCGCGGCATCGAGCCATAACAGTTTCCCAAGACCATCGCGGCAGTCCCTTCCCAAAGAGTTAAAAAAACGCATCGGGCGGCTTGGCCTCAGTGTGTCGGAATTCTGGGAGAGACGGTCCAGTCTATTTCTGCAGGTAAAAAAATCGACGGTCCATTTGCTGTCCACAGTCCCGGAAAGCCTCAGAGAGATTGTCCAATAAGTCAGTTGCCAAGACTGTGTTTTCCTGGAGCATGTCGCGGGCAGAGTCGCCGGCCAGGCCGTGCAGGTGCACTGCCGCGGCCACATTCAAATCGTGGAGAAAGGCAGACGCCTTTCCGGAATTGCGCTGATGATCCTCATCGCTTTTTGCCGGAGCGGAAGAGTCTGGCGAAGCGGGGCGTCTGGCCAGAGCCGCGCCGATCATGCCTGAGAGCACGTCGCCGGAGCCGCCCTTGGCCAGGGCCGGATTCCCGGTCAGGTTGATCCAGGTTTCGCCGGAGATTCCCGCCACCACTGTTCTCGAGCCTTTCAGCACTACACAGGAGCCGGTCAGGTTGGAGATGCGTCGCGCTGCTTCCAATCTGTCTTCCTGGATCTCCTTGACGGGTGTACCAGACAGGCGCGCAGCTTCTCCGGGATGGGGAGTAAGAACGCGAAAGCTCGGGGTGGCATTGAGTTCGCTCATGCGTCCTTCAAATGCATTCAGGCCGTCCGCATCCAGGACCAGCGGCGGATGGCAGCGCGTCACCAACCGGCGGGCAAACTCCGCGGTCTCATGATGGCGTGAGAGTCCCGGGCCCAGCACAATCGCATTCTTGCCGATGAGCAGCGCTTCCGTTTTCTCTCCCGCTGCAATCGAGATTGCGCCATCGCCGGTTTCCGGCAGGTCTTCCGTCATAAGTTCGGGAGCGAAGCCGGCAACGATTGACTGAATGGATTGGGGACAAGCAACTGTCACCAGACCCGCTCCGCTGCGTAGCGCCGCCATTCCTGCAAGGCCTGCAGCCCCAGCTTTTCCGCGTGACCCGGCGATCACCAGGACGTGGCCGAACTGGCCTTTGTTGGCGTCCCGCGAGCGAGGGGGAAAAGTGATTCCCACTTCCTGTCCGGTCGCGACTTGCAGGCCGGTTGGATTGGAAAGCAGGTCGGGCGGGACTCCAAGTTCGCTCACGGCGATGGGTCCCGTAGTCAGCTCCCCAAAAACATGAGCGGGCTTAGGCGCAATAAAAGTGACGATGCCATGAGCGAAGACAGTGTCTGCGCTGTATTCGTGGATCGGGATCCCGCTATCGGCGTCAACGCCGGAGGGCAAGTCCACGGCGACGATGGTTCCCGAAGCATTGTTGATAGCTCGCACCGCTTGCCCGGCGAGACCACGCAGCGGGGGCTTGAAGCCGGTACCCACAATGGCGTCCAGGATCAGGTCCGCGGCCAGCGCCTGGCGAACTGCATCCTTTTGAAAATCCGCTTCGCTTGCAACCCAGACCGGCTCGACGTTGAGGCGGGAACACATGGCTGCGGCATCAGCACTCAGTTCGCTCACACCTTTGGCCAGGATGATTACGGTCACCTTGGCCACAACGTCCCGCAGCGCCTCCGCCGCTACCAGGCCATCGCCGCCATTGTTGCCTTTGCCGCACACCACGCACACCGAGCTGAACTTGAAGTGCGAGAGGCAAAACCGGGCCACAGCATAGCCGGCCCGCTGCATGAGCAGCAGCGTAGACATGTTCGGCCGGCTTATGGCCTCGCGTTCCACATCTCGCACTTCGTTGCAAGTGAGAACTCTCATGCGTATAGAGTACAGGTGGCAGGTTATGGCGAAAGAAAGTATTTAGTACTTGGTATTTAGGGTATTCAGTATTTAGCAAATTCAAAGCCTGAATCTCTAGCGGGGGCGAATCCATAATTTCATGCGCGAATGGGGCTGGGTATAACTGACAGAGGAAGGAATCTGGGTAACAGTGTCTCGTGCGCAGTTTGCTTTCAATTTGTCATATTCGTCTAGTATGGCTTTTAGAAGAGTTTCCTATGATTCCGCGGTATGACATTTATTTGAAATTTCTAATGTTGACCGAAAAATTCCGGCAGGCCGGAATTGATGAATTTTACCGCTTGCATAACGTAAAATATACATAGGTATTGACTTTATTAACCGCTGATATAGATCGCTATTTACATAGAATCAATGGTTTTTTCCGTTTCTTAGAACTGCCTAACCAAATTTGTTGCAGGTCTGCCGCTTCTGCGCTAAAGTTACCGCTCTTCTGCTCCAGATTCCGGATGGGGCATTGGCGGTGGGATGAACCAGCGCTCTGCTCGATGGCACCCGGCGTTTGCTCTCCCCCTGAATAAACAGTGAAAAAATTGAGTCGCGGCGGCAAGCCAGAGGGGCCGGCGCTACTCATGGCGTTCAAAAATACAAAATAGCTTTTCCAGTCCTTCGACAGGAGCGATTTAATGAGGAAACTTCAGCATAGTCTCTTTCGCATTTCGATTGGCATCGCGATCCTGGTGACGGCACAATTGTGTGCCTTCGCCCAGTCGCCTGTTGCCCCCGTTAACACCACATGTACACGTTTCAGTCCCGGCAGCGCGATTCACCAGCCCCCGGCCCTGTTCAGCTACAACGGCGTGCTCAACGTGCAGTTCTCTTACCAGGCCAGCACCGACTCGATCGGCCGCCAGACATTTTGCTTCGTGACCCCAAACGGCTTGCAGAACCCAACCCTGCACGTGAATCCGGGCGATACCCTTAATATCACCGTAACCAACAACACTCCCTTTAACCCCGTAGGCGATAGCACTGAGGTTTTCGGTTCTCAATTCAGCCCCACCTGCGGCGATACCCTGTTTGAAGCGCAGGCGCCAGCCACCAACGCAGCCGGCTTTAACATGTCCGGCGGCTCCATGAACATCCACTATCACGGCACCAACACCAGTCCCCTGTGCCACGGTGACAACGTAGTCAAAACCCTGGTCAATCCCGGGCACACTTTCTCCTACAGCCTGCAGTTCCCCACCAACGAACCTCCGGGACTCTACTGGTATCACCCCCACGTCCACGGTCTGGCCGAAGCCGCTGTGCAAAGCGGCGCAGCTGGAGCC